>JANNKU010000094.1:0-30023 GCA_031396445.1 Deltaproteobacteria bacterium | reverse complement strand
CTGGACAAAAAATAGCATTTCCTGTCCAATCCGTTGAATTCAGTTTTTTTTAGATTATTGTTTCCATAATTCACCGTATTACATCAGGAGGCGAAAAGATGGCGCATCAATATGTATATTTCTTTGGCAATGGCCAGGCAGATGGTCGGGCTGAATTGAAGAGTTTGCTGGGTGGCAAGGGAGCGAATCTGGCTGAAATGACCAGTATCGGCCTGCCGGCGGATCCGCGGCGGCGTGCAGCCGAGTCTCGGTGTCGGAAACCAGGCGGCTCTGCTCGCCAACGCGGGGGTGCGGTATCCGCGTCTGCAGCACTTCGACCTGAATTCGGCCGTCAACAACAGTCGCTGAGCATCCCGCAACCGCGCGTTCGAAATGGCGCCGAGCGCGGCGGCTCCCTGCCGGAGGGAGTCGCCGCGCTTCGTCCACATGTTGCGGTCACGATCCGCGCTGCGACTCGACATGCACTTCGAGCCCGGCGACATCCAGTTGATCTCGAACCACACGATCCTGCACGCGCGCACGGCGTACGAAGATTGGGACGAGCCGTCGCGAAAGCGGCACCTGCTCCTGCTGTGGCTCTCGGTCCCGCGCTAAGTGCGGGGGATACGGCGGGTCGCTCACGCGGTTGGTAGGCATCGACAAGGGCCACCTCGAATCGCTAATGGTCCGCATCGTTCCGCCACGAAGTCGCGTTCGCGTCCTTTGGGCGCCGTCGATACACACAAAAGGAGCGCGCACATGCCGGACGTTCGCAAGGAGAGCGACAGCCTCGGCGAAGTGGATGTTCCCGCCGACAAGCTCTGGGGCGCGCAGACCCAGCGCTCCCTCGAGCACTTCAGCATCGGCACGGACTTGATCCCGCGCGAGATGATCACCGCGTACGCCACGCTCAAGAAGGCGGCCGCCAACGCAAACCATGCGGACGAGCGGCTCGACGATCAGTCGTGGAAGCTGATCGTCCAGGTGTGCGACGAGATCCTCGCCGGCCAGCATCACGACATGTTCCCGTTGCACGTGTGGATGACCGGCAGCGGTACGCAGTTCAACATGAACGTGAACGAGGTGATATCCAATCGCTGCTGCCAGATCGCCGGCACGCCGCTCGGGAGCAAGTCACCGGTTCATCCCAACGACCACGTCAACATGGCGCAGTCGTCCAATGACTCGTTCCCCACTGCCATGTACGTGGCGGCAGCGGTCAATGTGAAGCAGCGGCTGGTCCCGGCGATCACGGGGCTGCACGATGGGATCTCGGCAAAAGCCGAGGAGTGGAAGGACATCATCAAGATCGGCCGTACCCACATGCAGGACGCCACGCCGATCACGCTCGGGCAGGAATGGTCGGGCTACGTCGGCATGCTCGCGGACAATCTCGAGCGGATCGACGATGCGCTGAACGCTGTCTACCGGCTCGCACTCGGCGGAACAGCGGTGGGTACCGGCATCAACTCGGCACCCGGCTTCGCCGAGGCGGCCGCAGCCGAGATCGCCAAGCTGACGGGCCTGCCGTTCATCACGGCGCCCAACAAGTTCGCGGTCCAGGGCGCACACGACGCGTTGGTGCAGTTGTCCGGCACGCTGCGGACGCTGGCCGTCTCTCTCTACAAGATCGCCAACGACATCCGGCTGATGTCCTGCGGCCCGCGGGCCGGCTTCGCCGAGCTGCTCATTCCGGAGAACGAGCCGGGATCCTCGATCATGCCGGGCAAGGTGAACCCGACGCAGGCCGAGGCGCTGACGATGATCGCCGTGCAGGTGATGGCGAACGACCTGGCGGTGGGCTTCGGCGGTGCCGGCGGCTACCTCGAGATGAACGTCTACAAGCCGCTGATGATCTTCAACATCACGCATTCGATCACGCTCTTGACCGATGGGTGCACCAATTTCCGCAAGTTCCTGATCGAGGGCACCAAGCCGAACCTGAAGAAGATCAAGGAGTACGTGGACCGCTCGTTGATGCTCGTGACGGCTCTCTCGCCGATCATTGGCTACGACAAGGCGTCGAAGATCGCCCACTACGCGATGGACAATGACCTCACGCTGAAGGCCGCGGCGCTGAAGCTGGGCCTCGTGACCGACGACGAGTTCGACCGCGTCGTCGATCCGGCGAAGATGGTCAAGCCGTACATCGCGAGCGCCACCTAGCGGAGCGCGACGGCACGCCCGACTCAGACTTGTTTGGCTTGGTGCGTCCAGTACGGCGTACGCAGGGACTTCTTGGAAATCTTGCCGGATCCCGTGCGCGGAAGAGAAGCCATGAAGTCGATGGACTTGGGCGCCTTGTACGCACCCAGGTGTTGCTTGCAGAACGCGATGATCTCCTCCGCGCTGGCGGTCTGACCCTTTTGTAGGACGACCGCCGCCTTCACCGCTTCTCCCCACTTGGGATCGGGCACCCCGAACACCGCCGCCTCCAGCACCTTCGGATGGTCGTAGAGCACGTTTTCAACCTCCGCAGAGAAGACGTTCTCGCCGCCGGTGACGATCATGTCCTTCTTGCGATCGACGATGTTGACGTAGCCCTCCTCGTCTACGACGGCGAGATCTCCCGTGCAGAACCACGCGCCGTCGAAGCTGGCGGCGGTGGCTGCCGCGTTGTTCCAGTAGCCAGCCATGATGGTGTCGCCGCGCACCTGGATCTCCCCAACCGCTCGTCCGTCGGCTGCGACCATGCGCCCTTCGTCATCGACGACTCGCATCGTTACCGCAATGAACGGGCGGCCCGTCTTGCACTTGTAGGCCAGCTGCTGCTCCGGCGGGAGCGTCGTCATGGACGCCTTGAGCGTGCTCATCAGCAGGTGGGGACTCGTCTCGGTCAACCCGTAGGCCTGGACGTAGTCACATCCAAAAGTGTCGATCGCCTTCGCGACCAGCACCTCGGCAATCGGCGCTCCGCTCGTGAGCAAGCGGCGCAGACTGTCGTAACGGTAGGAAGACACATTTTCGTGATGCACCATCATGTTCAACATCGTCGGGATGAGCGCCGTCATCGTGACCCGCTCCCGCTCGATCATGGCGAGTGCGCCCACGGCGTCGAAGCGCCCCAGAACGACGTGGCAGCCGCCGACCCAGGTGATTGCGAAGACCGCCCACGCGTCGGCCAGGTGGAACAACGGCGCGAAGTGGCCCCACACCTCGCCGTCGGTCAGGTGCAGCTCGGCGATGTTCCCCAGCGCGTGGATACACACATTGCGGTGGGTGAGCATGACCCCCTTCGGACGCCCCGTGCTCCCGCTCGTGTAGTACAGATGCGCCACGTCGTCGGATGCCACTACCGCCGCCTCGCCCAGCGGCACGGCCGAGGCCAGCGCGGCCTCGTACTCGTGCTGGGCGGCCGCGCTCTTCGAGGGCGGCGGACCGCCCATCCACACGATGCCCTTCACGGTGGCCGGCAGCACTGCGTCGGAGAGGAGCGGCGCGAACTCCGTGCGAATCAGCAACCACGAGGCACCAGCATCCGCGAGCACCTGCGCGACCTCATGGCCCAGCAGACGGTGGTTGATCGGATTGAGGATGACGCCCAGGGCGGCGGCGGCGAAGTATGACTCGATGTACTCGTGAGAGTTGACGTCGAGAATGGAGACGCGGTCGCCCTGTTGGACCTGCTGCGCGCGAAGAAATCCCGCCAGGCGGCAGGCGCGCGCGCGTAGCTCCTCGTACGTCAGCCTAAGGTCGCCATCGACGACCGCGATGGATCCGCCGAACTCGGTTGCCGACCTCTCCAGCAGCGTCCAGATGTCCATGGCTCGCGCTTCATTCGCGAAAGGCGTGGGTCACTTCGCCTTCGCCGGGGGCGCCCAGGGCTTGTCGAACACGCGGCGCACCATCGGCTCGAATTTCTCGATGGGCTCGTTCTTGTAGGTTGGATCGAAGGAGACCTCGTCCCACCTGGCGCAGAAGTCCACGCACTTCTGATACCACGGCTCGCTCTTGTACCGGTCGCGCGCGTTCGGATCGAGACCGAGGTGCGCACCGTAAAAGTACGTCTGGAACAGCGGGTGGTACTTGATGACGTTGTAGTTGTCGTCCGACACGAAGGGGCGAAGAACCGAGGCTGCCACCTCGCCGTGGTTCATCGGGCCCAGACCCTCGCCGACGTCGTGGAAGAGCGCACACACGATGAGTTCTTCGTCGGCACCGTCACGAAGTGCGCGCGTGGCAGACTGCAGGCTGTGATCTTTCCGGTTCAGGTTGTACGCGGAATCGCCCGCCAGATCCATGACCATCCCGATCAGGAGGTCGGGGAGCTTCTTGATGTTCTCGATGTGCAAGCGCTTGAGGATTTCGAAGTCCTCATCGGTGCCTTGATCCATCCGCGTGAAGTGCATCTTTTCTTCTGACATGGGATTTCCTCCGCGTGTAACAAGTGTGTGTCCGACTCAGTGCGCCGATGAGGGCGGAAGCGCCGCTGGCGCCCACGGCGGGCGCTGGTGCGAGAAGAAGGCCTCGAGGCCGAGACGCGCCTCGCCCTCGAGATGCGGGACGGCCGTGTAATCAGTCATCTGCAGCCCCATCGCCTGCCCCGAGAATCGGCGCAGCAGACGCTTGGTCATCGCCTCCGCTTTCGGGGCGTTGAGCGCGATCCTGGTTGCGCAATCGACCGCGGCGTCGAGCAGCTGATCGCCCGGCACCACGCGGTTGACCAGTCCGATCTGCTGCGCCGTCTGGGCATCGATCAGCTCGCCGGTCAGCAGGAGGTAGCGGGAGACGCGCTCGCCGACCAACCGCATCAGGTGTAGGACCACCATCGCAGCCTGGATTCCCGATCGCATTTCCGGATATCCGATGCGCGCATCGCTGGCCATCAGCGCGATGTCGCAGACCGAGACCAGTCCCGCCCCGTTTCCCGCCGCCACCCCGTTGATGGCGGCGATGGTGGGCTTGCTGCAGTTGTAGACCTGGTCGAGGACTTCTTCTCCGTGCCGCGCCTCGGGCCAGTCGGTGCCGGTCGCGGCGTTCGTCACGCGCGCTAGCGAGGCGCGTGCCTCCTTCAGATCCATGCCGGCGCAGAACGCGGACCCGGTTCCCGTGATGATGATGGCACGGACGCCGTCATCGACACTTGCACGGGTCACCGCTGCCGACAATTGGTCGAGTAGATCCTTGCTCATTGGATTGCGACGCGCGGGGTCGTTCAGGCGAACGATCGCCGCAGGGCCCCGCGTTTCGTAGCCGACGAGATCAGATGCCATGCGTTTCTCTCCCGTTCATTTTCCGGAGCGCGCCGAGGCAAATTCTTCTCGAATGGCCGTGCCGCTGGCATCGAGCGCCGGGGCGGCTGGCCGCTCCGTGGGATCGTCGCAACCGCTGATCTTGATGGGATTGCCGGGCATGCGCACGCCGCCGGCCGTGATCATCATGTTGCGGGCGGCGACCTGCGGATCGGCCAGGGCCGAGGCGACGTCATTGATGGAGCCGCAAGGAATGCCGGCCTTCATCAGGATCGGCAACCAGTGCCCGGCCGGCTGCGTCTTCAGCACGGTCTCCAGCTCGGCGCGGAGCGCGACCGCATTCTCGGTGCGCCGGTCGTTGTCGGTGAAGCGCGCGTCGGTCGCCAGCTCCGCGCGGCCCACGGATCTGCAGAGCGCGGCGAAGAGCGCGTTGTCCCCGGCGCAGATGACGAACGCCTTGTCGGCGGCATCGAAGGTGTCGAAGGGAGTGATGCTCGGGTGACGATTTCCGAGCCGCTCGGGAACCTTCCCGGTGGCCACGTAATGCATCAGCCCATGCTCGAGGATGGAAAGAACCGCGTCGAACATCGCGATATCGACACGCGCACCGTGCCCGTTCTTCTCACGCGCATAGAGAGCCGAGACGATGGCGCCGAACGTGTAGATGCCGGTGGTGATGTCGGCAATCGACGTCCCGGCTTTGGTCGCCGGCCCGCTCGCGAATCCCGTCAGACTCATCAGGCCCGACATTCCCTGAATCACCGTGTCATACGCCGGCTCGGTACGCCTCGGGCCCGTCTGGCCGTAGCCGGAAGCGGATGCGTACACGAGGCGCGGGTTCATCGCGGACAGCGCCTCCCATGTGTAGCCGAGTCGATCCATCGTGCCGGGGCGGAAATTCTCCACCAGGACGTCGGCCTTTTGAACCATGGACGCGAACAAGGTCCGATCCGCTTCGTGCTTCAGATTGAGCGCGATGCTCTGCTTGCCGCGATTGATGAAGCCGAAGTACAACGACTTGTCGTCGAGGAACGGCCCGAATGCACGCGAGTCGTCTCCGGAACCCGGACGCTCGACCTTGATGACGCGCGCTCCGAGATCGCTGAGCAGCATGGTGCAGAATGGGCCGGCCAGAACGTGGGACAGGTCGATGACGAGAAGTCCATCGAATGGCCGCGTCGGGCCGCCATCAGCAGTGCTTGTTGACATGTTGGATCACTCATCCCTGGGATGCCCGATGGTTCACGCTTCTCCCGCTCTTCGGAAGAGCGCGTCGATCGACGAGTGAACATCGGCGCGGGTTGCTTCGCTTATATCATAGGGGCCTCGGCACGGCACACGCGGTGACGCGTCCACCAACCGAGTCACCCCGACGACGGCTCGGTCCGCGATCCTTCCGCACTGCGCGTTCGCCTCGGCTTCACACTCCATCTTCGCTTCCAAGATGTGGCTGCAGCGTCTTGGACTCTGCACTCGACACCGATCGATGATCACACGCGATCGCGCCTGGCGAATCGAGTGGCGAGATCGTTGCCTCCGCGTGCCCGTCGCCGCGCCACCCACGCCAGCGCGCCCAGTGCCGCCAACCCCAGCGCCGCGTCGCCGGGCTCGGGCAGCGCTTCGAAGCTGTAGACGCCGGACGACACCGGCGACAACCCGAGAGAGTCCGCGAGATCGAGTCCGCCCGTGAGCGTGATGTCGACGAGTTCGGGCGTCGCGCTGACGCCGTATCCCGCGCCGCCCTTCACGATCGCGGTCACCAACACGTAGAACCGCTCGCCCGTCCGGGCTTGAAAGCTCAGCGCGAACGGTGCTCCGCCGAAGCCGAACGAGCCGTTGCTGAAGAATTCCGAATCGACCTCCGAGTCGCGACACGTCGAAGCGACACAGCCGCCGACAGCGGGTCCGCTCTCCGCGTACGCGTTGAGGCTGTACGCCGCAGCGAACTGGCCGGAGTCGAGCGCACCGGGTGTCATCGACAGATTGCTGCTGCCGCGAATCGTGATGATGCCAGTCGCGCCGGGCGCACCGGTGATCACCGTGTCGAGGTAGAGCGCGGCGCTGGCCTGGGCACTGGACGTGCCCGTCGTGGCGGTGAAGTCGAGCAGTTGCTGGTCGTTCTCCGGATTGATGATCACAGAGGTGACCCGGCTCTTCTCGGAGGTGATGCCGACATTCAGCTCGCCTTCCGAAGCAGCGGCGCTCGCCGTCGCGGAAGTTCCCGTGGCCACAGACTGGTAGACCGCCGCGCCCGCGTCGTAGAACGACTCGGTCAGACCGAGCTCGCTCGGATCGCCGGTGCAGGGGCCACCCCCGCCGATGAGTCGGCAGCTCGCGCCGAAGCTCGTCGTGCGCGTCGTCATGATGCCGGCGGCGGAAGACGTGCTGCGACTGGCGGAGCTGGTGATGTAGCCGTCGAGGAAGCCGCCGGTCGTCGCGAAGGGATAGTCCGCGCTGGTGCCGACGGGATTCTGGGATTGCTCGCTGTCGCTTGCGAAGCCGTCACTCGCATAGGCTTCCGCGAGAGCGCCGGCCGCGTACCGCACGGCTGCCGACGACGGCGCCGCCAACGACACGAGAATGAGTAATACCAGGATCCGCGTCACGCCGCCCTACTCCGCTTCCAACCGAAGTGCTTCCGCTCGTCGCGAGCGGCGGAGACTAGAGCGGACGTGTGCGAACGGAAAGCTGAACTACCGCGGCGCTCGCCGGCGGATTCGAGCTTCGCTCTCCCTGCAGAACGAGTCGCAACGACGACGCCCACGATCCGCGCGTAGCAGCGTCCGTCGGGTCTTGATCTCGCGTGTCGCCGGCGTGCGGCCGATCGCGCCGTTTGCCCAGCCGCCGAAGATCGGCGCGGTGTCCTGGAAGATGCCCTCCATCGGGCGGTGCCGCCGCGTCCGCGGCCAGCCTAAGGCCAGAATCCAGACGCCCGCTCGAACACCCAATAGCTGGCAACGCCACCGATGGCATACGCCGGGATTGGAGCTAGACGCGCCAGCTCCATCCGCCCCGCAGCCAGCTTCGACAACACCTGGTAGATCGCCAACACCGCCACGATGAAAAGCACTTGGCCGATTTCCACGCCGACGTTGAAGAAGAGCAGCGCAAGTGGAATGGAATTTTGCGGCAAGCCGACTTCGGCGAGGGCGCCGGCGAAACCCAGTCCGTGCAATAGACCGAAGGCAAACGCGACGACCCAGGGCTTGCGCGATGCCAGACCTTCGCGGCCTTGGAGCTGATGGATGATTTCCGTCGCGACGAACACGATCGATAGCGCGATGATCGCCTCGACCGGCGGACCGGGCACATGCACCACACCCAGCGTCGCCAGGCTCAGCGTGATCGAGTGCGCCACGGTGAACGCGGTGATGGTGGCCAGCAAGCGCCGGGTCGATTTCACGATCATCACCAGGGCCAGCACGAAGAGCAGATGGTCGAATCCGAGCAGGATGTGCTCGATACCGATTACGGTGTAGGTTCTTGCGACTTCAAACGCGCCAGGACTGTCGATCGCGGTGAAGCGCGGCCGGCTCGCCAGGATGCGCTCCACTTGCACGCTGCCATCGAGACGCACGAGCCGCACCAGGATGTCGATGCGCGATTCGGCCATGCTGGGGAACGCAATGGCATTCCCGTTCAATCCACCGGGAACAGTGATCTGCCAGCGCTGGCGAATCGTCCCGGCGGCAAAGGTGCTGCGCCTGGCGCCTCGCTCGGTTGCGCCGGCAGGAAACACCGGATGGACTTTCAGCGGCGTGTTTTCATCCAGCGCTGGAGATTTCCAGAGCACGTCATAGGAATCTGCGCTGATCTGTGTCAGCTGCAAATACGCCGGGCGGAATTCATCAGCCTCGGCCGGCGATGCAAGCGCCAAGATCAGGAATGCGAACACCTCGAGCACGCGGCGCATCACCTGGCCGCCGCTTCCGCGCCTTCGCCTTCAATGACGACGTCGTAGTCTTTACGCAGACGTGCGTAGCTGGCTTCCAATGCCGCCTGGCGGCGGCCGTTCTCCCACTCGCGGGTGACGGCCTTGCGGGCTTCGTCCAACGGAGGCAAGTACCCCGGCGTGCGCTCGGCGATGCGGACCAGGTGCACGCCGAACCCGGAGCGAAGCGGCTCGAGCCATTGCCCGACTGGTGCAGCATCCAGGGCTTTGCCGAAGTCATCACCGAAATCGCGGACGACCTGATCCATCGGCAGATCTTTGACGCGCATCGGCAGCATGCTGCTCTTGCCTTGCGATTCCGGCGCGGCGCCGCCGTTCAATGCGGCCATCGACGCCTTCAACGCGGATTCCAGATTGTCGCCGTAGTCGGCGGGATCGAAGAGCACCTGATCGAAGCTGAGTACGGGTGGCATACGAAACTTTTCTGCGTTCTTGTTCAAGTAGGCGCTCAGCTCGATGTCGCCCGGAGCGCCGGCCTCGCCTTCCTCTTCGATCAGCACTTCCAGTTTTTGACGCACACGACGCTTGATGACCGGATCATCCTTCACCAGGCCGAGGGCGACACCTTCGCGGTACAGGATCTCGTCGCGGACATACGCGTCGATCAGGCCATTCACTTCATCGCGTGTCGGCGGACGTGACCAGGTGGCTTGGAATTGGCCAGCGAGGGCTGCGATCGCGCTTCGATCGACCGTGATCCGCGTGCCTTCGTCGGATGGCGGCGCCACCTTGCCAAAGAGCAGGAAGAGCAGCATCCCGATCAACAGGAAGTGCAGCAGCGGTTCTCTCAGCACGGATCCGATCTTCAAACGCGGCTCCACCAAAAAGTGCGGCGGAGCACCGAGCTCCGCCGCAATCCAATGCGTCGATGGATCAGCGGAACGTCAGTTGCGCGCATACCAGATCGGTGAACTCCAGGCGCGTTCCTGGATGGTCGCCGGCACCTTCGTCAGCGGCGCCATCTTCTCTCGAACCGCGTCATAGGTATTCCAACGCGGGGTCGGAATCTCGAGGACCCGGGCGTAGTAGAAGGCGCGCTGGTCCGCTTGGAACTCGGGATCGGTCCAGCCGGTGGCCAATTGCGGCGCGCCGATCGCGGCGGTGTAGGTCGCAGTCTTCAGATCGACGCTGTTGCCGACCGGCGGCACTTTGCCGTCGGCGCCGATCTTGCGGTCGCCGGACCAGGCGACATCGAAGATCTTCTCGTGCTGCTTGCCGGCCGCGTCGAGCCAGCCTTTGACGATCTGGATCCGGTCGAGGTTGCCGCTCTTGGGATCCTTGATCGCGGAGACCAGGAATGTCGGCGCCTTGCCGGAGCCCGGCTTCAAGTCGCCGCCCATCGGCACGCCCTTGGCGTAGGCGAGCGTGATGAACTCCGCCTTCTTCACGTCGTCGGCGGCATAGTCGAAGCTGCCGAAGAAGCGCACCTTCATCATCGGGCCCGACGTGGCGAACGTCTCTTTGCGCTGCATCGCATCCCAGATTGCCTCACGCGTATTTTGCGGCGCCCAGACGCCCGCCAAACCACCCGAGCTGAATTCCTGGATCTGTTGAACCTGGCCCGCCGGCGCACCGGGGACACCGGTCAGCCGCTCCCTGGCGTTGTTTTCGAACGCGAACTTGCCCGTGAAGTTGAATTCCTCGTAGCTGGCCGCGGCATTGTGCGTGTCGGTGTCGCCGATGAAGCCATATTTGAACGGGTTGCCGGCGCCACTCGCCGCCTGGCTCATGCCATCGAGCAGCGCCTGGCGGACGAAGCTGCCCTTGCGATGCGTCGGCCGCTCGTAATCCGCCGACAGCGTGTAATCCCACTGTTCGAAACCAGCGAATTCGTCGGTCGGTGACAGGTCTGGGTGGGTCTCCGACGTGCCCTTGATCTGGGTGATTTCGTACAAGGGTTCGTTGGCGGCGCGGGTCTTGTTGTAGGCCGCATCGATCGGCTTGCCGTCGAACTTCCGCGTCTCGAACATGCGCCCATCACTGGCATTGCCGTTGTGCGGGATGGCAAAGAGTGTCGAACCTTTGGCGCGCTGATCGTCCATCCACTTCCAAAGGCTTTCGGGATCTTCGGAATCGAGCGCCGACAGCACCAGGTCGGGCAGGTGCGCGGTATCGCGGAAGACGACGACGCGGTGCAAGTTGCGCTTCTGCGGATTCGACGTCCATTCGAAGCCGGCGAAGGTGGTGAACTTGCCGGGGACGTAGTTGGCATCGGCCGCCTTGACGATGTCGGCCCATACGGTGCGCGCCAACGCCGGGTCACTCAATTCTGGGTCACGCTTGCCCTGGCTCATGTCGCGCAGGATGCCTGCGAAGGTCTGCATGCGAACATTGGCGTCGGGCGAGGTGACGCCCTTGGCAATCTCCGTCTTGGAGATCGGGCTGTCGGGATTCGACATCTGGTTGAAGACGCCCATGTACTCGGCATGGTCAGCGACCATGTAGAAGTCGAGCGGAGTCTCGAGCTGCATTTCCGGCCCGCCGCTCCCGGTGATCGGTCTGCCCTGCGCCCACGCATAGGCATCCGTCGGTGTCGTCTTGGAGCCATTGGTCAGCGCGTCGAACGACCAGCCGGTATGGACATGGACGTCGCCGAAGTACGCGTTGTTGTCAGCGTTCAGCGGCGGTTGATTGGAGGGCGACGCCGATCGCGTGGCGGGAGCGAGGGCAGGGACGGCCCGTGGCGACTCTGTCTGCGAACAGGCGGCCAACGAGAGGGCGGCGGCCATTCCGATCACGAGCGGCAAGCGTTCGATCCGTAGATGCATCGCCATCTCCCAGATGAGGAATCGATTCCGGGTGTACCAAGGTCGGTGACGCAAGTCATCTGGTCGGGCGACGGTGGTCGCAGCCGCGCTCGCGATCCGGGTCACTATCCCGAATCTCGCGCGTCACCGGCGTTCCGCCGATCGCGACGTTCGCCCATCTGCCGATGATCGGAGCAGCGCCTGGTCGTCACATGGCCACGCTCGTGTGATCGAGGTGCAGTGGGGACCCGTGGTGAATCGGAACCCATCGCTCGCGTCCATTTGGACCGCAGGCTATAGAACCTGGCGTCACAAGGAGACGCGGCCGTGAAACTCGTCTGGGCCTTCAACCCGTTCGATGCCAACCGCAAGCTGCAACAGCGAGCGGTCGCGATCGTGAATGCACTCACCGGTGCGCGCGATCGGCTCGAAGCCGTCTACGTCGCGTCGCCGATGGAAGTGAATCTCGCGACCTCGTTCGACGTGCCGGTCGCGCAGCGATTCTCTGAGTACCCGAAGCGCCTGGTCGAGCTTGGCCTTCGCAAACTGCGCTTCGACAAGGTGCGCGCCACCGTTCTCAGCGTAGACACTTTGTCGCTCTCCACCGCCGCGCGAGCGTTCGCGGAGCATGCGGCGAAGGAGGGCGCCGACATCACGCTGGTGGCGTCGCATGCTCGCAAGGGCGTTCCGCGGCTCTTCATCGGTTCCTTCGCCGAGACGCTCGTCCATCTGTCCAAGACCGATCTGCTGGTCTTCCAGGAGAGCACGCGCGTCTCGAAGCGGACGCCGAAGAATCTCCTCTACGCAGATGATTTCTCGCGCGACGGCGACCGCGGCTTCGAGCGGGCGCTGGCATACGCGAAGCGCTGGAACAGCGCGCTCCATGTGATCCACGTCCCCGAACCGGCCTACGGCATTCGTTTCGACGACCAGGACCCGCGCGTGGAGACCCACCGAAAGCAGTTGAGTAAGAAGGTCGCGGCGGTCGAGGCCCGATTGAAGCGATCCCGGATCCCGGGTTCGGTCACGATCGACGCACGCTGGGCTCCGATCGCGGAGACGATCCTCGCGCAGGCGCAGCGCGTTCGCGCCGATCTCGTGCTCATCCTCGCGAAATCGGGACCGCTCGCGAGCTTCATGGGCGGCAGCGTGACGAGGCAAGTGTTGCGCGCATCCGCTGCACCGGTGTTGGTCCTCAAAGCGCGTTGAGACCATGAGTGGTTCAAGCGGACTTCCGTCCGAGTCCGGCTGCGCTGCGGCGTGAAGACGACGTCCGTCAGGCCTTGATCTCGCGCGTCAGCGGCGTGCTGCCGATCGCGCCGTTCGCCCAGCCGCCGATGATCGGAGCAGCTCTTGGTCGGCGCGCAGCGCTCAGGTCGCCGTCTGCCTGGACCCTCGTGCGCGTCAAGACCGACGCGGAGTTTGCGACGAGCTGCGGCGGGGGCGAACTCTCGTACGGCTCTACGCGGAACCCGTCGCGGTTCACCGCCACTCGAGTGTGACACTGCACGAGCATGGCGAGGACGGCGATGGCAATGGCGACCGACGTCAAGGCGTTGGGCTCCGGAATCAGGATCGCGAGTGTGTGGAGGCCGCCTGCCGAGATCGCGGTTGCCACGCCGGCACTCCCACTCGCATTCGGCGGCGCTGTCGATTGGCCGTGCCGGTCGTCGCCCCAACAGAATACGGCCCCGCTCCCCGCCTGAATCGCGCAGGCGTGGCCGAGCCCTGCGGCGATCACGTTCGCCGTGCCCGCGGTCCCGTTCACCGAATCCGGGATCGCGTTGGCGATCGAGGGCGCACCCCAGCAGATCACCGCGCCACTGCTCGCCTGGATGGCGCAGCTGTGGAAGTTGCCTACGGCAATCGCGCTCGCCGTGCCCGACGTTCCGTTCACGGAACCGGGCGGTGTGGCGCGGCCGTCGGTGTTGCTCCCCCAACAAACGACCGCAGCGCTGCCCGCTTGGATCGCGCAGCTGTGAGAACCACCGGCCGCGACGACAGTGGCAATGCCCGCAGATCCGTCGACCGACGCAGGCGGCGTCGCCTGTGCATCTCCGTCGTAGCCCCAGCAGACCACTGCGCCGCTCTCTGCTTGGATCGCGCAGGCGTGATAGAAGGCTGTGGCAATCGTGCTGGCGGTGCCTTCTGTCCCGTCGACCGAAGCGGGCGGCGTGGCTTCTAGACCAGTACCCCAACACACCACGGCGCCGCTGTCGGCCCGAATTGCGCAGCTGAAGTCGTAGCCGGTCGCTATCGCGATCGCGGTGCCAGCGCTCCCATTCACTGACGCGGGCGGCGTCGCTTCACCATCGCTGTCATCGCCCCAGCACGCGACGACGCCGCTGTCCGCTCGAAGCGCACAGCTGTGATCGAAGCCCGCGGCAATCGCCGTCGCCGTGCCAGCAGTACCGTCGACCAGCGTCGGAGGTATGGCCTGGCCATGAAAGTCCCCGCCCCAACAGACGACGGCGCCGCTGCTTGCCTGGATCGCACAGCTATGACCGACGCCCGCGCCGATCGCGCTGGCAGCACCGGCCGTTCCATTCACGGACGCCGGCGTTCCCGCGAAAGCACTGGGCTCGCCCCAGCAGACGACGGCACCGCTTCCCGCCTGGATCGCGCAGCTGTGGTCGTCGCTCGCAGCGATCGCAACCGCCGTCCCAGCGGTGCCGTCAACCGAGACCGGCGGCACTGTCTTGCCGTGCGCATCGTCGCCCCAACAAACTACCGCCCCGCTACCCGCTTGGATCGCGCAGCTGTGTAGATTACCGGTGGCGATCGCGACGGCGGAGCCCAGAGTCCCGTTCACGGCCCCAGGCGGCGTGCGCGCGCCGTAGTAGTCCGCGCCCCAACACACGACAGCGCCACTTGCTGCTTGGATGGCGCAGCTGTGGTCGCCGCCGGCAGCAATGGTTGTCGCCGATCCTCCCGTCCCATCTACAGACGCAGGTGGCATCGTCTCGCCAGCGTTGTCGCTTCCCCAACACACGACGCCACCGCTACCCGACTGGATTGCGCAACTGTGATTGCCGCCGACGTCGAGGGCAATCGCACTGCCGTCGCTTCCGTCGACCGAAATAGGTGGCGTCACCGAGCCACCCGCGTTGGAGCCCCAGCACACGACGGCACCAGTGCCTTCCTGGATCGCGCAGCTATGGAGTAGTCCTGCGCCGATCGCGCTGGCCGAGCCCGTCAAGCCGGTCACGGAGGCCGGCGGAGTTGCCTCGCCGGAGACGCCGCCGCCCCAGCACACCACGACACCGCTGCCCGCTTGGATCGCACAGCGGTGATAGTGGCCCACGGCGAGGGCCGTGGCCGTCCCGGTCGTGCCATTGATCGAACTGGGTAGTTCACCCCAGCCGATCACACGGCCCTCTGAATGCGCGCCATCCGCGACCGACAACATCGCAAGCAACCCAATCCAGACTCGGCGTCGCATGTTCGCATCCATCTCTAGGGGCCAGGTGACTCTACTAGACGTATGCGGTCGCAGCGATCGACGCGTCGCGTCGGCTTACACCGCACGGAATGTCCGTGACCGCGGCTTGTGACTAGGCGCAAGTACGAAATGACCACGAACGCTCATGATCTGCTGCTAACCACCGTCGGTCAGCCGGTGATCTCGCGCGTCACCGGCGTGCTGCCGATCGCGCCGTTCGCCCAGCCGCCGATGATCGACGAGAAGAGTCCCGCGCCGCCGCCACAGTGAACGAGGAGCAATCCGCCGGGGCGGAACTTCGGAAGCGATGCGCTGGCGAATTGTTCGGGTGCGCCTTCCGCGATGCCGCCCGCGCCGCGAATGATCTCGGCGCCCGGAAGCAACAACAGCTCGTGCAAGCGCGCAAGTAGCCGCGGCTTGTCCCAGCCCGCTTCGCGAAACACTCGCGCGTGTTCGGGGCCGACGGCGAGGATCGCGTCGAAGATCATCGGCAGCTTCGGGTGATGCACCGTGCGCAGACACACCGCGAAAGTGCGCGCGAGCGATTCGGGATCGCGCGCGAGCTGATCGACGATCGAGCGCGGCGCTTCGCCGGGGAAGAGCGTCACGGTGTTGGTGCCCGCCGCGAAACCGAAATCGGTCGAGAGCGGCGTCCACGGCGAGCCCTCTTCGTCTTCCGGAAAGCAGAACGCGATCTTGCCGGGATTGCCGAAGGTGGCGCGATCGACTTCGCCCGGTCGCCCGCCGCCGACGTTGCGCACGACGAGCTGCAGCGCGCGACCGATCGTCGCGTTCGCGCGGTTGCCTTGCCCGAAGACGTTGATGCCGGCGTTCATGCCGATCGCGCGGCGGATCGGGCCATTCACGATCAGCACGGGACCCGCGGGCATCGTCGTCGCGAGCAGACCGTGCATGTTGAAGGCGTCGGTGCATGCAGCTTCGACAGCGGCCAACACGACCGGCAGATACTCCGGTTTGCAGCCTGCCATCACCGCGTTGATCGCCACCTTTTCTACGCTGCATTCGACGAGATCGGGCGGCACCGTCGCAACGACTTCGTTCGGATCACGCGTCGTGCCGGCGAGCATCGCGAGTACACGCTTCTCGGTCGGCATCGTGATCGGCAGGCCGTCGGTCCAGCCGCGCTCGTAGGCGGCTTCCATCTCGTCTTCGAGTTCGGCGAGCTCGACGCGACGCGCGCGCAACTTTGCCGCGCCGAAGCGCACCGCAAGTTCGGGCGCGAGATCGGGATCGACCGAGAGCGAGCCGCAACCGGGTCGCCATGCGGGAAGGCTCGCACCGAGATCGGCGACGCCCGTGAACGCCTCCCACTCGGCGCGCTCCCAACCGACGATGCGCGCGGCCTCGACGCCGCCCTCGACACGCATCAGCGTCGGAACCGCTTCGATCTCGTGATGCCACGACATCGCGAGCGACGTGTCGTCGGCGCGCACGACGCCTTCCGGAAACGCGACGTCATCCTGCGTGAAGACGGTGAGAGCGACGCGCGGCGCGGCGCCGATCTGCGCGAGCACGGGCGCCACGACCACGCAGGTCGGGCAACCGCGCTTCACGAACGCGACGAGGCCGTCGGGCAGCGGCGGTCGCGCCGGCGCGTTCATCGCCCTGCCCTCATCCCGCCGGCAACAACTCGCTGGCGATGCGCCGCGCGACGTTGCCATCCATCTCGCCCTTGTGCGCCTTCATCAACGCGCCCATCACCTTGCCGATTTCTTTCTGGTTCGCCGCGCCGGACGTCGCGATCGCTTCCTCGACCCAACGCCGTGTCGTCGGCTCATCCGCGAGCCGCGGCAGATAGGTCTGGATCACCGCGAGTTCGGCGCGCTCCGCGTCGGCGCGATCGCTGCGACCCACATTGGTGAACGCGTCGATGCTCTCCTGGCGCTGCTTCTCGAGTTTGCGCAGCAGCGTGACGCACGCCTCGTCCGAGAGCGTCGCACTGTTGTCCTTCTTGAGTTCGTTCAAGAACGCGGCGCGAATCTGCTGCAGCGCACCGAGCCGCGTCTCGTCCTTTGCCTTGCGCGCCTCGTTCATCTGGGCGCTCACGGTTTCGAAGATGCTCACGCCGATGCCTCCTTCTCCAGAACCAAATCAACGACCAGCTCCGGTTGTTCCATCGGGACGAGGTGACCGCAATCCACCTCGACGATGCGCGCGCCGCGCATGGCGGCGAAGACGCGCTGATAGAGCGCCGGCGGAAAATCCCCGTGCCGGGCCCACAACACCGTTGCGCGTACCAGTGCGCGGCGCGCGAGGTCTTCCATGTCGAGGCTGCCGCTGCCCGAAAACACCGCGGCTTCGAGCGCACCCGGGCAACGCAGTTCGACCTGCCCATCACTCCGCTGCCGAAGACCGTGTTCGACGTAGAGGTCGAGCGCCGCGGGCAGCCAATTCGCGAAAAGCGGACGCGCCGCGAAGTGCGCGCGCGCGGCGGCGAAACTCGGCCACACCGAGCGGCGGTTGCGCGCGCGATCGATGAGTCCATTGATGCGCTTGACGCGCTCGGGATCGGCGTCGTACGCAGCGACCGCAGCGGGCGGCGGCGGAATCACCGGATCGACGAGTACCAGCCGGCCAAACAAATCCGGTCGCTGCGCGGCGGCGCCGAGCACCGCGGTGCCACCGAACGAGTGTCCGAGCCCCACTGCGATCTGGCCGCCGCCGCATTCGTCCGCGAGGCGCTCCGCCACCGCGAGATAGTCGGCCGAGAATTGCGCCCAGGCGTAAGCGTGCGGAGACTCGGGCTTCGACGAATCACCGTGGCCGCGCGCATCCATCCCGATCACACGAAAGTGCGGCACCAACGCTTGCGCAACGAGACCGAGCGTCCCGGCGCAGAACCCGTTCGCGTGATGCATGAAGACGAGAGGTCCGTCGCCGCCCCAATCGAGGAGCGCGATCTCGACCCCGCGCGCGGGGAGTTGCATGCGGCGGGAAACGACGGAAATGGCCACGGCTACCTCGCGGCCGATCCTAGCTTGATGAACTTCGCTCGGCTTCGAAGACTGCGGCTCGCTGCGCGTCGACCGGTGCGAGCAGCGCGAGCACCAGCGTGCGCGCCGCGACCGGATCGAAGGGCGAGCCCACCTCGAGCGACGCGACGAAGCCGAGCGCCAGCGTCACCAGCAGCGAGCCGAGCGCATCGGGCGCGATGTCGCGCCGCACCGTCGCGGCAAGCTGGCCGGCCGCCGCCGTCTTCGCGACGCGCTCCGCGGCCTCGCGCAGCAAGCCGACGAAGCGCTCGCGGATCGCGGCGGAGCGCTCGGCGGCTTCGAGGATGCGATGGAACGGGACCGCGCCGGGTAGCGGCGATCGGCGGCGCGGGTTCGTGACGCGAAGTTGCGTCACGAAGCGAATCGCTTCTTCGAAGCGGCGCACCGTGCGCTCGAGATCGTGCGCCTCCTCGCCGGTGGCGATGATCGCGTCGAGAAAGCCGCCGAGCACGCGCTGCATCACCGCGGCGACGAGATCCTCGCGATCGCGGAAGTGCACGTAGAAGGCGCCGCGCGTGAAGCCGGCGCGGGCGCAGATCGCGTCGAGGCTCGGCGCGTCGAGACCGCGCGCGGCGAACTCGGCGGCTGCCGCGTCGATCAGCGCTTCGCGCGTCTCGGCCTTCGTGCGCTCGCGGAGCGATGCCGCTTCCGCGTCCTCGGCGGGCGCCGAGCGGCCTCGCGGTTGGCTTTTCCGGGCTTGTCGCGGCATGGGGTTGACATACTAGCTCGTATGTCAAAACATGCAGCCGCATACGACGCCGTATGTAGATGATTCCGATGCGCGCTCGAAGTGGAGAACCCCGTGGCTGCACCCTCCCCCGCTCCGCACCTCGCGACGCCCGTCGTCCCCGATCGCGCGACGCCGATCGAGACGCTGCGCATCTGGTCGCTGCACCTGCTCTGCTTCGTGCTGCCGCTTTCGACGCTCGCGTTCTTGGTGACCGCGCCGCATCGCTGGTGGGGCGCTTTGCCGTGGCTCGCCGTGATCATCGGCTCGGTACTCCTCGACGTGCGCAGCGCGCCGGAACACCGCCAGCCCGCGGCGCGACTCGCGCGCTGGCCCTTCGATGCGGTGCTCTACGTGCTCGCGGCGATGCAACTCGTTTCAGTGGCGCTCGCGGCCTACGTCGTTTCGGTCAACGGCTTCTGGCGCATCGATACGCTGGTGATGTTCTTGATGGTGGGCGTCAACTCGGGCTATTGCGGCATCGTCGTCGCGCACGAATTGATCCATCGCCGCGAGAAGCACATGCAGTGGCTCGGACGCGTGTTGATGGGCAGCGTGCTCTACGAACATTTCTCGACGGAGCACGTGCGCGGTCATCACGCGCGGGTCGGCACGCCCGAAGATCCGGCGACGGCGCGCTTCGGCGAGACGTACCAGGCGTTCTTCCGCCGCACCGTGCCGGGGCAGTTCAAGAGCGCGTGGCGCCTCGAGTGTCATCGGATGGGCGATGTCGAGATGGCGCTCTTCGATCGCCGCCAGCTCCACAATCGCGTGTTGCACGGCGTCGTCGCCGAATGGAGCTTCGCATTCGCGATCGCAGCCGTGCTCGGCGTCGGTGCGTTCGCGTTCCATCTGCTGCAGTCGCTCTCGGCGATCCGCTTGCTCGAAGCCGTCAACTACTTCGAACACTGGGGGCTGATCCGCCGCGGCAAGAAGCCGAGCCCAGTCGATTCGTGGGACACGGACTCACGCTTCACGCTCTACACACTCGTCGGTCTCTCGCGCCACGCCGATCACCACGCCTACGCGACGCGTCCGTACCAGCAACTCCGCCACTGGGACGAGAGCCCGAAGCTGCCGTTCGGCTACTTCGGGATGGTGGACATGGTGCTGCTGCGCAACCGCGAGTTCCGCAAGGTGATGAGCGCGGAGCTCGAGCGGCGCAAGCTCGGTCCGTTCGCGGAAGCCGACGCCGCGTAGCCACGATCCGCGGTTACTCTCGGCGGCGATGAATCTCGAACCCGGCGGCTTCAGCGATCTGTTGCGCGCGCTCGCAGCGCAGCGGCTCGCGACATTCGAACGCGTCGCGGAGCCGCTTGGGGATCGGCGCGCTGCAGCCGTCGCGCTGGCGCTCGTCGCCGACACCGAGATGCGACCCTGCTTCGTACTCACGCGGCGCGCAGCCAAGATGAATCGACACGCCGGGCAATGGGCGCTGCCGGGCGGTCGCGTCGATCCCGGCGAATCGGCGACAAAAGCCGCGCTGCGTGAACTCGAAGAAGAAGTCGGCCTCTCGCTGCCACACGAAAGCGTGCTCGGCGTGCTCGACGACTATCCCACGCGCTCGGGCTACGTGATCACGCCGGTCGTCGTATGGGGCGGCGACGGCGCGCGACTCGAACCCAACCCCGGCGAAGTCGCCGAGATCCACCGCGTTCCGCTCGCAGCGCTGCTGCGCCCCGAAGTCCCGCGCCTGCGCCGCATCCCCGAAAGCGATCGCCCTGTGATCTCGATCCCACTCTCGATGGCCGACGTGCACGCTCCCACCGCCGCGATCGTCTACCAGCTCCGCGAAGTCGTGATCCGCAACCTCGCGACGCGAGTCGCCCACTTCGACCAACCCGTCTTCGCGTGGCGCTGAACGGAATCGTGAGAAAGGGGACGGTCCTCCTCGTTGACTGGCGTGTGACTTGAGGGACAGTCCTCGCCCAAGCGTGCACCGCGTGGCCAATCGCACGAGGTGTGGCCCCGCAGTCAGCAGCCCGTCACCGAGGAGGACCGTCCCCTTTGTCACCTTTGTCAGCGCGAACCGCGCTCGCGATGGTCCAGAGCGCACCCGGGCGCATCGAAGCGCGCGACATCCCGCTGCCGGAACTGGGCGCAGACGACGCGTTGTTGCGCGTCGAGGCGTGCGGGATCTGCGGGAGCGACGTCGAGTCGTTTCAAGGCGTGCTGAAGATTCCGCTGCCGCTGATTCCCGGACACGAGCCGCTCGGCGTGATCGATGCGATCGGCGATCGCGCAGCGCAACGCTGGGGCGTGCAGGTCGGCGATCGCGTCGCGGTCGAGACGCTGTTGCCGTGCAACGCGTGCCGGCGCTGTCGCAGTGGTGCGTATCAGCTCTGCGCGTCGCGACGCATCTATTCGTACATCCCGCTCGCAGATGCGCCCGGGCTGTGGGGCGCGTACGCGGAATATCTTTACCTCGCGCCCAACGCGATCGTGCACAAGGTCGATCCGACGCTGCCGGCCGAGATCGCAGTGCTCTTCAATCCGCTCGGCGCCGGCTTTCGCTGGGCCGCCGAGATGCCGCGCACGCAGCCGGGTGACACCGTGTTGGTGATGGGCCCCGGACAGCGCGGGCTCGCGTCGGTGATCGCATGTCGTGAGATCGGCGCCGGCACGATCATCGTGACGGGGCTCACGCGCGATGCGCACAAGCTCGCGCTCGCACGTGCGTTCGGCGCCGATCACACGATCGACGTAGAACGCGAGCCGCTCGTGAAGCGCGTGCGCGAAATCACCGACGGCCGCGGCGTCGATGTGGTGATCGAGGTCACGCCCGTCGCCACGCAGCCGATCGTCGACGCAATCGATTGCGCGGCGCTTGGCGGCACGGTGATCCTCGCCGGCGTGAAAGGCATGAAGCCCGTCACGAACTTCATCTCCGACAAAGTGGTGCTGAAGGAGATCACGCTGCGCGGCGCGATCGGCGTCACCTGGGAACACTACGAGCGCGCGATCCGACTGATCGAATCGCGCAAGCTGCCGCTCGAGAAATTGCAGACGCACCGCTTCGCGCTGCGCGATGCCGAACGCGCGGTGCGCACACTCGCCGGCGAGATCGAAGGAGAGGAGGCGATGCACTGCGTGTTGTTGCCGGGGCTGGGCTGAGCGTGGAATCCGTCGCTGCGTGGATCGAGGCTTCGCCGTACGCACAGATGCTCGGCGTTGGGATCGACGAGATCACGACCGAACGCGTGCGCCTCGTGTTGCCGTTCGCCGCCGGCAACACGAATCCGGGTCAGGTGCTGCACGGCGGCGTTGCGGCGTCGTTGGTGGCGATCGCAGCGCAGGCGGTAGCGCGCGCGTCGCTCGCCGCCGACGCCGCGCCGTTTCAGAGCGCCGCGCTGCAGTTGACGTATCTCGCCGCGGCGAAGGCAGAGGCGGTGATTGCGGAGGCGCGATTGCTGCGCGCCGGCAAGGAGCTCGCCTTCATCGACGTGCAGCTCCGAACGCCGGACGGTAAGGCGATCTCGCAGGCGCTCGTCACCGTCCGCGGTCGCGGCGGCGACGCAAAGACCGCGCTTCCCGAATCGCGTGGCGATCACGGCGACGCCGAGCCCGGCCCGATGGGGCCGCACATCGCAAAGACGCCGTTCATGGGACGCCTCGGGCTGCGCGTCGAACACATGAGCGGCGGCACGTCGCGCATCGCATTGCCGCTTCGCAACGAACTCAGCGACGCGAGCGGAGGCGTGCACGAAGGCGCCGCGCTGGCACTGCTCGACACCACCGGCGCGATGGCGGCGTGGGCCGTCACCGGGCCGGGACCGTATCGCGCATCTACGCCCGCACTGCAGGCGCAATTCCTGGCGCCGCCGCCCGCGGAAGATCTGATCGCGTACGGTCGCGCGGTTCACCGCGAAGCCGAAGCGCATTGGTGTGACGTCGAAGTAGCGGGTGCGGCGTCGCATCGCGTCTTTGCGCGCGGGACCGTGCTCTACCGAATCGTCACGTAAGCGCGGAACTTTGCGCGCTGTCTGTGAGCGCTCAGTTTCGCGTCCAGAATCCCCGCGCGACCATGAAGTCGATCAGCTTCTCCGCGAAGAGCGCGTGGCCGTCGGAACTCAAGTGGATGTTGTCGAGAACGAGCTGCGTGCCCTGGATGCTGCTCGCAAAGAGCCGACGCTTCGCGGCGTTTGCGGGGTCGGGGAAGATGCCGTCCGCCGCGGGGTTGTAGACCTGGGCGACAGGAACTCCGGCATTGGTGCAGGCGAAGTACGCCAGCAGCTGGAAGTAGTAGCGGCGCGACGCGTTGACGTTGGTCGGTTGGTTGGGCTCGTTCAGCGGAATCACGCACACCACCTCGAGAGCGAGCGAGCGCGCGTAGGTCACGAAGTTGAAGTAGTCGTTGTAGAAGTTGGTGGGCGTGATCGCCGGTTGTCCCGCGTCGTTTACGCCGACCGTGATGATGATCCCGTTCGCGCCAAAGAGACCGTCGATGAACGCGACGGCGCTCCGCTGATTGCTCACACCGGGAAACTGCCACGGCGGAATCAGGCTCATCGTCGCCCCTGGCGACGAGACGTTCTGGATGCTCACGCCGGTCTCGAGCGCGACGATCGTCGACGTCAGTTGAGCGGCGTCGCCGCCCGGCAGCCCAAATTCCTCATTCTCGAAGACGCCCGCCATGATCGAATCGCCAGCAAGGATCCAGCGCTGCTGCGCGTTGGCATCGATGGCAAAGGCGAGCATCGCGAGAGCGAAGAAGAACGAGCGAGCCATGTTGATTCTCCCGTTGAAGTTCGGGCCGTACTCAGCGCGGAAGCCGTGCTGATTGGGAGCATGGCTCACCAATCGACAGAGTTGCAGAGCGCGTCGACATCGCGACTCATCGCACCACCGGCTCGAGCCGCACCGCCACCGACTTCGATCCGTCCTGCAGCAACGCGACCCACTGATCCGCCCAGCCATATTTCGCACGCAGCAGCGCGCGAATCTTCGTGTGACCTTCGGCGCCGGGATCGGGAACGATGCGATAGCGCGTCGTCGCGCCGGCGTGCACCAACTCGATCTCGGGTTGGCGCTGCGCTTCAAGGAACCACGCGCTTTCGGGTGACGCCGCTTCGAGCCACATCACACCGTTCTGCTCCACCGGCCAGACGTGCGTCTCGCGCAGCGACCCGTCGGCCTCGAGCGTGCGCACGATCGCAACATCGTTGCCCTCGAGCGCGTACCAGGTGACGCCGCCGACCGGGAGTAGCAACACGGCGATCGCGAGGAACACGCGCATCAGCTTTCTCATGCGATCGAGCATGCTCTGCCGTTGCAGCAGCGGCAATGGCGATTGGCGCGGCGTTGCCCCGTGCGCGACCGTGTCGAAACTCGATGATCGACTTCGCGCTCGACCCAGAACTGGAGCTGCTCCGCGATACCGCGCGGTCGTTCGCGCAGCAGCGGCTGCGCACGCACGATCGCCACTTCGAAGCGGCGCGCGACGTCGATTCCGGCACGCGAAGCGCGTTCGCGGAGATCGGGCTCGCGGCGGTCGAGTGGCCGGAATCGCTCGGCGGCGCGGGACTCGGCGCATTCGCCGCTTCGCTCGTACACGAAGAGCTGGGCGCCGCCGATGCGGGCGCCGCGCTCGCGCTCGATCCGCTCGGCGCGGCGTACTACGCGCTCGCGGAATGTGGCGACACTGCGGCGCTGCAGGCGATCGCGCGCCCGCTCCTCGATCGTGCCGGCGCGCGCGCCGTGCTCGGCTGGAACGGCGGCGGGCGCGTCGCATTGCGCAACGGCGTCGCGACCGGCGTGTTGCCGTGGGTGCCGGCGGATCGCGTCGATCTACTGGTGCTCTTCGATCGCGACTCGATCGCGGTGATCGACGCCGGCATCCAGCTCACATCGCTGCGCGGCGCCGGCTTGCGCGCGGCCGGCGCGTCGGAGCTGCGACTCGACGCGGCGCCCGTGCGCGCGTGGTGGGTGAACCCGGCCGGTGCGCGCCGCGCCCTCGCGCGCGCGCGACTCCATACGGCGTCGCTTCTGCTCGGCGTGATGCGCGCCGCTGCCACGTTCTCGCGCGACTACGCGCTGCAACGCGTCGCGTTCGGCAAGCCGATCGCGCATCACCAGGCACTCGCGTTCTTGATCGTAGACATGGCGATGGCGGTCGATGGCACGCGTTTGCTCGTGCACGAAGCAGCGGTCCGTCTCGATCGCGGCGAGGATGCCGTCGAGGCCTGCGCGACCGCGTTCCTCGAAGCAGCCGAGCAGGCGATCTTCGTCACACCGAACGCCGTGCAGATTCTTGGCGGCCACGGCTTCATGCAGGACTACCCGGTCGAGAAGTGGATGCGCGAAGCGCGCGCGCTGGGATTGCTCTTCGGCGGTGTCGATGCGGCGCGCGAAGACGCAGGCGCAGCGATCGTCACCAACGCGGAATCTCTCGCGCTCGCCGAGACGCACGCTTGAATTTCGTGATCGACGACGAGGTGCGCAAACGCCTCGCCGGCATCCGCGAGCTGGGCCGCACGCAGATGCGTCCGCTCGGCATCGAGGCGGATCGCGCGGGCAAGCCCGTCGATCCTGGCCATCCCTTTTATGCGTCGCTGTTGAGACTCGGTCTCGGCCGCACGCGTTGGCTGGGCGGGGATGACGTGAGATCGAAGAGCTCGGAGGCGAAGCAAGGCCCCGGCCCTTCACTGACCGGTGTCCTGCTTTCCGAAGAGATGTCCTACTGGGATCGCGGTGTCGCCGTTTCGTTTCCCGGTCCCGGTCTCGGCGAGCCGCCGGTCCTCTCGATGGGGACGCCCGAACAGAAGGAGCGCTTCCTCACGCGCTTCCGCGAACCGGATCGCCCGCGTTGGGGATCGTTCGCGATGACCGAACCCGGCGCTGGCTCCGACGTCGCCGCGATCCGCACCACCTGCAAACCCGACGGCGACCACTGGATCCTCGACGGCGAGAAGTCGTTCGCGGCGAATGCGAGTCGCGCCGATTGGATCGTCGTGTGGGCCAC
The DNA here is from genome assembly GCA_031396445.1 of Deltaproteobacteria bacterium. Classification (GTDB taxonomy): domain Bacteria; phylum Myxococcota_A; class UBA9160; order UBA9160; family PR03; genus PR03. The sequence goes on along the minus strand of JANNKU010000094.1, from coordinate 4,009 downwards.
CGCTGACGCTTCTCAGGGTCGCGGTGGGCACCGCGCGTTCGTCGTCGAGCGCGATACGCCGGGTCTCGGTGATTTCAAGATCGAGAAGAAGATGGGTCTCAAGGCCTACGAGTCGACGTCGTTCACGCTGCGCAATTGCCGCGTGCCCGCAGCGAATCTGTTGGGCGATGGTGCGAGCCAGGGCAAGCTCAATGATCCAGAGGGCTCACGCGGCGCCGGCTTCAAGGGCGCGCTGCAATCATTCAACGCGACGCGCCCGATGATCGGTGCGATGGCGGTCGGCATCGGCCGCGCGGCGCTCGACGAAGCGGCGGCCTTCGCGCGCGAGCACGATCGCGGCGGCGATCCGCGCGTGCGCGATCGCCTCGAACGCACGCGCCGCAAGCTGCGCGTCGCGCGATTGCTTTGTTGGCGCGCGGCGTGGCTCGCCGACATCCAGCAGCCGAACGTGATCGAAGCGTCGATGGCGAAGGCGCAAGCGCCGACCGCGGCGCTCGAAGCGGCGCTGCTCGGCATGGAGCTGCTCGGCGAAGTCGGTGCGCGCGGCGATCATCTGATCGAGAAGCTCTTCCGCGATGTGAAGGCAATGGACATCGTCGAGGGTACTGGGCAGATCCAACGAATCGTAATCGCGCGTCTCTTGCTAAACCTACGGCGCGAATGAGGCATCGATGAAACACACGAAGACGATCTCTGCGGCCGAAGCTGCAGCGCTGGTGCAATCGGGCAATCGCGTGGACTACGGCATGGGCCTCGGCGCGCCCGATCTCTTCGATCGCGCACTCGCCGCGCGCGCGCCGGAGCTGCGCGGTGTGCGTGTGCGCGGCGGCCTCGCCACCCAGCAGCGCCACGTCGCCGAGGTGGATCCGATCGGCGAATCCTTCCTCTACGAGGCTTGGCACTTCTCTGGCTACGAGCGAAAGCTGCACGACGCCGGTCGCTGTCACTACATCCCGATGAACTTCGGCGAACTGCCGGACTACTACCGCCGCTTCATTGATCCCATCGACGTGGTCTGCATCAAGACCTGCCCGATCGACGAACACGGCTTCTTCAACTTCGGCGCCGCCGTCTCCGCGCACAAAGCGGTCACCGAACGCGCGCGCGTGCTGATCGTCGAGACATCGAAGGCGATGCCATATGTGTACGGCTGCGAGGAGGCGGTGCACAGCAGCGAAGTGGATTTCGTGATCGAGGGCGACGATGCGCCGCTCGCCGAACTCCACAATCCGGAGTCCACCGAAGTGGATCTGAAGGTCGCCGCGCTGATCGCGGCCGAAGTCGAGGATGGCGCTTGCCTCCAGATCGGGATCGGCGGCATGCCGAGCGCCGTCTGCGCGTACCTCAAAGAGACCGGCGTGCGCGACCTCGGCATCCACACCGAAATGTTCGTCGATGGCATGGTCGATCTGATTGAAGCCGGTCTCGTCACCGGCGCGCGCAAGCGACTCGACCGCTTCCAGAGTGTTTTCACCTTCGGGCTCGGCACGCGGCGGCAATACGACTTCATGCACCGCAATCCGCGCGTCGCGAGCAAAGCGGTGGACTACACGAACCTGCCGCAGAACATCATGCAGAACGACAAAGTGTTTTCGATCAACAACACCACGCAGGTCGATCTGCAGGGACAGGCCGCGTCGGAATCGTCCGGCAGCCGCCACCTCACCGGCACCGGCGGACAACTCCAATTTGTGCGCGGTGCGTATGCGTCGGCGGGCGGCAAATCATTCATCTGTCTGTCGTCCACCTATGGCAAGCGAGGCACACCCGAGAGCCGCATCGTCTCGTCGCTGACACCGGGCAACATCGTCACGACGCCGCGCACGGACGTGATGTACGTCGTCACCGAATACGGGCTCGTGAACCTGAAGGGCAAGTCGGTGGCCGAGCGCGTGAAGGCGCTGATCGGCATCGCGCATCCGGATTTCCGCGAATCGCTCGAGCGCGACGCGCGCGCGATGAACATGCTGCCCAAGGGTTTCTTCTAGCCGCGATGCCGGAACATGCTCCGGTCCAGCGCGGAAAGACGAAACGCGGTGATCGGCTCGGTCGCCCGATCCCGTATCTCGAAGGAGCGCTGCGCGCTGACTTCGACGCGTGGCTCGCTGCGACCGTCGCGCGCCACACCGTCGCTCTCGAGTTCCGCGAAATTCGCAAAGGCGCGCAAGCACTGTCGTGGCTCTACGTCGAACGGCGTGGCGAAGGCGATCTCGCCGCGCGCGCCGTGGATGGTCGCGGCAAACGCGCGGCGCTCGCCACCTACTACGCGCCGCTGCACTTCCTCGCGACACAGCACGCACTCGCGCGCGTCGTGCCGGCACGCTTCGGCGCGCTGCGCCGCGTAGTCGATCTCGGCTGCGGCACCGGCGCGACGGGCGCCGCGGCGGCGCGCATGCTCGATTGCGCCGACGTCGTCGCGATCGATCGCTCCGGCTTCGCGCTCGACGAAGCGCATCACACCTATGCGTCGTTCGGGCTGCTCTCGCATACGAAACGCGCGCAACTTCCCGGCGCCACGCCGCGACCCGCTCCCGGTGAAGTCTGGGTGCTCGGCTGGGCCGTCAACGAACTCGACGACCGCTCGCGCAACGCCCTCGGCGAACGCATCGTGCGCGCGATCGAAGCGGGCGTGCGGCTGCTGCTGCTCGAACCGCTGGCGAGCGGCGTCGTTCCGTGGTGGTCCGAATGGTGCGGCGAGTTGGCGAAGCTCGGCGTCGTCGATTTCGAATCGAAGGCGCGCGCCGTGCTGCCCGAATGGATCGCGCGCGTCGATCGCGCCGCCGCGCTCGATCACCGCGTGATCGGCGCGCGCGTGCTGGCTGGCCCCTTCGATCCCGACGAGTCGTGAACGCGCCGCTGATCTCGATTCTACTGCCCGCGCGCGACGCCGCGGCGACACTACCCGCTTGTCTCGCGAGCATCGTGCGCCAGACCGAAACGCGCTTCGAATGCGTGCTGGTGGACGACGGCTCGCGCGATGCGACGCGCGCGATCGCCGAGTCGGTGGCGCAGCGCGACGCGCGCTTCCGCGTGATCGCAACCGCGGCCGAGGGCCTCGTCGCCGCGCTGAACCTCGGGCTCGCAGCGTGTCGCGCGCCGTTCGTCGCGCGCATGGACGCGGACGACGTGATGCACCGCGAGCGGCTCGCACGCCAACTCGCCGCGCTCGTCGTGGAGCCTCAGCTCGCCGGCGTCGGCTGCCACGTTCGCGTGTTCCCGCGCGCGTCGATGCAGCCCGGCCTGCGCGACTACGAGCGCTGGCTGCGCAGCATCGACACACCGCATCGCGTCGCCTGCGAGCGCTTCGTCGAATGCCCGCTTCCGCACCCGACGTGGATGCTGCGCCGCGACGTGATGCTGCGCCTCGGCTATCGCGATTGCGGCTGGCCCGAAGACTACGACCTCCTGCTGCGCCTCTTCGCGTCAGGCGAACGCATGGGCGTCGTGCCGCAGCGACTGCTCGCATGGCGCGATCGGCCTGAGCGGATGTGGCGCAGCGATCCGGCGTATGCCCCGCCGCGCTTTCTCGCGTGCAAGGCGCAGCACCTCGCCGATGGCCCACTTCAACACCGAGATGAGTACGTTCTCTGGGGCTACGGCGAGACGGGAAAGGCGCTGCATCGCGCACTCGCCGCGCTCGGCAAGCGCGCCGCCAGGATCATCGAGGTCCACCCCCGCCGCCTCGGTGAAACAATCCACGGCGCAAAGGTCATCCGCCCGGAGACGATCGCCGCTCTGCCGCGGCTGCCGCTCGTCGCTTCTGTGGCGGGTGCGGCTGCACGCATCGAGATCCGCTCATTTTGTGTGCGGGCGGGGCTGCGGGAAGGCGTCGACTTCTGGATGGCGGCGTGAGCGCGCGGTGAGAAAGGGCCGTGACGCTCGACACGCGGTTGGAAGCGTCGTACGCCAGCGTCAGGCTGCGGCCGCTCGAGTCTGTGATCGTGGCGATGCGACCCTGGGCGTCGCGGTTTACCGAAACGGTATTGCCCGCGCGGTCCTTGGTCGCAGT
>JANNKU010000077.1:0-28021 GCA_031396445.1 Deltaproteobacteria bacterium | reverse complement strand
GATTCTGGCGCGAATTCGAAATCACTTATCGGCGCGGCAGCACGACGTACCGGATCAAAGTTGAGAATCCGCACGCAGTGTCACGCGGCGTTGCCTCAGTTGAACTCGACGGTCGTGTTCAAACTGAAGACGAAGTCACTCTGATCGAGGACGGGCAAATACATGAAATTCGCGTGGTGCTAGGTGAGAAACCGGCAGGAACCGAAGTCGCGCCGAAAGTTAACGAAGACAGCGTGGCTGAGCAGGTGCCATCCTAAAATAAAAGGCGGGAGATTGACTCCCGCCTTCAAAGGACTTCGCAACGAAGATTATCAACTACTCGCGACGCCTGCTCGCGCGCAGCGCTTCGTCGCCGGAGACGCCGCGGCCGGTGAGAATCAGGTCGAGCGCGTGGCTCATGCCGACGAGGCGCGGCAAGCGCAGCGTGCCGCCATCGATCAGCGGGACGCCCCAGCGTCGGCAATAGACGCCGAACACCGCATCGTGTGCGGCGACGCGCAGGTCGCACCAGAGCGCGAGTTCGAGACCGCCGGCGACGGCATGTCCTTCGACGGCCGCGATGACGGGTTTCGAGAGAAACATCCGCGTCGGTCCCATGTGGCCGTCGCCCGCGACACCGACGCGCCCTCCGGTTCCCGCCGAGAGCGCCTTCAGATCCGCTCCGGAGCAGAAGGCGTCGCCCGCGCCGGTCAAGATGGCGACGGCCAGCGCCGGATCTGCGTCGAAACGCCGAAAGGCGTCGGCGAGCGCCGCGCCGGTGGGACCGTCCACTGCATTGCGCACGGCGGGGCGGTCGATCGTGATGACGCAGAGCGGTGCTTCGGCTTCGTAGCGAACGGTCGTCATGGGCTGGCTCCAGGCTGTGCGTCGAGGCACGGCGGCTGCGCGATCGTCGCGACGCCGTGCGGCGGCGGCTCGAGGGGACTCGCTTCGATGCAGGTCGTCACATGCGACGCGAATGCTTCGCCGCCGAGATCGAGCGACGCCGGCTTCGGACAGAGCGCGAGCGCCGAATCGATGCGCACGGGGCAACGCACGAAGTTCGCGCGCGAGTGGAAGTCGCCGCCGCGCAGCGAGAACTCGCCCACGTAGACGGCCGCCGCGAAGGGTGGACACGCGGCCGTCTCGGTTCCCTTGCGCTCCGACCACTGCAGCGGCTCGGCGTGAAGCGACGAATCGACGCAGGAGAAGGTGAGGCGACCGTCGTCGGTGTCGTCGCCCGCGACGCTGTGATTCGCGAGCCCGACCAGCCGCTCGGCGCCGCGCCACTGCGCGTTGCGCAGGTTGATCTGGAGATCGACGCGATCGTCGTTCACCGCCGCGGTGAGAATGCCCGCAAGCTGGCCGCCCCACATGCCGACGTTCGCGTCGATGTGGGTGTCTTCGATGTCGACGACGTAGCGACGCGGTTCTGCAACGCCGACGCCGGGCCCGCGCGAGATGTCGGCCGTCGCGCCGTTGCCGAACTCGAAGATGCGCGCGTAGCGGAACTCGCTGTCGCGGCCGGCCACCTGAAAGCGGCGGATCGTCCAATGCAGATCGCGGAAGTTCGCGAAGAGTCCCTTCTTGCCGCGCTCGGGATGCGGCGGCGAAGACGTGACGACGAGCGGCGTCTTCGCGCCGAGCACGCGCACGTCTTCGATCACGAGCCCATCGACATCGCAGTCGGGCGGTCGTTCCATCCCGTAACCGCAGGCGACGAGGATCGCGAGCAGCGTGTGCTCGTGCTTCTCCTCGCACTCGGGTGCGGGGCTCGGAGCGTTTTTGCAGACGCCGTTGAAGGTGAAGTTCGCGAGGCGCACCTGCGCGCCGCGCACGAGGATCGTCGAGTAGATGTCGTCGCCGAAGACGTCTAAGGTGGGGCGATTCGCGTGGATGCGCGTCGCGTCGGGGCCGGCGCCTTCGATCGCGAAGCCGCTCGTCAACTCGAAGCGGCGGCCGTCGCCGAAATCGAAATCGCCCGGGCCGAGTTGCGCCACGCGGCGGTGTCCCTCGCTCTGCATCTTCGGATCGCGTACGCAGTCGGCGAGCGCGGCGTCACCGGAGTAGGTCGCTTCGTAAGCGGCATCGAGATCGCGGCAGATCACCTGCGGGGCGGCTTTGGCGGGTTGCTCTGCCTGCTGGCAGCCCGCCAGCGCGATGGCGATCGCGATCGAGAGCAGGGCGCGCATGGGACGCTGGTGACGCGGCGCTACGCGGTGGCAACGCGCGCATCGAGGGCGCGTCGCAACCAGCGCAAGTACACGTCTTCGGGCTGCGCGCCGACGAGCACGAAGTCCTGGTCCGCGAGGCGCACGGCGGGAACGCCGTTGGCGCCGAGCGCCTGCGCTTCGTCGTGATCGGCGAGCACGCGCTGCGCGAAAGCGGGATCGTCGCTCGACGCAAAGGTGTCGTCGGGCAGGCCCGCTTCGCTCCACAGCGCGCGCAGCGTCGCGCGATCGCTGATGTCGCGACTCTCGACGAAGTACGCACGGAAGAGTCGCTCGCGCATGCGCAGCCCTTCGTCCGCGCCGAGCGCCGCCGCCGCCTTCGCGACGAGATGCGGCGGAACGCTGTGCGAGGGCGGCCCCGCATCGCTCGCCCACACCTGGAACGGCGCGCGCGGTTCATCCTCGGCGACGCGCAACCAACTCTGGGTGTAGGCGCGGAACTTCTCGAGGCTGCGCCCCGGCTGCCCACTCGGTCGCAACAGATAGGAGCGCCACTCGACTTCGAGTTCATCGCCGAGCTGCTGCTGCACCGACGCCAATCGCGTCGCTGCGTTCCAGCACCACGGACAGAGGAAGTCGGAGTAAACGACGAGTCGGAGTGCGCTCACGCCGCCGAGGTTAGTCGGCGTCGAGCGAGAAGCGCGAGCCCGCCGCCAAGCAGCAGCAACGACGTCGGCTCCGGAACCGGCACGATCGGACCCTCGCCGCTCACATCATCCACCAGCGAAACGAATCCGAACGGGACATCGAGATAGTGCGAGGCCGCGTAGCTGCCCTGGTCTTCGCTCGTGAACGCAGTGCCAGACGGAACCGCGAACGAGAAGAAGACATCGCCGCTGGTCGGGACGACGCCGAAGCCCCGATAGTTCGGCAGATCCCAACCCGCGCCGAACGGAGGTGCGACGCCGGTCGAGTTGGAGTCCCAGCCGCCGGGGCCTTCTTGACCGGTGACGTCCGGCACGAGGCCACCGAACAAGATCTGGAGTGACGAGATCCCATTGCTGTCCGGCGGGAGCGGTTCGTAGTTGCCGGACACCTGGTACTGGAAGAGCCAGCGGCTCGGATCGCCCATGAACTCGTCCTCGACGGTCGAGGCGACCTGAATCGTCCCGCCTGCAACTTCGACCGAAACCAAGTTGCTGGCGATCACCGTGGCATGAGCCGGCGATCCGAGTGCAACTCCGACCAGCGCGGCGCAGGTCACGACCCAACTCGACGAGAACAACTTCATGGCGCAGATCTCCCACTCTTCGTCTGGTGGGAGGTGGCGCCATCGCGCTTCGCGTGGCACAAGAAGAACCCAGAGGAGGCGCTCTTGCCCAAATCTCGCGTTGCCATTCTCCGAACGACGCCGCGCACGGTGCTCGAGGACTACCACCGGCTGATGAACCTCGCCGGTTATCAGGAGGTGATCGACAAGAGCGCCGACACGGCGCTGAAGGTCAACATCTCCTGGCACTTCTTCTATCCCGCCGCGTCGACGACGCCGTGGCAGCTCGACGGTGTGATCCGCACGATGCTGGCGGACGGCTACGACAAGAACCTGATCCACGCCTGCCACAACCGCACCGTCGTGATCGATGCGCATCTCGGCGAGCGCGAGAACAAGCAGCTCCCGGTCGTCGAAGCGCACGGCCTGCGCAACGTGCATCTCTACGAAGGCGGCGAAGAGTGGATCCCGGTGCGCGAAGCGGTCGGTGATCTGGCTGATCGCTTTCTGGTGTTGAACGACGTCTACCCGAACGGCTTCCACATCCCGAAGCGCTTCCTCGGCGAGAACATCATCCATCTGCCGACCGTGAAGACGCACGTCTTCACGACGACGACCGGCGCGATGAAGAACGCATTCGGCGGCTTGCTCAACGAACACCGACACTGGACGCATCCGGTGATCCACGGGACGCTCGTCGATCTGCTGATGATCCAGAAGAAGATCCACCGCGGTGTCTTCGCGGTGATGGACGGCACCTTCGCCGGCGACGGCCCGGGCCCGCGCTGCATGATCCCGCATGTGAAGAACGTGATTCTCGCGAGCTCCGATCAAGTCGCGATCGACGCCGTCGCGGCGAAGCTGATGGGCATGGACCCGATGTCGATCGAGTACATCCGCACCGCGCACGAACTCGGTCTCGGCGTCGGCAACCCGGCGGACATCGAACTCGTCGGCGAGCCTGATCTGGCAAATGTGTCGTGGAACTTCGACGGACCGTTCAAGGAAATGACCTTCGCATCGAGCATGCAGCACAAGATCTACTGGGGTCCGCTGAAGAAGTGGATCGAGTGGTCGCTGAAGACGTGGCTCGCGCCGTGGGCGTACATGGCGAGCGTCCTCTACCACGACTCGTTCTGGTATCCGTTCTACGCGAAGCGCAACATGCAAGCCGCGCTCGCGAGTGATTGGGGACGCCTCTTCCAGAACTGGGAGACGCGCACGCCCGACGCACAGGGCTTCGCCGACGTCGGCGCCTCGTCCGCCGATTTCCAGCGCTCGGGTCTGCGCGCGTTCGGCGAATCGCTGAAAGTACTTGCCACCTGCATGCGCGAGGCGCCCGAAATCGCCGCGCGCCGACGTCGCAAACTCGCCGACATCATCAACGAGGGAGGCCGCGGATGAAGGCTCCGCTCGAAGGCGTGCGCGTGATCGAGATCGCGCACTTCGTCGCCGTGCCTGCGGCGGGATCGCTGCTCGCCGATCTCGGCGCCGACGTGATCAAGATCGAATTGCCGCCGAAGGGCGAGATCTACCGGCGCTCGCGTCCGGCCTTCTCCGGCTTCAAGAGCGAGTTCCCCGAAGGCCCCGGTTTTCACTTCGACAATCGCGGCAAGCGCTCGCTGATGCTCGATCTCACCAATCCCGACGCGCGCAACGCATTGCTGCGTGTGATCGACGGCGCCGACATCGTCACCACGAATCTGCTGCCGGCGCGGCGCGTGAAGTACGGACTCGATCACGAGTCGCTGCTCGCGCGCAAACCGAGCCTGATCTACGCCGGCATCAACGGCTACGGCCACGGCGGCGAAGAAGCCGACCGCCCCGCCTTCGACTACGCCGGCTACTGGGCGCGCAGCGGCATGATGGATCTGATGCGCGACGAGGGCGTGCCGCCGTCGATGCTGCGCCCCGGTGTCGGCGATCACGCCGCCGCCTCGAACCTGGTGATCGCGATCCTCGCCGCGCTGCGCATGCGCGACGCGACGGGGGAGGGCCGCTACGTAGAAGTGTCGCTGCTGCAGACTGGTCTCTACATCCTCGGCTGCGACATCGCGATGGCGCTGGTCGCGCGTGAACCGATCAAGCGTCACGACCGCAAGGTGAGCGCCAACCCGCTGTGGAACAGCTACCAGGTCGCCGACGATCGCTGGATCATGCTGGTGATGATCGATCCGACTCTCTATTGGCCGCGCCTCTGCAACGCCGTCGAGCGCCCCGACCTGATCGACGACGCGCGCTTCGCCGAGCCCTTCACGCGCGCCGCGAACGGCGCCGCGCTGATCGCGATCCTCGAGCAGGAGTTCGCGAAGCAACCGATCGACGTGTGGCGCACGCGCCTCGACGCGGCGGGCTTGATCTGGTCGCCGGTGAATCGCATCGGCGAAGTGCTCGACGATCCGCAGGCGCGCGCGATGGGCTACTTCGAAGAGCTCGAGCATCCGGAGGCGGGGCGCTTCGAGAGCCTGGCGCCGCCGTTTCGCATGGATGGCTTGAAGCTCGGCTCGCGCAGAGCGTGCTCGGACGTCGATGCGGACGGCGAAGCGGTGTTGCGCGAGGCGGGGCTGGATGAGGGCGAGATCGCGAAGCTGCGCGGGAGCTGACGGTACGGATAGATGAGAATCCAAGCAAAAACAATGACTTAAAGTGGTCGCAAAATGCAACCGATGGGACTACTCTGGCTTCAACGCCCCTGGAGGTTCTCCCGTGCCCAGCGCCGTCAAGCTCTCGGACGAGATCGTCGCGGTCGCTCGCAAAGAGGCGGTTCTGATGAAGCGCTCGATCGCCGGGCAGGTCGAGTTCTGGGCGCAGCTGGGTCGCTCGGTCGAGGCCGCGGGTCTCCTCGATTACGAGCATGTGCGCGCCGCGCTCTCCGGCGAGGGTTCCGTCCACGGCCTCACGCCCGTCGAGACCAAGCTCCACCTAGAACTGCTGGGTGACACACTCGAAGGTCTCGACGGCTCGGATATCCGCCGGATCCGTGAGCTCGAGAAAGCCGGCCATCCAATTGCGGGCGAAGATGAGGCTGGGAAGCTCATCGTGAGATCCCGCTGATTCTTCGGTGACGAGCGCCGACACACCGCCGGTCCTGCACCTCATCGCGGGCATCAACGGCGCCGGCAAGACCAGCTTCTACTACGACCATCTCGCAAGCCGCACGCCGGGTGCAGAGTTCGTCAACGCCGACGAGATCGAGCGCGATCGCTGGCCCGACGCAATCGGGCAACACTCGGAGGAGGCTGCGGAGCGCGCGGTTCGTCGCCGCGACGAGTTGATCGCAGCGGGCACTTCGTTCGTCACCGAAACGGTCTTCTCGCATCGCTCGAAGCTCGATCTGCTGATCCGCGCCCAGGATGCGGGCTTCACCGTCGTGCTCCATCACATCCACGTGTCGACTCCGGAATTGGCGATCGAGCGCGTGCGCACACGCGTCTCCGCGGGTGGCCAAGGCGTTTCGGCCGCCACGGTGATCGCGCGCCATCCCCGCACGCTCGCGCTGATGCAGGAGGCCGTTGCGCGCGCTGATCGCGCCTACGTCTTCGACAACAGTCGCCTCGACCACGGCTTCACACATGTCGCGACCTTCGAGCACGGCCGCATCCGCAAGCTGGGCAACTACGTACCGGCGTGGTTGAAGTCGACACACGCCGCTGCGCTGCGCGTCTACCTCGCGGAGCGCCGCGGCGAGGCGATTCGGTAGGGTCCGCATCCACCGCTGCGAGGTCCCGGATGAACGTCGAGATCGACCCGTTGCTCGCGCTCGGTGTCGTCGCCGCCACCGCGGCCACCGACGCCGTCTACGTGTTCTTCACGTCGGCCGTCATCGCGCGCCGTCGCGTTCCCGCCGCGAACTGGAGCAGCGTCTGGTACATGCTGTCGTCGTTCGCGGTGATCACGTACACGCAGAACTGGCTACTACGTCTGCTTCGCGGCGGTCGGGTCGTGGCTCGGCGCGTATGCGTCGATGACGTATCTGCATGGGACACCCGGTCGTCCGCCGGCGCCACTGAATCCAGACCAGCGTTCTTGAATCGAGCCCGGGCTCGCTACCGCGACGGCGGCTTCGTGCGCTCGCCGGTGATCTGGTTCACATAGATCTTCCACGGGTAGTGATCGCCTTCGTCCGCGGTGCCGGCGACGCGCATGTGCGTCGTCACTGCGCGGCGCCAATCGTCGGTGACGTTGGCGGGTGTCATGTGCGGCGTCTTGCCGTGGTGGAAGGTCACCGAGCCCGCGCGGATCGGGGCCGCGACGACTCGCGACAGATCAGGCTCGCAGCAGAGCAGGTTGCTCTGGATGTGCGCGGGTTGGCGATGCGGAAGGATGCCGTCGCGATGACCGCCGTCGATGAAGTGCATGCAGCCGTTGCGCGCATCGACGTCTCGCGTCTCGTGCCGCTCGAAGTGCCCGCGGGCAGCGTTGCCTACTTCGGCTCGCTGCTGGTACACCGTTCGCTGCCGAACCGCTCCGCCGAAGATCGCCGCGCGCTGCTCTTCTCGTATCAGCCGAAGGGCTACGAGTCGATGCGCGAGGTACAGGCGCGGCAACTCGCGGAGTACCGCGCGCAGCAGGCGAGGGCGTAGCGCTAGTCGTCGGTGCGCGCGTCGATCCGAGCGCGGGGACCTGTGACACCGCCCGGCGCCGGGCAACCTTGTAGGAGTCCGGCGACGCTCAAGTCTTCATCGACATCGGGCCAATGGAAACCGATGCCCTCGCCGATGAAGCGCCAATTGCGGCGCTGCGCGGGCGTCGCGTTCGAGAGTCGCGGAAACCAGCAGAGCGGAACCAGCAGCCGTCGTCCGTCCGTCAGATCGACGACTAGATCATCGCTGGTGACATCGAGCGCGACGGCCCGAAGGTCGATGTCAGCGTGCGAAGAACTCATGCCACGCCTCCAGGAAGCGCGCACGATTCGAGTGCACGATCTTCAGCACGCGAATCGCCTCGCGCGGTGTGAAGCCCCAGTTCCCAGCGAGGCGCAACGGCGAGAGCCAGATCTTCGCGGCAGCGCCGTCTCGCTCCACATGCACATGTGGCGGCTCGCCGCGATCGCTCGCGAAGAAGAAAAAACGGTAGGGGCTGATCCAACGAAGAGTGGGCACGCACGCTCATGTGCGGGACCTCGGGGTGAAAGATCGCGATTCTAGGCGACGCGCTCCCCGCACGTCAGTCGCGAACGTGCGGCCTCGGTCTGGCCGCACCCTCGATCGCGCTCAATCCGCTGCGCCAGCTCGCCGATCCGCGGACGTGTCTTCGAACCTGGACGCCGCCACCCGCTACGAGCGCTATGCGCTGATCTTCGATCCCGACCACTCGCGGCTCGGGACGGAGGCGCTCGGGTTGGTGGAGCGCGGCATCGATCCGCTCTTCACGAGCGATCCCGATGAAGCGCATCTGCTCGCGTTGCAAGAGACGGGGCGCGTCGGCGCGTTGATCGTGCCGGGCACGCTGCCGCTCGCGCTGCTCGATCTGATGATCGACCGCATCGGCCCGCTGCTCTGGGCCGGCGCCGCGTCGGTGGTCGTCGTCGATCCGCCGCCGGATCGCGCATTGCTCCGTGAGCTGCGCGATCGCGATCTGTCGTGGGTGCTCTCGGAGCCCTACGACACGGCCGAGTTTCGATTCGTCGCGGCGGCCGCACTCGCGGCCGATGACAATCTCGATCCGCGCAGCGGGCTGCGCGTTCCGATCTCGATGCCGGTCGTCGTAGCGATCGATGGCGATCGACGCGCGGGCTTCGTGCGCAATCTGGCGATCGGCGGCGCCTACATCGCGCTCGACACGCCGCCGCCTGCGGGCACGCGAATCGGTGTCGCGCTCGTGCTCGGCGATCGCCCGCTCGAAGTCGCGGCCGAGGTCGCCTACTGCCAGGCGGCGGACGCGGCCGGTCGCGCGGTGCGCGAGATCGGGATGGGCGTCGCATTTCGGGGTCTCGACGATGCGGGTCGCGCGGCGATCGCGGAGTTCATCGGCGAACGCATCCGCTCCTTCCGGCTCTGATCGAAGCGCAGTCGCGCTCAGTCGATCGCGTCGAGCGGCGGACGCCGCGCTCCGAAACTCGTCGCTTGCTCAAAGGCGTGCCCGAGCTGCAGCACGCCGAAATCGTCGCGCGCACGCCCGACGATCTGGATGCCGACCGGCAGCGCTTCGGGCGTGAAGCCGCCGGGCACCGAGATCGCGGGCTGCAGCGTGGCGGTGATCCAGTATGCCGACTTCATCCACGCGATGTAGTGCTCCATCTCGACGCCCTCGATCGAATGCGGCCAGTCGAGCGCGGCGTCGAAGGGCGGCACCTGATTGACTGCGCAGAGCAGGAAGTCGTGGCGTTCGAAGAAGCGCCGCATGCGTTCGAGCAGCGCGCTCTGCGCCGTCATCGCGCGGCCGACGTCGCTGCCCGAAAGCGCGAGGCCCTTCTCGATGTTCCAGATCGCCTCGGGCTTCAGCAGGCTGCGATGGCGCAGCAGCAGCGGGCCGAGCAGCGTCGCGACCGAGAACGCGCGCAGCGTGCCGAAGATTTCGTCGGCGTCGCGCAGATCGGGATCCGCTTCCTCGACGACACAGCCGAGTGACTCGAAGGTCGCTCGCTGCGCATCGAGGACAGTGCGCACGCGGCGGTCGAGCGGCAGGCCGCCGAGATCCGGGCACCAGGCGACGCGCACGCCGGCGAAGTCGCGATCGAGCGGCGCTGCGAAGCGCGTCGGATCGATCGGCAGCGAGGCGGGATCGCGCGCATCCTCACCGGCGATCACAGAGAGCAGGAACGCCGCGTCCGCGACGCTGCGCGCCATCGGCCCCGACACCGTGAGGCTTCCGAATGGCAGCGCGGACGGCGCGTCCGGCACGATTCCAGGAGAAGGTCGGAAGCCCACCACGTTGTTGAAATTCGCCGGATTGCGCAGCGAGCCGCCCATGTCGCCGCCGTCGGCGAGCGGCAGCAACCCGGCGGCCAGCGCCGCGCCAGCGCCGCCGCTCGAACCGCCCGCGCTCTTGGTGGGATCCCACGGATTGCGCGTGACGCCGTAGACATCGTTGTAGGTGTGCGAGCCGAGCCCGAACTCGGGGACGTTGGTTTTGCCAATCGGCAATGCGCCGGCGCGGCGGATCCGCTCGACCAACACCGAATCCGCTGCGGGTCGGTTCGCGCGCAAGATGCGCGAGCCCATCGTGCAGGGGAAGCCGACGGCGGGTTGCATGTCCTTGAACGCGATCGGAATCCCGTGCAGCGGACCGACGACCTCGCCGCGCGCGAGCCGCGCGTCGGCGGCATCGGCCAGCGCCAGCGCGGCGTCGCCGTCGAGCAACGCGACGATCGCGTTGAGCGTCGGATTGTGTCGCTCAATCCGCGCGAGATGCGCGGCCATCACTTCGCGCGCGGAGATCTCTCGCGCGCGCAGCCGCGACGCGAGTTCGCGTGCGCTGAGAAAGCAGAGATCATCGAATTGGTGTTGGTGCAAGGTTCTCCATGCTCCCGTCCGCGAGGACTCGCGCAGCCCGACTCAGGCGACGCGCGCCACGAGTTCCTCGCTGATCTCCCAGAGCCGCTTCGCCGCTGCGTCGTCCTGCGCGTAGGCTGCCGGCTTCTTCTCGCGCGACTTGGCGAAGTAGCGGCCGCTCACGTTCGCCACCTCGTCCGAAGTCGCGAGATAGACGCCGGTGCTTGCGCCCTGTTCCGGTGTCAGCATGAAGAGGCTGAGCACTTTGCTGACCACCATCGTCCACGCGGCGTCGGTCTGGCCGAGTCGCGTGGCGACACCGCCGGGGTGGAACGCGTTGGCGGTGACACCCGAGCCGTCGAGGCGTCGCGCGAGTTCGCGGTTCCAGAGGATGTTGCAGAGCTTCGAGCGTCCGTAGGTCTTGAAGCCGCCGAAGCTGCGTTCCGCCTGTAGATCGTCGAAGTCGAGCGCGCCGCCGAAGCGGTGCGCATCGGACGCCGTGCTGACGATGCGCGCGCCTGGCGTCGCGCGCAGCCGGTCGAGCAGCCGGTTCGTCATCACGAAGTACGCGAGGTGGTTCACGCCGAACATCGCCTCGAAACCATCCGGTGTGAGTTCGCGGCGCAGCTTCACGATGCCTGCGTTGTTGAAGAGCAGGTGGATCTCGGGGCAGCGCGCGAGCACCGCGTCGGCGCCGTCGCGCACTTCGGCGAGGCGCGTGAGATCGCCGCGCACGATCTCGATCGGCGCGTTCGGCGTCCGCGCATGGATGGCGCGGATCGCGTCGTCGGCACGCGCGGGAGAGCGCGCCACCAACACGAGTCGCGCGCCGCGCGCGGCAAACTCGACGGCCGCGGCGAGCCCGATGCCCGAGGTCGCGCCGGTCATCACGCAGGTCTTGCCTTGCAGCGATTGGGTGTCGCGGGTCGTCATCTCTTCTCCCGGATCGGAAGCGCGGTGCGGCGCGCTCGTTGGTGTGAAGTGTGTCCCTCGAGTCATCAGCCCGTCAGCGGGGAGGACCGTCCCCTTTCTCAACGAGGAGGGTGATCAGGGCGTTGCGGGTGTTGAGGGCTGGGTCTTGGAGGACGCAGTTGGTGAGGTAGTCGAGGGCGGCGCCGACGGCGGGGCCGGGGGGGCATTGGAGGGTGGTCATGATGGTGGCGCCGTCGATGTCGAGGGGGCCGGCGCGCGTCACGCGGTCGATGCGGTCGCGTAGCGCTTCGAGTGCGCTGCGTTGTTGGGTCGCTGCATCGGGATGGGTGGCGGGGGTCGCGGTGAGTTCCGCTTCGCGCAGCAGCAGGAGTTGCGCGATGCCGGCTTCGCCGATGCGGGTGAGCAGGCGACGCACATCGACGTCGCCGCGCAGCTTGCGGCCGTCGATCGGGTGCAGCGCGACCAGCCGCGTCACTTCCGCGACGACGCGCCGCGGGAAGCGCAGTCGCTGCAGGATCGCTTCGGCGTGCGTTCCGCGCAGCCATGCGGCGAGTCGCAGCGGGAGTTCGCGCGGCAGCGCTGCGATTACGGGGCCCGCGTCGGCCGCCGTTCCCGCTGCGATGTCGGCTTCGATGCCGGTGCGACGCAAGAGCGCGAGCGCGTTCGCGACGCCCGGCGCCAGCATCAACGCCTCGATCTCGCGACGCACGCGTTCGCGCGCGACACCGCGCAGCGCCGTGCGCGCGACTTGCATCGCGGGCTCCATCGACGCATCGGGTTCGAGTGCGAGTGCGGCGCTGATGCGCGCGGCGCGCAGCGCACGCAGCGGGTCCTCGCCGAAGCGATCGCTGGCGGACCCGACCGCGCGCAAGCGGCCCGCCGCAAGATCCTGCGCGCCCCCGTGCGGATCGATGACTTCTCCCGTCGCGGGATTCCAGGCGATCGCGTTCACGCAGAAGTCGCGGTGCGCGAGATCGTCTTGCAGTGTCGGGCCGGCGCGAAAAGTGGTCACGTCGATCGGCCCGTCGCGCGCGGGCAGCATCACGGTGCCGTGTCGGATGCCGGTCGGCACGGCGCGCGGGAAGAGCGCGAGCACCGCCTCGGGCGCCGCGGACGTTGCGATATCGAAATCGAAAGCCGCGACGCCGCGCAGCAGATCGCGCACACAACCACCGACGAGCCACGCCTCGTGATGCGCCGCGTGCAGCACTTGCAATGCATCGCGCACGGACGCGGGAACGGCATCGGCGTGCAGCGGACTCGTCATCACGCGCAGTCTACCCGGCGATCGATCGCGAGCCCGATGCAGCGCTGGGGTATGTTGCCGCCGCCCGAAACGGAGGCTTCGATGGGACGCGCATTGGAATTCGCGAGCGGTGGCGATCGCGTGCAGGGCTACCTCGCCACACCGGCGAGCGGCCACGGCCCCGGCGTCGTCGTGATCCAGGAGTGGTGGGGTCTCGTCGATCACATTCGCGATGTCTGCGATCGACTCGCGCGCGCGGGCTTCGTGGCGCTCGCGCCGGATCTCTATCGCGGCGAAACCGCGAGCGATCCGGACAGCGCCGGTCGCCTGATGATGGGACTCGAGATTCCGCGCGCCGCGCGCGATCTCGACGCCGCGGTGCACGCGCTGCAGAGCCAGACCGAAGTGATCGGCGCGAAAGTCGGCGCGATCGGCTTCTGCATGGGCGGCCAACTCGCGCTCTTCGCGGCGACGCGCAACACGAGGATCGGCGCCGTCGTCGATTGCTACGGCGTGCACCCGAATGTCACGCTCGATCTCGCGGGGCTCGACGCCGCCGTGCTCGGCGTCTTCGCGGAACGCGACGCCTTCGTCCCCGCCGAAGCCGTGCGCAAACTCGAAGCCGCGCTGCGCGCTGCCGGCAAGCGCGCGCATTGCACGATCTACCCGGGCGTCGATCACGCGTTCCTCAACGACACACGCGCCGATGTGTACGACGCGAACGCCGCCGCGCACGCATGGGCGGAGATCGTCGCGTTCCTGCGCGCGGAACTCGCGTGAACACGCCGGGCGAGATCGCACGCGCCCGCGCACTCGTCGCGCGCCCGCGTCCGCGCAACGTCGAAACATCCGGACTGATCAAGCACTTGCTGCCGCCCGCGCTGCGCAAGGCGCAGGACGATCTGGAGACACGGCTCGCGCGAATTCCCACGGCAGTGAACGAATTCGGTGTCGACCCGTTCGGCTACGACCCGCGCTTCGCCGCCTCGATGCTGCTGCCGCTCGCGCTCACCTACCGCCACTGGCTGCGCGTCGAGACCAGCGGCATCGAGCGCGTGCCCGAAGGCCGGGTTCTATTGATCGCGAACCACGGTGGCAACACATTTGCGTGGGACGCCGCGATGCTGACGATGTCGCTGCTGCTCGACGCCGAGCCGCCGCGCGTGGTGCGCGGCATGGCCGAGTACTACCTGCCTACGCTGCCGTTCTTCGGGACGATGATGCACCGCATGGGATCGGTGGTCGGCACGCCGTCGAATTGCGCGCAGCTCCTCGATCGCGGCGAAGCGATCATGGTGTTCCCGGAAGGCGAGCGCGGATTCGTGAAGCCCTACACGCAGCGCTATCAGCTCCAGCGCTTTGGTCTCGGCTTCCTGCGCCTCGCGCTCGAAACCGATACGCCCATCGTGCCGATCGGCATCGTCGGCAGCGAGGAACAATCACCCGGCCTGCTGCGTTCCGAGACGCTCGGCAGGCTGCTGGGCGCGCCGGTCGCCCCGATCACGCTGACATTCCCGTGGCTCGGTCTCGCGAGCTTCTTGCCGTTGCCGGTGAAGTTCAGACTTCATTTTGGCGAGCCGCTGCGCTTCGACGGCGACGCCCATGACGAGGACGCCGTGATCGAGAAGAAAGTGGACGTCGTAAAGGCCGCGATTCGCCGCGAAATCGCCAAAGGCCTCGCGGCGCGCAAAAGCTGGTTTTCCTGAACACTCGTTGAGCTGCGAATTCGGCGACGTGCGCCCGCCACGCAGTCGCCGCGCGCGCCACCTCAGTAGCGATGGCCCCGCTATCTCGGCTGCGACGTGCCTCGTTTGCTGCGCTCTTCTGCGCGGGTTCCGCATTTTTGGCGACGGATGTGGGAGCGCTTCAGATCGCGCTCAGTGAGCAGGATCGCAGTGTCGCGAGCGAAGCTTCGGCCTCGCACGCCACTGCAGCCGACTCCGATACAGACAGCGAAACGACGCTGTCTCCGGGGTCCGCGTCGCTCGCTGCCAATGCGACCGCATCCGTCGCCTCTATCTCTGCCTCGGCGGGCGCCGCGCTGGCGGGCGACATCGCGACCGCGCAGCTCAGCGGCATCGGCGTCGCGTCGAGCGATGCGACAGCGCCCGAAGCCGACGGCTTCGCATACTCCAGCTCCGAAGCACGGCTGCGCATCGTC
Source organism: Deltaproteobacteria bacterium (assembly GCA_031396445.1). Lineage (GTDB taxonomy): Bacteria > Myxococcota_A > UBA9160 > UBA9160 > PR03 > PR03. Next base: position 12,828 of record JANNKU010000077.1, on the reverse strand, counting down.
TTCACCGCGACCGCCGACTCGCTGGTGCGCCTGCTCGGCCGCATCGACGCGAACGGCGAAGGCGCGGGCGATGCAAGCGCGCTGCTCGAGCTCTCGGCCGTCGATTCGACGCTCGATCCGCTGCTGCTGCTCTTCGAAGTCGGCCCCGGCGAAGACTTCGACATCGACGCCATCGCAACGCTGCACACCGGCATCGCGTACCGCCTGCTGGCACTATCGCGCACCGGCAGCGACGCGCTAAACGGCGAAGCCGGCGCCAGCTACGCCGCGAACTTCCGCTTCGCGCTGACCGAAGTCCCCGAACCCACCACCGCGCTCTCGCTCGCGCTAGGCCTCGCACTCCTAGCGAAGCGCCGACACTGAATCTCCGCGCAGCTCCGATGCACCGCGCCCGTTTCCCGCGTAGCGAGCCAACGGCGAGCGGCGACATCCATAAGGCCCGCGCCCGCACCGGCAACCAACTCCGAGACCCCATCTGAGTCAGTCGTCGACCGGAAGCACTTCCAACACGCGCGACCCATTCGCCACGCGGAACTTCGCAAACGTGAACGCCTCCGCGTCCGGATCAAACGTATCCACCCCGCGGAAGCGCACGATGCACTCCTCCGGTGTCACATCCACCAGCGCGTAGCCCTGGTAGAAGAGATCGATCCACTTCATGTATGGCTGATTCGCGCGCAGGAAGAAGATCTCGGTCGCGCGCAGGATGCCTTCGGGCGCGAGTTCGCGCGGATCCGGGTCGGCGGTCTGTGAGCCCGTCGTGAAGTCGAAGGCGGCCGTCTGCGACGCGGGATCATCGAAATCCGGCATCAGCTCCGACGCGAGATAGAAGTGCGTGTGGCAGCACGAGAAGACGTTGTTGCGGATGTCGCGGTCGTTCAGGTAGCGGAGCAGCGCGCGGCGCTCGGCCTGGTAGTCGTCCCATGCCTCGTTCGAGACGTAAATGCCGGTGTTTTGTGCGAGGCGCGGATCGCCGGCAAGCATGCCGGTGTGATCGTCGAGATCGTTGAGCCGCCACGGTGTCACGTTGTAGGAACTGCCGAGCATGCGCCACGTTGCGCGCGATGCGACGAGTTCGGTCTCGAGCCACGCGCGCTGCGCGGCGCCGAGCGTCGTGCGACCCGGCGCGAACATCTGCTCGCCGGGCGGGATGCGCGAGTCCTGCGACTCGAGGAAGCCGGCGCGCGAATTCGCCGGCACTTCGGGATCGCGGTACTGGCGTGTGTCGAGCAGCAACACGTCGGCGAGCTTTCCCCACTGGAGCTTGCGGTAGGTGCGATCGTTGCCGTCGTTCAGCACCGGCATCACGTCGAACCACGCGCGGCGGGCGGCGGCGAGGCGCGCCGGCGGGCCGGTGCGATCGACGCCGTTGTAGAACTCGCCGTCGTCCCACACCGCGACGAGCGGCACGGCCGCCTGCAGATCCTGCAAGAGCGCGTTGGCGCGGAAGCGCTTGTAGACCTCGCGGTAGTCCTGGAGCGTGATGGTGCCGCCGTCGCTCACGTAGACGTAGTCACCGAGGTGCATCAGGAAGTCGGGCGCATCGGCGGCGATCGCGCGATGCGTGACGTAGAGGCTCTCGGTGCCGTCGATGCCGCGAATGCCGCGCTGCTGGCAACTCGCGAATGCGTAGCGAAGGCGGTCGGGTGTAGCGCTCGGTCGCGGCGCAGTGCGAAGCCGCCCGCTGCGCGAATCGAGGCCGTACGCGGTGAAGCGATACGGGTAGAAGCGATCGGGGTGCAGACCGCGCACGCGCACCTTCACGCACCAATCGGTGTCGGCGCCGACCATCTCGAGGCCGCCCGCGACGACGGTCGCGAAGCTGTCGTCCTCGCCGACGAGCCACGCGACGGCGACCGCGCCGCGATCGTCGGGCGGCGCCACGCGCACCCAGATCACGCTGCCGTCGGGAAGCGGATCGCCCGCCATCACGCCGTCGGGGAACGCCTCGGCGGAAGTGCTCGCAGCGCGCGAGCGGCCCGCGAAGGCGCGCTGCGCGGGTCCGAGTGCAGCGGCGAGCATGCCGCCGGCGACGGCGGCAGCGAGCGCGCGCAAGAAATCGCGGCGCGGCAGGCCGCGCCCGTTCAATTCGGGCCCAGGGATCGAGTCGCGGAGGGCGCCGCGGCGGTAGCTTCCCATCGTCTGGAAGTGCCTCTGGAGCCGACGCCGTGGCAGAAACTAGATTCGCAATCTGAATGCGGCATGCGAAGGAGGGCACGGACCTTGCTTTGGAACTCGTGATGTCCACCCAAGTGCCCGCGCCTCAGCGCCGTGTCCTGCTCGTCGTGAACCCCGCCAGCTCGCGGGCCTCGCGTGGCACGGACGCCGCACTCGCAGTGCTCGAACGCGCGAACCTCGAGATCAACCGCCATCCGAGCCCGGACGGCGCGGGCGCGCTCGCCGCGTTGATTCGTACCCACGCCGACGAGGTGGATTGTGTCGTGCTGGGTGGCGGCGACGGCACGCTGAACTGTGCGCTGCCGGCATTGCTGGAGACAGGGCTACCGCTCGGCGTGTTGCCGCTCGGTACGGCGAACGACTTCGCAGCGAGTCTCGGTCTGCCTTCGGCCATCGAAGAAGCCGCCGCAGTGATCGTCGGTGGCGAGTTGCGCGCGGTCGACGTCGGCGTCGTCAACGAGCGGCCCTACCTGAACGTCGCGAGCATCGGACTCGTCACCGAGATCAACCGCGCCATCACCCCGGAGCGCAAGCAGCGCTACGGCGCCTTCGCGTATGCCATCACCGCGTTCGAGAGCTGGCAGCGCATGCGGTCGTTCCGCGTCGAGCTGCAGGACGCCGATGGCACGATCCGCAGCCTTCGCACGCGGCAGGTGAGCGTCGCGAACGGACCGTGCCAGGGCGGTCGAGTCGTGTTTCCCGACAACACACTCAGCGACGGGCTGCTCGACCTCTACAGCCTGCGGGCCGACACAATTTGGCGAGCACTCAAGGGACTCGCTGCGCTGCGGCTCGGCACGGCGCACGCGTCGCCCCACGTGACGATCGGCAGGGGACCGCGATTCGGCCTCACGACGAGGCGGTCGATGGCGATCTTTGCAGACGGGGAAGAGATCGCGCATACGCCGGCCCGCTTCGAGGTGAGGCCGTGTGGGCTGAACGTATACGTCCCGCGCGCTGCGATCGTCTAGCGACACCGAGATGCGTCAGCGCTCGGCCGGCATCAGCGGCGCGAAGATCGGCACCATGTCCGGCCCCTGCCGCAGCGTGTGGCCGCCATCCACGCCGATCACCTGGCCGGTGATCCAGCTCGCTTCGTCGGCGAGCAGGAACGCGACCAGCGCCGCGACGTCTTCCGGCGTGCCGAGGCGCGCGATCGGCATGCGCCGCAGGTATTCGTCCACGACGGCCTGGTTGCCGACCATCATGCCGGTCAACTCGGTGGGCACGAGGCTCGGCATCACCGCGTTCACGCGGATCTGGTGTTCGCCGAGATCGTCGGCGGCGCAGCGCGTGAGCATGTTGACGCCCGCCTTCGACGCGCAGTACGCGCTCATCCAGCGATGCGTGAGTGCACCGGCGATCGACGAGATGTTGACGATCGCGCCGCCGCCGGCGCGCTTCATCGCGAGCGCTTCGGCGCGCAGGCTGCGGTAGACACCGGTGAGGTTCGTGTCGAGGATCGCCTGGAACTCGGGGACGAGGCCGTTCAGCACGGAGCCGATGTTGCCGGTGCCCGCGGCGTTGATCGCGAGACGCAGCGGGCCGAATTGCGCTTCGGTTGCCGCAACGGCGGCATCGACCGACGCGTCGTTCGTGACGTCGCAGCGCACGAACGATGCGTTCGCGCCAATCTCGGACGCCGCTTTCGCGACGACTTCTTCGCGCCGTCCGGCGAGCATCACATGCGCGCCGCGGGCGGCGATCGCCTTGGCGCAAGCGAGGCCGATGCCAGTGCCGCCGCCCGTTACCAGTGCGGCACGTCCGCCAAAGCCCGAGTCCGCCGCCGCGCTCATTTCTTCTCCGCGTTGCGATCGAAGTCGAGCGACGCCGAATTGATGCAGTAGCGCTCGCCCGTAGGCTGCGGTCCGTCCGGGAAGACGTGACCGAGATGTGCGTCGCAGCGCGCACACAGCACTTCGGTGCGCGCCATGCCGTGGCTGCGATCGGTCTCGGTGCGCACGCGGCCTTCCTCTACGGCACGTGTGAAGCTCGGCCAGCCGCTGCCCGATTCGAACTTGTCGTTCGAGCCAAAAAGTTCGGCGTTGCAGCAGATGCAGCGGTAGACGCCGTTCTCGTGGTGATCCCAGTACGCGCCGGAGAACGCGCGCTCGGTTCCCTTCTGGCGCGCGACCGCAAATTGCTCGGGCGTCAGCTTCTGCCGCCACGCATCGTCGCTCTTGCGGAACTCGTCGCTCATGTGGTTCTCCTCGTGTTCCGCCGAGCTTTGCGGGCTCGGGTTCCGCTCGCCAGTCATTCATTGATCGCTAGCATCGCCGCCATGAGCGACTTCGATCGACGCGAGTTCCTCCGCATCGGAACCACGGGTCTGCTCGGGCTTGCCGCGGCCGGTCCCGCCGTCGCCGCCGCGGAACCACAGGTGCAGCGCCGTGTGAAACTCGGCCGCACGGGACTGGAGATCCCGGACATCGGCTTCGGCTCGAGTCGCCTCGCGGGCGACGAGGCGGTGGTGCGACACGCGCTGGCGCGCGGCATCACCTATTTCGATACAGCGGAGAGCTACACGGACGGCGCGTCCGAGACGACGCTCGGTCGCGCATTGCGCGGTCGCCGCGACGCAGTGGTGCTCGCCACCAAGACATCGTGCGGCGCAACGACGACACGCGCCGAGTTGATGCGCTCGCTCGAAGACAGCCTTCGCAGGCTCCAGACCGATCGCGTCGAGATCTACTTCAACCACGCCGTGAACGAGATCGCGCGGCTCCGCAACGAGGAGTGGACCGCATTCGCCGAGCGCGCGAAGCGCGATGGCAAGATCCGCTTCACGGGCGTCTCGGGTCATGGCGGCCGACTCGTCGAATGCCTCGACTACGCGATCGACGAGAACGCCGTCGACGTCGTGCTCGTCGCGCACAACTTCGGCCAGGACCCGAAATTCTTCGAGCGCTTCACGAAAGGCACGGACTTCATCGCGGTGCAGCCAGAACTGCCGCGTGTGTTGCGCAAGGCGCGCGCGAAGGGCGTCGGCGTGGTGGCGATGAAGACGCTGCGCGGCGCGCGCCTGAACGACATGCGGCCCTACGAAGTCGGCGGCGCGACTTTCGCGCAAGCGGCGCTGCGCTGGGTGTTGGCGAGCGATTTCGCCGACGCGCTGATCGTGACGATGACGACGACGGACGCCGTGGACGAATACCTCGGCGCGTCGGGTTGGACGCGCACCGCGCGCGCCGATGGCGCGCTGCTTGCGGGCTACGAGTCGCGCAACGGGCAGACGCAATGCCGCTATGGCTGCAACGCGTGCGAGAGCGCTTGTCCCGCCGGAGCGCCGATCTCTGATCTGCTGCGCGCGCGCATGTACGCAGAAGATTACGGCGACGCCGCGCTCGCGAGCGCAGCGCTCGCCGATGCGGGTCCGCGCGCGGCGGCGTGCCTCACGTGCAGTGACGCGCGTTGCCTCGATGCGTGTCCGCACGGCTTGCCGATTGCGGAGCTGGCGCTGCGCGCGGCGCGCCTCGCGTGACGCATCGCCGTCAATGCGCCTGCGACGCCCTTCGGCGTAGCAGCCGGCGCGCCACTCGGTAGACCGCGAAGCCGAGCGCGGCGAGCACGCCGAGTGCGAACGCGCCAGCGTAGACCGCGAGCGCCGTCGGCGTCTGCCAGAACGGAATCCGTCGCGCGCGCAGGAAGCCGACGATCACGTCGTCGCCATCAAATACGATTTCGGCTCCGTCCTGCATCGATCCCTGCATCCGGAAGTGATCCGGACCGATCGGGAGGAGGGCGCCTTCCTTGGTGATTCGCGACTGCTGCCAGAGCGTTCCATCGCGCGGCGCAAAGTGGAAGGCGAGGCCGTAGCCCAGGTACCAGAGCGCTGGATCGACGGCATCGAGCGGTCGATAGCTGCCGGCCACGCGCGCGAGATCGGCGGGCTTCGGTTCGTAGTGCGACGGCGGCGTCGGCGGCACCAGCAGATCGAGGATGCGGTTCGCGGTCTCGGACGAGGCCGCGTTGTCGTTGAGGTTCGACAGCACGATCGCCGCGGCGTCGTGCTCGGGCATCAAGGCGAAGCGATTGGCGGCGCCCGCGAGCGAGCCGTCCCACCACACCATCTTGCGGCCCGGCTCTTCGCGCACGCCGAAGCCGAGGCCGAAACCTTCGTGCGTCGATGGCGTCTCCTGCGCCTGCAGCCGCCACATTTCTGCGATCGACTCGGGTTGCAGGATGCGCACGCCATCGAGTTCGCCGCCGCCGAGCAGCATCAGTGCAAAGCGCGAGAGATCCGGCGCCGTGGTGATCAGCCCGCCCGCCGGCGCGTTCGCCGTGGGATCGTTGTGCTCCGTGCGCGTCTCGCCGCCGAAGAGGCCGCCGTACGCCGCCGCGAGCTTGCCACCAGAGAGTGTCGAAGGCGCTTGCCAGGTCGAGTGCGTCATGCCGAGCGGTTCGAGCAGCGCCCGCGTCGCGAGCGTCGCGAAGGGTTGTCCTGCCGCTTGCGCGGCGATGAAGCCGGCCAGCGTGAAACCGTCGTTCGCGTAGACCAGGTGCGCGCCCGGCGCGTGGATCGCGCGCTGCCCGAGCGCGAGATGTTCCTCCATCGTCGCGACGGGATCGCCCGCGCGCGCGATTCCGCTCCACGAAACGGGAAGCCCGGCGGAGTGCGAGAGCAGTTGGCGCAGCGTCGCGGTCGAGGGTGCGCCGTTCGCGTCGCGGATCCAGTAGCGCTCGTCGAGGGTGAGATTCGCGGGGTCATCGAGGCGCAGCCGTCCGCGCTCGACCTGCTGCATCACGAGCGCTGCCGTGAAGAGCTTCGAGATCGACGCGGCGGGAACCTGCGTATCGAGCGCCATCGGTACGCCCGCCTCGCGATCCGCAAAGCCGGACGCGAGCAGCGCCGCGACACGTCCGCCCTCGATCACCGCAACGCTCATGCCCGGCGTGCCCCAACGCGCGCGCTCCGCCTCGACGATCGCGCGCACCTCGTGATCTCGCACCACGGCCGCGGACGGCCGCGCGACAACACGGGTCAGGGGGGTCGGAGCTTCGATTGCTTCTGCGAGCGGCGCTTCGACCGATGTGGTCGCGAGCGCGACGATGAACGCGCACTGGACTCGTCCACGCATTGCGCGTTCCTTCGCGTTGCGATCCCTGAATCGACGCGAACCTACCACGACGCGCATGGCAGCGGTCAGAGCGAACCGGTAACTCTTGCCGGCCGTGGATCGAATCGCACGGCTCGTCACGAAGCATCCGCGCTCGGTCGTCGCAGTGGTTCTGCTGCTGACGCTCTTGCTCGTGAGCGAGCTGCGCCATCTGCGCCTCGAGGTGCGTCTCTCGGACGAAGTGCCCGCCGGGCATCCGTACACGCTGATCGACGACCGCCTCGGCGAGAAGCTCGGCGCGCATCAGACCGCGATCGTCGCGATCGGCGTCCAGGACGGCGACGTGGTGAATCCCGATACGCTCGCGCGCATTCGCCGCGTGACGGACGGCATCGCGAAGATTCCCGGCGTGGTGCCGTCGAGCGTGCTCTCGCTGACCGCGCCGCATACGAAGGCGGTGCTCGCAGAAGGCGACGCGGTGCGCGTCGAAGCGCTGATACCGACGCCGGTGCCGAGCGACACCGCATCGCTGCGCGTGTTGCGCGAACGCATTCTGTCGTTTCCGATGTACATCGGCACGATCATCACGCCCGACGCGCGCGGCGCGATGATCCTCGCCGACTTCGAGAACGACGCGCACACCGAGGCGATCACCGCCGCGCTGGAAGCGCTGGCCGCGCAGGAGCGCGACGCGAATACGACGATCTGGGTGGGAGGGCAGCCCCCAGCGCTCGCCGCGCTGAACGGCGCGACGCGCGGCATCATCCCACTGCTCGCGCTCGCGCTCGCGGTGATCGCACTCGTACACTACGAGGCGTTCCGCACCGCGCAGGCGGTGATCCTGCCGCTCGTCACCGCGGCGCTCTCGGTGGTGTGGGCGATGGGAATCACCGCGGCGCTCGGCTTCAACCTGACGCCGTGGACGGCGATCACTGCGGTGTTGGTGCTCTCGGTCGCGGCGGGTCACGCGGTGCAGATCCTGAAGCGCTACTACGAGAGCTACCACGAACTCGGCGACAACCGCGCGGCCGTCGCCGCTTCACTGGTGCGCATCGGGCCGGTGATGGCGATTGCGTGCGGCATCGCAGCAGCAGGCTTCGGTTCGCTCGCGACCTTCGGAATTCCCGCGGTGCGCGACTTCGGTCTGATGGCGGCGTTCGGAATTCTCTCGACACTCGTGCTCGAGCTCACCTTCATCCCCGCGTGCCGCGCGCTGCTGCGCGCACCGCGCTCAGCCGAAGCGATGCGCGAGCGCAACCACACGCGCCTCGACCCAGCGCTCGACGCGCTCGCCGCCGCCGTCGTCGCAAGGCCGCGCGCGGCGATCGCGATCGCGCTCGTCGCCGTGCTCGCGACGTCGCTCGGCATCCTGCGCATCGAAGTGAATTCCGCGTTCCGCTCGTGGTTCGATGCGGACGCGCCGGTGATCGCCGCCGACAACGCGATTCGCGCGCGCTTCACCGGCACCTCGACGATCCGCGTGTTGATCGAAGGCGACGCGCCCGACGCGCTGCTCGATCCGCGTGTGATCCACGGCATGGATGCGTTGCAGCGCAGCTTCCGCGAAGAGGAAGCGATCACCAGCACGGTGTCGCTCGCTGACTTCGTGCAGGTGATGAACCGCGCGCTGAGCGGCGGCGCGCCGGAAGCCTACGCGGTCCCCGAGAGCCGCGAGGCGATCGAGCAGATGCTGCTCTTCTTCGAACCGGGAGATCTCTCGCGCGTGGTCAGCGCCGACAACAAGACCGGCGCGATCCACGCGCTCTCGCGCAAGGACCGCGTCGCGTGGGTCGAGGCGCTCTTCGCGAGGCTACGCATCGTTGCGGCGCGCGAGTTCCCTCCCGAGATCCGCGTCTCGATCGGGGGTGGCGAACTCGGCCAGGCGGCGGCCACCAACAGCACCGTCATCCGCCACAAACTCGAGAACATGGGACAGATCGCGGCGGTGATCTTCGTGCTCTCCGCGCTGGTCTTCCGCTCGTTCATCGCAGGCCTGCTGGTGCTGGCACCGCTGGTGTGCGCCGCGCTGGTGAATCTCGGCATCATGGGCTGGATCGGGAGCTGGCTCAGCTTCGCGACGGCCAGCTATACCGCGATGGGTGTATCGCTCGGCGCCGACTTCGCGATCTATCTACTCTTCCGTTTGCGCGAGGAGGTGCGCGCGGGCCGCAGCCACGAGGCCGCGATCGTCGCCGCGATGCGGAGTTCCGGCCGCGCGATCTTCTTCGTCGCATCCGCCATCGCCGCCGGCAACGCCACGCTTCTCGTCTCGTCGTTCGCGCTCTGGCGCCAGCTCGGTGGCTACGTCGCGTTGATGATGATGACCAGTTGCATCGCGACGCTGACGGTGATCCCTGCATTGGTGCTGATCTTCGCGCCGCGCTTCCTCGGTGCGGGTGCAGCTTCCGTGGTGAGTTCGCCGCAGGCCGATCCGAACTAACCCTCAATCACTCGCCGCCGATGGCCGATTCGCGCTTGCGAGGAGGGGTCCCGCGCGGTGACTCGATCGGCCCACGCTCGTCTGCTCATGCTCGTTCTGCTCGCGGGGATTGGCGTATCGGCGTCCGCGTTCGCGCGCGACGGAAGCGAATCGGCGAGCGGCGACGACGTGACGGAGTTCTTGTTCGGCGAGGAAGCCGAGTCCGCTGCGATGGCTGCCGAAAAAGGTGCGGTCGGCGGCTCCGCGGATTTCCCTGATCTGCTGGCTGAGATCGAGCGCGGCCGCGTCGCGGGCACGCGCGTCGGCAGCGTCGTCGTGCTGGGTTTGCGGCCGACATCGAGTTTTGCCGCCACCGTTCAGAGTTGGCTGTTGCCGCATCCGCCCGACTGGAATGCGCTCGAACTGCAGCTCATCGCGGCGGCGGTGAAGCACTACCAGGTCGTCGAGCGTGAGATCCCCGAAGCGTTGCACAGCGATGTCGAGGCGCTGATGGCTTTCGACACGAGCTCGCAGCGGATCGCCGCCGTGAACCTCGGACTCGACGTCGATGCCGTGCTCATCGCGCGCGCATCGCATCCGTGGCACTGGAATGGCCCGATGCGCGCCGAGGTGGAACTGCTGGCAGGACGCGCTCCCACGACGGCGCTCGAGGTGGCCGCCGAAGGCCCCGTCGTCGCAAGCACGCTGCCCGGCAATCCGCGCCTCGTCGGTGTCGCCGGGGTGTTGGCGCTGCTGATCGTGATGGGGACCATCGGGGCGAAGCGTCTGCGCGGTGCAGGGACGGTGGTCGTGCGGATCGAGCGCCGCGGCAATACGGATCCCGGCGTCACCTATACCGCGTGCGTGGCGACGCGCGCGCCGAAGGGCGAGTTCAGCGGGCGTCACATCCTGGCGTCGCGTCTCGCATCGGGAGTCTCGCTGTCGTTCCAGGGGCTTCCCGCGCGCGAACTCTGGGTCGGGGTCCGACGCATCGAGCGGAACCCCAAGACGCTCCAGATCGCGAGCAATGTCGTGATCGAACGGGCAGTCGCGATCGAACGCGGACGCGCGACCAACGTCGCGTTCGAGTTCAAGGAGAATCTGACGGCGGTGCAGGTGTCGCTGCGACACGCCGATGCGTCTGCCGCCAGCGAGCAGTCGCTGCTCGCGGTGCAGGGCGAAGCGAGCTCCGCACGCTATCTGCGCAATGGCAGTGGCACGCTGCACCTCGCCGAGGGCGCGCATCTGTTGCTGATCGGCATCGTCGATCGCGGCTTCCGGATTCAAGTGGAGATTCAGCCGAAGACGCGCGAGGTGGAGCTGAAGGTCGACATCGATGCGCTCGACAAGGCGTTCTTCGCCGGCTGTCGTGACGCGGTCGTGCCCTTCGTGCACGGCGATCTGCGCGCTGCCGTCGATGCCCTCACCGCGGCGAATCTCGCGAAGCCCGCGGCGCTTCTGCGCGCGGAGCTGCACCGCGCACGTGGCGAAATGAAAGAGGCGGCGAGCGCGCTCGAGAGCGCGGGATCGCTGCGCGAGGCGGCGGCGCTGCGCGCCACCACCGGCGATGCCGCGGGAACCGCGGATCTGCTCGAACGCGCGGGCGACTTCGCCGGTGCGGCGCAGCAGCTGCGGCAGGCCGGACAATTCGCGCCAGCGGCCCGCAGTTTTGCGCGCGCGCAGCAGTGGGACGATGCGCTGAGCTGCGCCCGCGAGTCGGGCGAGCGCGCGCTGCTGATCGAGCTGTTGGAGGGGAAGGGCGATCGTTTCGAAGCCGCGCGCGTGGCGCTCGAGCTCGATGAGAAGGAGCGTGGCATCGCGCTGCTGCAGGGCGTGACGCGTTCCGATCCGCGCTACGGCGATGCGTGTCTGCTGCTCGCGCAGCTTCTCTTCGATCGCAGCGAGCCGGAGATCGCGCTCCAGAAGCTCGACGAGGCGGCGAGCGGTTTCGGCAGCGACAGCGCGCTCGAGCTGCGCGAACAGATCGCTCGCCAGCTCGAGGCAAAGGGCGATGTACGCGCGGCGCTCGAAGCGTACGAATACATTCGCAAGCACGACATCCGCTACGCGGGGATGGCAGAGAAGATCGAGTCGCTGCGTGAGCAGCTTCGCCAGCCGGTGGCGACGCCCGCTGCGGACGATGCGACGCGCATGTCGCGCTCGAACGGTCGCTACCAGATCGAGGAAGAGGTGGGTCGCGGCGGCATGGGCGTCGTGTACCGCGCGCTCGATCGCAATCTCGGTCGCGTGGTGGCGCTGAAGCGGTTGCCGGACAACCTGAAGGAACACCCGACGGCGGTGAAACTATTCCTGCGCGAGGCGCGTTCGGTGGCCGTGCTGAACCACCCGAACGTGGTGACACTCTTCGATGCCGGGCAGGATGAGGACGGCGCGTATTACCTGACAATGGAGTATCTCGAAGGGCAGCCGCTGAACGCGCAGCTGCAGCGCCGCACGCGCTTCTCGCCGGCCGATGCCGCGCGCGTCGCGGTGCAGGTGATGTCGGGGCTGGGCTACGCGCACCAGGCAGGGATCGTGCACCGCGACATCAAGCCGTCGAATCTCTTCCTCACGGCGCAGGGGCGCGTGAAGATCATGGACTTCGGACTCGCGAAGATGATGGAAGAGGTGCGCAAGCGCGCTTCGATCATCGCTGGCACGCCGTTCTACATGGCGCCGGAGCAGTCGATCGGCGAGGAGGTCGATGCGCGCGCAGACCTCTACGCATTTGGTGTGTCGCTCTACGAACTGCTGGTCGGCGATGTGCCGTTCCGCGATGGAGACATCGGCTATCACCATCGCCACACGCCGGCGCCGGACCCGCGCGAGCGCGTGCCGGCGATTCCGGCGCCGCTGGCGAAGCTGGTGCTCGAGTTGATGGCGAAGCGGCGTGAGGATCGGCCGGCGACGGCGGACCTCGTGCGCGAGCGGCTGGCTGCGATCGTGCGCGGCGCGTAGCGAATGGCACGGGATGCGCGATCTGGCCTGAACGCTGTCGTGCTCCGGCTGGTTGGCTTTTGCGTTGGGTCGTTGGTGCGAGGCGCGGGGGGGGGGGGGGGGGGGGCGACCAGACATGCCCCACCCCCAGAGACCCCGAGCAAGCGGAGAAACGAAAAGAAAAACACAAAAACATAAAAAAAAAAAACAACACCCCACGACCAGAGAAAAACAAGG
>JANNKU010000063.1:0-62390 GCA_031396445.1 Deltaproteobacteria bacterium | reverse complement strand
GGGCGGCTCTGCTTGGGCACACGCATAGCGGTGGAACCATTACCTGACAAAAAATAACCTGACGCCCGGCCCCTTTTCAGAAGAGCTTCTTGACGAGTTGGCGGTTGATCCAGTCGGTGATCGTCGGGACGGCGGGGTTGTTGCGGGCGGTCAGGGTGTCGAGGTGGGCCTGGCCTTCGATGATCGAGATTTCTTTGTCGGCGGCGGGTGTTGCGATCGAGCCCAGGTAGGTCGCGAAGCTGCTCTCGAGCGGCGCGAGGCCGTTCGAGCCGCCGATGCAGAGCACCGGCACATTCACGTTGGCGTTTTGCGTGAGCACCAGCGGGCCTTCGCTGCCGGTTGCTGCCACCGACTGCGCGACCAGCGCGCTCGAGTTGACGCCGTAGGCGCCGTCGAGATTCGAGCGGCCGGCGAGGAAGTACCACTCGACGAAGTTTGACGGCAGCGCCTGGATCTCGAGGATGTCGTCGAGGCTGGTGACTTCGACTTCGTTGCCCCAGTTGCTCGGCGCCGCAGTCGGCAGCGGCCGCGGTCCGTTGTTCTGCAGCGCGCAGCCCGGCGACACGTTGAAGGTGTTGGGCGGGCAGCTCGGCAGCGCCGGATCGTCGAAGTCGGTCCAGCGGCGCAGATCGGCGTTCGGGCGCGTGACGTAGAACGAGGCGAATGCGCCGGCAGTCGGCGAGTAGAGGTTCGTGCCGTCCGAGGTGAAACCGAGCGACGCGCGGAACGCGGTGAAGGGCTGGAAGTCGTCGTCGATGAAGAGGCCGATCAGCGCGCGATTGTCGGCCGGCGCGCCGAAGAAGAGCGAGAACGGCGGAGCCGTGAACACCGTCGTGCGTTGGATGATCGCCGACTCGTCGGGGAGGTGGATCCCGGCCAAGCCGGCCAGTTCTGCGCCCGGGCCGAGGATCGACGGCTCGATGCCCTGGAACGACTCGAGGAAGATGTCCGGCCCGCCCGGCTGCTCGAGCGCCGCGACGTTGGCCTGGTAGGTCGCAAAGCTCGGTGCGCTAGCCGAAGGGCCGCGCCCGCCGCCACCTTCGAGCAGCACGAGGCCATCGACGTGCGAATAGCCCGCATCGACGACGCTGGGATCCGGATCGAAGTCGTAGGCGGCGAAGACGCTCGTCCAGTAGGTGCCTTGCGAGTGACCGCCGAAGAGCACGACGCCCTGCGGGCCGACGATGCTGCGCGCGTTGTCCACGAGCTGCTTCCAGTCGCGCACGTTGGTGTCTACGCCCCAATGCGCGGCGAAGCGCATGTCGTCCTGCGCAAGCCGCAGATACGCGGTGTCGTTGCCGAGCGCGTCCGGCAGCAGCGTCGGCGGATCGACCTCGCCGTTCTCGTTGGTGTCGATCGTGCCGCTGTCGGGCTCGGGCAGGTAGAAGAAAGTGCCGGCGTAGAGCGCGTCGCGGACTTCGTCGTCGTTCGTCGCCGTCGCGATCAGCGCGCTCGTGTGCTCGGAGCCGCGGCGATCTTCGAGTTGGTTCGGCCGCCGATCGACGGCCCAGACCTCGAGGTTGCCGTTGTACTTCTGCACCAGTTGCTTCGCGAGCGGCGAGAACGTTCCCGCGCCGCCGAGGAAGCCGGGCACGAAGATCATGATCGCGCGCGGCGCCGGTGCGTTCGCGCGGGCGAGATAAGTCCGCAGGTAGCTGACGCGATTCAAATTTGGAGTCGCGCCGACGATCCCCTGCACGCTCTCGCTCGCAGCCATCTCGACACTGGCGACACCCGAACCCGGCGTGTGCGGCTCGAGGTAGCCGGGCACATGCAGGTATTGCTGGATCACGAAGGTGCCACCCGGCCCACCCGACGGACACGCCGCCGGACCGAGCGAAGGCAGCGCGAGCAGCGGCAGCAAGAGAAACCAGCGACTGCGAATCATCGGGCGATCTCCTTGCGAGCGCGCGCACCGAGCGCGCCGAGGCCGAGGGTCAAGAGCAGCGCCGTGCCAGGTTCCGGGACGCCCGCGAGCAGGCTCACCGCGAGCGTTCCAGCCGGCGCGAGCGAATCGATCTCGAAGCTCGCCGCGATTCCGACCACACTGCCGCCAGCCCCGAAGAACAGATTGCCAGCGACGTTGGGCACCGCGAGATCGAAGCTCGCCATGCCATCGACGATGTGCAGGAACAACGTCGGGATCAGGAAGCTGCCGCTCTCTTGCACGACGCCGAGCGCTGGCGTCGACAGGCTCGGATCGAGCGCAAACGAAGCGCCGCCGCTCGCGAGCACCGAGACATTGGTCAGCGAGAAGAGCGTCGGCGCCGCCACGGGAACGCTCGCGACATCGAGCGTGATCGCGCCCGAAAGCGTTTCACTCGGTCCCACGTCCGGCACGATCGAGCCCGTCACGGCGAGCGGACCAAACGCAACGGCACCAGCAGGCGCCGCGACGGCCAGGCAGGCAATCGCCAACAGCGATCCAGACAACGAACGACTCAGCTTCTGCACGGCAACTGCCTCCAGCATGGAATCAACATGGGTATGTGGGCGAAAAGCGGCTCGGGGGTAAGCAGCCTAACCACTTTCTAGGCGGCGTCCTGCTCGCTTTCGAAGCCCTGCGGCGGCCGGGCATGCTGCAATCAGCGATGTTTGTGAATCCGCAGCACGCGCGGCTCGCCGAGCTCGCGCACGACGTCGCCTTCGACCGCGCGCAACGTGACCAAGTACTTCCCCGGCGGCAGCGGCTCGCCGTCGACTTCGAAGTCCCAGTGCGTGAAGACGTTGCCGGCGCCGTACGAGCCGAGGGGCACGCGACCGACGGTTTCGAGCTTCCAGGTCTTGCGTCCGAGCACTTTAGTCTTGCCGACGATGCGCTGGACGAAGATGCCGATGTTCGACGCGCTCGAGAGCGTCGCGTTGACGAGGCCCGAGCTCAGGATCGCAGTACTGAGAATGGTGGGGCGGGTGTAGAGCGACGTCGAGCCGCAACGGTTCGACGTGAATGCCATCCCCATGTCGACCCCATTGGCGTTCAGCAGGGTCTGGGTCTGCGTGTCCCAGACGAAGAGCCGGTCGTTCGCGCTCGGCGCGTCGCGCACGAACGCGAGGTAGCGACCGTCCGGCGTGATCGACGGCTGCGACTCTTCGCGGTCGGCCCGGTTGAACGGCAGGATCGCTGGGGTTCCGGCGAAGGCGCCGAGCGATGCGGGGCGAGAAGCGATGTCGCCCGGCAGAGGCACCTTCTGTCCGCCGAGCATGAAGATGCGGCGCTGCCGGAAGAACACGGACTGGGGGTTCTCGGCCAACGCGGGCTGCGTGTACTCGTAGCTCGCACTGGCCAGCGGCGTCGACGTTCCGACGCCGCGCTGCACCAGCAGGAGCTGGTCCAGGTTGGACGCCTGCACGTGCATCGCGATCCAGCCCGAATCGCCGACCGCGACGTCGACCACGCGGCCGGAGGTGCGAAAGTCGAAGCCCGTCGCGACGAACGTGGACTTCGTGATGCGCGGGAAGCCGGCGGAGAGAGTCGAGATCCACACCGTGGCGAAGGACGACAGGAAGCTTCGTCCCGTGACGACGAAGCTGCCCTGGGGCCGGATCGTCGAGCCGTAGACGACGTCCTCGCTGGACGTGAAGAGCGTCGCGCTCGCTCCGGTCACGAGGTCGACCACCACGGTTTGCCGCGGGATCGGGGTCCCGTAGTGGACCCGCCGGAAGACGAGTAGGCGGCCGTCCCGCGAGATGCTGGGATGCTCTTCGCTGGCCGTCGTGTTCACGTTGGACGGCAGCGCGACGGGCGTGCCGAGCGTTGCGTTCAGGATCCGGATGTCCGGGGCCGGCACCGGGCTGCAGATGGCCGCGAAGATGTCGGCGCGCGCGCTCGAAGCCACCAGCACCGAGACCAGCAAAACGAGTCGGAACGGACGAGACAGGAACGGTGACCTCATGGCGTGCAACCCCGCGATGGATGGTGGATCAATGCTTGCGCCCGGGGATCCGCAGCACCTGCGGCTCGCCGAGTTCGCGCACGACGGTGCCTTCGGCGGTGTCTTCGACCGCGCGCAGCGTGACCAGGTACTTCCCCGGCGGTAGCGGCTCGCCGTCGACTTCGAAGTCCCAGTGCGTGAACACGTTGCCGGCGCCGTAGATTCCGAGCGGCACGCGGCCGACCGTTTCGAGTTCGTACGCCTTGCGGCCGAGCACTCGCGTCTTCCCGACGATGCGCTGCACGAAGATACCGATGCTCGAAGTGCTGGCGAGCCTCGCGTTGACCGTGCCGGTCCGCGAGATCACGGAGCTGCTGATGACCGGGCGGGTGTAGAGCGAGAGCGAACCGCAGCCCGAGCTCGAGTCCCGCAGGCGCAGGTCTACACCATTCGGGTTCAGCATCGTCTGGGTCTGAGGGTCCCAGACGAAGAGGCGGTCGTTTCCACCCGTGCCGCCGCGCACGAACGCGAGGTAGCGGGCGTCGGAGGTGAGCGCGGGCTGCGACTCGTCGGCGGAGGTGCTGACGCCCCCGAGGACGCGCGTCGGTGTTCCGGGGAAGCCTTCGAGCGACGTGGCGGGGCGGAACGCGATGTCGCCGTCCTGGATCACACCGCCCACGACGAGGCGTTGCTTGAAGTACACGCGCTGGCCATCGTCGGCCGCGAAGGCAGCCTGCGAGTAGTCGGCGCTGGTGGAGCGGAGAGGCAGGGAGGAGCTGATTACGTAGCCAACGCTGAAGCAGCCACTGCCGGAGCAGTTGCCGCTCCTGGTGCGGTAGTTGAGGACGAGACTCCCGAGAAGCCCGCCCACCTCCATCACGAACTGGTTCCCGCCGCCGACCGCGACGTCGTTGACGACGCCGGCGTTGCCGAAGTTGAAGCGGGTCGCGGCGAGCGTTTCGCGGAAGAATCGCCCGCCCGGGGAATTAGACACATCGGTGAGAAACACCCGGGGAAACGAGAGCCCGAGAAACGACGGCGAGAACCGTCGCCCGGTGAAAACCAGACCTCCGTTCCCCGTGATCGCCGACCCGTAGATCGGGTTCTGAGAGACCTCGAGACCCGTGAAGAGGTCTGCACTCGCCCCGCTCGCGAGGTTGACGATCAGGAGTCGGTTCACGCCGGCCGGGCTGGTCCGCCGGAAGAGGAGCTTGTTGCCGTCGAGGCTGATGCTCGGGTCCAGCTCGGTGTCCGAGCTGTTCACGACGGCCGGCAGCGCGACGCGCGCGCCGGTCGATGCGTTCATGATCGCGACATCCTGACCCGAGCCCGAAGGATCGGCGACGCAGGTGGCCGCGAAGATGTCCGCGTGCGCGGCGGGTGGCGCGAGCGCCGCGAGTGCGAACGTCGAGACGGTGAGCAGCAGGACTGCGACCCAGCGACTGGCGCCGATGCGCGCACCGAGGGCGATCCAGACTATCGACGGCTTCATCACACGCCTCCTTGCGCTTCGTGCAAGCCGACGTG
Organism: Deltaproteobacteria bacterium; assembly: GCA_031396445.1. Lineage (GTDB taxonomy): Bacteria > Myxococcota_A > UBA9160 > UBA9160 > PR03 > PR03. The sequence goes on along the minus strand of JANNKU010000063.1, from coordinate 56,991 downwards.
CGCGAGGAGGATTGTGGCAGGCGGCGCCCCTCCGATGGCCTTATCGATTCCTTCGCTTTCGCTGACCGCTGCGCGGAGAGAGGCTCGTCAGGAGCGCGGTACGGCGCGAAGATGCGGGAGATCGAAGCGCCGCGCGGCGGCGGCGATGCGCTCGAGGCCGAGCGCGCGGGCGGTGGCGAGCGCTGCGCCGGCAAGGTCGGCGGCGCGCTCCCGGTCGTCGGCTCCGCCGCGCCGCGCGAGCAACTCGGCCATCGCGAGCTGCGTGCGGGCACTCCAGGCGCGCGCGCCCATGCGCTCGTGGACGTCCAGCGCTCCCCCGAAGTGCGTGAGCGCGTCCTCGTCGCGCCTCAGTGTCGCAGCGAGGATCCCCAGGTGGTGCGACACCGATCCGTAGAAGAGGAGACTCCCCGCCACCACGCAGAGGCGCGCGTAGGGCGATAGGAGAGCGTGAAGACGCTCCGCCGTCGCGGCGTCGCCAATCGCGTGCGCGACCTCGGCCGCGAATGCGAGGCTCGGGAGCCAGCCCCGATCGCGCGGGACGTCGGCGAAGTCCTCGCGAGCGAGCCGGGCGAGTTCACGGCGCGCCTCGTCGAGCCGTCCCGCCGCGGCGAGCAGCGCCGCCAGCGCAGAGCGCCACGCCGTCGTGTCGGGGAACCGCTGCATCTGGCCGCGCGTGGCCGCTTCGATCTCGTGCGCCCTTCCTTGCTCGATGCGGAGGTAGACGAGCGGCCCCAGTGCCTGGAGACCCATGTTCGGCGACTGCGCATGTTCGGCGAGACGCAGCGATTCGAGGACTTGCGCCTCCGCATCCGCGAGACGACCGTCGAGGAGCGCGCGCATGGCGCGCCCCGCCTCACGAAGCCAACGAGCGAGCGGCGTGTGCAGCGCCGAAGTCGCGGTCTCGCACTCGGCGAGCGCGCGGTCGACACCCACGAGGTCGCCGAGCTCGAGGAGCCCGGTCCAGCGTCCCACGTGGCCCGCGAGCTCGAGCTCGGAATCGCCAGCGGCCCGGGCCGCTCGCACGACCTCCTCGTTCAGCGCGACCCAGCCTTCGGGATCGTCGGGGCTGAAACGGACGAAGGTCGAATCATCGAGCGTCTGCGCCAGGGCGGCCGCATCGCCGAGCCCGTGGGCCGCCCGCAGCGCTTCGTCCGAAAGAGCTTCCGCGCGCGGTCGGTCGTCGTAGCGGAGCTCCACGGCGAGGCGCGAGAGGAGCCGAGTACGAAGGACGGACTCGGATGAGAGACCTCGGCGGAGGGCAGCGTCGAGGACCGACACGACTTCTGGGTCGCCCGCGCCGGCGCCTTCGGGACGATCGGCGAAGCCGAGCGCAGCGCGCGCGACGAGATCGTCACGTGCAGCGGACTCCGCGATCGCGTGCGCGCGGCGGTAGAGGGGACGTGCTCGTTCGAGCCCGACGGCGCGCGACCGCGCGGCCGCAAGTCCGAGGTGGAGCTCTGCATCCATCCCCGCGTCGATTGCGCCGGCGAGCTTCCGCATCTCTAGAGCTCGCTCGTACCAGCCGGCGGCGCCCTCGTGGTCGTGGAACTGCGCGGCGTGCAGGCCTGCACGGCGCGCCAGCTCGGCGGCACGCTCGGCATCGAAGAGCGGTGCGGCCTCGCAGGCGTGGCGGGCGAGCTCGGCGATGCCGTCGTCCCCGTCCGCGTGCGCGTTCTCGAGAGCTCCCGCGATGCGCGCGTGGAGCGCGCGCCGCGCGTTCCCGATCGGTGTCAGCTCTTCGAGCAGGGCGTCGCGAACCAGCGCGTGCGCGAAGCGCAGCCGCCCTGCGCCGCTCTCGACGACGAGACCCGCTCGCAACGCCTCGCGCATGCAGTCGGCGAGATCCACTTCGCGGTCGAGCGCTTGCGCCACGACCTCGCGCGAACAATCGAGCCCGATCGCCGCCGCGCACCCGAGCATCGCGCGCGTGGGATCGGAGAGACCCGCGAGCCGCTGGGCGATGAGCGGCCGAATGCTCTCGGGCAGCAACGCTTCCCACTGGGCGACGTCCTTCGACGCGCGGAGCAGGTTGCGCGTCGCGAGCGACCGCAGGGCCGCGTCGAGCAGCAGCGGGTTGCCGCCCGTCTTGTTCACCAGCGCCATGACCAGCTCGCGCGGCGGGTCGACACCGGCGCGCGCGCTGACGAAGTCCGAGACCTCCGCCGCTGAGAGACCTGGGAGCGGCCAGTGCTCGAGCATCGTGAGACGCCCCAGTCTTTCCAGTGCGCGCGAGCGCTCGGGCGCGCCGGGCGCAACGCGATCGCGGCACGCCGCGATCACCGCGATCGGGAGGCCCTCGAGCGCGTGCCCGATGAACTCGAGCAGACGGAGCGACTCGGAATCGAGCGCGTGGAGGTCGTCGAGTACGAGCGCGAGGGGGCGACGGGCCGCGAGGCGCGCGAGGAATGCTTGGACCGCCTCGAAGAGCTGGAAGCGTTCGGCCTCGCCGGACCGGGAGTCGCCGAAGCCCAGCGGCGAGCCGCCGGCATCGCGCGCTTCGGGCAGCAGGCGCGCTACGGGCCCTGCCGCACCCGCGAGGAGGGCCGGCAGGTCTCGACCTGCCGCCTCGCCGAGCGCACGTACGATCCGTGTCCAGGCCCACAGAGTCGGCACCGTCTCGCTGTCGACTCCCCAGGCTGCCGCGACTTCGGCCCCGGCGGTGCGCGCGCGGGCGACGAGCAGCTCGGCCGTTCGCGTCTTCCCGATTCCTGCCTCACCGGCCAGCAGGAGGATGCGGCCGCGGCCCGCGAGCGCGGCGTCGAGGCTGCGGGCGAGACCCGATCGCAGCTCGTCGCGGCCCACGTAGGAGTGGCTCTCGCCTCCCTCGGTCGATGCCGCCGCATCATGGCTGAGCACGCGAACCGGGGCGCCGAATCGGTAGCCGCGCCGCGCGACGGTCTGGATCGCTGTCGGATGCGCGCCGCGATCGCCGATCGCGAGCCGGGCAAGACTCACGGTGCGGCTGAGCGAGCTCTCCGTGACGACCACCTCGGGCCAGACCCGCCGCAGCAGCTCGTCCTTGGACACGGCGCGGTCACGCGCGCGGACCAGGTAGAAGAGCAGGGCGAGCGTCTTCGGCTGGATCGAAACCCGCTCGCCGAGGCACCGCAGCTCCCAGAGCCCCTCATCCAGCTCGAAGTTCCCGAAAGCGAAGATCAAGCGCGCTCCCTCGAATCGACGCATCACGTCTCGTTCGTGCGCCGCTCTTCGAACCCCGAGCAGACGCCGACCGGCAGCGAGGGATACGCGAGAAAGCGTGCATCCGCTTGCGCCCGCGCGCAGCGCCAGAAGACCGAGCCCTTCGCGCTGCGCTGCGCCCGGGCGAAGTGACAGACCGAGCAGAGACCCACGCGCGGGTCGAGTTCGCGCGCGGCGCCACCATCGGTCACGGCGCCGGGTCCACCTCGAGCGAGCGGGCGGCGCCCGCATCGCTCCAACGCACGTGCAGCACGCCGCCTTCCCAGTGCCACGTCGCGCCGACTTCGTTGTCCGCACTGCCCGCAACGGGGAGCCGCACTGCATCGACCCAAATCGAGGTGGGCGGCGGGCAGCCGTGCACCGCGACGCGAACCGTCCGCGGCTCGATCGCGAACTCACCTTCGCGCCCGCTCACTTCGAGCCGCAAACGGCCGCCGGCGCGGGAGCGCAGGCGCACGTGCGTGCGCGCCTCCATGCCGAGGCGATACGCGGGCGATTCGCCGTCGTCTTCGATCACGACGGTCGCGGCGTCGCCGCCGGGGTAGACGTCGAGTACGAGCGGCTCCTCGGGAATCTCGCCGACGTGGCGCACGGCGCTGCGCGTCGGCAGCACGCAGCCGCCGCGCGCGAAGATCGGGATGCGTTCGAGCGGCGCCGCCACGCGCACGGTGCGCGGCCCGATGTAGCGCGCGTCGTCGTCGATCGCGGTCCACGCGCCGGCGGGCAGGTAGACGTCGCGTTCGCGGGCGCCGCGTTCGAGTATCGGCGCGACGAGCAGATCGCGGCCGAGCATCACCTGGTCTTCGATCGCGGCGGCGCGCTCGTCGTTCGGGTCGTGCCAGAACATCGGGCGCCAGATCGGCGCGCCGGTCGCCTCGGCTTCGCAGAAGAGCCCATATAGATAGGGAAGCAGGCGCATGCGCAGCTCGAGCGCCGCGCGCGCGATCGACTCGACGCGCTTGCCGAAGCGCCACGGCTCCTGGCGGTGCTTCAGCCACATCGAGTGCGTGCGCGCGAAGGGGTAGAGCGCGCCGATCTGCATCCAGCGCGCGAACAATTCCGGAGTGCACCAACCGGCGAAGCCACCGATGTCGGCGCCGCAGAACGGCACGCCCGAAACCGAGAGGCCGAGCAGCATGCGGACCGAGAGCGCGAGCTGCGGCCAGGTGCTCGTCGTGTCGCCCGTCCACAATGCTGCGTAGCGCTGGATCCCGGCGTGCCCGGAGCGCGACACCACGAACGGTCGCCGCGTGGGATCGAGTCGCACGAGGGCCTCGTGTGTCGCGCGACATTCGAGATGCCCATACGCGTTGCGCACCGATTCGTGCGGCACGCGGCGCTTCGGATCCGCCGGATCGCTCGCCACCACGTCGCTCATGTCCTGCGCTTGCAGCGGCAGCATCAAGCGGCCGACGCGGAGATCGCGCTTCCAACCGGCGGGCTCGTTCATGTCGTTCCAGATGCCCGCGACGCCGGCGTCGAGGAGCGGCTCGTGCTGCGCGCCCCACCACGCGCGCACATCGGGGCGGCCGAAGTCCGGCAGCGCCGCGCTCTTCGGCCACACCTTCAGCGAGTACGGCGTGCCATCGCGGCGACGCAGAAACACGTCGCGCGAATCGCCGTCGCGGTGCAGCGCCCAGCGCTCGTCCACCTTCACACCGGGGTCGATGATCGTGACGACGCGGAAGCCGGCCTCGCGCAGCTCTTGCATCAGCCCGCGCGGATCCGGGAAGCGGCGCGGGTGCCAGGTGAAGACGCGGTACGCATTCATGTAGTCGATGTCGAGATGGATCGCGTCGGTCGGGATACGGCGGCGCCGCGCCTCGCGCGCGATCCGGCGAACATCGCGCGCGCTGCGATATCCCCAGCGCGATTGGTGATGGCCGAGGGCCCAGAGCGGCGGGCGCGTGATGCGACCGGTACGCGCGGTGTAGCGGCGCAGCACATCCTCGGGCGACGGCCCGGGGAAGATCGTGATGTCGATGCCGCCGGAGTGCGCAGTGGCGACCACGCGCATCCGCTCGCTCGCCGCGACATCGAAATGCGACGGTCCGCAGCCGTCGAGCAGCACGCCGTCGGCGCGCACGGCCTCGCCCTCGCTGGTGGTGAGGCGCATCAAAAACGGAATCGAGTGATAGAGCGGATCGACGCCATCGCCGACGGGGTGGTCGCGATTGCGCAGATCGAAGGAGCGACCGCGGCGATCGAGCGCGCCGGTCTTGCCGCCGAGTCCGAACCAGCGCTCGCCCGGCGCCGCGCGCAATGCGACGCGGCCGGCGCCATCGGGCGCGAACGCGAAATCGAGCAGGTGCGCGATCTCGCGCCCACTGCGATCGAAGACGCGCACCTCGAACGGGCTGTCGTCGATCTCGACGCGCGCCGCGCCATCGGCGCCATCGAACGCGAGCGCCACGCCGGCAGGCTGCTGGCTCAGCGCTCCAGGCTCTTCTCTCCCTGCGTCGAGCGCAAACGGCTCCGCATTCGATTCGCGCCAAGGCTCACGACCGAGCGCGTCCGACGGATCCGGCGGCAACGCCCGCCCCGTCGCCGCGCGCACGCGGACCGCGCCATCGCGCGCGATCTCGACCCGCGCCACCGCCTCGCCGAGATCGAGGTCGACGCCACCGCGTTCGCCCGACGTCCAGCGGTGCACGACCGCCACCGCCGCAAACTCCCGCGCGCGCGTCCCCCACTTCACGACGCCCATGTTGACTTGGGGACGTTCATTGCGCGAGTTGCATCAGGGACGTTCATTGCGGCGGCGGCTGCGCGCAATGAACGTCCCCGCAGCAACCGGCGCAACCAACGTCCCCGACGCAACGTCGCTACAGTGGGCGGCTGTGTCGCGGATTGGGCGAATTTTCGAGCGTGTCGAGCGGGTGCTCGAGCTGGCGGAGTGCTGGCTCGAGCGGCGTGTTGGCGCGCGGCTCGATCCCGCCATCGCGGCGCGCTGCACGGCGTTTCGCTGGGACGCGCGCGATGGCGCGGGGCGGCTGGTGCCGATCGAGGAGATGGCGGCGATCGATCTCGACGATCTGCTCGGCGTCGAGCGTTCGGTGGGCGAGCTGCTGCGCAATACCGAACAGTTCGTGCGCGGGCTGCCGGCCAACCATGTGCTGCTCTTCGGCGAGCGCGGCACAGGCAAATCGTCGGCGGTGAAGGGCCTGCTCTCGCGTTTCGCGGCGCGCGGGCTGCGCCTCGTCGAAGTGCGCAAGAGCGAGTTGACGCAGCTCCCCGACGTGGTCGCCGCGCTGCGCGGGCTGCCGTATCGCTTCCTGGTGTTCTGCGACGATCTCTCGTTCGACGACGGCGAGCCCGGCATGCGCGAGCTGAAGGTCGCGCTCGAAGGCAGCGTCGAGACGACACCGGGCAATGTGCGCATCATCGCGACCAGCAACCGCCGCCACCTCGTCCCCGAATTCGTCCGAGAGAACCGCGCCGTGCGCGTGGACGACGACGGCGAAGTACATGTCGGCGAGGCGCTCGAAGAAAAGCTCGCGCTCTCCGATCGCTTCGGCCTGGTGCTCGGCTTCTACGGCTTCGATCAGCCGACGTATCTGCGCATCGTCGATCGCTACGCGCAGAAAGCCGGCATCGACCTGCCGCGCGAGCAGATCCACGCCGAGGCGCTGCGCTTCGCGTTGAACCGCGCGAGTCGTTCGGGCCGGGTCGCGCGCCACTTCGTGGACGACCTCGCCGGTCGCGTCGCGCTCGAACGAGCGAGCGGCTCGTGAGCGAAGGGGAGCAAGCCGTCGGGCTCTCGCTGGTGAGCCTCGTCGGCGTCGCGATCCTCGTGCTCACCAACGCCTACTTCGTTGCGAGCGAGTTCGCGCTCGTTGCGGTGCGGCGCTCGCAGCTCAAGTTGTGGGTTCAAGAAGGTCGGCTCGGCGCGCCGGCGGCCGCACGCGCCGTCGAGCGACTCGACGATGCGATCGCCGCGACACAATTCGGGATCACGCTCGCGAGTCTCGGTCTCGGCTGGATCGGTGAGCCCGCCGTCGCGACGCTGCTCGAACCGGCGCTCGCGTCGTTCGGCCTCGGTACGCCGCGCGCCGTGCACTCGATCTCGATCGGCGTCGGCTTTGCCGCGATCACGTTCCTGCACGTCGTCGTCGGCGAACTCGCGCCGAAGGCGCTCGCGCTCGATCGGCCCGGGCCCGTCGCGCTGTGGTGCGCGGGCCCGCTGCTCGTATTCGCGGGGATCTTCCGGCCCCTGCTGGTGGTGATGAACGGCGCGGGCAACGGCATCGTGCGCCTCTTCGGCGTGAAGCGCCTCGGGTCGGGCCACTCGATCCACTCGCCGGAAGAGCTCTCGCTGTTGGTCGATGAAGCGAGCGAAGCCGGCGCGATCCGCGCCGACACCGGGCGCCTGCTCGGCAACGTCTTCCGCCTCGCCCGGACACGCGTGCGCGACGTGATGGTGACGCGCGATCGCATCTTCGCCGTCGAGCGCACGATGCCGATCGAGTCGCTGCTCGAAGAGGTGCGCGAGCAGGGCTATACGCGGATCCCCGTCTGCGCGGGCGGCCTCGATCGCGTGCTGGGCGTGCTTCACGCGAAAGATCTCTTCCATCTCTACGCCGAACGGCGTCTCTTCGTGCTCGACGATCTGCTGCGCGGCATGGGCGAGATTCCGCCGGATCTGTCGGTGCTCGAAGCGCTGCGCCGCTTCCGACGCCGACGCGCGCACATCGCGCTGGTGCGCGAGCCCGGCGGCCCCGTACTCGGCATGGTCACGCTCGAAGACGTGCTCGAAGAAATCGTCGGCGAGATCGAGGACGAGCACGACGTGCCGACCGCCGCCGTCGCCGAGTGAGCGCGGGGGCGCCGCTCGCGGTTCTTTCGCAGCAGCAGCGCGACGCGATCCTCGCCGGTCCGCGCGACGCCGCGACGCACGCGCGATTGCTCGCGACGTTGCCATTCGCGAATGCGCTCGACCTCACATCGCCCGCTGCAACCTTCCCGCGTAGCGAGCCAAAGGCGAGCGGCGAGGATCATCAAGCCGTGGTCGTTGCTTGGAACGCCGAGCGTTGCAAGAACCTCGAGGAGAGCGCCGCGTTTCTCGCCGCGCTGGACGCCGACGTGTTGCTCCTTTCCGAGCTCGATTGGGGCATGGCGCGCACTGGCCAGCATCACGCGGCGCGCGAGTTGGCGTCGCGGCTCGGCATGTCGTTCGCGTATGGCGTCGAGTTCCTCGAGCTCGATCTCGGCGGGGAGCGCGAACGCAGCGAGTTCGCCGGCCAGACGAACGAGGTTGGCTACCACGGCAACGCGATTCTCACGCGTGTCGCCTTGCAAAGGTTAAAGCTGGTGCGTCTCGAAACGCGAGGCGATTGGTTCGATGGCGCACGCGGCGAAGCGCGCGTCGGCGGTCGCTGCGCGGTGCTGGCGCAGATGCGCGTCGGTGATCGCGACGTGACCTTCGCGGCGCTGCACCTCGACAGCCACGGCTCCCGCGAGAATCGCGCGGCCGAAATGCGCGTGCTGCTCGATGCGATCGACGCCTACGATCGCAGCGCACCGGTCGTAGTCGGCGGCGACTTGAACGCGTTCTCGCTTTCACTCGCGGAGATCGGCGACGCCGCGGGCGTCGCCGCGGCATTGCGCGACGACCCGCAGCGTTGGTCGCACCCGGTGCCGCACGAGCCGCTCTTCGCGATCGCCGAAGCGCGCGGCTACGCGTGGTCCGCGTGCAACGAACTCGGCGAAGCGACGTTGCGCCACGCAACTGCAACCGGATCCCATCGTGGCGCGATGAAGCTCGACTGGTTCCTGTGCCGCGGCATCGCAACGCGCGAGCCGCGCGTCGTCGATGCGATCGGTCCGACGAGCGGTGCGATGCTCTCCGACCACGAAGCCATCGCCGTCACGCTCGACGTCTGACTCCCCGCCAGCAATCTCGGCACACGCTTCGCATCACCGACTGCTCCATGCTGCGACGGATCAGGCCAAAGTGAGCGGAAAGCTGCGCATCGTATTGGTGGACGGCCAGCCAGATCGCGCCGGTGATCTGCGCAAAGCGCTCGTCGAGTGCGGCTACGACGTCGTTGCGCAACTGAGCGAACACGACGATCTGCGCGCGCGGCTCGCGGGGCTTGCCGCCGACGTGATCATCGTCGACATGCAGTCGCCCGATCGCGACGTGTTGGAAGACATGCGGCGCATCCAGAGCGATGCGCCGCGCCCGATCCTGATGTTCGTCGATGAGAGCGACAGCGAGTCGATCCGCGCCGCGGTGCGCGCCGGTGTCTCGGCCTACGTGGTGGGCGATCTCGAGCGGCGGCGCGTGAAGCCGATCGTCGAAGTCGCGATTGCGCGCTTCGAGCAGGCGCAGGCACTGCGCGACGAACTCGACGCGACGCGCGAACGACTCGAAGACCGCAAGATTCTCGACCGCGCCAAGGGCGTGCTGATGAACCGCCGCGGCGTCAGCGAAGAGGAGGCGTACGGAATGCTGCGCAAGATGGCGATGGACCGGAAGGCGAAGATCTCCGAGATCGCCAGGCAAGTAGTCGACATGGCGGAACTCATATGAGCGTCGCCGCTCGCCGTAGGCTCGCTACGCGGGATTCAACTCATGATGTCGCCGCTCGCCGTTGGCTCGCTACGCGGGGCAACTCATGAGCTTCGTCGGTAGTTCTGGGCTTGCGGCACGGGATGAGGTGCTTCGGGTGGGGATTACGCCGCTCACAGATTGCGCGCCGATTGCGGTCGCGGTCGAGCGGGGGTTCTTCGAGCGCGAGGGATTGCGCGTCGAGATTTTGCGCGAGCCGTCGTGGGCGAACATTCGCGACAAGCTCGCAGCGGGCGCGCTCGAGGCGGCGCAGATGCTGGCGCCGATGCCGTTTGCGGCGACGCTCGGCGTCGATCCGGTGCATCAGCAGGTTGTGACGGCGCTCTCGCTCGGGCTCGGTGGCAACGCGATCACGCTTTCGCGCGAACTCTGGCACGAGCTCGAAACGCTGGATTCGCGCGCAGGGGAGCACCCGTCGCGCTCGGGGCGCGCGCTGGCCCGCTGCGTGGCTGCGCGGCGCGCGCGCGGCGCTGCGCCGCTGCGACTCGGCACGGTGTTCCCGGTATCGATGCACAGCTTTGAGCTGCGCGCGTGGCTCGCGGCGAGTGGGCTCGCGCCCGATCGCGACGTGCGCATCCTCGTCGTGCCACCGCCGCGCATGGTCGCCGCGCTCGAAGTCGGCGCGCTCGATGGCTTCTGCGTCGGCGAACCGTGGAACACACACGCGGTGCAGCGCGGCAGCGGCGTCATCGCCACCACCAAGCACGCGCTCTGGAATCACGCGCCCGAAAAAGTTCTCGGCGTGCGACTCGAATGGGCAGAGCGGAATCCCGAAGTGCACCGCGCGCTGCTGCGCGCGCTGATCTGTGCGTCGCGTTGGTGCGATGAAGCGGAGAACCGCGCGCCGCTCGCCGAGTTGCTCGCGCGGCCGCGCTACGTCGGCGTTCCTGCCGCCGTGCTCGCGCCTTCGCTCACGGCGCCCTCGTTCCACCTCTTCCATCGCTATGCCGCAAATTTTCCGTGGCGCTCGCACGCGGTGTGGATGCTCTGCCAGATGCTGCGCTGGGGTCAACTCGAGAAGCCGATCGATCTGCGCCGCGTCGCGGCGGAGGTCTATCGCAGCGATCTCTATCGCGAGGCCGCGGCGGATCTCGGCCTGCCGGTTCCGAGCGCTGACGAGAAGGTCGAAGGCGTACACGAATCGACGTGGCGCGTGCCGGGCGAACACGTCGATCTCGAAGTCGGCGCCGATCTCTTCTTCGACGATCTGCGCTTCGATGCGCGCGATCCTGTCGCCTATCTCGCGGCGCAAACGATCCACGATCGCGTCGTGCGACTGGATGAGTTGGCGAAGGCGCAGAGCGCGGCGAGCTGACGGGATTGCGAGCAGCGCGTGCCTTCGCTCTGGGCACGCCTGTGCGGACTCCCGCACGGTCCTCGATCAACGAAGTGCGCAACATCGTCCGCAGAGATGGCACGCGAGTTGAAGTAGCGACAGTGCATCGCACCAGCGGCGGTGCGATCGAGCAGGGTCTCGAAGCCGCAGACGGCTTCATCGGACATCGACGTCCGACCAAACGGGGAAAGTCCTCGCGTGGTCGGACGTTTGCTTTTTTTGAGCTTCGCTCCGGGAGTTGGCACCGATGGCATCCGTTCGCATCGCGCTCTGCCTCGCGCTGGTATTCGCCGCGAGCGCCGCCGCAGCGCCGCCCGAGAAGAGCGAGCTGAAGCTCGGCTTCATCAAGCTCACCGATTGCGCGCCGCTGGTGGTCGCGAAGGAGCTCGGCTTTTTCGAGGACGAGGATCTCTACGTTTCGCTCGAAGCGCAGGCGAACTGGAAGATCCTGCTCGATCGCGTGATCTCCGGCGAACTCGATGGCGCGCAGATGCTCGCCGGCCAGCCGCTCGGCGCGACGATCGGGATCGGCACGAAGGCGCACATCGTCACCGCGTTCAGCATGGATCTGAACGGCAACGCGATCACCGTCTCGAACGCGATCTGGCAGCGCATGCAGCAACTCGATCCGAAGCTCGCGCAGCCGCATCCGCCGCGACCCATTGCTGCGACGGCGCTCGTGCCCATCGTCGAAGAGTGGAAGGCGCGCGGCACGCCGCTGCAGATCGGCATGGTGTTCCCGCTCTCCACGCACAACTACGAGTTGCGCTACTGGCTCGCCGCCGCGGGCATCAAGCCGGGCTTCTACACGAGAACCGACAACACCGGGACCGACGGCGCCGACGTGCTGATCTCCGTGACGCCGCCGCCGCAAATGCCCGCGACGCTCGAGCAGGGAACCATCCAGGGCTACAGCGTCGGCGAGCCGTGGAATCAGCAAGCGGTGGCGAAGGGCATCGGCGTCCCGCTGATCACCGACTCCGAGATCTGGAAGAACAACCCGGAGAAAGTGTTCGGTGTCACCGCCGCGTGGGCCGACGCCAATCGCGAGACGCATCTTCGTGTGGTGAAGGCGCTGCTGCGCGCCGGCCACTGGCTCGATGCGAGCATCGAGAATCGGCGCAAGGCCGTCGAGATGCTGGCGCGTCCCGATTACGTCGGCGCCGATGCGGCCGTCATCGCGAGCAGCATGACCGGCACCTTCGCGTACGGGAAAGGCGACCTACGCGATCTCCCCGACTTCAACGTGTTCTTCCGCGACAACGCGACGTATCCCTACTACGGCGACGGCGTCTGGTTCCTCACGCAGATGCGGCGCTGGGGACAGATCGCAGAACCGAAGCCCGACGCCTGGTACGACGAGACGGTGCGCAGCGTCTACAAGCCCGCCATCTGGCGCGAAGCCGCGTCGCGCCTGGTCGCCGAGAACAAACTCGCCGCGAGCGATCTGCCCGTCACCGATGGCTACGCGCCGCCGGACGACGGCTTCATCGACGGCGTCGTCTACGACGGCAAGACGCCCAACGCCTACCTGAAATCGCTCGCGATTCGCGTCGCGGACTAGGAGCAGCCATGAAGATCGCGCAGCGCAGCATCGGCGTACTCGAACGCTGCGGTCTCGAGCTCTTCGTCCCGTTCGTGCGCCTCGCTACGGGGGAGGATCCCGCCGCGCAGTTGCGAAACCTCGCGGTGTCGATCGGCGCGCCGCTCGCCGCGATGCTGCTCTTTGGCCTGGTGTGGTCATTCGCCGCAGCGCGCATCGAGACCAGCATCGGCGCGTTGCCCGGCCCCGCGCAGGTGTGGGCGGCGACGCAATCGCTGGCGGCCGAACACGGCGCCGAGCGCACCAAGGCCGCCGAGTTCGCGAGGCGCATGGAAGGGAAGAAGGCCGCAGCGCTCGCGGCGGGCGAGTCGTGGACGCCGCGTCGCTATGCCGGCCGCCCGACCTTTCTCGACCAGATCGCGACCAGTCTCGCAACCGTGTTCGCGGGCTTCGTGATCGCGTCGCTGATCGCCGTCCCGATCGGGATTCTCTGCGGCACCAGCCCGATGATCTATGCGGCGCTGAATCCGCTGATCCAGATCTTCCGCCCCGTCTCGCCGCTCGCCTGGCTGCCGATCGTGATGATCCTGGTGAGCGCCTTCTATACGAGCAGCGATCCGTGGATCGAGAAATCGTTCCTCGCCTCTGCCGTGACGGTCGCGCTCTGTTCGCTGTGGCCGACGCTTGTGAGCACGGCGCTCGGCGTCGCATCGGTCGACCCCGCGCATCTCGACGTTGCGCGGGTGCTGCGACTCTCTTTTGCGACGCGCGTGCGCAAGATCGTGATCCCTTCGGCGCTGCCGTGGATCTTCTCGGGCCTGCGCCTTTCGCTCGGTGTCGGTTGGATGGTGCTGATCGCCGCCGAAATGCTGGCCCAGAACCCCGGTCTCGGGAAGTTCGTCTGGGATCGCTTCCAGAGCGGCAGCAGCGAATCGCTGTCGCAGATCCTGGTGGCGGTGCTGACGATCGGCGTGATCGGCTTCGCGCTCGATCGCATCATGATCGTGTTGCAGCGAGCGGTGAGTCATGACGCGCGCATCGCTTGAAACCGGCGCGCCCGCGTTGGCGCTGCACGGTGTCTCCAAAGGCTTCGGCGCGGGCGCCTCGCGCCGCACGGTGCTCTCGAAGATCGACTTCGAGCTCGCCGCGAGCGAGTTCGTCGCGATCCTCGGCTTCTCGGGCAGCGGCAAGACGACGTTGCTGCAGGTGATGGCGGGGCTGCTCACGCCCGACTTGGGCAACATCGAAATGGATGGCGCGCCCGCGCGCAACCCCGGTCCCGAGCGCGCGCTGATCTTCCAGAGCTACGCGCTCTTGCCGTGGGCCACCGCGCTCGAGAACGTGCTCCTCGCGGTCGACGCCGTAATGCGTGGCGCATCGCGCGCCGAGCGCCGCGAGCGGGCGCTGCACTTCCTGCACCTCGTCGGTCTCGATGCCGCGACCGAGCGCCGGCCGCACGAACTCTCGGGCGGGATGCGGCAGCGCGTCGCGGTGGCGCGCGCGCTCGCGCTCGAGCCGCGCATCCTGCTGCTCGACGAGCCGCTTTCCGCGCTCGATGCGCTGACGCGTGCGTCGCTGCAAATCGAGATCGCGCGCATCTGGGAGCGCGATCGCACGTCGGCGGTGCTCGTCACCAACGATGTGGACGAAGCGCTGCTGCTCGCCGATCGCGTGCTGGTGTTGACGCCGGCGGGCAGCTTCGGCGCCGAATTCCCGGTGTCGCTGCCGCGCCCGCGCGAGCGCGCGGCGCTGAATCACGACGCGAGCTTCCGCAAGCTGCGCAACGAGATCACCGCGTATCTGGTGGAACAACGCGATCGCAGCGCGCTGCCGAACGCGGTGCGGCGCGCGCCGCCATCGCTGCGACCGATCGCGCTCGTGCCGCGGCGCATGGGCAAGTCATGACGCCGTATCTCGAACTCTTCAACCTCACCAAGGGCTTCGACACAGCGAACGGTCGCATGGTCGCCGTCGAAGGCTTCGACCTGCGCCTCATGCAGGGCGAGTTCGTCTCGCTGCTCGGCCACTCGGGATGCGGCAAATCGACCGTACTCGCGATGGTGGCGGGACTCACCGCATGCGACGAAGGCGGCGTGATCGTCGATGGTCGCGAGATCGACGGTCCCGGCCCCGATCGCGGCGTCGTCTTCCAGGCGCCGAATCTGTTGCCGTGGCTCAGCGCGATCGACAACGTGTTGCTCGGCGTCGATCGCGTCTACCCGCACGGCTCGCGCGCCGAGCGCCACGACATCGCCGCGTACTACCTCGAACGCGTGGGTCTCGGCGATTCGCTGCTGCAGCGCCCGCGCGAACTTTCGCTCGGCCAATGCCAGCGCGTCGGCATCGCGCGCGCCTTTGCGCTCGCGCCGAAGTTGCTGCTGCTCGACGAACCCTTCGGCATGCTCGATTCGCTGACGCGCATGGAGCTGCAAGAGACGCTGCTCGAGCTCTGGAGCCAGGAGCGCATCACGGCGCTGATGGTCACGCACGACGTCGATGAGGCGCTCTTCGTCTCCGATCGCATCGCGCTGATGACGCGCGGGCCGCGGGCGCATCTCGGCGCGCTGATCGACGTCGAGTTCCCGCGCCCGCGCGAGCGCGTCGCAGTGCTCGACCATTGCGACTACTACCCGCAGCGCGAGCGCCTGCTCGCGTTCCTGGAATCCGAAGAGCGCCGCTCCGCGAAGAGCGCGGCATGAGCGACGCGCTGCGCGAGACGCGCTCGGTGTGCTGCTTCTGCGGTGTCGGCTGCGGCGTCGTCGCAATCGCTGAGGGCGATCGCATCATCGGTGTGCGTGGCGATGAAGCGCATCCCGCCAATCGCGGCGCGCTCTGCACCAAGGGCCTCGCGCTCGCCGACATGATGCAGGCGCCGAATCGGCTGCTGCATCCGCAGGCGCGCGCGGCCAAATGTGCGCCGCTTGCGCGTGTCACATGGAACGCCGCACTCGATCGCATCGCCGATGCGCTGCGCAGTGCGCGCAGCCCCGACGCGCTCGGCTTCTACCTCTCCGGGCAGCTTCTCACCGAGGACTACTACGCCTTCAACAAACTCGCGAAGGGATTCCTCGGCACGCCGCACGTCGACTCCAATTCGCGGCTCTGCATGTCGAGCGCCGTCGCTGGCTATCAGCGCGCATTCGGTGTGGACGGACCGCCGTGCTCGTATGACGACCTCGACGAAGCGGATCTCTACCTCGTCGTCGGCGCGAACATGGCGTGGTGCCATCCGGTGTTGTTCCGCCGTATCGAACACGCGCGCGCAACGCGAAGGCCGACGCCGCGCCTCGTCGTGCTCGATCCGCGCCGCACCGCAACGGCCGCCGTTGCTGATCTTCATGTCGCGCTGCGACCCGGCAGCGATGCGCTCTTCGCCACCGCGCTGCTCGCCGAGCTCTGGCGCCGCGGCAAGCTCGACGATGCGTACGTCGCAGCTTCGACGGAGAACTTCGAAGCGCTCGCGATGATCCTGCCCGACTTCGATGCGGCGCGCGTCGAACGCGAGTGCGGCGTTGCGCGCGCCACCTTCGAAGCCGTCGTCGAACGCTTCGCCGCCGCGCGCCGCGTACTCACGCTCTGGGCGATGGGCGTGAACCAGAGCGCGAACGGAACCGACACCGTGAGCGCGCTCGTGAATCTACACCTCGCGACGGGACAACTCGGCCGCGCCGGCACGGGTCCGTTCTCGCTGACGGGACAACCCAACGCGATGGGCGGTCGCGAAGTCGGCGCAATGGCGACACTGTTGCCGGCGCACCGCAATCCGCGCAGCGCGGTCGATCGCGCAGAAGTCGCGGCGTTCTGGAACGCGCCGCCGCTCTCGGATGAGCCGGGCCGCACCGCCGTCGAACTCTTCGAACACGCGGCGGATGGCGGACTCGACGTGCTGTGGATCGCCGGCTCGAATCCCGCCGTGACGCTGCCCGACACATCGATGGTGCGGGCTGCACTCGCGCGCACGCCGCTGGTGATCGTGCAAGACGTCGCGGGCGACACCGATACGGCGCGCTTCGCCGATCTGCTGCTCCCCGCCGCGGGCTGGGGCGAGAAGGCCGGCACGATGACCAACAGCGAGCGCCGCGTCGCGCGCCTCGGCCGCGCCGTCGCGCCGCCCGGCGAAGCGCGCGCGGATTGGCAGATCGCGGCGCGTGTGGCCGAGCGCCTCGGCTTCGGTGACGCCTTTGCGTGGCGCGACGAAAGCGACGTCTTCGCCGAGCACGTCGCACTGACGGCCGGCCGCGATTGCGACATGCGCGGCATGAGCAGCGCACGGCTCGCGGAAGCGCCGCTGCAGTGGCCTTGCCCCGACGCGTCGCACTCCGGGAGTGCGCGGCTCTACGCCGATGGGCGTTTCCCGACGAAGAGTGGTCGCGCGCGTTTCGTCGTGCCGCAGGTCTTCGCTTCGCCGCGCGCGGCGTCGCTCGACGCGCCGATCACACTGCTCACGGCGCGCGGTCGCGATCAGTGGCACACGATGACGCGCACTGGGCACGTGCCGCGTCTGCAAGCGCACACACCGGAGCCTTGGCTCGAAGTGTCGCCCGCCGATGCGACGCAGCATGGCGTCGGCGACGGCGACCTCGTGCGCGTTCGCTCCGATCGCGGCGCCTTCGCGATGCGCGCCGTCGTGAGCGACACGCTGCCGCCCGGCGTCGCGTGCGCGCCGATGCATTGGAGCGACGCGTTCGCGCCCGATGCGCTCGTCAACGCCGTCATCCCGGTGTTGCTCGATCCGCACTCGAAGCAGCCCGAGCTGAAACGCGCGGCGGTGCAACTCGAACGCATCGGCGCGAGCGACGTGGCAGCGCGCGCGGCGCTGCAAGAGCGCCGGCTCTGCGTGTGTCGCGACGTGTCGTTCGCAACGGTCTTGGAAGCCGCACGCTGCGCGCGCAGCGTCGCTGCGGTGGGACGCGCGACGGGTGCGGGGACGGTGTGCGGGAGCTGTCGCCCGGAGATCGCGGCGCTCTTGCCGCAGGAGAACGAGATGGAGCGCGAGACGCTGGTGGTCGTGGGCAATGGCATGGTGGGCCATCGCTTCGTCGAGTCGCTGCTCGAAGCGGGCGGCGGCGAGCGCTTCCGCATCCTCGTGCTCGGCGAGGAATCGCGCGCGGCCTATGACCGCGTGCATCTCTCGGAACTCTTTTCCGGTCGTACGCCGGACGAACTCGCGATGGAATGCGCGAGCGATTGGCGTGAGCAGGGCGTCGAACTGCGACTCGGCGCGCGTGCGGTCGCGATCGATCGCGACCGCCGCGAAGTGGAGACGAACGACGGCGAGCGCATCGCGTTCGATCACCTCGTGCTCGCCACCGGTTCGTCGCCCTTCGTGCCGCCGATGCCGGGCGCGTCGGGACCGGACGTCTTCGTCTACCGCACCATCGACGACGTCGATGCGATTCGCGTTCGCGCCGCGGGAGCGCAAACGGGAATCGTGATCGGCGGCGGACTGCTCGGGCTCGAAGCCGCGAAGGCGCTGCTCGACCTCGGCCTCGAGACGCATGTCGTCGAGGCCGGACCGCGGCTGATGCCGCGCCAGCTCGACGACGCCGGCGCGGCCGCGTTGCGCCGCCGCATCGAGGCGCTCGGCGTGCACGTTCATGTCGGGCGACAGACGCTCGCGATCGAAGCGCTCGGCGACGAGGCTGCGGGCGATCCCGACGACGCGGGGGTCGCCGACGATCCCGCGTTCGCCGACGCCGGGGCAACCGAGGGCATCGCGTTGCGATTCGCCGACGGCGGCCGGCTCGTCGCGGATCTCGTCGTGGTGTCGGCGGGAATCCGTCCGCGCGACGAAGTGGCGGGGGCTTGCGATCTCGAACGCGGAGCGCGCGGCGGTGTCGTCGTCGATGACGCGCTCTGCACTACCGATTCGCGCATCTATGCGATTGGCGAAGTGGCGCTGCATCGCGGCGCGATCTACGGGCTGGTGGCGCCCGGCTACGCGATGGCGGATGTGCTGGCGTGGAACCTCGCGAACGGCGCGACGGGTGATGTCGCCCGCCGCTTCGAGGGAGCCGATCTCTCGACGCAACTGAAGCTGCTCGGTGTGGACGTCGCGAGTCTCGGCGATCCCTTCGACGAGGCGTCGCGCACGATCGTGTTCGAAGACCAGGTGCGCGACGTCTACGCGCGCCTGGTGCTCTCGAAGAGCAGCGGACGGCTACTCGGCGGCGTGCTGGTCGGAGACACAGGTCAATACGCGAACCTGCTCGATCTGCTGCGACGCGGTGTCGCGTCGCCGTTGCCGCCCGAAGCGCTGCTCTTCGGCGACGGCGTCGGCAACGGCGCGAATGCGACCGACGGCGCCGACGCTGCACAGATCTGCTCGTGCAACAACGTGTCGCGCGGCGCGCTGAAGGACGCGATCCGCGCGCAGGACGGCTGCACGATCGCGACGCTGAAGCGGGCGACGAAAGCCGGCACCGGCTGCGGCGGCTGCCTCCCAGCGGTCGCGAAGATTCTCGAAGCCGAGTTGGCGGCGAGCGGTCACGCCGGCGCGAAACATCTCTGTGAGCACTTCGCATACTCGCGGCAGGAGTTGTTCCAGATCGTGAAGGTGACGCGCACGCGCGCGTTCGAGGCGCTGCTCGCGAGCCACGGCAGCGGCGATGGCTGCGAGATCTGCAAGCCGGCCGTCGCGTCGATCGTCGCGAGTCTGTGGAACGAGCTGATCCTCGAGCAGGACACGATCCAGGACACCAACGACCGCTTCCTCGCGAACATCCAGCGGGGCGGCACCTACTCAGTGATTCCACGCATTCCCGGCGGTGAGGTGACGCCGGCAAAGCTGATCGCGCTCGGCGAAGTGGCGCAGCGCTACCAGCTCTATTGCAAGATCACCGGCGGGCAGCGCGTAGATCTGCTCGGTGCGCGCGTCGATCAACTGCCGGAGATCTGGCGCGATCTCGTCGCGGCGGGTTTCGAGAGTGGGCACGCGTACGGCAAGGCGCTGCGCACCGTCAAGAGTTGTGTCGGCAGCACCTGGTGTCGCTTCGGCGTGCAGGATTCGACGACGCTCGCGATCCGCATCGAAGAGCGGTACCGCGGCATCCGCGCGCCGCACAAGTTGAAAGGCGCCGTCAGCGGCTGCATCCGCGAATGCGCCGAAGCGCAGAGCAAGGACTTCGGCGTGATCGCCACCGAGAAGGGCTGGAACCTCTACGTCTGCGGCAACGGCGGCTCGAAGCCGCGCCACGCCGAACTGCTCGCGGCCGATCTCGACGAAGCGACACTGATCCGCAGCATCGACCGCTTCCTGATGTTCTACATCGAGACGGCCGACCGGCTGACGCGCACCGCGCGCTGGCTCGAGGAGTTGCCGGGTGGCATCGACTACCTGCGCCGCGTCGTGATGGACGATCACCTCGGCATCGCCGCCGAGCTGGAAGTGCGCATCCAGCATCTCGTGGACACCTATGAGTGCGAGTGGAAGCGCGTCGTCGAGGATCCCGCGTTGCAGCAGCGCTTCCGCCACTTCGCCGATTCGAACGATCCGGACGACGCGATCACCTTCGTCGAAGAGCGCGGTCAGCGCCGGCCCGCGGATTGGCAGCGCACGGAGCCGACGGCGGCGCCCGATCTCACGGCTCTCGACGAAACGGCGAAGTGGGTGCCGCTCGCCTCGGTCGAGGAGATCCCGCGCGACGGCGGCATCGCGGTACGCCACGGCGACGTGCAGATCGCAATCTTTCACGTCGCCGCGCGCGACGCCTGGTTCGCGACGCACAATCGCTGTCCGCATACGGGCGACAATGTGCTCGCGCGCGGGCTCGTCGGCGACGCGAGTGGCCGCCCGAAGGTCGCGTGTCCGCAGCACAAGAAGAGCTTCGATCTCGAGACGGGTGCCGGTCTCTCGGATCCGGAGTACGGCATTGCGGCATTTCGGGTGAAGGTGGAGGACGGTAAGGTTCTCGTGTTGTTGCCGCCGGCTGACGCATTGGCGTGGCGACTCGGTGCGGCGCCGTGCGCAGCCAATCGCGATCGCTGCGACGAATCCAAAGCGGCGATGGGAGCAAGCAATGGTGCGATCGATGGACCGCTCTAGTGGACTTTTGATCGCGACGCTTGGCAGCGTCGCGCTGATTGCGCTCTCCGTTGCAGCTTCAGCCGAATCCACTGTCGAATCGCCGCCGGCCGACGACGGATTCCACGCCACGCCGTCGCTCTACTGGAAAGAGGGACCCCACCGCGTCGATCTCGGTCTCTCGATGCGCACGCGTCCCGAGTGGTGGAGCGCGTACAGCGATCGCATGGATCTCTTCGAAGGGACGCGCGCGCGCGTGCGCTTGCAGTACTCGTACGAGCAGCTCTTCCTCCTGGTCGCGGAGACGCAGCTCGCGCACGTCGGTTCGATGGATGCGCTCGGCACCGGCGCGCTCGCGAGCTACCGCAACGCCAACGGCGGTCAGGAGGACGCAACGGCGCTCCAACTCCGTCACCTCTACGCGGAATGGCGTCCCGTGAAGCCCGCCGTCGCGCGACTCGGTCGCCAGGACATGAAGCTCGGCGCGGAGATCGCGTACACGGAGCCCGCGTGGAAGTACCTGAAGACGTCGCGTCTCGGCGAACGGCTGCTCGGCACCGTCGAGTGGAGCACCGTCGGTCGCGCGGGCGATGGCGTCGCAGGTTCATGGGACTTCGGCGGGGTGCAGGCGAATGCCTTCGCCGCGCAGCCGACGACGGGCGTGTTCGCCGTCGATGACGGCTACCAGCAGCTACAGGACATCCTGTACGGCGGCGCCGTCGCGACGGTGAAACGCGGCACCTGGCTCGAAGACACGGAGTTCTCGTTCTTCGGCATGGGCTACGGGGACGATCGCCCGGTGAAGCACGGCGGCCTGCCCGATGGCATCGAGGTGGGCACGCTCGGCGCGTCGATGCTCGGTGTCTACCCGCTCGGCCCCGGCAACTTCGACGCGCTGCTCTGGGTCGCCGGACAGTTCGGCAGCTACGACGATCTAGATCAAGGCGCCGCCGCCGGCCTCGCCGAGTTCGGCTACCAACTCACGGAAGTGTTCGCGAAACCGTGGCTGCGCGCCGGTGTCAACGTGGCATCGGGCGACGGCGATCCCACCGATGGCGATCACGGCACTTTCTTCAACCTGCTGCCGACGAATCATCTCTACTACGGCTTCGCCGACCAGCTCGCGTTCCAGAATCTGGTGAACCCATTCGTGCAACTTCGCGTGACGCCGCACCCGATGTTCTGGCTGAACTTCTTCGTGCATTGGTTTCAGCTCGCTGACGACGACGACGCCCGCTACGCGGGCACGGGAGCCTTCGATCACGACAGCTTCGGATTTACCGCCCAGAAGTCGCACGGCGATGGCGACATCGGCGTCGAGTACGACCTCGTCGCCACCTTCGTGCCGCACAAGAGCGTCACCGTCGAGGCGGGCTACGCGTACCTCGATGGCGGCGACTTCTATCCCGAGGGCAGCGATCGCCACGTGGAGTTCTGGTACTTGTCGGTGGAGCTGAAGTACTGAGTGATTCGTCAGTGCATCGCGCGCAGGGAATCAGAAGTCGAGCTAGTTTCGCGGAATCGACAGGAGCGCAGCGATGTCCAACTCGGCAGTTCACAGTGATCCGGAGATCCTGGGCGGAACGCCGGTCTTTGCGGGCACGCGGGTTCCGGCGAAGGCGCTGATCGACTACCTCGAGGGCGGACACTCGCTCTCGGAGTTTCTCGCAGACTTTCCCACCGTGAAGCGCGAACAGGCCATCGCGGTGTTGGAGCAGGCACGAGCGATGTTGGTGTCCAATGCGCCTGCTGCTCGATGAGTGCATTCCGAAGCGCCTGAGTCACGAATTTACGCAGCACGAAGTTCGCACCGTTCAACAAGCGGGCTGGAGCGGGCTCGCGAATGGGCGCCTGCTCCGCGCGGCCGAGCACGACTTCGACGTGTTCATCACCGTCGACGAGAGTCTTCGGTTTCAGCAGAACGTCTCCGGATTCACGATCGCGGTCGTCGTGCTCGAAGCGAGCAGCAACGACATCGAGGATCTTCGTCCCCTGATGCCGCGCGTTCGTGAACTACTTACCGGGCTTCGGCCAGGGCAGGTCGTTCGGGTGAGTCAAGAGACCGAAGGCTAGTTGCGCGCGTTCCTTCGGCAGAGACTCGAGACGCCGGTCAAGCCGAGCAGCACGAGCGCTGCGGTTTCGGGTTCCGGTACTACGGCGTCGCCTTCGACAGCGCTGCCAGCGCATCCAGCGGAATGCGCGCCATCCGGATCTCGCTGCGCATGAACATGCCGAAGATCCACGGCCAATCGCGGTCGATGCGGCTCGTGTAGTAGTCGACCCAGAGGTGGTCGTCGCGCACGACGACGCCGGCATACGACGTGTCGCTCGACGAGGGCAGATCCGAGAGGCGCACGAGCCGATCCGGCTCGACGCGGTAGATCGCCGTGCGTTTGCGCGAGAGAGCGCCGCCCATGCGCGTCAAGTAGCCGTTCGGGTTGGGCTGGTAACGCGCAACAGCGTAGAGCGTGTCGCCGAGTACGAAGAGGTTCGGGCCATCGAGACGCGTCACGCGGCTGCGCTGCGTCGTCCACTCGGTGAACGGTGGCGCGGCCACGGCGATCGCGGTCTGGCCGTCGTAGTTGCCGAGCAGCGTGTCGGGCGTGATCTCGAGTCGCGCGGTCGCGAGCATGCGGCCGTCCGCTAGAAACTCGATGTCGGTCTCGTCGTTGCCGTCGCCTTCGTGGATCACCGAGACCTGCTCCCACGCGCGACCGTCCGTCGAGCGCAGCAGGATCGACTTGCCGTGGCCGTGCCAGTACGCGGGCACGTACCAGGTGACGCCGCCGTCGTTCGACTTCGGTCGCCAGAAGAGCCAGCCCGCGGGTTCGATCGGCGTGAACGGCGTCCAGGTGATCGCGTCGTCGCTGGTCGCGAGCACGGTGCCGCTCGGTGTGGCCGCGATCCCCGCGTTCGGCAGCGCGTAGAGGAAGAGCTTGCCGCCGATCAGCGCGAGCTTCGGGTCGCGGATGTCCTTGCCGGGCACTTGCAGTCGCGCGAGCTCTTCCCAATTGCGGCCATCGCGCGAGCGGCGCACGACGAGCCGCGCATCCGGCGAACCGAGGTGATACGGGCGCGCGTCGTGCACCAGCAAGAAATCGCCGCGCCACAGGATCATGTCGGTATTCGAGTTGTGGAGCCCGTCGGCGACCACGTCCCAGTGCTCGAGCCGCAACCGCGCATCGACCTCCGCGCGGTTCGGGCGAAACCACAAATACGCAACGCCCGCAGCGATCAATGCGATGGCGGCGAACACGATCCGCAACGCTGGATCAACTCACGGGGCGGTGCAGGGGAGGCCGTTGCAGGTGTCGATGATGGCGCCGTTGGTCTTCAGGAATTCGGATTTCTGGAGCCGGGCGTTCACCGCGCGGCGCGGGCATTCGTGGGGATCGCCGTTGCGGCTCTGGGCGCAGGGGCCGAGCAGTTGCCATGCGGGATCTTCGGGGGTGACGACGGGCGGGTAGTTGTAGATGACGGGCCACGGGTTGCCGCTGTCCCAGATCACGATCGCCGAGCCGTCGAAGGGATAGGACTCGATCGCGGGGATGCCGAAGAACGGCTCCACGTCGGGGATGTCTTTGCTCGCGGCGACGGCCGGTGTGTGGATCGAGGCGCCGATCGTTCGCGCTTCGGTCTCGGCCGTCACTTGAGCAACCTGGTAGTCGCCGAGCGCCACCTGCAGCAGGATCTTCTTCGGAGGCGTGTTCGGATACGGATCCGCGGTGAGGTGCGTCGCGTGGCCGCTCGCCTCGGTCTGTTCCCACAGCATCTCGATCAGCGAGAGGATGAACTGGCGATCGAGATTGTGTGTATAGGCCGCAGCGAAGAAGAGGTTGAAGTCGTCGAAGTCGACGCTGCGATTCAGCAGCGTGGAGAAGTTCATGCCGGGCACGCCGAGCACCGCGCGCGTCCAATCCTGTGCGAACGCCGCGAGGCCGCCGCCCTGGATGCCGCCCTGCGAGTTGCCGTCGTAGAACAACTCGCTGGTGTCGATCAGCGGCGCGCCTCCGATCTGGAAGGCCGCGTTCCCCGCGAAGCCGTTGGCGTGGATCATCAGGCGGCCGAGGAAGAGGAAGTTCAGGTAGCCCTGGTGCAGGCGCTCGGAGAACTTCGGGAAGTTCGAGAAGTTCGAGAGGATCTGCAGCGCGGTCGGGTAGTCGTCCTCGCCCATGCCGGTCCAGGTCGTCGCGCACATCACGAAATTGTGTTCGCTCGCCATGTCGCGGACGTGGCCGGCGCCGACTTCGCCGCCATCGCCGAGCAGGCCGTGGCCATAGAGCGACGGCCGTGCGGGATGCACCGGCGCAGCGCCGGCCGTCGTCGCGGCGTAGGGAACCATGCAGCGAAAGTCCGCAGTGAAGAACGTGCCGTCGGTGATCGGCAATCCGTCCGGGCCGAGGCGCAGCAGCGCGCCGGGCAGCGCGGTGACCATGTAGAGCGGAACCTGGAAGGTGCCGCGCACGTCGCGGAAGATGCGGGTGTCCGATGCTTCCACGACGCTCGTCACGGTGAAGCTCGGCGCGGCGCTCCCGAGCGCGGCGAACGATTCGTCGCGCATGTGCAGCATCTTGCGGGCGACGCTGTCTACGCTCTGCGTGGTGAAGTCCCAGGCGAGGTAGAGATCACTGCGCGACACACCGGAACTCGCGAGGATCGCGAATACCTGCTCCATCGACGCGCGTCGCGCCTCGACCGTCGGATCATAAGTGGGAATCGCGTCGCGATAGATGCGAAAGAGCCGCGTCGGTTCGAGCAGCGCGCCGTCGAAGTCGCGCAGATTGCGCAGCCCGACCGCGAAGCGCCGCGCGTTCGGCAGATTTTTGCCGACGCGCAGGATCACCGGGCGATTCTCTTCGGTGACGTCGTAGTAGTAGTCGCGCTCGGCAAAGAAGAGCTGGCGCTCGGTCGTCACCGAATCCACCAACACGATCGGCGAATCCGGCGCGAGCGAGCGACCCATATCGGTGATCGGCGGCGCGCCGGTCACGTCGAGATCCATGTCCGTCACCTGGAAGAGGATCATCGGACCGACGCTGAAGCCGTCGAGCACGTTCCACTTGTCGGGGAAGACGGGAGAGCTGGCGCCGTTGCGCGGCATCGACGCCGCTTGCAGATTGACGCGCTTGCCGGTGGGCGTCGTCGCGTCGGGGATCGTGAAGTGATCGTTCGGGAACGGATAGAGGCAGTAGCTCGGGTCGAGCGGATCGCAGCGATCGGCGTTCGCGAGATCGAGATTCGGTTCCCACGAGAACGTGGACCACGCCTGGTGATCGATCGCGCCGTCGCCGTTCGAATCCACCGACACCAGCAGGCGGTTGCGGCCCTCGCGCAATTCGCTGGCGCCGAGGTTGCCGGTGATCGAGGTTCCGTTGCGCGTGAGCAGCGGCGTCACATCGATCGACGTGACGGGCGTCTCGTCGATCGCGCGGAAGAGCTGAACCGACACGATCGCGCTCGGTCCCGGCGTGCTCACCAGGTTGATCGAGACGGCCGTGCCTGCGGGAGCGATCTGTGTCGCATTCGCCGGGACGAGGATCGTCGGCTTCGGCGTGCACTGCGCTCCGAGCGTCAGCATTGCGCCGAGTACGGCCCCGAGCGCAGCGATCCGTGAGAGTCCCGTCGCCCGATTCCGCATCCGCATGATTCGCCTCCGCTGCAAGCGTTCTATTCGAGGTGGACCATTCTACACGTCGTGTGGCAGGATCCCCTTGGGGCTGACGCGGACTGGCCCTTTGTTGCTGAATTTTGGAGCGCCCACGCGCGGCGAGTTGGTATACCGACGCTCGGCACAGACCGGGGGAGCACCATTTCTTCGCGCAGATCCGCTCGCTGGCTACCTGTCGTTGCGGGCGCGATCGCGCTCCTGGCGACGGCCTGCGCGCATGATCAAGCGCCGCGGCCGGAGCCCGAAGCCGCCGCAGCCGATGCCCCCATCGATCCGTTCTTCGAGGACGACCTCATCGCTGCGCAGGCGCCCGACCCATTCGAGGTGCTGAACCGCCCCGTCTTCGCCGGCAACATGTTCCTCGACCGCATCTTCTTCGATCCGATCTCGCACGCCTACGGCATCGTCACGCCCACTCCCGTGAAGACCGCGGTGCGCAGCATCTTCGCCAACCTGAACGCGCCGGTTGTGATGGTGAACGAAGCGCTGCAGCTCAGTGGAAAGCGCGCGGCGCAGACACTCGGACGTTTCATGCTGAACTCGACGCTCGGCTTCGGCGGCATCTTCGACCCCGCTGCGGAACTCGGTTGGAACGAGCACCACGCGGATTTCGGTCAGACCCTCGGCATGGTGGGCATCGGTCCCGGTTTCTATGTGGTGTTGCCGCTGCTCGGACCGAGCACCGCGCGCGACGCCGTAGGCTCGGCTGTCGATCTCGCGATGCGCATAGACACCTGGCTCTTGCCGCTGCAGAGCCAGCTCTTCCTCGGCGGCGGCTTCGGCATCAGCGAACGCGAAGGCCGTCGCGAGGAGTTGCGCGCACTGCGCGATTCCTCGATCGACTTCTACGCCGCCGTGCGCAGCGCCTACTTGCAGACGCGCGAAGCGCGCGTCCGCGAAGCGCGCGAACGCTTCAAGTAGGCACGGGCGCCTGCTCCGCGATCTTCTTTTCGAGCGCGGCGAGCAGCGCGTCGATGCCGCCCTTCTTCAGCAGTGACGAATACTCGGAACGGCGCATCGCGAGTTCACTCACGGTGCCGTCGTAGAACACGTCCACGATCAGCGGGCTGCCATCCGTCCCGGTGCGGAGGCGATAGTCGAGCGGAATCGCGCCGCCCTGCGCATCGACGACGCGCGTGTGGACCAGGATCGTGTTCTGGCTCGCGCTCTCGGTGCCCATCGTTTCGAAGCGCTCGCCGCTGAACTCCGCCATCCGCGCCGCGTAGCTGGCGCCAGCGAGCCGCGCGATCGCATCGACGAGTTTCGCGCGCTGCGCCGCATCGAAATCCTTCCAGGCGAGCCCCACCGATTTTTCGGCGATGAAGGAAAAGTCGTAGCGCGCCGAGATCGCGGGCTGGAGCTTTGCGAGGCGCCCGTCGTAGCCCAGCGCTTTGCTCTGCTTCATCGCGTCGAGCATCGTCGCGTGCAGCCCTTCGACGAGGTGCGTCGCCTGCTCCGCATTCGGCGCCACGGGCGCGCTCGGATCCGCCTCGGCGCCACCGGCGACACACAAGAGCAGCGCCATCGCGATCCGAACGCCGAGCCTTTGCGCGGCGCTCGATCGATTCGCGCCGTTCCGCATTGATACGAGATCCAAGCAAAGCTCCTTGCGCACGCGTCGCTCGCTCAATCTTCACCGAGCACGAAGCCCGTGAGTGCGGAGCGGAACGCGTCCGGGTTGTCGACCATCACCGAGTGACCGGCGCGCGGAATCACCGCGAGGCGACCGTGTCGCAACACTTCCTCGACCATGCGATCGGCGACGTCGGCGGAGAGCACGTCGCTCGCGGCGCCGCGCACCACCAGCGTGGGGCATTCGAGTTTCGCGAGGGCATCCCACATTTCGCGCGTGAGCTTGTCCTCGCGTTCGCGCATCGCGGCGGCGTCGGCGCCCGCATCGCGGCGACCCTGGAACCACGCGGGATCGAGCTTCGCTTCGAAGCGGCCGTCATCGCGACGGCGCAAGCCGTGCTGCGCCATGCGCGCGAGCGCTTCGCGGCTCGCCGCGGGGTAGTTGTGCGCGAGTACGTCGCGGTACTCGGCCTCGCTCGCGAAGCTCGGCCCGCCGCCGCCGCCGTCGCCGTCGCCGCTGCTCTTGCTGTTCTTCTGCAAATCGACGCTGATGCGCACGGTGCCGCGCACATCGAGTTCCGGCGCCGAGTCCACGATCACGAAGCCGGCCATGCGATCGGGATGGCGCCCCGCGAAGAGCGTCCCGATGCGGCCGCCGAGCGAGTGGCCGACCAACACCATGCGCTCGATCCCGAGGTGCGCGAGCGCGGCCTCGAGATCGGCGACGTGAAAGTCGTAGTCGTAGCGGCTCTCCGGGTCGCGGTCGGAATCGCCGTGACCGCGCAAGGTGATGGCGACCGTGCGGTAGTACTCCGCAACCGCCGGCGCCGCGTCATCCCAGATGTGCGCGTCGTTGCCGAAGCCGTGCACGAACACCAACGGCGTTCCCTCGCGGCTCCATTCGAGCACGTGAAGCGAGAGACCATCGGCAGCCGGCACGCGAAGCAAGTTGGGTTCCACGGTGGCGCAGCCTAGCTCAGGGACTTCGCCCGTCTGCGGCTCGCAGCAACGTGATAACTTGCGCGCGACATGGACCTCGGCCGCCTCGATCGCATGCCCACCGTGAAAGTGGCGATGACGCCGTTCCCGTGGTCGATCGACATCGATGCGCCGCTCTCGCAAGCGCGCGCGATGATGAGCGAACACGAGATCCATCATCTGCCAGTGACGGAGCACGGCACGCTCGTCGGCGTGATCTCGGGCCGCGAAGTCGCGCTCGGCGCCGCCATCGCGCAGACGCGCGACGCGAGTCGCGAACCGCTCGTGCGCGAAGCGTGCGTGCTGCACGCTTACGCCGTCGAAGACACCGAGCCGCTCGACGTCGTGCTCGCAACGATGGCGAGCCAGCGACTCGGCTCGGCGTTGGTCACGCGACGGGGGAAGCTGGTCGGCGTCTTCACCGTCACCGATGCGTGCCAGATCACGGCGGACTGGCTGCGCGCTTGCTTTCCGGAAGCGACGGACGACGACGTAGCTTAGGCGCGACCGCAAATCTCCAGATTCCCGTGGTTCCACCCGCAAGCCCAAGACGCACCCTGACCCGTGTTCGGAGACGCGGCGTCCGCGCCGGGTCGCGGGATCATGAGTTGCTGCTAAGGTCCCCCGGCCGGAGGTCTGACCTCCGACCGATAACCAGCGTTCGAGCCCGGCGCTCGATCCGCACCGGGAGCCTCGATGCAACTGGAGTCCGTCCGCACCCCCAGCCTGGTGGATCGCGTCTTCGAGCAGCTCCGCTCGCAGATTCTCTCCGGCGCAATTCCGGCGGGTAGCCGGCTGCCGAACGAGCGCGAGCTGGCCGAGGCGCTGCACGTGAATCGCCAGGTGGTTCGCGAAGCGCTGAAGCGCCTCGAGTTCCTCGAACTGCTGGAAGTGCGGCACGGGCAGGGCGCCTTCGTGCAGGAGCTGTCGGCCTCGTCGGCGCTGCAGGTGATCGAGGCGCTGTTGCGCGACCCGGCTGTCGTCACGAGCGAGCTGCTCGATCAGCTTCTGGTCTTCCGCCGTCACGTGACGCTCTCGGTCGTCGAGCTGGCCGCGAAGAATCGCAGCGAGGAACAACTGGTGCGCGCCCGCGCGCTGCTCGAAGACGAAGCGGCCGAGGGCGCCGATCCGAAGCGCGCGCTCGACATCGATCTGCGTTGGAACGCGCTGCTCGGCGAAGCGACGGCGAACCTGATGTACCAGCTCGTGACGAACCTGTTCACGAAGCTCGTCGCGCAGCTCGGGCCGCTTTACTACAACGCGGATCGCGATCACCAGCGCTCGATGACGAACCATCGCGCGATGCTGCGCGCGATCGAAGCGCGCGATCCCGACGCCGCCGTTCGACTCGTCGATGAGATGCTTCGCTACAGCGAGGACCGGATTCGCAGCGAAGCGTTGCGACTCGAAGCGGCGGGCCTGATCGGCCCGCGGAGCCGCCCGTGATCGCGCGCGAAACACTGCGGTGGAACGGCTGGGGGCGACTTGGCGAGTCCACCGAGATGACGCGCACGCGCGAAGTGGCGCTGCTCACTGAGCTGGGGCGCCGTCTCGGTCGCACGCTCGTGCGCGGCGCCGAGCCCGTCGAACTCGATGCGATCCGGCTGCCGCTGCCGAAGCTGACGCCCGAAGTGATGACGCAATTGCGTGCCGCTTGTGGCGAAGACGGCGTGCGCACCAGCGCGTTCGAGCGCGTGACGCATGCGGTCGGGCGCAGCCTTCCCGATCTGATGCGACTGCGCCGCGGTGAGATCGCGTCGGTTCCCGAGGTGGTCGTGTATCCGGCCGAGGAAGGCGCCGTCGCGGCGGTGTTGCGCGTCGCGGCCGATGCGAATCTCGCGGTGATCCCGTTCGGTGGCGGGTCGAGTGTCGTTGGCGGCGTCGAGCCGCGCACCGCGGCCGGCCAGGCCGGCGCGTTGTCGCTCGATACGACGCGGCTCGATCGGTTGCTGCGCTTCGATGCCGAGAGCCGCACCGCCACGTTCCAGGCCGGCATCGATGGACCCGCGCTCGAGGCGGCGCTTGCAGAGCGCGGCACCACGCTCGGTCACTTCCCGCAATCGTT
This sequence comes from Deltaproteobacteria bacterium, assembly GCA_031396445.1. GTDB lineage: Bacteria > Myxococcota_A > UBA9160 > UBA9160 > PR03 > PR03. Next base: position 26,034 of record JANNKU010000063.1, on the reverse strand, counting down.
CGAGCATTCGACGCTCGGCGGCTGGATCGCGACGCGCTCGGTCGGCCAGCTCTCGGACGGCTACGGCGGCATCGACGAGCTGCTGGTTTGCGCGCGCGTGGTGACGCCGGCCGGCGTCATCCGCACACTCGACGTGCCGCGCGCCGCGAGTGGTCCCGAGTTGAACCACTTGCTGCTCGGCTCCGAAGGCGTGCTCGGTGTGATCGTCGAGGCCACCGTGCGCGTGCGACCGAGCGCCGCGCGTTCGGACGAGCGCGGCATGCTCTTCCGCTCGTTCGCCGCAGGCGTCGCCGCGGTGCGCGAAGCCGCCCGCGCCGAGATCCCCGTCGCAATGATGCGTCTCTCCGACGGCGCCGAGACGGAGCTGTCGCTGCTGCTGCGCCACGATCCGGCGCGCCGCATCGATCCCACCGCCACCGCACTCTCGCTCGCAGAACGACTCGGCTATGGCGCCGGCCGCTGCGCGCTGCTCTACGGCGCGGAAGGCAGCGATGCGGGCCACGTCGCCGCGACGATGCGGCGCGCGCGCAATCTGCTGGTTCGCAACGGCGGCTTGCCGCTCGGGCGCGCGCCCGGTCGATCGTGGCGGCGCGAGCGCTTCCGGACTCCCTATCTGCGCGATTGGCTGCTCGATCACGGCGTCGCGGTGGACACGATGGAGACGTCGCTGCCGTGGGCGCGCCTCGAAGCGGGACACGACGCAATCGTGCGTGCCTTGCGCGGCGCCGCCGAGACGCACGCCGGCGCGGGGCTCGCGATGTCGCATCTCTCGCACTCCTATCTCGACGGCGCGTGTCTGTACTTCACGGTGCTCTACCCGATCGAGATCGGGCGCGAAATCGAGCAGTGGAGCGCGATCAAGCGCGACGCCACCGAAGCGATCGTCGCGGCGGGCGGCACGATCTCGCATCACCACGGTGTCGGCGTCGATCACCGGCCGTGGATGGCGCGCGAAAAAGGTGCGCTCGGTGTCGAGGCGCTGCGCGCGGTGAAGCGCGCTGTCGATCCGAAGGGGTTGATGAATCCGGGGAAGCTGCTGTGAACGCGGCATGGACGCTCGCCGAGCGACGCGCCGCGCTGTCACGCGCCGAGCGCGATGGCGTGGATCTTCTCGTCGTGGGCGGCGGCATCGTCGGCGCGGGCGTGCTGCGCGATGCGGCGACGCGCGGCCTGCGTGCGCTGCTGGTCGAGCGAAACGATTTCGCGTCGGGCACCTCGAGTCGCTCGTCGAAGATGGTGCACGGCGGCATTCGCTATCTCGCGCACGGTCATCTGGCGATCACCCGCGAAGCGTGTCGCGAACGGGATCTGCTGATGCGGATGAATCCCAATCTGGTGAAGCCGCTGCCGTTCTTGTTTTGCGCCTTCGAGAACGGCAAGACGCCGGCTTGGCAAGTGCGCGCGGCGCTCAGCGTGTATTGGGGACTCGCGAACTTCCGGCGCTCGGCGCGCTTCCGGATGATGTCGGCGGAGGACGTGACGAAGTACTCGCGCGACTTCCGCCAGGACGGCCTCGAGGCGGCCGGCCTCTACCACGACGCGCAAGTGGACGATGCGCGCCTCGTCGTCGAGACGATCAAGAGCGCGCGCCGACTCGGCGCCGACGCTGCGAATCACGCCGAGGTGATCGAGTTCCTGCGCGGTCCCGATGCGAACCTCCACGGCGCACGCGTGCGCGACACCATTGACGGACGCACGCTGCAGATCCGCGCCAGCGTCGTGGTGAACGCGGCGGGTCCAGCGATCGAGCGCGTGCGCGGCATCGACCAGCCGGATTCGCAACGCGAACTGCGCCCCGCGAAGGGCGTGCACATCGTGATCCCGCGCGAACGGATCCACGCGGAAGGGGCGGTCGCCGTCGAGTCGCCCACCGATGGCCGTCGCATGTTCGTGTGCCCCTTCGACGACGTGATGATGATCGGCACCACCGACACGTTCTCGGACGAGATCGACGAGCCGGTCGTCACGATCGATGAAGTTCATTATCTGCTCAGCGCCGCGAACGAAGCGTTCCCGAACGCGGGTCTCACCACCAACGACATCCGCTCGGTCTGGGCGGGCGTGCGGCCGCTGGTCGCGAGCGGCGATGCCGAGACGCCGCCGTCGGATGTGTCGCGCGAGTCGGAGATCAGCGAATCGACGTCGGGTTTGATCTCGGTCGCGGGCGGCAAGCTCACCACCTTCCGCGCTATGGGCGAGGCGGCGATGGAGCGCGTGCTGAAGCGGCTCCCCGCTTCGCGGCGGAATGCGGCAGGGCCGAGTCGCACGGCGGCGCTCGCGCTGCGCGACGATGCATTCGAGCGCGCCGACATCGAGCTCGAGCTGCGGCGTCGCTTTACGCTGTCACCGCGCATCGCCGATCACCTGATCACCGCGTGGGGCGCCGATGCGATCACGCTGCTCGATGCCGCGCCCGAAGAGCTGCGTCGGCCGATCGGCAAATCGCGTTACCTCTACGCCGAGATTCCGTGGTCGATCCGCACCGAGTGCCCGGCTTCCTTGTGCGATGTGCTCGAACGCCGCGTGCGGCTCGCGCTCTTCGCCGAAGGCCAGGGTCTGCCGCAGCTCGCGCGGATTGCCGAAGTCGCGGCCGCCGCAGCGGGTTGGGATGCCGAGCGCACGCGCGCCGAAGCCTCCGCGTATGCCGCCGCCGTGCGTCGTCGTTACCAGATCGTGGCTGCGCCGCGATCCGCCGAACGCGCCGCATAGAAGTCGCTGCAAGCCGCGGAGACTCTTGATCGCATCCGGCTAACATCGGCCGCCGTGGCGAGCCGCACCCTCGTGATCGTCAATCCGAAGAGTCGCGGCGGTGCGACGGGACGGCGCTGGCCCGCGATCGAAGCGAAGCTGCGCGACGCACTCGGTGCGGTCGAGATCGAGCGCACACGCGGACCGCGTGACGCCGAACGCATCGCGCGCGAAGGCGTGCGCGCCGGCGCCGAGTTGGTGATCGCCGCGGGCGGCGACGGCACTGCCAGCGAGGTGGTCGCCGGTCTGCTCGGCGCAGGGCTCGGCGCCTACGCCGAGTTGGCGTTGCTCCCGCTCGGCACCGGTGGCGATCTCGCGCGCGGGCTCGGCCTCGCCGGCTCGCTCGATGACGCAATTGCGCGTATTGCGAGCGGCCAGTCACGGCCGCTCGACGCGGGGCGCGCGAGCTTCATCACGCGCGACGGTCGCGAACTCGGCACGCATTTCATCAACATCGCGAGCGTGGGCCTCTCGGGCCTGGTGACGCAGCTCGTGAACGAAGCGCCAAAGACATTCGGCGGGCGCGCGTCGTTCTTCCTCGGCACGGTGCGCGCGATTGCGCGTTGGCAGCCGGTGCCAGTGACGATCCGCCTCGATGGTGCGGTGGTACACGCGGGGCCGCTGCATCTCGCTGCGATCGCGAATGGCCGCTACTTCGGCGGCGGCATGCACGTCGCGCCCACGGCAGAGCTCGACGACGGCGTCTTCGATCTCGTGGTGTTTCGCGGCGAAGGCGGCAAGGGGCGCTTGCTCCGCCAGTTCCCTTCGATCTACAGCGGCCAGCATCTGGCGCTCGCCGAGGTGACACAGCATCGCGGCGCCGTCGTCGAAGTCGGCGCGGACACAGATCTCTGGCTCGAGATCGACGGCGAACCGCTCGGCCGCGCGCCCGCACGCTTCGAGTGCCTGCCCGGCGCATTGCGGCTGCGCGGCGCGGTCGCGTGAGCGGCCTCTTCGCGACGATCCGCGCGCGCGCGGCGCAGGTGGCGCGCGACGCGAACTTCGTGCGCATCGATGGCAAAGCGCTCGCGCGTCTCGCGGAGAGACTCGTTCTCGATCCACCGGAGCCGCCGGTGTGGGACGCGGCGACGCATCATCGTGGCACGCCGCGTTCGACGCTCGCCTACGCGATCACGCTCAACGCGATCAACTTCGGCTCCGGCTGGTTCCCGAAGTTGCGCAAGCGCGACGGTCGTTCGGGCTACTTCACGGTCGCGATGGGCTTGAAGGATCGCTTCGATGCGGACGGTCCGTGGAGCGCGCGCGAACTCGCCGGCCTCTCGCCCTTCGATCTCGCGCAGGTGACCGGCCAGGATCTCGCCGACCCCGAAGTCGTGGAGTTGCTCGCGCTCTTCGCGGCGGCGCTCAATGACCTTGGCGAGTTTCTCGCGCGGCGTCACCGCGGAAGTTTTGCGGAACTCATCGATGGCGTGGATCGCAGCGCCGAGCGGCTGGTGCGCGAACTCGCGGAGATGCCGCTCTTTCGCGATGTGTCGGTCTATCGCGATTTCGAGATGCCCTTCTACAAGCGCGCGCAGATCACCGCAGCGGACTTGTCGCTCGCGTTCGGCGGCGAGAGCTACGGGCGCTTCGATGATCTCGCCGAACTCACCGCCTTCGCCGACAACCTGGTGCCGCATGTGCTGCGCATGGAAGGCGTGTTGCAGTACCGCCAGCGACTCGGCGAGCGCATCGATGCCGGCGCGCTGCTCGAACACGGTTCGCCGGAAGAGGTCGAGATTCGCGCGGCGGGCGTTCACGCGGTCGAAGAAATCGTCGCAGCGATTCGCGCGCGCGGCGGTACGGCGACGGCGCAGGCGATCGACTACACGCTTTGGCACCGCGGTCAGCGCCCCGAGATGAAGGCGCAGCCGCGCCATCGGGCGCGCTGCCCGTACTACTGAGGTCGCAGCGTGGCGGCGAGGAGGAAACGCGTGTTCGACGGTGCGCTGCTGATGCTGGTCGCCGTGCTGCTGGGTCTCGCGGCGCTCGCGTGGTGGCGCGGCGGCACGCCGCTCTTGCGCGAGGGGCTCGGCAGCGGCGCCGAAATGCTGCTGAACTCGGGGCTGCTGGTGGCGGTCTCGTTCCTCGCGGCGGGACTCGCGGAAGCGTTGATCCCGCACGAGTGGATGTCGCGCGCGATGGGCGTCGATTCAGGTTTGCGCGGGATCCTGCTCGCCGCCGGCGCCGGCGCGCTGACACCGTCCGGCCCCTTCGTCGCGATTCCGATCGCCGCCGCGATGGGGCGCAGCGGCGCGGCAACCGGCCCGCTCGTCGCATACCTCTGCGGTTGGGGATTGCTCGCCGTGCATCGACTCGTCGCCTGGGAGATCCCCATCCTCGGCGCACAACTCGCCCTGACGCGATGGGGTGTCTGCCTCGTGCTGCCGGTCATCGCTGGCGTACTCGCCCGGCTGGTTGCGGGAGCGCGGTGAGAAAGGGGACGGTCCTCGTTGTTGACGGGCTGTTGAGAAAGGGGACACACCTCGGCGAGGCCTGTCCCTCCAGTCATCAGCCCGTCACTTTTGAGGACCGTCCCCTTTCTCACGCATGGCGGCTTCCCAGTTTTGGCCGTCGAAGGTCTCGATTGCAAGTTGGCTCGCATCGACGCCTTCCAGGCAGCGCGTGTTGATTCCGATTTTGTCGGGGTCGGAGCGCGGGACGCGGAACGGCGAGATTCCGCAGGTTGGGCAGAAGCGGTGCTCGGCGCGGCCGGTGCCGAAGCGGTAGGTCTGCCAGTCACCGTTGCGGCTCAGCATCCGGATCGCGCTGGGCGCCACGTTCCAGTGCAGGTAGCCCGTCATGTTGCAGATCGAACAATTGCAGGTGTGGACGCCTTCGATTTCGCCATCGACCTCGAAGCGGATGCGACCGCAGTGACAACCGCCGCGATGCGTGGGCATGGCGCGAACTCCTAGGCTTCGACCAAGTCGAGGAGCTCGCTGAGGTTCGTGATCACGTGGCGTGGTGCGTGATTGCCCTCGACGCCTTGCGGGGCGACGCCGATCAACACGCTGGTCATGCCGAGCGCGTTGGCGCCGGCGATGTCGTGCCACACCGAGTCGCCGACGAAGACGACGGATTCGGGCGCGGGGTTGCCGGCCTTTTCGAGCGCGACGTGGAAGATGCCGGCGTCCGGCTTGCAGGAGCGCGCGTCTTCGCTCGTCGTGATGGCGTGTACGTACGAAGCGAGTTCGAGGCCAGGCCACACCGCATCGAGTTGGTCGTTGTCGATGTTGGAGACGATCTGCACGTGCAGGCCGCGATCGCGCAGTGCGGCGAGCGTTGCGGCGGCGTCGTCTCGCGGGCGGATCTCGGGTCCGCCGAGCACGCGGCCTTCGGAGCGGCGCAGATCGGGGTCGCCCGCGTTCGCTTCCACGTCGAAGCGGCGCAGGAACTGCACATGAGCGGCGGTGAAGAGATCGCGATGCAGGTAGTACGGACGCGACGCCCATTCGCCCATCGTCTGCACCATCGCGATGCGGTATTCGCGCCGCAGATCGTCCACTGGCGCCGCGACGCCGCGCCCGCGCGCGAGGTCTTCGAGGACGATGTCGAAGTGCGAGTTGATGCTCGCGTAGGAGAAAAGCGTGCCGCCGAGATCGAAGAAAACCGCGCGGTGCTGCATGGTCGCGCAGGCTACCTCATTCACTTCGCTCACCTGCGGCTCGCTGCGCGTCGGCCGACCGAGTCGGCCTCCTTGCCTATGACTTGGCGGCCTAAGCCCGCGATTGACATGCAGGACTCGTTCCCTAATCTGCCTCGCTCCTCGGCCCGAGCTCCCTCTCAGGCCGATCCCATCACGCGGTTGAGGGCTCCGGACGCGAGTCGATCCCAATCCCGTTCATCACGAGGTGCACCATGCTGTCGCTCGAAGAAGTCGATTCTGGCGCGCGGGTCACCCACAAGAACACGGGCCTCCGTTACACCGTTTCGGATCTGGGCGAGGACGAAGTCCTGCTCGCACCCGACAACGTCGATTTCCAGGACCTGATGGTTCCGATCGAACTCTTCCGCCAGGAGTTCATCCTCGGCGAGCGCTTCGCCGGAACGCGCGGTCGCGGTGGTCGTCGCCCGGCGCGCCGTTCCTCGACACCGCAAGCCGTCACGGGTCCGAAGGCGCGCGGTCGCATCAAGAAGATGGTGCGCGAGCGCGGCTTCGGCTTCATCCGCGGCGAAGACGGCAAGGAAGTCTTCTTCCATCGCTCGGGCCTCAACGCGAGCGACTACGACGGACTGAACGAAGGCGATCTGGTCGAGTACCAGATCCAGGAAGGCCCGCGCGGCGCGCGCGCCGAGAACGTGCGCGGCATCACCGACGCTGCGCCCGGCGCCGCCGTCGCTGCGCCTTCCGCCTAACTCCACCGCTTCTTCAGCGCGGCGTCGCGTCCGGTAGACCGCCGTCTACGGGCAGTGTCGCGCCGGTGGTCGGCGTTGCGCGGAGAGCGAAGAAGAGCACCGCGTTCGCGACGTGATCCGCGGTGACGCGCGCCTTCAGCAAGTTGCGGTTCTGGTAGAACTCTTCGAGTCCCTTCTCGTCGAGGCCGCGCGCCTTCATCCGGCCCGGGCCGACTTCCCGCCACAGACCTGATTTGCGCGCGCCGTCCGAGAACACAGCGTCGGGCGCGACCATGTTCACGCGCACATCCTGCGCCGCGAGCTCGAGGCTCGCGATGCGCGCGAGCTGGTGCGATGCGGCTTTGGTGGCGCTGTAGGCGCCGAAGCCGGCGCCAGGCGCGAAGACGTTCTTGGTCGAGACGAGCACGATGTCGCCGCCGGTGCGCTGCATCGCGAAGACGCGCTCGGCTTCCTGCAACAGCAACAGCGTTCCCTCGACATTCACGCGCTCGAGGCGGCGGAACGCTTCGAGCTCGAGTTCGCCAAGTGTCGCGACATGCGCGAGACCCGCGTTGATGACGAGCAGGTCGACACCGCCGAAGGTCGCGCACACCTGCGCGAAGCCGGCGGCGACCGAAGCCGCATCGGTGACGTCGAGCGCGACGCCGATGATGTGTTCGCCGTATTCGCCCTGTAGCTCGGCGACCAGCGAATCGAGTGGTGCGCCCGCGAGATCCGTCGCGGCGACGTGGCAGCCTTCGCGCAACAAGCCGCGCACGATGCCCGAACCGATCGCGCCAGCCGCGCCGGTGACGATCGCGACTTCGCGCGCGAGTCGCGGTCTGCCCGTTCGCAGCTTCGCTTGCTGGAGCGTGTAGTACTCCATCGCAAAAAGGTCGGACTCGGGCAACGCTTCGTACTCGCCCATCGCGGCGATCTGCGCTTTCACCGCGAGTGTCTGGCGCGTGATGTCGACGGCGATGTCGGCGGCGCGCACGTCTTCGCCGGCGCAGAGTGCGCCGAGACCGGGGAGCAGCACGACGCGCGGCTTCGAGTCCGTACGCTCGATGCCATCCGGCAGCGCAGCGCGGTGGCGCTCGAAGTAAGCGTCGTAGTCGCGCGCATAAGTGTCGACTGCTGCGGCGAGTTGTTCGCGCAATTTCGCCGCGTCATCCCAGTCGGGCGCATCGATCCACGCGGGCAGCGCTTTCGTGCGGATCAAATGGTCCGACGTGACGGTGGGCGAGAGCCCGAGCGCACGCCCGCGCTCCGAATCGACGAAGTCGAGCGCGGCGCGCTCCGTGAGCCTTCGCACGATCACGCGGCGCTGCGGGCGATCGGCGTCGCCGCTCGGCGTCGCGAGCAGACCGCGCAGCAGCGGTGCGACGAGCGCGGCGCGCGCCTGCGCGATACCCAGCGGTGTCGGCGTCGCCGCGCGCAGCGGCGTCTTCGCGCGCGCCGCGACGAAGCGCTCGGTGTCGCTCACCACTTCGATCATGCGCTCGTAGCTCGCGCGCGCGGTGGCGCCCCAGGTGATCACGCCGTGCTTCAGCAGCACCATCGCGCGCGCGTCGGGCTGTGCCTCGAACGCGGCGGCGGAAGCCTTCGCGAGCGCGAAGCCCGCCTTCACGTAAGGCAGCACGATCACGTCTTTGCCGAGCGCCTCGCGCACCAACGCCTCGCCGCCGACTTGATTGGTGAGCGCGAGGATCGCATCGGCGTGTGTGTGATCGACGCAGCGCGCGGGGATCCACGCGTGTACCAGCGCCTCGATCGACGGCGTGCCGGCGCGGTGATCGAAGAGATGCGTTCGCAGCGCGTTCACCATCGCGGCGTCGGAAAGTGTCGCGACGGCGCGCAGCCGCAGCAGGTAGGCGAGGTCGAGCGCCGAGAAGCCGGCGGGCTCGATCGTCGCGAGGTCGTAGCCCGACGCCTTCACGAAGAGCGCGGGCGCCGTCTCGCCGAGCGCCGTTTCGTGCACGCCCTTCCAGGATGTGTTGCCGCCGCCGTGCAGCACCAGCGCGGGATCGGCGCCGAGCAAGCGGCTCGTGTAGATGCGCAGCGCGAGTTCTTCGCCGAACGCGGCGCCCCAGCGCAGTGTGGCGGCGCGTGCATCCGCGTCGGTCCAGCAGCTCTGCACGACTACGCCGTCGCCTGTCGCACGGCGGTGACGGACATCCGCCTGCTACTTCCGATTCTTCAGGTCGCGGTAGTACTCGAACGCGATCTCGGGCTTCTCGTTGTCGTGGACGACCTTGCGCACGGCCTGGATCATCGCGGCCGGCGCTTCGGACTGGAAGATGTTGCGCCCCATGTCTACGCCGGATGCGCCGCGCTGGATCGCGTTGTACGCCATTTCGAGCGTCTCCAGCTCCGGCAGCTTCTTGCCGCCCGCGATCACGATCGGAACCGGGCACTGTGCGGTGACGGTCTCGAAATCGTCGTCGCAGTAGTACGTCTTGATGTAGGTGGCGCCGAGCTCGGCGCAGATGCGTGTCGCGAGGCGCAGATACTTCGCATCGCGCACCAGCTCGCGACCGACGGCGGTGACGGCGAGCGTCGCGATGCCGGCGCTGTTCCCCATGTCCACGAGGCGCGTCAGGTTGTGCACCGACTTCGTCTCGCCTTCGCCGCCGATGAACACCTGCACGGCCATCGCCGCGACGTTGAGGCGCACGGCCTCTTCGATCGAGATCGCCAGCTCCTCGTTCGAGAGTTCCTTCAAGATCGACGGGCCACCGCTCGCGCGGATCACGATGCCCTTGCCGAAAGTCGGCGGGATCACCGAGCGCAGGATTCCGCGCGTGCACATCAAGGTGTCGGCGTAGGGCAGCAGCGGGACGATCGTGAGGTCGATGCGCTCGAGGCCCGTCGTGGGACCCTGGAAGTAACCGTGATCGACGGCAAGCATGACTGTGCGCCCCGAGATCGGATCGAAGATCTTCGAGAGCCGATTCTTCAGCCCCCAGTCGAGCGAATTCGAGCCCTTCAGGAAGAAGCCCTCGGTCTTCTGCGGCACGTCGGCGTAGAAATTCTTGTCTTCGCGAGCATCGGCTTCGGGCATGACGGGACTCCTCGAGAGCTGCAAGAAAACGGGGATCGGCTGCGCGCCGGAGTTCCGTAGGTACCCGATTGGAAGAATCGTCTCAACCGCGCAACGCAGCGCGAAAGCGGCATCGCGAGCAGCGGCGAAGACTTCAGTCCGCTTCGTACCGGTGCACGATGGGCAGCCGCCGGCCGGTTCCGAACGCCTTCGGTGACGTGCGCAACACCAGCGGCGATTGGCGCCGCTTGTATTCGTTCCGATCGAGGCGCCGCACGATCTGTCGCACCAACTCGCGCGATGCGGCAGGCGGCGGCTCGATCGATTCCGCGTTGAGGCCCCCTTCGATCGCTTGCTCGAGCACCGCATCGAGAATCGCGTAGGGCGGCAGATCGTCCTCGTCGCGCTGATCGGGCGCCAGCTCGGCGGAGGGCGGCTTCTCGATCGTGCTCGCCGGAATGCGCTCGCCGTGGCGGTTCGCGTGCTGCGCCAACGCGTAGACGTCGCGCTTGTAGACATCGCCGAGCACCGCGAGTCCGCCGACGGTGTCGCCATACAGTGTGCAGTAGCCGATCGACAGCTCGCTCTTGTTGCCGGTCGCGAGCACGAGCCGGTTCTCGGCGTTGGAGATCGCCATCAGCATCGCACCGCGAATGCGCGACTGGATGTTCTGCTGCGCGAGTCCGTAGTTCTCGCGTGCGCCGAACAGGTCGGCAAAGACGTCGAGGTAGCGCTCGTAGATCGGGCGGATGTCCACCGTGCGCGACTCGATGCCGAGGTGGCGCGCCAGCGACAGCGCGTCGGTGACACTGTGCTCCGACGAGAACGGTCCCGGCATCAGCACGCCGAGCACGCGATCCGCGCCGAGCGCCTGCACCGCGAGATGCGCCGTCACGGCAGAATCGACGCCGCCCGAGAGCCCGATCACCGCGCCGGGCGGGAGCTGTTGCTTGCGGAAGTAGTCGCGGATGCCGAGCACGAGCCCCGCTTCGAGCTGCGCGGCGCCGATCGGCTCCGCGAAGGTGGCGAGCGGCGCGGGCAGATCATCCACATCGATCACTTCGAGCGCAGACTCGAAGAGCGGCAGCGACGCGCGAATGCGTCCCTGCGCATCGACGAAGAACGAGCCGCCGTCGAAGATCAACTCGTCGTTGCCGCCCACCTGATTCGCAAACGCGATCGGCACACCGTGCCGCTTGGCGAGCGCGCAGAACAAATCGCGCCGCTGCTGCGGCTTGCCGACGTGCCACGGTGACGCCGACAGATTCAGCACCAGCGCGGCGCCCTGGCGCGCGAGATCGCCGGTCGGATCGATGTCGTACGGGATGCGATCGGCCCAGCCGTCCTCGCAGATCGTGAGCCCGAGCGACACACCGGAAAGCGACGCCGGCGCGCGCGTCTCGGCGGACGCGAAGTAGCGGTTCTCGTCGAAGACGTCGTAGGTGGGCAGCAGCGTCTTCGCCTGCGTCGCGATGCGGGCGCCGTTCGCGAGCAAGACGGCCGCGTTCGCAAGCGACTTGCCACCGCGCCGCTCGCTCGGCAACACGGCGCCCACCGCGATCGCGATGCGCTGCGACGCGGGCGCCAGCGCATCGAGTTCGCGCAACTGATCTTCGACGAAGCCGCGGCGTTCGAGCAGATCCATCGGCGGATAGCCGGTGAGCGCGAGTTCGGAGAACACGACGAGCGCCGCGCCCGCGGCAGCGGCTTTCGCAGCGGTCTCCTCGATCAGGCGACGATTGCCCGCAAGATCGCCGACGGTGGGATTGATCTGCGCGATGGCGATACGCACGGGCGCAGAGTATCGCGTGCGCCGTGGGGCGGTACGGTGCTTCGCAAGAATCGCGGCTTCGACCGAGGCCTCGTCGAAGCGCTTCGCGATCGATGCCACAATGCGCGTTCCAACGCCGAGGCGCCATGCATCTTCGCAAGCTCCTGCTCGTTCTCGTCGCGCTCACTTTGGCCGCGGCTGCGCGCGCCGAGCTTTCGGGTCCGGCGATCGTCACGTGCGCCGCACCGGCTCCACTCGAAGGCGCCACCTGCGAAGTGACGACGGCCGGCGCGTCGAAGCTGATCGTCGGCACGGTGCTGGTGCCCGGCACCATCTACCGCGGCGGGCAGGTCGCGGTAGATGCGAGTGGCGTGATCCAATGCGTCGGTTGCAACTGCGCCGCCGCGGTCCCGACACCGACCGTGATCAACTGCCCCACCGGCGTGATCTCGCCGGGCCTCATCAACACGCACGATCACATCACGTTCACGCAGAACGATCCGCACTTCGATGCAAGCGGCGAGCGCTACGAACACCGTCACGATTGGCGACTCGGCCTGCGCCAACACGAGCAGATCACGGCGGCGGGTGGCGCCACCCTGGACGAGGTTCGCTGGGGCGAGTTGCGCTTCCTGCTGGGCGGCGCGACATCGACCGTCTCCTCGGGAGGCGCCGCCGGCTTTCTGCGGAATCTCGACCGTGGGGTGAACCAGGAGGGGCTCGATCAGTCGCCGGTCCACTTCGACACCTTTCCGCTCGGCGACTCGAATGGCACACAATTGAGTTCCGGTTGCGGCTACCCGGACATCCAGCTCGCGAGCGGAATCGCCACGGAGGAATCCTACGCGCCACACATCGCCGAGGGAATCGACGCGGCCGCGCGCAACGAGTTCTTCTGCGCGTCATCGACGGCCAACGGCGGCGAGGATCTCGTACAGCCCCAGACCGCGATCCTCCACGCGATCGGGCTGCGTGCCGACGACTATGCGCTGATCGCTGCACGCGGCGCATCGATCGTCTGGTCGCCGCGCTCGAACGTCGCGCTCTACGGCGACACGGCCGTCGTCACGGCGGCGACGCGATTCGGCGTCACGGTGGCGCTCGGCACGGACTGGATGCCGACCGGCTCGATGAACATGCTCCGCGAATTGCGCTGTGCCGACGAATGGAACGCCGATCGGCTGGACGGCTTCTTCAGCGACGAAGCGCTCTGGTTGATGACGACACGCAACGCCGCGCAAGTGACCGCGACCGAGGATGTGATCGGCGTGCTCGCTCCGGGCCGCGTCGCCGACATCGCGATCTTCGACGGCAGGGTCCACCCCGATCACCGCGCGGTGATCGACGCCGATCCGGCGGACGTCGTGCTGGTGATGCGAGCAGGCGAACCGATCTACGGCGACGCGCTCATCGTCGCCGCCGCGAGTGCGGCGATCTGTGACGCGATCGACGTCTGCGGCGTCGCCAAGTCCGTCTGCGCCGCGGGCGAGATCGACAAGACGCTGGCGCAGTTGACGGCGGCGGTCGGTGACATCTACCCGGCCTTCTTCTGCGACGCTCCTTCCGACGAGCCGACCTGCTTCCCGAGCCGAATGACGACGGTGAACGGCGCGACGAGCTACAGCGGCGAAAGCATCGCGGGCGACGCGGACGGCGACGGCATCGTCGATGCGAGCGACGACTGCGCGGCGGTGTTCAATCCGATCCGTCCCGTCGACGGCGGCGCGCAAGCCGACGTCGATGAAGACGGGGAGGGCGACGCCTGCGACGTGTGCCCGCTCGAGGCCGACACGACGGTCTGCGTGCCGGAACCGGCAGCGTGGTCTGGCGGCGTGTTGTGTTTCCTCTTGCTGGTGGCGCGAAGATGGGTGGGGAATCGCCAGCGCTGATTCCCGAGCTGGAGATTGGCGCCCCCGCCGCTGCTACTCGGCTGCTGCTTGCGACTCCGGCGCGGCGCCATCTACGGCGTCGTTCGCGCGCTCATCGGCCTCGACTGCGTAGCTCTGGATCGCGCCGTTCGCGGTTGCGAGCGCGACCAGCAGCGCGCGCGGATTCGTCTGGTCTGCGCGAGGCGACTCCGGTCCGATCATCACGACCGCATCCGGCGTATCCCAGAGCTGCCTGATCGCGGCGATCGGAAGCGCGACGTCCCAGATCGTCGCGTCGTTGCGATCGATGCGCGCAACGTGCAGCGGCGTCTCCGCGCTCGGTTGCTTGGGATGCAGCATCAGCGCGCCGTCGGGATCGGCGACGCCGATCGGCTTGGTTGCGCCGACTTCGCGCAGCAAGCCCTCCGGCGTCTGGAACGCCTCCGTGCCGCTGACGCCCGCGTCGGCGGCCCAGCGCTCCATCGCCGCATTGTGTTCCTCCCATTCCTTTGGGGTGCCGCGCTGCACGGGCGGCGACCACGGCTCCGCCCGCAGCGTTCCCGGCGCAATCCGGTGTCGCGTCGCATCGGTCGCCGTGAGGACGAGGCCGTCGTGGAATGCATACGCGCTCTTCTCGCTGGAGAGCAGGCCTGCGAGCGCAGGATTCGCGGCTTCGATCATGGCAGCGTTCGCGACGAGCGCGCCATCGCCGATCGACACCGCGATCGGCTCGCGCAGCAGGAAGAACCAGACGCGATCGCCATCGACGCCGAGCATCCTGGTGTCGCCGCCGTTCGCGTGAACGGTGTGTTCAGTGGCGAGCCGTCGCCGCCAGACCGGCGCGAGCGGATCGACCGAGAAGCCGTGCACCTCGAAGTGTTGCCGTGGCGGCGGGCCGGCGCCGCGCGTTCGATGGACCTGGTCTTCCTCGCGGTGCATCACGACGACGAGGCGATCGCCTTCGGCGCGTCGCGCGAGCATCGCATTGCCACGCAGATCGGGTGGTCCGGTGCTCCACTCGCTGCCCGTCGTCATTCCCCAAATGAAGACCGCGACGCCGATCAGAATGGGTGCCGCGGCCCACAGCAATTTCGAGATTTTCTTCAAGCCACCGACGCTAACACCAGACGCGTCGCGCGCCGTGGCTGTTAGCATGCGCGCCATGTCCGACGTGATCGGCCCGACCTCCCATTTCTACGTCTCGCAGCGCTTGCGCCTGCACTACGCCGATTGGGGCAACGAGTCCGCGCCGACCGCAGTGCTGGTGCACGGCGGTCGCGATCACGCGCGCAACTGGGATTGGGTCGCGCGTGAGTTGCGGCACGATTGGCACCTCGTCGCGCCCGATCTGCGCGGCCATGGCGACAGCGGTTGGGCCGTCGGCGGCATGTACGCGATCGCCGACTTCGTGCTCGACCTCGCCAACTTGATCGAAGCGCTCGGCCCCGAACCGGTGGTGCTGATCGGCCACTCGCTCGGCGGCGCCGTCTCCTTGATGTACACCGGCATCTATCCCGAGCGCGTGCGCAAGCTCGTCGCGATCGAAGGACTCGGCCCGCCGCCCTCGATGCTCGAGAAGCTGCGCGGTCGTCCGCCCGAGCAACGCATGCGCGAGTGGATCGGCCAGATGCGCCAGCTCGGCTCGCGACAACCCAAGCGCTACGCGACCTTCGAAGCTGCCGCCGCGCGGATGCGCGAAGAGAACTCGTTTCTCTCGGCCGAGCAAGCGAAGCACCTGACGATCCACAGCGTGAATCGCAATGAAGACGGCACCTGGAGCTGGAAGTTCGACAACTACGTGCGCACCTTCGCGCCGTACCGCTTCGACGTGGACGACATGCGCGCGCTCTGGAAACGCATCGAGTGTCCGACCTTGTTGGTGCGCGGCGCCAAATCGTGGGCGAGCGATCCGGTCGAGGACGGCCGCATTACACCATTCGCGGACGCGAGGCTCGTGACGATTCCCGGCGCCGGCCACTGGGTCCATCACGATCAACTCGGTCCGTTCGTCTCGGCCGTGCGGGAGTTCCTGGCGGAATGAGCGCCGCGAAGCGTCGCTGGTTCTAGGCGGGTACGCCGAGTAGCCGATTCGTCTCCGCGATACTCGCTACCGAGCGCCCGCAGCGCACCGCCAGCTCCGCCGCTTCCGTGACCAGCTCGACATTGCTCGGTGTCCGCGGTCCCGCGTAGTCTTCGAGCCCGACACGCAGATGCCCGCCCAGTTCGAGTGCGATCTGCGCGAGCCCGCACCCGACGACGTCGCCGCCGAGCACCGCGACCGACCAGTGCAGCCCGGAGTCGGCAAGCATTTCGAGGTAGGCCTCGAGCCCCGCGCGGGTTGGTCGCAATCCGAACTCGAGCATGCCGCCGAAGTAGAGCTTCAGCATCGCGCCCGCCGGCATGCGTCCCGCCGCAGCGAACGCGAGCGCGACGCGCAGGAAGCTCGGATCGAAGATCGAGATGCTCGGCGCAAGCCCGAGTTCTTCGCATTGCAAGAACATGTGTCGCGCATCGCCGTGCGTGTTGATGTAGACGAGATCGAGTGGCGCAGGAAGCCCGTCCGCTCCGAGAAAGCCAAAACTCACCGACCCAGGATCAACGAGTCCGACGCGGCAGAGCCCCAAGTGCGCGAGTTCTGCGTTGTGTCGCCAACGCGCCTCGATCGCGATGCCAGCACCACCACTCGCCATCGTCGGATAGAGCAACACACCGGGATGACGAGCCACGAGAGGCCGCCAAGCCTCGATGTACGGCCCAGCCGCATGGGTCCCATCGCGAGTCCACAAGCCTTCATCATTGTGGTTGTGAACAATCGACGCACCAGCATCAATGCAAGCCAGCGCATCAACAGTGATCTCAGCAGGCGACCGCGGAACGTGCCGATTCGCGCGCTTCAGCGTCGCCCCGTTGAGCGCCACCTCGATCGCAACCAACTCTTCTGCCACGAGGGCGGACCCCACAACGCACCGCGAGTGGCAAAGCGAGCGCCGATCAGCTGCGACCGCAGGTCGTCAGCTGCATCGCCGCTCGCCCCTCTTCACGGGTAATAGACGTAGATGGCGTCGGCGATGCAGGCGGGCTTTGCGCCGCCTTCGTCTTCGAAGATCATGCCGAAGGTGACGCGCGCTCCACCGCCCGGCATATCCCGCACATCTTTGAGTTCCGCCGCCATCCGCAACCTCGCACCCGCCGGCACCGGCGCCGGCAGCCGCATGCTCTCCAACCCATAGTTCACCGCCATCCGCACACCTTCCACCTGCACCACCTGCGGCAAGAGTACGGGCGCCAGCGAGATCGTCAGGTAGCCATGCGCGATCGGTTGCTTGAACGGCGAATCGCGCTTCGCACGCTCGACATCGACATGGATCCACTGGTAGTCGCCGGTCGCTTCCGCGAAAGATTGGATCTGCGCCTGCGTGACGGTGACCCACTCGGAGACGCCGAGTTTTCTACCGACGAAACTTTTGAGCGAAGAGACGCTCGGCACGATCGTGGGGGCCATGCTCTCGATCTCCTCGCGGGATGGGCCGCAGCGGCCAACCCTAACACAGGGGCGGAGCCAGCCGAACGCGCGATCAGGGTCCACGCACCCGCTTCGAACGCTCGATCGCGACGACTTCCCACCAGCGTTGCGCCTCGGTGAGTTGTCGCGCAACACCCGCGCGCGAAATCCGCAGCAACGGACCATGGCGCGGCGAGACGATCCACGCGTCGGCGTTCTCGACGACGTCGATCACGTCCTCGACGCTCTGCACACCACTCTCGGTCCACGCGACGAAGCGAGTCGATACGCGCGAGCGCAAACAAAGGACGACCGGCGCACGCTGCGCGCGTGCGAGCAG
Source organism: Deltaproteobacteria bacterium (assembly GCA_031396445.1). Taxonomy (GTDB): domain Bacteria; phylum Myxococcota_A; class UBA9160; order UBA9160; family PR03; genus PR03. Next base: position 8,424 of record JANNKU010000063.1, on the reverse strand, counting down.
TGCGGCGGCAGCATTCGCATGCCCGAGCAGCGCCGAAAGATCGGGCGCCGCGATGCGTCCGGCCCGCAGTGTCCGCAGCACCTTGCCGATGCCCGCGACGGCGGGGATCGTCAGCTCGGGCCCGAGATCGGCGAAGTCGTCGATCTGCGTCGCTCCGAGCGATGCGGTCGTGCGCGCCGAGATCGGCTCGAAGACCATCAACACGCCCTGCCGTTCCGCGCCGATGAGTGGTGTGGCGTGCGTGAATTGAGCTTCGACGCGGCGTTCCATGGCTCGATCCTCAGGTCAGATGTCTGCGAGATGACGCGGGGCGGCGTACTGCGGAGATTTGATGCGTATACTGGCGAAACCCCCGGGAGAATCTTCATGTCGCGAATGCGCTTTGCCTGGCTCGTGAGTCTCGCCGTCGCTGGCGTGGTCGGTTTCTGGGTCGCTGGCCCGATTCTCTATCAGACTTTCATCGGTCTCGATCCCAGCGCATTTCCCGCCGGCGAGAAGCTCGAGCGAATCGGGCGCATGGCGCTGCCGAATGCCGGCTTCTCGGCCGCAGGCCTCGTGCTCGCGCTGCTGCTCGGTTTGCCGGCGGGTGCGCTGGCGTTCTTCGCGGTGCGCTCGGCGCGTCGCGCGGCAACCGATCGCTCGCGCCGCCGCTTCCTCACCGGCGCCGCATCGGGCGCCGGCGCGGCGCTCGTCGCAACTGCTGCCGGCACCGGCATCGCGTTCGGTCGCGCATTCCTCGGCTGGGGCAACGAGGGTCGCGGCTGGCGCGGACCGGCCGGCGAGATCTTCGGCGGCAAGGTGGTCAACACCGATCCGACGTGGCGCGAAGAATGGAAGGGCGCACGCGTAAAAGTGTACCGACGACTCGGCCGCACCGGCTTCGATGTGTCGGACATCTCGCTCGGTACCGGCGGGATCCGCGGCGAGGCGGGCGAGGCGATCGTGCGCGAAGCGCTCGACCGCGGCGTCAACTATCTCGACACCGCGCCGGACTACGCGGGCTCGGGCAGCGAACAGGCGATCGGCCGCGCGCTGCAGGGTCGCGATCGCACCCAGCTCTTTCTCGCCACCAAATTCTGTACGCCGTTGGGCCATCTGCCGACCGGTTCGCCGGTGACGCGATACAAAGAAGTCATCGAAGCGAGTCTGCAGCGCCTCGGCACCGACTACGTCGATCTCGTGCACGTGCACTCCTGCGACGAGATCGACCGGCTGATGGATCCGAACGTGCACGAGGCCTTCGACCAGTTGAAACAGGAAGGCAAGGCGCGCTTCCTCGGTTTCTCGTCGCACACGCCGAACCTGGCGCAGGTGACGGCGCGCGCGATCGAATCGAACCGCTTCGACGTGATGATGCTCGCTTATCACCACGGCATCTGGCCGAGTCTCGGTGAGCTGATCCATCGCGCGCGCACCGAGCGCGACATGGGCATCGTCGCGATGAAGACGCTGAAGGGCGCCAAGCACAACGGGCTCGCCGGCTTCCGAGAGAACGCGCAGGCCTATTCGCAGGCGGCGTTCAAGTGGGTGCTGACGAATCCGGATGTCGCGTGCCTCGTGGTGTCGTTCTACGAGCCGCAGCACGTGGACGAGTACATCTACGCATCGGGCAGCGCGCTGGCGACGCAGGATCACGCGCTGTTGCAGAGCTACGACGACGCGATCGCCGGCACCTACTGCCCGCCGCATTGCGGCGCCTGCCTCGATCACTGCTCCGAGGATCTCGCCGTGAACGACGTCCTCCGCTACCGGATGTATTTCGAGGACTACGGGCTCGAGAAGCGCGGCGTCCAGCAATACGCGCGCCTCGGCAACAACGCATCGGCGTGTCTCGGCTGCACGGCGCCTTGCACCGGCCACTGCCCCGTCGGAATCCCGATCCAGCAGCGCATGCTCGAAGCGCACGAGCTCTTGAGTTCATGACCGGGGGCGCGCGCAAGCTGCTGGTCTATGGCGCCACCGGCTTCACCGGGCGGCTGGTCGTCGATGAGGCGCGGCGGCTTGGGCTCGATCCGATTCTCGGCGGACGCAACAGAGCGACGCTCGAGCGGATGGCGGAGGCGGTGGGTGCGCCGGAGTGGCGGATCGCGGATGCGAGTCGGCCCGCGTCGCTTGCGTCGCTTTTTGATGGTGTTGGCTGCGTGGTGAATTGCGCGGGACCCTTCGTGCAACTCGGCGAGCCGGTGCTCCGCGCCGCGATCGATGCGGGCGCGCACTATCTCGATACCACTGGCGAGCAATTGTGGATGGCGCGCATGATGGATCTGCACTCGGCAGATGCCGAGCGCAGCGGGACCACTGCGATCGTCGCGCATGCCTTCGAGTACGCGGTCGGCGACTGCGCCGCGCGCATTGCGATCGAAGCGACGCCCGGCGCCGAGACGGTCGAGGTCGTGAATCGCGTCGAAGGTTTCGGCACCAGTCGCGGCACCAAGAAGTCGGCGCTCGATGTGTTGACGAAGCCCGCGCTCGCGGTCGTGAACGGTCGCCGTCGCGAAGAAGCGCAGCTCGCGCATCGCGCGCAGGTGCGGTTCCCGGACGAAGATGTCGATCGCGTCGCGCTCTCGTACGGCGGCGGCGAAGTGCTGTCGGCGCCGAGCTTCGCGCCGACCGTGCGCACGGTGCGCACCTATCTCGCGGTGCCGAACGCCGTCGCGGTGTTGGCGCCGATCTTCGCGCGCGTCGCCGCGCCGCTGCTCACCGCACGGCTGCGACGCTTGCTCGAGTCGCGCATCGACGCTTCCGCCGTCGGCCCCGGCGATGAGCGCCGCGATCAGCCGTGGTGGGTACTCGCCCGCGTGCGCGCCGCGGGCGGCAACGGCACGAGCGTCACCGTGAGCGGTTACGACGGCTACGGCACCACGGCGGTGATCTGCGCGCTCGGCGCGCAGTGGCTGCTCGAAGGACGCGCCAAGCGCGCGGGTGTCGTCACCAGCGCGCAGGCTTTCGATCCGCGTGAGTTCCTCGATGCGCTCGCGCCGGCAGGCGTCGCGTGGCGGCTCGATCCCACGCGCTGACGCAGGTTTGCGTCTGTTGGCTACGAGTCGTCGCGGCGGATCGCGCGCACGAAGGCGGCGAGCAGCGCGTCGTGGATCGAACGGCGATCGGCTTTGCCGTAGGTCTCGCGGAACGCGCGCAGCGGGATGATGCCCTTCGCCATCGAGCGGTGACCGCCGCCGACACCGAGTCCTTCGACGACGGCGCGCACCACTTCGCCGGCGGCGCGCACGTAGCCGACGTTGCGCACCGAGAAGACCAGATCGGAGCCGACGATGCCGGCCGCGACCGACCACTCGGCGTTCTCCGCCTGCAACCCGAGATCGGCCACCTGCGGGATCACGTCTTCGCGCACGCGTCCCAACACCAGCATGTGGATGCCGTCATCCACCGTCGTCGATGCGAGCGCGCGGCCGAGTGCGCGCAATCCGTCCACCGGCAGGGCGGGGCGCTCGATGCGCCTCAATAGAGCCGGGCTGTGCAGCGCGTGCAGGAACGCGAAGGCGCGGATGTCGTCGCGACTGGTCTCGCGACCGAGTAACTGCGTGTCGCTCTTGATGCCGTAGAGCAGCGCCGTTGCAAGGCGCGGTCGCACTTCGATGCCGGCGGCGCGCACGTACTCGGTCAAGATGGTAGAAGTCGCGCCGTACGCGGTGCGGATGTCGCCGATCACGGTGTCGTAGCCGCCGCGTTCGGGGTGGTGATCGATCACGACGTCCACCGACAACACGCGCGCCGGCGGGCTCTCGCCAAACACCGGCGGCTGTACGTCCACCAACACCAGGCCGTCGAACTCTTCCAGTTCGGGCGGCGTGATGATGCGAACGTCGATGCCGAGCGCTGCGATCATCGCGCGATTCTCGGGACGCTTGACCGCGCCGAACGAGATCAGCGGCGCGGTGGGACTCTTGCGACCGATCAGCGCGCGGAGCGCGATTCCCGACGCGATGCCGTCCGGATCCGGGTCGGGCTGCAACAGGATGCCGACCTTTTCGCGTGTCCCCAGCAGATTGCGCAGCTCGACCACGCGATGGAGATTCTCGAGATGGTCGAACTCGTCGTCGAAATCGTCGCGGATCAGCGTGCGCAGGCGGCCGAGGCGTAGACAAGGATGGATCGGCAGGTCCCCGGAATCGAGTTTGTCGGAGAGCACCAGGATCGGCGCGATCGGCACCGCTTCGCCGACCACCCCGACAGCCGTGCGCACGAAACCGATCTCTTCGCTGACGATGCAGACGACGTCGCCTTCGCGCGGGTTCAGCTTGTCGATCGCCTCGGTCGTTAGCCCGCCTTGCAGCGCGCGAAAACCGGGCGGCCGCACGCGCGACTCGTCGTCGCGCGGAACCCAGGTGAGTTCCTCGTTCTCGCCGGCGCCGATGCGACTCCAGAGCCGAGCCAGCTCGGCTCCGTCGCACACGATGATGCGGCGTTCCACTCAATCTCCCGGCGACCCGCGCGTGATGCGGAGCCGCGGATTCGAACGCGGGCCATTCTAGCGGCGGGCTCCGGAATCGAATCGGCAGGCCCTCCGGGGTGGCATGAGAGGGTCCCTGCCCATCGACTCTGCGCCGCGCCAGTGCCAAGGTGGCTGCGTGGTCCGAACGACGACCCGCTCATGGCCCGTGTTGGCGATCCCGCTCGGTATGGCGCTCGGCCTCGGCCTCTTCGCGTTCCGCTACGCCGAGGGCACCTCGTATCTCGGCAATGCGCCCGAAGCCTGCGCCAACTGCCACATCATGAACGAGCAATACGACGGCTGGGTCAAGGGCTCGCACCACGCCGTCGCTACCTGCAACGACTGCCACACTCCACACGACTTCGTCGGCAAGTACATGACGAAGGCGCTGAACGGCTTCCACCACTCGAAGGCGTTCACGCTCCAGGATTTTCAAGAGCCGATCCAGATCAAGGCGCGCAACGCCGCGATCCTCCAGCAGAGCTGTCTGCACTGCCACGGCGATCTCGTCGCGGAACTCGCTGCGCACGGCAACACGGCGGAGGGCGCACCGAAGTGTGTCCACTGCCACAGCGGCGTCGGGCACGGGCCGACGCGATAGGACGATCATGGCTGAACGAAGCTCGCGACGGGTCTGGCTCTGGTTCCTTGCGACCGTGCTCGCAACGGCCGCGATCTCCGCGGGCATTGCGGCGCTGCTGCTGAACGTCGCGGAGCGCAAACGCGAGGCGCGCGATCCATACCTGAGGCTGGTGAACGTCAGCGAGGCGACGACCGACTCGAAGCCTTGGGGCATCAACTGGCCGCGTCAATTCGACGGATATCTGCGCACCGTCGATGCGACGCACACACAGTATGGAGGCAGCGACGGATCGCCGACCGCGTCGCGTCTCGAAAAGGATCCGTGGCTGAAGCGCCTCTTCGCGGGCTACGCATTCGCGCTCGATTTTCGTGAGCGCCGCGGCCATGCGCACATGCTCGACGACCAGGAACAGACCCGACGCGTCACCGAACGGCCGCAGCCGGGATCCTGCCTTCACTGTCACGCGTCGGTGATTCCGACCTATCGGCGGCTCGGTGATGGCGACGTGATGGCCGGCTTCGTGGCGCTCGGCAAGCTCCCGTACTGGGACGCGCACGCCGAGGTCGTGGCGACCGGCTCCGAAAATCCGATCGTCGAGGGGCACACGCAGCGCTTCGAGACGGTGCCCGGCGCGCATCCCGTCGGCTGCGTGGACTGCCACGATGCTGCGACGATGGAGCTGCGCGTGACGCGTCCCGGTTTCATCACGGGCATCGCCGCGCTGGCGAGCGGAGATGCGCCGGTGCCGCATCTCCCGAGCGTCGAGCGCTGGCGCGAAGGCGATCGCAAGAAGCCCTACGACGCCAACGTCGATGCGTCGCGGCAGGAGATGCGCTCGTACGTCTGCGGCCAGTGTCACGTCGAGTACTACTGCGGTCCGAAGGCGACGCTCTTCTTTCCGTGGCGCAACGGGTTGCGCGCCGAGCAGATCGAATCGACCTATGACGAGTTTCGTTTCGACGACGGCCATCGCTTCTACGATTGGCAACACGCCGAGACCGGCGCCGAGGTGTTGAAGGCGCAGCATCCCGAGTTCGAGACCTGGAGCCAGGGCATCCATGCGCGCGCCGGTGTCGCGTGCGCCGATTGCCACATGCCCTATCAGCGCGAAGGCGCGATGAAGGTGAGCGACCACTGGGTGCGCAGCCCGATGCTGAACATCGCGCGCGCCTGCCAGACCTGTCATCACGTGCCCGAAGCGGAACTGCAAGCGCGCGTCGCGGTGATCCAGGATCGCACGCACGCGCTGATGGCGACGAGCGCCGTTGCGGCGGTGGACATGCTCGACGCGATCGTCGCCGCAAAGGCCGCGGGCGCGAGCGAAGCGCAGCTCGCCGAGGCGCTCGCGTTGCAGCGCAAGGCGCAGTGGCGGCTCGACTTCGTGAACGCCGAAAACTCGATGGGCTTTCATGCGCCGCAGGAGAGCGCACGCGTGCTCGGCGAATCGATCGACTATGCACGGCGCGCGCAGATCGCGGCGATCGCGGCGGCGGCGAAGCCGGCTACGAAGTGAGCGCCTCGAGCGCTTTCGCCTTCGCGCTCTTGTAGTCCGCCTTACCGTTCGGCGCGCGCATCGACGTCTCGGTGAAGACGATCCGCTTCGGTGTCTTGTAGCCGGCGAGGCGTTCGCGCACGTGCGATCGCAATTCTTCCGCGGTCGCTGTCTTGCCCGCTTCGAGGATCACGACGCCGGTGACCGACTCGCCCCACTTGTCATCGGGAAGCCCGACGACCAGCGCGTCCGCTACGGCGGGGTGCGTCTTCAGCGTCTCCTCGACTTCTTCGGGGTAGACCTTCTCGCCGGCGGTGTTGATGCACACCGAACCGCGTCCGAGCAGGTTCAGCGTGCCGTCCACATTCACCGTGCACCAATCGCCGGGGATCGACCAACGTCGGCCCTGGTAGGTCTTGAAGGTTTCGTCGCTCTTCTTCTCGTCCTTGTAGTAGCCGAGCGGAATCGGACCGCTGCGCGCGATGTAGCCGGGCTCTTCGCTGCCGGGCTCGACCTCGCGCCCATCGGGCGTGAACACCTTGCAGTTCGGGCCGATCTTGAACTTCGCGAGCTGCATCGTGCTCGTCTTCGTCGTGAGCTCCGTGCCGAAGCCCACCGCTTCGCTCGATCCGAACGAGTCGTACATGATCGCGTGCGGCAACTCTTCGAGCAGGCCCTGCTTGCTCTGCGGGCTGAAGATCACGCCGGACGACACGACCAGGAAGAACTTCGAGAGATCCCAACGCTGCGGGTGTTCCTGCAGCGCCTTCAGCATCGGCTTCGCGAACGCGTCGCCGACGATCGCCGACGCGGTGACACCGCGCGATTCCACGGTGGACCACAGCTCTTCGGCGTCGAGGCTCTTCGCCGTCAGCGTGATGATCGCGCCGCCGCCGCCGAGCGCGTTGATCGCCGTGAAGAGGCCCGTGCCGTGCATCAGCGGACAGGCGGGCAGCAGGCGCTGGCCGCGACCGGGTTGCGCGATGCGATCGCGCTGCTCGTCGATGCTCTCGCTCGCCTTCTCGCCGATCACCGCGTTGCCGCCGCCGCCGAGTGCGCGGTACAGCGCCGAGTGTTCCCACATCACGCCCTTCGGCATGCCGGTGGTGCCGCCGGTGTACATGAAGAGCAAGTCGGTGGGAGAGCGCTTGATGTCGAGACGTTCGTCGGTGCCCGCGCCGACGATCTCTTCATAGGAAGTCGCAAATGCGTTGCCGTCGCTTCCATCGGCGAGTTCGATCCACTCGCGCACGTTCGGCAGCCGGTCGCGCACTTTTGCGACGCTGCTCGCGAAGGCGGCTTCGTAGACGACGACGGTCGCGTCGGAGTTGTCGAGCAGGTAGACCAGCTCTTCCTCGCGGTAGCGATAGTTGACGTTCACCGGCACCAGTCGCGCTTTGAAGGCCGCGACCAACGTCTCGACGAACTCGGGTCGGTTGTAGGCGTAGAGCGCGATCTTGTCGCCGGGCTGATGCGTGCGCGCGAGATGCAGCGCGAGCGCGTTGGCGTTGCGATCGAGTTCGCGCCAGTTGCGCGTCGGCCCATCGACGCCATGCGCGAGCGCATTGCGTTCGGGCGCGGTGTCGGCGACGAGTTCGAAGAGATCGGCGAGATTCCAGGACAGGTCGGACATGGGTGGCGCCTCCGGCTGCGAAGGCCCCGACCTTAGGTGGTTGCTGGGGCGGAGGCGAGCGGGCCTTATGGATCTCGCCGCTCGCCGTTGGCTCGCTACGCGGGAGGAGCGTTGGTTGGGGTTGGTTGCTGAGTAGACCGCGAGTCTTGTGGAGTCGCCGCTCGCCTGTGGCTCGCTACGCGGGAAACGGGCTTGGAGCTGCGGGCGATTGATTCAGATTCATTTGCGGGCGCGAGCCTTATGGAGTCGGGGGGGGGGGGGGG
>JANNKU010000056.1:0-53477 GCA_031396445.1 Deltaproteobacteria bacterium | reverse complement strand
CCCGCTTCGTCTGCTGAGAAAGGGGACGGTCCTCCTGTTGACGGGCTGTTGAGATAAGGGACACGCCTCGCCGAGGTGTGTCCCTTTTCTCAACAGCCCGTCACTTTCGAGGACCGTCCCCTTTCTCACCCTTTCGCAACGGTGGTGATGGAGAGGGCGTGGATTTCGGTGTCCATCATTGGGGCGACGGCTGCGTAGACGAGGCGTTGGGCCTGGACGAGCGAGAGGCCGGCGAAGCGGGGCGACACGACGGTGACGTGGAAGTGGCCGGCGCCGCCGGCCGCGCCGGCGTGACCGCGATGCTTGTGGCTCTCGTCGATCACTTCGACGTCGGTTGCATCGAGATGCGCGCGCAGGAGTGCTTCGATCCGCGCGGCGCGGTCTTCGACGCTCATCAATCCTTCGGGAGGCCGAGCACGCGTTCGGCGATGATGTTCTTCTGGATGTTCGGCGTGCCGCCGCCGATCACGACCTCCGGCCACGAGAGCGCGAACCGCTGCCAGCGACCGCCATCCACGTCGCGCTCGAGGTGACCCGCGCTGCCCTGCATCTCGAGCGCGATCTCGCCGAGCTGCACTTCGAGCTCCGCGCGCAGCAGCTTGTTGATCGAGGTTTCCGCGCCGAGCGGTTCGCCCTTCAACTGCTTGGTCAGCGCGCGCATGCCGTTGAAGCGCATGCCCTCGATCTTCGCCTCGAAACGCGCGATGCGACGCCGAATGCCGTCATCCTCGAGCGCCGCCCGACCGTTCTTGCGCGATTTGCGCGCCAGCTCCTTCAACTCCTCGAGCTTGCGCCGCAAGCCTTCCACTTCGGCGATCGACGAACGCTCATGCGCCAGCGCCGACACCGTAACCTGCCAGCCCTGCCCTTCCTCGCCGAGCCGGTTCTCGACGGGCACGCGCACGTTGTCGAAGAACACCTCGGCGAACATCGCGCCGCCCGACATGTTCTTGATCGGCCGCACCGTGATGCCCTTCGTCTCCATCGGCACCAGCAGACACGTGATGCCGTCGTGCTTGCTCACCGGATTCGGGTCGGTGCGGACGAGCAGGATGATCCACTTCGACCACATCGCGATCGACGTCCAGATCTTCTGCCCGTTGACGATGTACTCATCGCCTTCGCGTACACACTTGCAGTTCAGCGAGGCGAGATCGCTGCCCGAGCCCGGCTCCGAATAGCCGGTGCACCACTGATACTTGCCATCGAGAATGTCGGGAATGAAGCGCTGCTTCTGCGCTGGCGTGCCGTACTGGATGATCGCGGGACCCACCCACGCGAGACCCATGAAGCAGGTGCCGAGGCTCGGCGCCTTCCGCTTCGCCATCTCCTCCTTGAGGATCACCTGCTGCATGATCGATCCGCCGCCGCCGCCGACTTCTTGCGGCCACGAAAAACCCACCCAGCGCTTCGCGCGCACTTTCTTGCTCCACTCGACGATGAACGCGGGGTCGTTGGTGTTCGCGCCCTTCGGCAGGTTCGCATCGAGGAACGCGCGCACTTCGGCGCGGAACGATTCTTCTTCGGGCGTGAAATTGAAATCCATCACTTCTCTCCGATCGCGATGACTCGGTCGTAGTGGAAGTCGCTGTCGCCGAACGCGGGACGCGCCCACTTCGAACGCTTCAGGTAGAGATGCGCGTCGTACTCCCAAGTGAAGCCGACACCACCGTGCAGCTGCACCGAGTCGATGCCGATGCGCGCGAAGGCTTCGCTCGCGTACGCCTTTGCGAGCGACACCGTGCGCGCCGCGTCGGCGTCGCGCTCATCGAGGCACCAGGCTGCGTAATACAGGATCGACTTTGCGCTCTCGACGTCCACCAGCATTTCCGCGAGCGGGTGTTTCACGCCCTGGAAGCGGCCGATCGGCGAGCCGAACTGCTCGCGCTCCTGCGCGTACTTCACCGTCGTTCGCAGCGCTGCGTCGGCGGCGCCGAGCAACACGGCGGTGACGGCTGCGGTGGCGAGATCGAGCACGCGCGCGAGCGTCGCCGCGTTCGCACTCGCGAGCACTGCGTCGGCGGCAATCGCGACATTCTCGAAGCGCACGCGACCGACGCGGCGCGTCTGATCAATCGACGGTGTCGCGGTGACGCTGACGCCTGCCGCGTTGCGCTCGACCAGCGCAAGTCCGACCTCTTTGTCGCGACGGAACGCGACCACGAAGAGATCCGCAGCCGGCGCGTCGAGCACCTGCACCTTCTCGCCTGACACCACGAAGCCGTCGCCCTTCGCTGCGCCGGCGAGCGCGACGCCCTCGACATCCCACCGATCACTCGCTTCCAGGAACGCGAGCGATGCGATGCACGAGCCGTCGGCGATCTGCGGCAACCAGCGCGCCTGCTGCGCGGCATCGCCACATTCGCGGATCGCGGCGGCGGCGATCGTCGTCGCGAGGAAGGGCGACGGAAAGAGCGTCGTGCCCATCTCTTCGAGTACGACGACGAGATCGACCCAGCCGAGACCCGCGCCGCCGTGCGCTTCGGGGATCGCGAGGCCGAGCCAGCCGAGCTCGCCGAGTTGTTTCCAGATCGCGCGCGAGAAGCCGTCGGGCGTCTCCATCAACACGCGCACTTCTGCGAGCGGACAGTGCGCGGCGAGGAATTTGCGGACTTCCTGGCGCAGCAGATCCTGCTCTTCGGTGAAGCCGAAGTTCATGAATCATCTCCGGAAAAAGGTATTTGAGCGCGCCGACCCTAGCTTATACTGCGCGCCCGTTCGACTCGTGAGTCAACTCTCTTGAGGAGCCGTGAATGAGCGCCCCCGCCGACGAAACCGAGTCCCGAGACAACGCGGATTTCCGCGCGCAAGTGCGAGGCTGGGTCGCCGCGAACAAGCCTGCGCACCCCGGCTTCAAGCTGCCGCAGAGCTTTCTCGAGGTGGAGTCCGAGCGGCAATTCACGTTCCTTCGCGAGTGGCAGCGCAAGGTTTTCGACGCCGGCTACCTCGGTCTCGATTGGCCCGCCGAGTACGGCGGCAAGGGCGACCCGCTGAAGCGACAGCGCATCGTGTCGCAGGAGCTGAACCGCGCCGGCGCGCCGTTCCTGGTGAACGTGATCGGCTTGCAGTGGGCGGGGCCGACGATCCTCGCAGTCGGCAACGAAGAGCAGAAGAAGCGCTACCTGAAGCCGATCCTCTCGGCGGAAGAGATCTGGTGTCAGGGATTCTCCGAACCCGGCGCCGGTTCCGATCTTGCGAGCCTCACCGCAATCGCCGAGCCGACGAACGACGGCTGGAACGTCACCGGTCACAAAGTCTGGACGACGCTCGCGCACTTCGCGAAGTGGATGATCCTGCTCGCGCGCACCGATCAAGCCGCGCACAAGTACGCCGGCATCTCGTACTTCCTCTTCCCGATGGACGCGCCCAACGTCACGGTGCAGCCGCTCGTGAAGATGAGCGGCGAAGGCGGCTTCAATCAGGTGATCTTCGACAAGGCGCCGATGCCGAAGAGCGCGCTGCTCGGGCAACTCGGTCAGGGTTGGCAGATCGCGATGACGACACTGACCTTCGAGCGCGGCGCCGCCGAAGGCACGGGCGGCGGGCAAGCGACACCGTCCGATTCATCGGTGCGCGCCGTCGCGAACCTCGCGAAGCGCGTGCGCCGCGAAGGTCACCCCGCCGCGGACGACCCGATCATTCGCGATCGCGCCGCACAGCTTTGGATCGACGAGGAAGCGCTGCGCCTCACCGGCCAGCGCGCGCGCGTCGCCGGACTCAACATGGACGACCGCCCGCTCGCGACGCGGTTGATGAACAAGCTGGTCTACTCCGAACTGGGTCAGCGCCTCTCCGAGTTCGCGTGTGAGGTGCTCGGCCCCGACGCGACGCTCTGGGTCGGCGACCCGCAGGCGCCCGACAAAGCCGAGTGGCCGCGTGCGTACATGAACTCGTTCGGCGTGACGATCGGCGGCGGTACTTCGGAAGTGCAGCGCAACATCATCGGGGAGCGCGTGCTCGGCCTCCCGAAGTCGAAGTGAGAGACGACTCCATGGCGACATCCACCGCGATCAAGCTCGAAGTCCCGACCGATTTTGGTTTCACCGAAGAACACGCACTACTGCGCGCGGAGGCGCGGCGCTTCCTGTCGGAGCGGCTGCCGATCGCGGAGCTGCGCAAGCTCGCCGACGCCGGCATCGGCTTCGATCGCGCGCTGTGGAAGGAGCTCGCGGAACTCGGCTGGGTGGGACTCGTGCTTCCCGACTTGCACGGCGGCGCGGGACTCGGCGCGCTCCACCTCGAGATCGTGCTGGAGGAGATGGGCCGACGCCTGGTGCCCGGCCCGTTCCTCGGCTCGCTGCTCGCCGGCATCGCGATCACGCATGCCGGCTCAGACGCACAACAGGAGCGCTTGCTGCCGGCGATCGCGGCGGGTGACGTCGTCGCCACGATCGCGCTCTGCGAAGCTGGCGGCGTCTTCGAAGCCGACGGCGTCACCGCCACCGCCGAGCCCGCCGACGGCGGCTTCGTGCTGCGCGGGCAAAAGACGCACGTGCTCTGCGGCGCCGAAGCGGGCATCGTGGTCGCGCCGTTCCGCGAGCCGTCGGGACGCATCGCGCTCTTCGCAGTGGAGATTCCCAGCACGGGTGTATCGATCGAAGCGGAGGTCTGCATCGACCCGACGCGGCCGACCGCGCGCATCGCATTCGACGGTGTACGCGTAACGGCGTCGGCGCGCCTCGACGGCGACGGCGCGGCAGCCTGGAACGCGATGCTCGTGCGCGGCTTCGCTGCACTCGCGGCAGAACAGGTGGGCGGCGCCGAATCGGTGCTGCTCGAAACGCGCAACTACGCGATCGCGCGCAAGCAGTTCGATCGCCAGATCGGTTTCTTCCAGGGCGTGAAATACCCGATCGTGGACATGATGTGCGGCATCGAAGGCGCGCGCTCTCTCGCCACGGGTGCAGCCGCCGCGCTCGACGCCAACTCGCCGGGCGCCGAAACGCTCGCGCGCATGGCGAAGGCGCAAGTGAGCGACGTCTACTGCAACGCAGTGCGCAAAGGCGTGCAGATCCACGGCGGCTACGGCTTCACCTGGGATTGCGACGTGCACTTCTTCTTCCGCCGCGCGATGTGGAGTCGCGCAATGCTCGGCGACGGCATCCACCACCGCCGCTGGCTCGCAGCGCGCCTCTTCGAGGCGGCCTGATGAGCGTCGCCGCTCGCCGTTGGCTCGCTACGCGGGAAACGGGCGCGGAGCTGCGGGGCAGGGCCGTCGAGATTCATTGTCGCGCGGTTAGCCCGCGTAACGGGTCCGTAATGCGATATGGCGAAGACTCTTTTGTATCGGCCTCATCTCTGGCCGCCTAGGAGCCTCGCAATGCGTGCTTCTGCCACTCGTTCCCGCCTCTCGAGCGCCGCTTGTCTGCTCGGCGCCACTCTGCTGCTCGCTCCGCCACCAGTCAGCGCAGGACACAACGACTGGGACGATGACGATCGTCCCCGCCGCCACCGCGGCCATCACAAGCAACGCGATCGCCACCACGATCACGGCGACTGGTGCGCACCGCAACACGGCCACAGGCGCGACCACGAGGAGCGCTATTACGGCTGGCAGCCCGGCTGGGGCACTGGTTGGTACGCGCCGCGCCCCGTCGCGCATGCGCGCTACCGCTGCGAACCGTGCGGTCACTGGTACGACGACGAAGGCGACTTCCACCGCCACGTCCATCGCTACCACCACATCGCACAGTCGGTACTCCCACTGGTGATCGGCGCCGCTGCGTTCGGGTGGATCTTCTACGGCGACTGATTCGCGACGCGGCTGAAATGAGAGAGGCGGGATGGCAATGAGCCGTCCCGCCTCTTGGGCGACTGCGAATCGCGAGGTCGCGACTACGCGACGTTCACCGGGATGTGTCGCACCTTCGCCGTCTCGGCCTTCGGCAGCGTGACGCTGAGCACGCCGTTCTTGAACGTGGCCGACGCCTTGTCGCTCGCCACCTCGACGGGCAGCTCGATCGCGCGATGGAACGCGCCGTAGACGCGCTCGGCGACGTGACGGGCCGTCTCTTCCGCGTTTTCATTGCGCTTCTCGCCGCGCAGCGTGAGCACGCTGCCGTGGACTTCGACCTGGAAGTCCTTCTCCTCGACACCTGCGAGTTCCGCCGTCACGACGTACTCGTTCTCGCGCTCGACGACTTCGAGGCGCGGTGCGAACACGGGCGCTTGCACGGCGGCGTCGCGCTGCAGATCCAGCGCGAGTCGCTCCACCGAGGACCAGAACGGGTTCACGCCGTTCGGCGAAAGCGCGCGGCCCGATCGAAAGACAATGGGAAATGCCATGGTTGCTGGAACCTCCTGCATGCGGCTCGCGGGGTTGGCTTGCGAGCCGTGTCGCGACTGCGACGTTGCAGAGGTAAGCACGAGGTTCGAAGCGTCAATCGCAACCTCAGCGCAACGCGCACTATTTCCCGCGTAGCGAGCCATCGGCGAGCCGCGAGATCACGAACTTGCGCGTAGCGAGCCGACTCATGGAGTCGCCGCTCGGCTGCGCCTCGCTACGCGGGCCATGCTCGGAACTTCGCGCCCCCGTTCCCTCGTAGCGAGCCAGAGGCGAGCGGCGAGGTCATGACCTATGGAGCGTCGATGAAAACCGAGCCAGGCTGGCCGTCGCCGTAGAAGCCATCGCCGGCATTCACCGTGATCGCGTTCGGTAGCGGCACCGCCCCGACACCGTATCGGATCGCGATGCGACCGCCGCCGCCGCCGACGTGGTTGCCGCCGTTCGCGGTGCCGCCGTCGGCCGCAATCGGCCCGCTTCCGGCGATCGAGCCGGCGCGCAGGTTCACCGATCCGCCGGAGCCCTCGCCCGACGCGCTGCCGGACGAGATGCCGCCGTTCGCGCGGATCGCGCCGTCGAGGATCAGCGCGCCGACGTCGATGCGAACGCGTCCGCCGCCGTCTGCGCCTGCGCCGGCCCACGAGCCGCCGCCCGAGCCGAGTTCGGTGGGTTCGCTCGGGCTGCCGTAGGTCGGGTTCGGAACGCCGCCGCCGTTGCTCGCGTAGACGCCGCCGAGGCCGCCGTGGCTGCCGCCGGTGCCGGGCTGCGAGCCGGGCGCGAAGCCGACCGTGCGCGCGACCTCGCCGAGTCCGCTGCGACCACCACCGAGATGGCCGCGCGCGGTGACGTCGATCGACGAGATCGCGTCGATTGCGAGCGTGCCGGCTTCCACTTCGAGCCAGGGCGCGTAGACCGTGGTCGTCTCCGGGTGCGTGAGCATCGAGCGCTCGGTGACGGTGAGCGCACCCGTCACCGCGATCGGGTCGAAGAGCGCGAGCGTCGTTCCGCCGCGCAGCAACACATTCTCGAGGCGCCACAGCGCAGCGTAGGGAGCGCCCGCGAGCGCCACGTCCGCAAAGTGCACGCCGTTCTCGTTCGGTGTCGCGACGGTGATCGCGTCGACCGTGTTCGTGACGACGACGAAGCTCTCGCCCTGCGCGGTGTTCGGGTTCACGCGCACGCCGGCCAGGTGGTTCATGACCAGCCGATGCGGCGACGGCAAGTTGCCATCGACCGTGAGCGAATCGCTCGTCACCGCCGCCGCGACGCCGGGACCGACTGCGGGCAGCGACGCCTCGGGCGTCCAGCGATCAAGCGTACGGCCCGCGTCGAAGATCAGTGTCTCGGTTCCCGCGAGTGCGACGAAGACGGTGCCGGGCGCGCCGTCGCCGAAGAAGCCGTCGCCGCCGTAGGTGGTCGCGCGACGCGCGGCGAGAAGATCCGCCGATGCATCGACGTCGTCCGCGTAGATCGCGACGCGACCACCGCCGGCGCCGGTGTGGTTGCCACCGTTCTGGTTGCCGCCGTCGGCTGAGATCGTGCCGGCACCGCCGATCGTCGCCGTCTCGATCCACACCGAGCCGCCCGCGCCTTCGCCAGATGCGCTGCCGGACGAGATGCCGCCGTCCGCGCGGATCGCGCCGTTCACCGCGACAGACTCGCTCGCGACGATGTGCAGCGAACCGCCGCCGTCGCCGCCGTTGCCGCCCCACGCACCGCCGCCTGCACCGA
Organism: Deltaproteobacteria bacterium; assembly: GCA_031396445.1. GTDB lineage: Bacteria > Myxococcota_A > UBA9160 > UBA9160 > PR03 > PR03. The sequence continues at coordinate 45,463 of JANNKU010000056.1, read as the reverse complement.
GCGTCGCCGGACGGCGCGGATCGCCATACACAGGATTCGGAACACCGCCGCCGTTGCTCCCGTAGACCCCGCCGACGCCGCCGTGAGAGCCGCCCGTCCCCGCTTCGGCGCCGGGCGCGAAGCCGAACGAGTGTGCCGTCTGACCAAGGCCCGCCTTGTTGCCGCCGAGGTAGCCGCGGCCGGTGACGTCGATCGCAGCGCCGCTCGCGACTTCGAGTCGGCGCACGTCGATCTGCAGACCGGACTCGCTTTGCGCCGCGTGCGTGAGCGTCGCGCCCGCTTCGAGCCGCAGCGTGTCGACCGCAATCTGCGTCGCAACCGCGCGAACGCCATCGCGCAGGATCAGGTTGTCGGCCGCGAGGCCCGCCGGAATCACCACCGAGTCCACCGGCGGCGTGAAGCCGTGGCCGTCGAAGATCACGTCGCCGTAGGTCTGGCCGGGAGCGAGCAGGAACACGCTTCCGTGTCCGCCGTCGCCGTAGAAGCCGTCGCCGCCGACCGCGAATACGTTCGCGAGCGGGAACGCGAACGTTGCGCCGTGACGGATCGCGATGCGTCCGCCACCGCCGCCGGTGTGATTGCTGCCGTTCGCCGTGCCGCCGCTCGCGGAGACGATGCCGCCGCCAGTGAGCGAGCCGACGCGCAGGTCGAGCGAGCCGCCAGCGCCCTCGCCGGACGCGGAGCCCGTCGAGACGCCGCCGTCCGCGCGCAGCGCGCCGTCGATCACCATCGCATCCGCAACGATCGCGATGCGACCGCCGCCGTCGGCGCCGTCGCCACCCCACGCGCCGCCGCCTGCGCCGAGTTCGCGCGGCGCGCTCGGGTTGCCGTAGGTCGGATTGGGAACGCCGCCGCCGTTGCCCGCGTAAACGCCGCCGAGCCCGCCGTGGCTTCCGCCGGTGCCTGCTTGTGAACCCGCCGCAAAGCCGAGCGTGTGCGCCGTCTGGTCGAGACCCGCCCGGTTGCCGCCGAGAAGGCCGCGCCCGGTCACATCGATGCGGCTCGTCGCGTCGATCGATACCGTCGCGGCGTCGATCACGAGATCGCCGGCGTAGATCTGTGTCGTCTGCGGATGCGCGAGCAGCGCGTTCTCGGCGAGCGCGAGTTCTTGCGCGACGAAGAGCGGATCCGCGACTTCGAGGAAGCCGCCGCGCTGGAAGCGCACGTCGTCGAAGTGCCACGCGCCAGCGTATGAATCGCCGAGCGCTGCGACGCTCGCGAACGCGACTCCATTCTCGTTCGGCGTCACCACCGTGATCGTGTCCGCCGTGTTCGAGGCGATCGCGAAGTCTTCCGCCTGCGCGAGATCCGGATTGAGGCGCAGACGGGCCAGCGCGTTCGGCGTGAAGGCGCGCAACGTGCCATCCACCGTGAGCGAGTTCGCACTCACCGCGGCGGCGACACCCGGCCCGATCGGCGGTAGTTCCGTCGCGACGGGATGCGTCGATCCGGCCGGCATCACGCCGTCGAGGATGAGAGTGCCGTCCAGATCGGCCGGCAGGTGCAAGTACACGGTGCCAGCCGCGCCATCGCCGTAGAAGCCGTCACCGCCGCGTGTCGTCACGCTGCGCAGGCCCGCGAGATCCGCGTTCGGATCGAGGAACTCCGCGTAGATCGCGATGCGACCGCCGCCGCCACCGGTGTGATTGGCGCCATTCTGCGTACCGCCGTCGGCCGAGATCGTGCCGGTGCCGGCGAGCCGCGCGGTGTCGATCCAGATCGAACCGCCCGCGCCTTCGCCCGATGCGGAGCCCACGGAGACCGCGCCGTCCGCGCGGATCGCGCCGTCTACGACCAGCCGATCGCTCGCGACCAGGCGAAGGAAGCCGCCGCCGTTGCCGCCGTCGCCGCCCCAGGCGCCACCACCCGCACCGAGCCGGTTCGGCAACTTCGGATCGCCATACACCGATGTCGGAATGCTCGCGCCGTTGCCGGAGTAGTCGCCTCCGACGCCGCCGTAGCTGCCTCCAGCGCCGGGCTGTGAACCCGCTGCGAGGCCGAGCGTGTGCGCGGTCTCGCCGAGGCCAGTCTTGTTGCCGCCGAGGTAGCCTCGACCGGTGACGTCGATCGCGGAGCCGTTTTCGACGATCACTTCGCGCGCGGTGATCGAGAGTCCCGCTTCGTTCGCCGTCGGATGCGCCAGTCGCGCGTTGCCGCGCAGCCGCAGCGTCTCGGCGAGCACGATCGGCCCCTGTGCGATCACGTTCGCGCCGTTCTGCAGCGTGATCGAGTCGAAGCTCTGGCCGGGCGGGATGATCAGGTCGGTGATCGGCGAGCCTGCGCCGATGCCGTTGATCACGAGTTCGCCGCCGGTCTCGCCCTCGCCGAGCAGGAAGATCGTGCCGTCGGCGCCGTCGCCGTAGGCGCCATCGCCGCCGCGTACGGTCAGCAGCGATGCGTCGTAGGTCGCACGGTCGAGCGAGCGCACCGCGATGCGACCGCCGCCGCCGGCGGTGTGGTTGCCACCATTCGCCGTGCCGCCGTTGGCCGCGATCGCGCCGACGCCGGACAGTGTGCGCAGTGTCAGGTTCACCGAGCCGCCCGAGCCTTCGCCCGATGCGCTGCCGGCCGAGAGTCCGCCGTTCGCGACGATCGAACCATCGACGACGAGGTTGATCGCGCCGATCAGAACGCGGCCGCCGCCGTCGCCGCCATCGCCGCCCCAGGCGCCGCCACCCGAACCGAGATCGACGGGATTCACGACGTTGCCATACACCGGATTCGGAACGCTCGCGCCATTGCCGGCGTAGTCGCCGCCGAAGCCTCCGTAGCTGCCACCCGTTCCAGGCTGCGCGCCGGCTGCGAAGCCACTGGTATGCGCGGTTTCACCGAGCCCAGCGCGGTTGCCGCCGAGATGTCCGCGCGCGACGACGTCGATGCGGCTCGTCGCATCGACGCTGAGCGTCCACGCCGAGAGCTCGATGCCGAACGCTTCCGTCTGCGTCGTCTCGCGATGCGTCAGCACGGCACCGTTCAGGAGTTCGACGTTGCCGAGCGAGCGCGAGCCGACCAGCGTCAGCGTCGCGCCGACGACGCGCACGTTCTGGCCCGCGAGTACATCGCTCGCAATCTCGGTGTTGGTCGTGATGACGGTGACCGGCGCGCCCGTCGTGATCGTCGCAATCGCGCCGTCGTCGCCAATGATCGCGCCCGCATCTTGCGGCGACGCTTCGCGGTTGCCCGCGTTGTCCACGCCGACCGTGAAGAACTCGAAGGCGCCAGCGCCGCCCATGCGCGTCGAATCGAAGGCGATCGTTCCGACGTTGCCGCTCTGCGGCGTGAACTCGCCGCTGCCGTTGCCGAGCGGACCGGTGTAGCGGTTGAAGGTGCCGATGTCGTTGCGGCGGAAGTAGAGCTCGACGTGGTCGAGATCGGTGAGACCGCTCGTCACTTCGTAGGTGACGGTCGTCGTCGCGCCGCTCGGCGCGCTCGCCGCGATCGCGACCGTCTCGGGCGCGGTCGTGTCGGCGTCGGAGATCGTGATCGGAACCGGCGCCGACGTCGCTTCGTTGCCGGCGGCGTCGCGGGCGAAGGCGCGGATCTGCACCTCGGAAGCGACGAGGCCGATCGGAATGCGGAAGCGGAACGTCGTGCCCGCATTGGTCGTCGGCGGCGCGATCGCCTCGCTGTCGGCGGCGCCGTCGATGCCGTCCACCACGAAGCGAAGTTGCGCGACGCCGACGAGATCAGTCGCGGCGACGACCACTTCGACTTCGTCGTCGTAGCCGTAGATCGCGTCGATCGCGGGCGCCGAGATCGAAACGGTCGGCGCGGTCTCATCGGCGACGTCGATCGTGCGCGTCGCGAGTGTCGAGAGCAGGCCGCCGGTGTCTTCCGCTTGCAGCGACAGCGTGACCGTGCCGCCAATCGGCGCGTTCGCGGCGATCGCGAACGAGAAGCCCTGGTCGGTGCTGGTCGCGGACGGTGTGACCTGGCGCGTTTCAGAGAAGCTCGTTGCACCACTCGCAGTCAGCGTGATGCGCGTGACGCCGACGGCGTCGAGGGCGCGCGCGGATACCGTGACGGTGTCGCCGCGCTCATAGTCGGTGCCGGCGGCGGGAGCGAGGAACGCGACCGTCGGCGCGAGATCCGTGGCGACGTCGACGACGACGGGCACCAACACCGGCGGCACGCCACTCGCTGACACCGTGATGTTTGCCGAGCCGGCCGTGAGCGCGCGCACGACGCCGTTCGTGACGCCGATTGCCCCCGGTGCGGAGGACGAGAAGCTGATGCCAGCGGTGAGCACGGCAGTGGTCGCGTCGCTGTAGTGGCCGGTGACGGTGAGCGCCTGCGTCGAGCCGACAGACGGAAGCGTCACGCTCGACGGGGCGACGGAGATCGACTGGAGCACGCGTGCGGTCACCGTGACCGGAACGCCGATCGAGAGGCCGCCGAATCCGACCGTAATCGTCGCCGACCCGTTGCCGATCGAAGCGACGCGCCCGTTGCCGTCGATCGACGCGACGGAGGCAGCGCTGGTCGTGTAGGTGGCGAGGCCAGCCACGAGCTGCGACGAAGCGTCCGCATAGTTGGCCGTGACACTGAGAGCCGACGACGCGCCGAGCGTCGGGAACGACAGCGACGGCGGCGTCACCACGATCGACACGAGCGCGGGCGGCGCGGGCACGAGCGCCAACGCCGCGGCGCTCGGGTCACTCGAGATCGCCAGGTCGAGCACGACGGCGGAAAGCTGATCGCCCGAGTCGGCGTCGATCGAAATGATGAAGCTTCCGTCGTCCGCTACAGCGAAGGTCGCGTCGATGCCGCTCGTGAGGTTGCGAAGCGTCAGCTGGCCGCCGGGACTCGCCGTTCCCGACACCGTGGTGAGACCGCCGTTCGGAACCGTCACCGAGGCGATCACCGGCGCCGCGGGCGGCGCGCCGCCGACAGGTGTGTTGACGACCTGGAAATCGACATACGAGGAAGGCGCAGCGGGATCGTTCGAGTTGCCGACGCCGTTGGTCGCGAGCAGGAAGAGGCGGTGCGTACCCGGCGCGAGCGCCTCGGTCTCGAGCAGGAACGAATCGAGTCCGGTCGCAATCGGCGCGCCGTTCGGATCGTCGAGGAAGAACGCCGCCGAGGCGATACCGAACTCGTCCTGTGCATCACCGTTGATCGCGATCCGCGAACCGATCGTGTAGCGACCGCCGACGAAGCCGCCGAAATCGACGGTCGGCTCGTTGATGTTCACGACCAGCTCGAAGTCGAAGAAATCTTCGCCGGTTTGCTCGAGACCGTCGGTCGCCACGGCGCGCACCGTGTGCGCGCCGAGCGGGAGGCCGAGCGTCGTGACCGCGGTCTGGAACGGCGGCAGGAAGAGCGTCGCGAACGGCTCGGTATCGAAGTCGAGGTAGTAGGCGACCGACTTCGCGCTCCCGCTGATCAGCTCGGGCGCGAGCGACACCGAAATGCCGTGCAGCACCGGAGCGGCCGGATCCGCGGGCAACACGATCTCCGGCGGCGCGGCTGTCGTCGCAATGATCGCCGCGATCGTCGCGTCCTGGCGGTTGCCCGCGTTGTCGATCGCCGTGCCGCGGAACTGATAGGTATGACCCGGCACTAGCAGCGAGGAATCCACCGCGAAGATCAGCGGGCCTTGCTCGCTCAGATTGAAGACGGTCTTCTGGTCGATCAGCTCGAAGGACGCGCCCTCGACGTCGGTGTCCTGCACGCGCAGCTCGACCTGCGACACACCCGTGCCTTGATCGGTCGGGTACGCGTTGATGCGGATGATCTGTCCGGGCAGCACGCGCGTCGGATCGACCGGCGGCTCGATCGAGAGCTCGAGGAATGGCGGAGTCTCGTCGTCGGTGTTCGACGTGGTGAAGAAGGTGCTCGTCCAGTCGTTCGCGACCGCCGTACCCGAGAGATCCGTGATCGTGTTGGCGAGGAAGACCGTGTGGCGCGTGTTGTCGGCGAGACGTCCGGTCGTGCCGGAGGCCTGCCAGATCGCGACGGTGCGCTCGGTCAGCGTCACGAAGCTGAGCTGACCGGGTACGTCCGTGCCGGAGTCATCGAGCACGCGGAACGACGAGGTCGGCGAACCGGTGGTGATGGAAGACTGGTTCATCTCCTCGGTGAAGAATGCGACCACCGGCGAAGAGGTCGAGACACCGAACGCATTCGGCAGCGGCAGCACGTTGTACGCGGGTACGCCGTTCACGCTGTCGCGCACCACCGGGAAATTGCCGGTGATGCAGCCGATGTTTCCAACCAGTACCTGAAGCTTGATGTTCTGGTCCGCGACGCCCATGCACGAGGTGACGCGACCGGACTGATTCGGAAGGACCCGGAACACTTCGCGCACGCGTGCGCCGGGGAAGACGTGACCGAAGCGCCGGATGGCGGGCGGTTCGATCGGTGCGCAACTGGGAGTGCCAGTCGCTTCGTCGATCGTGCACTCGACGAGTTCGGCGCCGCCGCCGACCGACAGCTCGAGGCTCGCGTAGAGCGCCGGCGCTTCGCCTCGGTTGGTGATGTCGACGACGAGTTCGTAGGGAACGCCCGCAACTACGGAATCCGGATGCGTCACGCGCACATCGAACGCCGGCGGCCCCTTCACCTCGACGGCCGTCAGTGCGGAACCGTTGAACGGAATCGGCTCGTCTTCTGGAATGCCGGGCCCGGTGATCGTGCCGCCGAACGACACATTGATCGGTCGGCGTCCGATCTCGTCGCCGCGGATGATGAACTCGCGCTGCTTCTGGCCCGCCGTGCCGGGCTCGCCAGGCAGGATGTCGCCGAAGAGCGCGATGCCGTCTTCGGGCAGCGTCGGCGAGAGACCGCCGTCCGGGAAGTCGATCATCGCGCTGACATCGGAGAGCGTGAAGATCCCCGACGTGTTCATCAGCAGCAGACGAACTTCGAAGAACTCTTTCAGCGTCTTGATGTCGCCCTGGATGATGATCACGCCCGGAATTCGCGGCGCGATGAAACCGGGGGGGCTCGGCACGACGAGTTCGAACACGACGATCTCGGTGTCCGGGATGCGCGGCGTATTGCTGCCGCTGCCGGGGTCGGACTTTGGCTTGATGTCCTCGAAGCCCATCTCCTGGTCGATCGGTCGCACGATCGGAATCGAGATCGGGATCTCCTGGTTCTCGATGGTGAGCACGATGTTGAAGCTGGAGACGTTGTAGTTCTCGGGATCCTCGAGATCGATGACACCGTCCTTGACGAGCTGCTCGATCTCCTCGACCGCGAGCGGACGCGACGTCACCTGCGACACCACGATGTTCGCGAGGTCGATCTGCGTGATGCGGATGTCCTGGCTCTGCGAGTTGCCGAAGTCGTCGGTGGCGGTGACGGTGAAGGTGTTCACCGCGTTGCGCAGCAGCGGGAGATTCGGGAACGCGAAGCGCCCGTTCGCGTCGGGCGCGAGCGGGCCGCGCGAAGCGGGGCCGGTGACGGTGACGAGCGGCGCAGCGGCGACCGGCGCGGAAATCAACATCGCGAGCGCGAAGAGTGAGGCGCGGAGGAATCCGCCTCGAATCCCGCGTGCGCCAGCGCGACTCATCAATGCGTCCCCGGAAGGATCGAGGCTCCGAAGAGTGCCAGGCGCACGATCGAGATATCCCAGTACGCGCGACCCGTGATGGGCTCGATGCGCCGCACCTTCAGCCGCGCCTCCTTGCCCAGGGAACCTTCCGAGGTAAAGCCGACGATGAAGACACCGCCGCGCGTCGGGCGATAGGTCACGGGCAGCTCGTGATCGGAGATCAACAACCGCACCTGGTCGGTGCCGGGCGCCAGTCGGCCGACGACCGAGAAGTTGAAGGGCTGGAATCCCTGGTTCGTCGAGACGACGTAGCGCGACTCGATACTGTCGAGCTCGATGTCGGTCGGACCGTCGAGGTCTTCCTTGATCAGGTAGGCACGCCTGTCCAGCGCGTCGTTGGTGGTGATCGGCTCACTCGTGCCGACTCGGATCCTGTCGAGCTCGTCGGGCGGGATCACGTAGACCTCGCCCGCGTTCCAGTCCGCGAAGAGCAGATTGCCTCCGGTGTCGACGGCGAGGCCCGACCAGCGTCGGCCCGGAATCTCGATCAGCTTCCTCACGGTGCCGCTCTCACCCGGCTCGATCGCGAACAGGATCTCCTCGTCCGAGAGATAGAGGAGGCGCGGAACCCCCACCGAGATCGCGTTGCGACGGTCGGCGACGATGTCCGACGGACCGGTGAACTTGAAATCGGGATGCTCGGCGTAGGGCTGGGCGACGATGCGATGGCGAAGTTGTCCGTTCGCAAAGGCGGGATTCGTCTCGGTCAAATGAACGGGGAGCCGCAGGATCCGATTGGTCGCCGTCTGGCCGGGAGCGAAAAACCGATCCGAATCCAGGTTTGCGATGAAGAGATCCTCGACGAGGCCGGTACCCGCTTCGTCGTAGTCGGAGATCGTCATCGCGACGGGCGTCGCCGGACGCGCGACGCCGAGCATCTGGCTCCAGTAGTTGATGACACCGACGTGCTCGCGTCCGACCGGGGCGTCTCCGTAGCGGAAGATGCGACCGCCGAGTTCCGCGTTCGAGTTGGCGTTGTTCAGATAGACGCGTCCGCGCGAATCCTGCGCGATCAAGGCCGACGGGAAGCCGGCGTCGATCGTCGTCGCGTCGGGGATGCCGAAGAAGTGCTCGCGAACCACGAACCCGGCGCGGGCGTTGTCCGGGTCGCTGGCGGTTCGTAGGAATGCCAGGTGGTAGTCGGCGTTCCAGTCGGTCTCGAAGTTCGGAGCGAAGCTTGCGAGGGAGGGAGCCCGGGCAGCGAAGCGGCCGGTGTCCGTTTCAGGGCCGGCAGCGGCGGCCGCGCGTAGCGCGGAAGGTGCGGGGCCCGCGGACCCGCCGGGTGTGAGGATCGTGATCTCACCATTGATCTTCTCGACGACGTAGGCCGCCGAGGGCGCGCTCGGGATGACCTTGATGCCCTCGCGAACCTCGATCGGAGCCTCGAGCACATCGCCTACCACGCCGATCACGTCCATGGACCTGCTCGCTAAGCGGCGAAGGCCACCCTCCGACCGGTGGAGGGAATCGAGTGCGCCAACACTCTCCGGTAGATCTGCGCGCCGCGTCGCCTCGACCCGCTCGGCGTCGACGCGCACGGCGTCGTCCTGGACCTTCTTCAGATCCACCTCCGCATCCTGGATGTCCGCGCGGATCGTGGCTTCCTCGGCATCGAGCAGCCCGAGTTGTCGGTTGTGCTCGTCGATCGCCGGGATCTCGACGATCGCCTGCTGCACCGCGTGCGCGTCGGTATCGAGGCGCCTCGCCAGCGCCGTGTTCTCGGCGTTTACCGAGGAGAGGCGCGACTTCTGCGCCTCCACATCTGCGTTCACGATCGTGTCGAGATCGTCGAACGAGCGCGCCGTGGGCGACTGCGGGTCGGACGGCACGATCGAGATGGTGAGCTCGCCGGTAGCCGAGCGTAGGCTGACCACGCTGTAGCGACGGCTCGGCGGCGGCGGACCCTCGCTCGGGAGCGGCTCGGTCGAGAGATCGACCGCAAAGGCGCGGCCCTCGCCCCGTCGCAATCCCTCCGCGCGGAAACGCTCTCGCTGCAATAGTTCCTTCTGGTTTTCGAGATCGCTCAGGATTCCCTGTTGGCGTTGCTCGAGCGCGGCGTTCTCGCGGAGCTGCAGCTCCATGCCAACACTGCGTTCGAGTGCGGGGATCGTGGTTGCGGCGAGATCGGGACCGAGCAGCGACTGGAGGCGCGTCGAGATTGGACTGCCGGGATCGCGCAGCGCTGCCATCGCCGCGGCCGAACCGATGCGGTTCTCGAAGGAGAGCTTGATGTGCTTTTCGAGTTCGACGATCACGTCGATGTGTCGCTGCATCTGCGCGCGCCGGAACTCCGGCCATTGCGCACGCAGATCCGTGACCTTCTGCCGCTGGGCCCTGAGCTGATCGTCGAGATCGCGCCGGAGCCCATGCCCTTTCCCGAGCTTGTTGATGACCTCGAGCGCTTTGTTGTTGTAGTCGGTGCGGATTTTCGCAAGGTCCGCCTGCGAACGCATCACGACGGCGTTGACGTTGTCCCTGCCGAGCGCAGTAAACACCTCGACGGAGTCGATGGCACCGTTGGGAATGCCATCGGGGATCTTCAGGCCGAAGTCCTGGTAGGTCGTCTTGATGTCGTAGACATCGCGCTCGCCGCCCGCGAAAATGTTGCGCGTCCAGAAGGCGTCGTAGTACTGCACCGCGACGACGCGGTAGAAGCTCCTGCCCTCCGGAATCGTGTCGCCACGGATCAGGAACTGGCGCTTCTCGGGATCCTCGGGATCGGGCAGGCTCAGATCCGAGATGAACTGGCCATTGGCGATCGAGGAGCTGTCGAGTGTCGGATAGCGCCACAGGTGATATTCGTACTCGAGGAACTGCGGATTGATGCCCGGACCCACGAGATCGGCGAACTCGCTGAAAACCGGGATGTAGGGCAGGAAGCGCTCGACGGAGTTCAATTCCGCGGCGAGATCCGACGACGAACGTTCGAAGACGATCGCGACCTTTTTGGTTCCGTCGATGCCCGGCACGAGGAAGCTCTCGATCCTCGGGGGCTCAGGCGTCAGCGCAACGACCGTGTCGGGTCCCGTGGTGACCGCCCACAGCTTGCCCATGAAGCCGACGAGCAAGCCGCTCATGAAGGCGCCACCAACCAGGATCGCCGTGCCGACGGTCAGGAACGCCGCACCGCTGAAGGCGGCGAAGATGCCGATGGCGGCAAACGCGAATGCGGCTGCAAACACGGCGGGCGTAAACGAGTTGACGGCGATGTCCCAGATCGATCCGATCTTTGCCCACAGCGTCGCGCCGAGGATGTTGTCGGTCCCCTTGCCGCCCTCCGCACCGTGCAACGTCCCCTGATGAGAGGCGTTCGCCGTGCGAACCAGAGCGCCTCCAACGACCTCCGCAGCATTGCCGACCGCGTCGCGCGTGCGCGCCCAGAAGCCCTCGAAGCGCGAGGCGAAGCGCTCGCCGAGCGGCGAGCGTTCGTCGGAGAGCGCGAAGGCCGGATTCTCGATCGTGTCGGGGTCGATGCCCCCGCGCTCGAGCAGGCGATCGAGGGCGAGGTTCAAGGAGCCGAAGTTGGCAACGATGTAGCTGGTGAGAAAGAGGTAGGACTGGACGGCATTCAGCGACGTCGCCGTGGTCAGCAGTGGCGGCTTGCTCGAGAGACTCGTGCCCTCGTTGAAGAGCAGAATGGGGAGGATCGAATCGGCGGCACTGGGATCGGCCCAGGCAGCATCGACCGCCGATTGGAACGCCTGGATCGCAACTTCGCGGTTGAAGCGGCCGCTGCGCAGCACGGCGAAGCCGCCGTCGACGGTGTCGACGAGTTCGCCGAGATCAACCATGTGGCCGCCACGCCAGCGGCGCGCCAGCTCTTCGACCGCTGCGGGCTTGAGGCTCATGATCCCGCTGCCCGCCGTGAGCGGATTCAGCTGCTCGCCGGCCTCGTCGAGAACGCCTACGTCCTTGCTCTGGAGCGCAAGGAAAGTGTCGATGACGAGGGCCTCCGACTGCTCCTGATCGAGGCCACCGTCCTTCGAGCCGAGACCGCGATCGATGACGCTCGCAACGGTGGCCGCGCGCGGCAGCGAACCGGCCGGTGTAGCCGGCCGCGCCAGCGCTTCGATCGCGACGGTGTCGCCGAGCTCCACGGCTTGGTTGCTCACGACCGCGATGCTGGTACGGAAGACGTCGTAGTTCGGTGTGATCACGACCAGCGTGCCGTCACCCGGCGGCGCTCCGATCAGCACGAAGTGACCCGTTTCGTCCGTCTCCACCGAGAGCGTGGTCCCGTCGAGCGTGACGCGCGCGCCGGCGACCGGAGCGCCGGTGAACGAATCCACGATCTGCCCGCGCACCTCCGAGGAGCCCTGCTCGACACGGAACGCGACGACCGACGGAATTTCCTGCCCGCCCTCGAGCACGCGGACTGCGCGCACGCCGAGTTCTGCATCGGCGGCGACTGCGACGCGCGCTCGCAGTGACGTCGGCGAGAGCACCTCGACATTCTCGATTGCGATGCCCGCGCCGAAGGTGATCTGCGTGACGTTCGCCGCGAACGCGGTGCGAAGGCCCGTCACGACGACGTCCTGGCTGCGACCCTGCGTGCCGTTCGCCGGGGCGAGTCCCGTCACGAGCGGCGCCGGAGCGGGCAGCGCCGAAGAAACTTCTCCCACCACGGAACCGCGTATGGACTGCCCTTGTACGAAGGTGGGGCTCTGCGGGGGATCGACCGTGAGTGCGAGATCGACGACCGGCGCCACGGCGTCCTCGACCCTGATCTCGACACTTTCCTGAACTGCCGCACGCCCGTCGCTCGCTTCGAATACGACCTGATAGGTACCGGCCTGCTCGTGCGAAGGACGGAACGAGAACTCTCGATTCACCTCGTCGAAGAACGCGTTCTCGAGTGCGAGACCGGGTGCGAGGATGACGACGGGGTCGCCGTCCGGATCGCTCGCGGCCACAGGAATGCGCAGCTCGGCGCCCTCTTGGACGCCCGCATCGGCGAGCGGAGCGATCAGCGGCGGCGCGTTGTCGCGCACCACCGTGATGACGACCGGGTTCAGCGCGCGCATCCCGGCGAACAACGCGTAGAAGGCGACGTTGTGGACGCCTGCCTGTCCTGGCGCGGGCGTGAAGCGGAAGCGCTTGCCGTCGAAGGTCGCGTTCTTCGGGAGCGGCTTCGCCAGAAAGCCAGCACGCGGATAATTGCTCTGGGCTTCGAGTTCGAGAGTCTCGCCTGCGCGTATCTCGAAGGCGCCCGACGGCGCCTGTAGCAGCAACGGATCTCCCGCCACGTCGAGCCGCCACGTTTGAGTGTCGAAACCGCCAGCGGGGTCCGCGACGCGCACGGTCATCGCGTTCTCGCCGACGGCCCAGTGCGGCGGCGCCCACGCGATGGCGCCCGTCGCGGCGTCGATCGTCATTCCCTCTGGTGCGGGCGCGTCGAATCCGTAGGAAAGCGCGCCGCCCTCCTGATCGGTCGCCTCGATGTCATAGGCGTATTGCTCGCCGATTCGCGTGCTGCGTACAGGAATCGAGGTGATGCGCGGCGGACGATCGAAGGCCTCGACGTCCACGACGAAAGCCTGGCTCGTATGAGCACCACGCGCGTCGGTCGCTCGAATCTCGACGGGGCGCGGGCCGATCTGCGACGTCGCCGGTCGCCAGCTGATGTAGCCAGCGGTGCTGATCTGCATGCCGGTCGGCGCATTCGTGAGGCTCAGCGTCACGGCATCGCCGTCGGGATCGCTGGCCGTCACCTGGTAGGAGTAGAGCTGCTCTTCACGCGCGCCGGTGATCGGATCGGAGACGACGAGCGGAGCGAGATTGCCGTCACCGCGCTCTCGCGGCGTGTAGTTGCAGGCGACCGACGGCTCGGACGCAACAGCGGAACCGGAGACAGCGAGCACCTGGTAGGCGTGCGCGACGCCTGTCTCAAGCCCGAAGTCGACGAATACGGGACCGAGGACCTGACCCACCTCTGCGTCGACACCATTGACTGTTCGCAGTACGCGGTAGTAGGCCGCGCCTGCGACCGGACTCCAGTTGAGGTCGACCTTGTCACGCTTGCCGCGACACGCGAGATCGGTGACGGGATCCGGCGGCGTGCCCTCGCCGACCGCCGTCGGCACTGCCAGGCACACGGTCGATTGCTCGGAGCGACTGCCGTCTGCCGCCATCGTGATGAGGCTGTATGCGTACGAGACTCCGTTCGCCAACGCGAGATCCGCATAAGCAGTGCCGGTGACCTCGGCGATCGGCTCCGCCGGCCCGCCCTGGATGCTGCGCAGAACCCGGTAGATCACCGCATCAGGAACGGAGCTCCAGCTCAGATCGACCTTGCCGCGCTTCGGGCGGCAAGTGAGATCCGCAACGGCTGCGATGTCGGTCGGATCGCCCGCTTCGGGCACCACCGCACACGCCGCAAGATCCGACGCCTCGACGCCTTCGGGAACCACCGCGCGAACGACGTAGCCGTAGCGCGTGCCGTTCTGCACGTCGGCATCGACGAAGCTCGTGCCCGCGACTTCGCCGATCGCCTCGGCGGTCATGCCGTCATTCGCGCGGAACACACGGTAGTTGTCGACACCGGGCACCGTCTGCCACGCGATCGAAACCTGCCCGTCACCACCTTCGCAGACCGCGCGCTCGGCGAGATTCTCGGAGCAGCTCGAGAGCGTGCCCACGAGCGCTGTGATGAGCAGCGTGCGAACCGCGTTGTGGCGTCGCCGGGTCACTGGGTCGCGCGCCTATCGGTTCCGGCGCGCGGCGACGAGGGCGAGACCCGCGCCGAGCAGCAACACCGTACCCGGTTCCGGCACGACCGACGCCGCGCCCGAATACGTGATGATCGTGCTCGAGCGCACGTCGACGTCGTGCTGGTGGATCGCGAAGCCGCCGAGCGTGTCGCCGTCCTCGGAGAGCAAGATCTCGAAGCGCGCGGTCTGCCCTGGATTCAGCAACCCGATCGCGAACGAGAGCGCCATCGCGACGTCGTCGGGCGATGCGGCGGGCACGCCGTTCGTGCCATCGAGCGCACCGGCCTGCGCGTTCGAGAAGATGTCGCCGAAAACGAAGCCGGGTTCGTCGATCTCGTAGCTCTGTCCGCTCGCGAGGGCACCGGTCGTCGCCGCGTATTCGTTGAAGAAGGTGTTGAGCGTCTCGTCGATCTCGGCGTCGAAGTACGAGAGGAAGGTGAGACTCGCTAGCGGCGCCGCGGCGGTGTTGGTGAATTCGTAGGCGAGCAGCAGATCGGTGGCGTCGCCGGAGAGTGTCGCGCTGAAGGAAAGCGCGAGACCGGTCGGCACGGCGGACGTGCTGAGCTGTGTCGCAGCGGCCGCACCGGCGGGCAATACGAACGCGTCGAGTTCCTCGACGAAACCGCCGCTGCCAATCTGGAAACTCGGCGGACCCGGCGGGCGCACGTAGGTTCCGTTGGCGGTGAGCGGCGCGACTGCGATCGCCTGCGCCTCGGACCCCACGGCAGCGGCGATGAGCAACACGAGCGCAACACCAGGACCAGCCACACGACGACGCAACATGGACCGCACCTCACAGCGCTACAGGTGCCGGCGGAATGGGTGCGCATGAAAATGCGCACGTCACCCACAGGCGGGATCAGCTCTCAGTGTTGAGTGGCTGGTAGGCGGCGAGGGTGTCAGCGAATTGCCGGCGACTCGGAGTCATCCCCAAAAAAGGGGATACGCGATGGCGCGGATCAGATCGCGAGGACCGCGAGAATCCCGAGCACGCTGCCGACGGCGGCGATCGCGTAGAGCGCGGAGCCGACGAGCGCATCGCTGTGGTGGCCGAGCATGTCTACCGCGAGCGCGCGCGTGTGGTGCGCGCCCTTCCACAGCGGCAGCGCGATGATTGCGAGCAGCACGATTTTGCCGATCGGGTTCGACGCGATGGCGTGGGCGCGTTCGAACGAGAGCGCGCCTTCGGGCAAGAGGCCGAGCGGACCGGCGAGCGTCACCGTCATCAGATAGCCGGGAAGCAGCAGCGTGCCGACCATGATGCCGGCGCCGAAGAGCAGCCAGATGATCGGTTCGAGGCGGAGCAGCAGCGCCTTCACGGCCAGATTCCTCCGAGCACCGCGAGCAACACGAGCGTGATGCCGATCCACGCGGCGTAGAGCCCCGCTTGCAGCACGGCGGGCGGCGGCGGCTTCGCCGGGCCGATGCGCGCGGGCTGCGCCTTCGGGAAAAGCCGGAAGAAGCGCACGCCGACGAAGAGCGCCGAGACGAGCGCGATCGCGTGGAAGATCAGATAGCCGGGGTGACTGAGGCTCTCCATCAGCGCGTCCCACTTGGCCTGTCCGCCGCCGAGCGCAGTTGCGACGCGCAGTGCGACGAAACCGACGAGCAGGTAGACGATGCCGGTCGCGTCGAAGAGCAGGTAGGTGAGCATGCGCGGCCGCGTCCAGAAATCGTCGGGCACCGTCGGCGGCGCGGTGCGCGTGCTGCCCGGCTTGCGCGGCGTCATCGCCTTCGGATCGGAGGGGCGTGACATCTACGCGTTCCGCTTCACGACGAACGACGTCGCCCAATCGATCACCGAGTTCAGCTTCGCCTGATTCACGGCCGCTGCGGGATCGACGTTCTTCGGGCAGACCTCGCTGCACTCATTGGCGTAGGAGCACGAGAACACCGTTCCCTCGCCGCGGAAGATCTCGTTGCGCTCGTGGGCGCCCTCGTCGCGCGAATCCATGTTGTAGCGGTGGCCGAGTGCGATCGCGGCGGGGCCCAGAAAGTCCGGCTCCTTCGCAACCACCGGACAGGCCGCGTAACAGAGCATGCAGTTGATGCACATGCTGAACTGCTTGAACTCGGCGAGCTGCGCGGGCGACTGCTTGTTGGTGCCCTCTTCCGCCGCCTTCTCCTTGGCGACGATGATCCAGGGCTTCACGGCCTTGAACTTCTCCATGAAGCCGTCCATCTCGATCACGAGATCGCGGATCACCGGGAAGTTCGCGAGCGGCGCGACTTCGACGCTGTCGCCGTACTCCGAGAGCGACGTCTTGCAGGTGAGCTTCGGCGCGCCGTTCACGTTCATGCCGCAGCTTCCGCACACCGCCATCCGGCACGACCAGCGGTGCGAGAGCGTCGGATCGATCTCGTCCTTGATGTAGTTCAGCGCGTCGAGAACCTTCCACTCGGGGCGACACGGAACTTCGTAGCTCTGCGTCTTCGGTACCTGGTCCTTGTCGGGATCGAAGCGCGTGACGACGAAGGTGCGCGTCTTCATCTCGCCGGTGCCGTCGTTCGCCATCAGTACTTGCGCTCCTCGGGCTGGAACCGCGTGATCGTCACGGACTTCTTCTCGAGCCGCGGTCCGGCCGGCGTGAAGAACATCATCGAGTGGTGCAGGAACTCGGGGTCGTTGCGCGTCGGGTAGTCGCGACACGCATGCGCGCCGCGCGATTCGCGCCGCGCCGCCGCGGCGATCGCGATCGTCTCGGCGACGTCGAGCATGTTGCCGAGTTCGAGCGCTTGCAGCACTTCGGTGTTGAAGACCTTGGAGGTGTCTTCGAGCACCAGGTCTGCGTAGCGGCCTTTCAGCGGCGCCAGCTCTGCGACGGCCTGGTTCATCGATTCCTGCCGGCGGTAGACGCCGCAACCGCGTTCCATCGAGAGCTGCATCTCGTAGCGGATCACGGACATCCGCTCGCCGCCCTTCTTGCGACCGCGCAGCGCATCGATGCGCGCGCCTTCGGTCTCGCCTTCGCCGCGCAGCCGCGCTTCGTTGCCATCGCCACTGCTCTTCGCGTGCGCGACGGCTTCGATGCCAGCGCGCGCGCCAAACACGAGGCACTCGGTGAGCGAGTTCGAGCCGAGCCGGTTCGCACCGTTCATCGACACGCACGCGGTCTCGCCCGCCGCGTAGAGGCCGGGGATCGACGTGGCGCCACGGATGTCGGTGTCGACGCCGCCCATCATGTAGTGCACCACCGGTCGGATCGGGATCGGCTGGTGGACCGGATCGACACCGATGTAGGTCTTCGCGAGCTCTCGCACGAAGGGCAGCTTCGCCATGATCTTCGCTTCACCGAGGTGACGAAGATCGAGGAGCACGTAGTCGCCGTACGGTCCCTTGAGACCGCGGCCCGCTTCGATCTCGAGGATCTCGGCGCGCGAAATCATGTCGCGCGGACCGAGCTCCGCCTTCTGGCCGACGCCGTAGTCGCGCGTCACCAGGAAGCGTTCGCCCTCGGAGTTCAGCACGTAGCCGCCCTCGCCGCGCGATGCCTCGGTGATCAAGATGCCGGTGCCGGGCAATCCGGTCGGGTGATACTGCAGGAACTCCATGTCCTTCAGCGCGACACCGGCGCGGTACGCGAGCGCCATGCCGTCGCCCGTCTTGATCGTGCCGTTCGTCGTGAAGGGGAAGCATTTGCCGGCGCCGCCGGTGGCGAGAATCACCGCGCGACCGAGGAACACGCGCATCGCGCCCGAACGGATGTCGATCGCGACGACACCGCGGCAGGCGCCGTCATCGACGAGCAGTCGCGTGACGAAGTTCTCGTCGTAGCGAACGATGCGATCGAAGCGCATCGAGTGCTGAAAGAGCGCGTGCAACATGTGGAAGCCGACTTTGTCGGCGGCGTACCACGTGCGCGGCACGGTCATGCCGCCGAACGGGCGCGTTGCAACGGAGCCGTCTTCGTTGCGGCTCCACGGGCAGCCCCAGTGTTCGAGGCGCGTCAGCTCGGGCGTCGCTTGTTCGACGAAATACTCGGCGGCGTCCTGGTCGGCGAGGAAGTCGGAGCCTTTGACGGTGTCGTAGAGATGCTTCTCGAGACTGTCGTCGGAGCCCGGCACGTACGCCGCGGCGCCGCCCTCGGCGGAGACCGTGTGGCTCCGCATCGGATAGACCTTCGAAACCATCGCGACAGAGATCTTGGGATCCGCCTCGACGGCGGCGATGGCGGCGCGCAAACCGGCTGCGCCACCCCCCACGACGATCACGTCGTGCCGAAACACCTCGACTGCCAAGTTCCGCTCCTAAAAGCTGGAAGAGCGCTCAGGGTCTAACGAATTCGTCGGGCGATGAAAAGCGGATTCGCGTCGCGAATCAGGGCGTCGGATCGCAGCGTTCGGCCTCGCCTTCCGGAAGTTCGAGCGGCCCTTCCGCATCGCAAAGACCGTTGCAGAAATTCTCGACCACGCCGTTCGGCGTGAGGAACACGATCAACTGGTTGATCGCCGCAGGGATCAGCGCGGTGCGCCCATGCGGATTGCAACCACCGCCGTCGCCCGACGGAACGTCGTTGGTGAGCGGCGGAATGAACGCGTCGTCTTCGCCGAGCACGAAGCCGCCGGTGTCGTAGAGGATGTGCGCGGAATCGAGCGGGCCGTCCGCGTCGGGAACCAGCGGCAGATTCGTTTCGATCGAGCCCTCGAGATTCGCGATGCCGAGCGTGGCCGCCGCGATCTGCGCACCGAGCGGTGACACCACCGAGTCGAAACGACCTGGTGTCAGCAGCACGCGCTTGGCGTTGGTGCCGGCGAGCGGCGGCAGCGAGTTCCCGGTGACGTGCGTGGCGTAGCCAGCGGATTCGCCGCGCACCCAGAGCTCTTCCAGGAGTTGAATCCCGAGCACCTGCTTCAGCGGATCGGGCACGATGAACGCGAGGAAGTCGCCGAAGGGCGCGAATGCGAACGAGCGCTGCAGCAGGAACGAAAAATTGATCGCCGGGACGTTCGCGATCACGCGCTCCACATCGGGCGACAGCGCGGCGAACATCAAGCCCATGATGCCGCCGAGGCTCGCACCGAAGTAGTAGGTCTGCTCACCACTCGCGATCACGCCGAGCGTCGGATCGCTCTGTTGCGACGCGATGCAATCGGCGGGCGCCGGATCGAGTCGCTGGAAGCACGCGTGGTCGTTGAACACACCGGTGTGCAGCAAGCGCGCCAGCACGAGCGTGTGCAGCTGTCCCTGCCGCAGCCGATCGGGCATCGCGGCGAAGTTGTTGAAGTCGATGAAGATCTGCCCGATGAAGCTGTCGAGCAGCTCGAAGATCTGCGCGACCAGCACCGGGTCGGCGAAGATTTCGGAGATGTTGCTCGGGATGTTGTCCGGCAGCGGCGGCACTTCGAGCGTCGAGAGTCCGCTCCAGTTGGTTCCGGCGGCGACGTAATCGAGTGTTGCGCCGGGCGGCAGCAATCCGTCCGCGATCAATTGGGGCAGCGAATCGCCGAGCCCTTCGATCAACTGACGCGGGAAATCGGGGCCGGAACCAAAGAGCCCGTGGCCGAGCACGAGTCCCGGCTTCGCTGCGCTCCGCGCCGAGCACGGAATCGCGATGCCGAAGGGCGCATCGACGAAACCGGTCTGCACCGGCTCGCCCGCATCGTCGGTGAAGAGGAATCCGAGCGTGTCCGGCTCGGCGACCGGATCGGCGGCCGTGCCGGTGCTGTCACTCGCCAGAAAGTTCGGCACGCGGAAGGTGCCGCGCACTTCGCGCCAGCCGTAGTCGCTCGGCGACGCGCATGCCGAGAGCTGCGTCACCTGCGTGACGTGAAAGAGCGTCGCGGCATCCTGCGTCGCGAGCCAGGCGAACGCCTGATCGCGCATCGCGAGCATTTCGTGCGTGAGATCGCGATCGCTCGCGACGGTGAAGTCCCACGCGAGTACGAGATTGCTGCGCGGCACGCCCGCCGAAGCGAGCACCGGGAACACCGCCGTATCGAAATGCGCGCGGCGCGCTTCGACCTGCGGGATGTCGGTCGGCGCGCGGTCGCGGAGCGTTCGGAACGCCGGCTCCGGCGCCACCGCCGCGCCGCCGGGCGCGACGAGATTGCGCAGCGCCACGATGTAGCGATGGCCGGGCAGGAGGCTCTTGCCGGGGCGCAGGATCGTCGCCTGACGGTCCGCGTTGTCGCCGGTCGCGTGCGAATCGTTCTCCAGGAAATGCGCGAAACGCTCGCCGGTGTTCGCGTCGATCAAGATGGACGGGCTGTCGGCATCGAGCCCGCGCAGATCGAAGTTGCGCGTCGCTTCGAGCAGCCGCGGGGCGTCGCTCGCGGCGAGATCGACGCCGCCCGGGAAATGCATGATCGGCTGCACGGTCGGCGCCACGCCGTCGTAGTAATTGAAGCCGGCCGGATCGAGCGGCAATCGATTGCCGAAGATCAGATTCGGAAGCGTGCCCGCCGAGATCGCCGGCAGCGCGCCCTCCGGGTACGCCATGCGCACGCCCGACGCCGTGGTCGGATCCGGTTCCTGATAGCGCGACGACGGGAACGGCAGCGCGCACTCGGCGTCGTTCAGCACTTCACAGACATCGGGATCGAGCAGCGCCACCGCTTCAAAGTCGACTTCGGTGTGGCGCGAGCCGAGGAACGCGAGATCGAGAGCGATCATCGCTTCGAGATGCTGCGGGCCGGCCGGGATATCGAGTTGCGCCGATGCGATGCGGCCGTCGTAGACGAATGCCGGCGTCACGTCCGCGCCGTTCAGCAGAACCTGCAGCGTCTCCTTGCGGGAGAAACCGGGGATCATCACCTGAACGCGGCGCGGGCCGGGCGCGGTGAGCAGACTCGCGGCGGGCGAGAGAAACCCGAAGAAGTTCGGCCCCCGCGAGACGCACGGGCCGGCGCCCATCGAGCCCAGGATGCAGAGTCCCGCCAGCAGCGAGACGAGTGACCGCTTTCGCATCGATTCCTCCGGGCAGCCGACCGGGCGGTCAGTGCCACGAAGGGAGGTAGCCGGCTCGGTCGGTCGGTGGCAATCCCGTCCTGGTGATCAGGCGCCCGCAGGTTCCTGTTGCGTGACGCAGTGGATCGCGCCGAAGCCGGAGACCAGCTCGGCGCACGGGATCGCGATGATCTCGCGATCGGGAATCAGCTCGCGCAGGATCGCGAGTGCGCGCGCGTCGCTGGCGAAGCCGAAGACCGGGACGAGCACGACGCCGTTCGCGATGTAGAAGTTCGCGTGGCTCGCCGGGCTGCGCTGGCCCGCGACGACGAGGCGCGGCGGCATCGGCAGATCGACGACCGTGAGTGGGCGACCGCGGCTGTCGCGCGCCGCGACGAGTCGGCGGCGGTTCTCCGCGAGCGGCGCGAAGTTCGCGTCGCTCGGGTCGTCGCAATGCGCGGCGACCACCACGCCGGGCGCGACGAAGCGCGCGATGTCATCGACGTGGCCGTCCGTGTCGTCGCCCTCGATGCCGTCGCCGAGCCAGATCACCTGCTTCGCGCCGAGCTGCTCGGCGAGCACGCGCTCCATCGCGTCGCGCGTGCGGCCGGCGCCGCGATTCGGATTCAGCAGACACGATTCGGTGGTGAGCACGGTGCCGAGGCCATCGCCATCGATGCCGCCGCCTTCGAGCACCACGTCGCACGCGAAACGCGGCAAGCCGAGGATCTTCTCGACGTGACGCGGTACGGCGTCATCGAGTTCCCAGCCGGGATACTTCTTGCCCCAGTTGTCGAATCTGAAGTCACAGAGAGCTCGGGATCCGTCCGGCTTCACGACGAAGATCGGACCGTGATCGCGACACCAGGCGTCGGTCGTCGCGTAGTGATGGAAGCGCACGTTGCGATCGGGATCGGCGCCGACTTCGCGGATCGCATTGCGCGCGATCGCTTCCATCGCAGCGTCCGCGACGCCGATCTCGACGGCTTCGTGCGGCGCGAGCGCGCGCACGAATCTCGCGAAGGTCGCGCGCACGGTCGGCAGCGCGTCGGGCCAGGTCTCGACGTTGTGCGGCCACGAGAGCCATGTCGCACGATGGCGTTCCCATTCGGCGGGCCAGCGATAGCCGCGCTGCGCCGGCGTCGGATGCGCACTCATGTCGGACGTCGCTCGCGATGGATATTGCGGAAGTGACGAGGCATGCTGCCGCGCGGAGGAACATCAATGCCCACAGGTTGGCTGCGAATCGCACTCATCATCGTCCTGGTCCTCGTGTTCTGGTGGCTCGTCGCCACGTTCGCCCGCGGTGTCGCAGACCCGCAGCCGGCGAGCGGCACGGGTAGCGTAATCCCGGTCGAGCAACGCCTGGTGACGTGAGCGTCGCGACCGCTTCCGCGCGACGCGCTTGGCTCCGGGCGAGCGCCGCTCAGGCGCCGCGCTTCCGATGCCGAGCGAGAGATCGCGCAGCGAGCATGAGCAGCGCTGCGCTCCCGCCGAGCGCGAGCGACGGCTCCGGCACCTCGTAGGCGCCGATGTCGACCGTCCCGTTGTAGCGGGGATTGCCGTCGAGATCGGTCGTGATCGCGGGCGGCACGGCTGCGTCATCGCCCGCATCCACGACGGGCGATTGGGCGGTCGGCCGGAAATCCTGCGTGTCGGCGTAGAGCGGATCGGCATAGAGCGTGTTCGGGCCGGGAAGCGCCATTCCGAGGAAGTCATTCGCGTTGCCGAAGAAGAGGTTGTTGCGGTTCACGACGGTGTTGGAGTTCGAGACGCTGAAGCCCGTAGCGCTGTTGCCTGTGATGACGTTGTTCGCGACCACTCCGTTGGCGAAGTTGACGACGATGCCAGTGGTGCCGTCGGTCACGGTGTTGTTGATGATCGAGAAGTCCGTCGAGGTGCCTTCCGCGGAGGCGCGGATTCCTTCGCCGTTCGGCTCCGCGCCGGTCACGAGGTTGTTCACGACACGTGCCTCGGAGATCCCAGGGCCCATTACCTGGATGCCTCTCCGGTAGCCCAGCCCCGTCACACGATTCGCGACGATGTCCACATTCATGGCTCCCGTTTCGCCCATCACGTTGATCCCGATCGCGTTGTTGTTCGGAGCCATCGCGACGGTGTTGCCGCTGATCTCGTCGCCTGGGCCGAACGCCCAGCCGGCCTCCACGCGGATCGCGGCCAGCCATCCCAGCAGATGCGTGATGTCGTTACCTGTGATGCTGAACGAGAGCGGGGCGTTGGTTGCGGCGCTGACGGAGATCCCGTTGCAGCGGTTGTCGCGCACCACGACCGTGAGCGCTCCCGCGACTCCGTTGTCGATACTGATCACGCCACTCGCGAGCGTCACGCCCGCAATCAAGAAGAGATGGCTACCGCTCGTCGGAAAGGCGAGGATGTCCCTGCCTGCGGCGAAGACCGGCTGAAAGCCAGGCGACGCCTGCAACTCGACCGATTTGAAGAGCAGGATCGACTCGTCGATCGGCCCGTTCGTCACGATCTCGATCGTGTCTTCGGACGACGCAGCGTTGATACACGCCTGGAGTGTGCCGTTGCACGGGGGCGTCGTATCCGGCCAGACCCGTAGAGTGGGAAGCCCTCCCCCCTGCGCGCCGAGAGGGGCGGAGAGCGCCAGCAGCGCGGCGAGAACGACGAGACGGTCCATCACGTACTCCGGTAGGGGCCCACACGCGATCGAATCGCTTTGTCAGTCCCGGAAGCGCTTCAGCAGATCGCCATACGCATCGATGCGACGGTCGCGCAGGAACGGCCAGCCGCGCCGGCATTCCTCGATCAATGAGAGATCGCAGTCCACGACGAGCGTCTCTTCTTCAGTCGAGGAAGCGCGCGCGATCACGCGACCAAAGGGATCCGCTACGAACGATTGTCCCCAGAACGTGAGCCGCTCTTCGGCGCCGACGCGATTGACTGCAACGACGAACACGCCGTTCGCGATCGCGTGCGCGCGCTGTGCGGTTTCCCAGGCGTCGTGCTCGGCGGCTTCCCATTCGGGGCGCACGCCCGTCTCCCAGCCGATCGCCGTCGGGTAGACGATCACCTGCGCGCCGGCGAGCGCGGTGAGGCGCGCCGCCTCCGGGAACCACTGATCCCAACACACGAGAGTGCCGATGCGGCCGGCACGCGTGCGGATCGCCTGGAAGCCGAGATCACCCGGCGTGAAATAGAACTTCTCGTAATAGAGAGGATCGTCGGGGATGTGCATCTTGCGATAGACGCCGGCCTGCTGGCCGTCGGCGTCGAGCACGACCGCGGTGTTGTGGTAGAGCCCTTCCGCGCGCCGCTCGAAGACCGACGAGACGATCACCACGCCGCACGCCGCAGCCACCTTCGCCAGCGCTTCGGTCGTCGGCCCGGGCACGGGCTCCGCGAGATCGAAGCGCACCTGCTCCTCGGCCTGACAGAAGTAGGGCGTGCGAAAGAGCTCCTGCAAACAAACCAGCTCCGCCCCGCGCGCCGCCGCGTCCTCGATCCCGGCAATCGCCCGCGCCAGATTCTCCGCCGGATCGTTCGCGACGCAGCGCATCTGCACCAGCCCAACCCGCAGCGTTCGAGCCGCCGAACCCGTTCGTGCCGTCATGAAGTTTGGAGTAGGTCACGCTCCGAGAGCTCGCAACCTTCGGAAAGCGACGTGACCGAATCCGTCACGGCCCCGCTGCAGAGTGACCGGCGAGGAGGACGGTCATGGAAATCAGCGAGCGAGGATTCCTGCGAGAGAGTCTGCAAGAGGTGGCATCGAGCCTCGGCGTGATCGCCGCGTTCGTTGCGGTGGCGCTCGGCGCCGCGACGGCGCTGCGCTGGCTGGCGGTCGAAGCGCCCGCGGATCCCTACCTTGGAGGCGCCATGAGCGACGCCAGCCCGCCCACCGACCTGCCGCCGACGCTCTGGCTCGTCGATGGCTTCAACGTGCTCCATGTGGTGCTGCTGCACGGCGAATCGCGCCGAGCGTGGTGGCAGAGCAAAGGCCGCGACCGCGTCGTCGAACTGGTGCGCGCCTTCGATCCGGCCGACGCCGAAGTGGTGATCGTGTTCGACGGCTCACAACCCCCGCCCACCGATGACGAAGCAACCACCGCGGGACCGCGCGTGATCTTCGCCGCCCCAGCCGACGACTGGGTGCTCACCGCCGTGCGCACCGCACCCGACCCCGCGCGCGTCGCCGTCGTCACAGCCGATCGCCGGCTCGCCGCCCGCGCCCGCCACCGCGGCGCAAAAATCATTCCCCCCGGCATCTTCGCCGCGCGCTGCCGCTCAAACCAACCCCCGCCGCCAACTACCTGAGTCGCTCGCCAAAACGGATTCATGCGCTTCGTTCGTACACCGCGGGATTCGCACACCGCGGCATCCGCTCTCCCGCGAGTCCCGCCACCAAGTTCTCCACCGCGAGCTCGATCATCCGCCCGCGCGTCGCTTCGCTCGCGCTGCCGATGTGCGGCGTGAGCACGACGTTCGGAAGATCGCGAAGCGGGCTCGCGGCTTCGAGCGGTTCGTTCGCGAACACGTCGAGGCCCGCCGCGCGGAGCTGACCGGTGCGCAGCGCATCCGCGAGCGCGGCTTCGTCCACGATGCCGCCGCGTGCGGTGTTCACCAGCACCGCGCCGCGCTTCATCTGCGCAATCGCGGCGCGATCGAGCAGCCCGCGCGTCTCGGCGCTGAGCGCGACGTGAACGCTGACGAAGTCGGCCGCAGCTAGCAGCGATGCGAGCGACACGAACCGGGCCCCCGGCACCTCGCGCCGCGTGCGCGACCAGGCCAGCACGCGCATCCCAAAACCCTGCGCGCGGCGGGCCATCGCCTGGCCGATCGCGCCGAATCCGACGAGGCCGAGCGTGGCGCCGTGGACATCGGCGCCGAGCAACAGATCGGGTTCCCAGACGCGCGCGGGAGTCCAGCCGCCGTCGCGCACGAAGCGATCGCCCTCGGTGACGCGCCGCGCCGCCGCCAGCAGCAATGCAAAGGCGAGGTCCGCCGTGGTCTCGGTGAGGACGCCCGGCGTGTGGCCGATCGGGATGCCACGCGCGGTTGCGGCGTCGAGATCGACGTG
This sequence comes from Deltaproteobacteria bacterium, assembly GCA_031396445.1. Lineage (GTDB taxonomy): Bacteria > Myxococcota_A > UBA9160 > UBA9160 > PR03 > PR03. Next base: position 19,247 of record JANNKU010000056.1, on the reverse strand, counting down.
ATCGACCCCCACCGAGACGCTCGACACGACGCGGAGGCGCGGACAGCGCTCGAACAATGCCGCGTCGATGCGATCGGTGAGCAGGCAGAGCAGGCCATCGCACTCGCGCGCGAACGCGGCGAGCGCATCGGGCGACGGCGCCTGGCGCTCCGGCCAGACCGCGAGATCGAAGCGCGTGATCAGGTCGGCGAGCGCAGCACTCTGCAGGCTGCGCGTCGCGACGATTCGCACTCGCTCGTTCATGCCGCACCCCCTCTTCATCGCCGCGTAACGGAACCGCTTTCCGTCGGCAAGAGCTTGACCTGGGACCGCCTTTCGAAATAAGGTGCGCCCGGGTTGCCGACCCCCCCCAATTGGTGGTGGTCTCTCCCCGGACGCATGCCGCGATCGCCGGGCACGATCGCATTCGAGCAGGGCTGCGTTCGAGCGTCCATCCCCCCCGACGCGACGCCGACGTCGGGACACACGAGAGGCCTGCATGTCGGAAACTCCTCCGCAGTCGCACGCGCGTCAGACCCAGACTCTGCAATTCGCCCGCTGGGTCGTGCGCAACCGCTTCCCGATCGTGATCTGGTTGACCGCGACCACACTCTTCTTCCTCTACCCGATCGTGAACGCAGTGCTGAACGGCTTCGACATGAAGCTGCCCGGCCCCGTCGTGCGCATCGATACGACCGCGCGCGCACAGTGGCCCGACCACCCCTTCATCAACGCCCAGGACAAGTTCGCGAAGAAGTTCGGCACCTCGTCGCTGGCGGCGATGGGTGTCGTGGTGCGGGAAGGCAACATCTTCACGCCCGACACGCTGAAGCGTCTGCATGAGATCACGCGACGCCTCGACGGCGTCGGCTTCGACTCGCACGTCGAAGAACGCGAAGCGCTGCGCGAGAAGCTGACCGCCGATGGCATGTCGGATCAGGAGGCGCTGAAGGAACTCGATCGGCGCTTCCCGCCCTATCCGGTGAACCACGATCAGGTGCGCTCACTCGCGCACTCGAGCACACGCGCGATCCAGATCGAGCCCGACGGTTCGATCACCTCCGACGTGCTGATGAAGAAAGTGCCGGAGACGCAGGAAGAAGCGGAAGCGCTGCGCGCGGTGGTGCTGCAGAACCCGCCCTTCATCTACGGCCGTCTCGTGTCGTGGGACGAACAGGGCGCGCTGATCTCCGCCGGCTTCATCACCGACCGCCTCAGCAATTCGCAGGTCTACCAGGCGGTCTTCAACCACGTCCAGGCCATCAAGACCGAGTTCGAAGATCCCGCCTGCGCGATTGCGACCAATCCCGGCGTGCTGACCTCGATGTGGAATGCGGTGAAGCGCGTGTTCGTCACCGCCGAGACGAAGGCATCCTGGCCCGAGGGCTGCAACCTGCAGATCTTCGTGTCGGGCGAGCCGATCCACGTCGGCTGGATCATCAAGCACGCCTTCGAGATCGGGCTCTACGTCGTACTGACGACGGTCGTGATCTTCGCGCTGCTGCTCGCCTACTTCCGGCGCTTGCACGGCGTCTTGATCCCGTTCGTCGCCGCAATCATCACGGTGATCTGGGGAACCGGCTTCACCGGCTGGACCGGGATCACCTTCGACCCACTCGTGCTGGTGATCCCGATGATCATCACGGCGCGCGCCGTCTCGCATACGGTGCAGATGGCGGAGCGCTTCTTCGAGGACTTCGAAATCCTCGCGCCGCGCTACGCCGACCCGAACGAAGCCAAGATCGAAGCCGCCACGATCGCGATGGCCGAGCTGATCGTGCCCGGCACGCTCGGCATCGTCGTGGACGTCGGCGGTCTGCTGGTGATCCTCGTGACTTCGATCCCGCAGATGCGCGACCTCGCGATCTTCGGCGCGTTCTGGGTGACTTCGATCCTCGCCACGGTGGAAATCCTCCACCCGGTGATGATCTGCTACCTGCCCGCGCCGAAGGAACACGAGCACTTCCTGCCCACAGGAATGGTCCGTGCGATGCGCTTCGTCGGTTGGATCACGACCCACCCGAAGTGGAAGTACGTACTCGGCGTGGCGACGGTGGTGACCTTCATCGTGTCGACCTGGATCACGCTCGAGTTTTCGAAGATCGGGCAGGTGACGCCGGGCTCGCCGTTGCTGTGGCCGGATCACCAGTTCAACGTCGCGACCGATCAGATCGCGAAGCGCTTCGGCGGCGTCGACTCCTTCGTGGTCTTCACCAGCGGCGACCGCGAGAACGCGAGCGCCGACCCGCTGCCGATCCAGCGCATGACCGAGTTCGAGCGCTGGATGCAGACCTACACGAACCTCGGCGCGTCCGTCTCGATCGCGCCGATCATCCGCATCTACTGGCGGATGAACCACTACGGTGATCCGAAGTGGCAGTTCGTGCCGGAGCATCCGGGCACCGTCCGCACGGTGATCTTCCAGCTGCGAACGAACGGCGCGCCGGGCTTCCTGCGTCCGTTCATGACCGACGATTCGAGAGACGCGAACGTCTCGTTCTACTACCCCGATCACAAGGGCGAGACGATCCATCAGGTGGTGGCCGCGGCGGACGCGTTCATCAAGGAGAACCCGATGGGCGAAGTGATCGTGCGCCTCGACATGGATCACGCCACCAAGGACGCGTCGTTCTTCAGCCGCGAGAAGCTGACCGACATCTGGTACTACATGCTCGGGCCGCTGCTGCCGCCGCGTAACCACACGCTGAACGTCAAGGTCAAGAAGAGCGACGGCAGCTACGAGTCGATCGAAGTGACACAGGCCGCGGACGGCGTGCCGGCGTGGATCGGCGAATTCCGCGAAGGGGCGATCGCCGATTTCGAAGCGGAGCGGGATTCCATCGAAGAAGGCGAGTACTTCTCCTGGCCCGATACGCTTGCGGCGTGGAACCCGGATGACGTCGATGCGTATTGGGAGAGTCAGGAGCACGGCATTCGCGCCGTATCGCTCAACACCAAGGACCTGATCGTCCAGGACCTGAAAGCCGTCGAGCCGACTCCGAAGTACCAGCCGACGAACTCGTGGACGCGCGGCGTACAGTTCGTGATGGCAGGCGGCATCATGGGCATCCTCGCGGCGATCAACGACGAGGTCGAGCGCAGCCACATCGCGAACATCACGCTGATCTTCGTGGTGATCTTCTTCCTGCACTCGCTCACGTACTGGTCGTTCGCGAGCGGCGGGATCATCTTCCTGCAGATCGCGACCGCCACGCTGGTGTCACTCGCCTACATGGCGATCCGCGGGGTCGGCCTCAACATCAACACACTGCCTGTGCAGTCGGTGGGCGTCGGCATCGGCGTCGACTACGCGATCTATATCGTCGACCGCATAAGACAGGAGGTGGCCGACACGTCGGACATCGACGAAGCGGTTCGCCGCGCAGTTCGCACCACCGGCATGGCGGTGTCGTTCACGGCGACCACGGTGGTCGGCGGCATCGTGCTCTGGTCCTTCTCGAACCTGCGTTTCCAGGCCGAGATGGCGCAGCTGCTGACGCTGCTGATGATCGTGAACATGCTCGGCGCGATCATCATCGTGCCGACCTTCTACTCGATCCTCCGCCCGCGCGTCGCCACCGCGCTGCTCTCCGATCAGCAGCGGGAAGACATGCGCGCGCACAAGGAACGCGAAAAGAAACTCGGTCTGCACGACGAGTAGCAACACGCTTTCGGGGAAAGCGCACGGACCAAAAGAAGGCCGGATCGCAACTGCGATCCGGCCTTCTACTTTGCGCCCTCGTCCGCCACAGCAAACGCCTGCAGCAGTTCGAGAATGCGCGAAGCATTCTCTTCGACGGCGCGACCCGAGACGTCGATCACGCGCCAGCCGCGGGTGCGGAAGAGCCGCATCGATTCGTCGAGTTCGCGCGAGATCGCCTCGGCATTGGCGTATTGGCTCGACGTGCCGCTGCGCATCGAGCGAGCGCGTGCGCGGCGCATCGCGGTCAGATCCTCGACGTCGCCGACCAGGCCGAAGACTTTGCGCGGGTTCAGATCGAGCAACTGCCGTGGCGGCTCGACACCCGGCACCAGCGGAACGTTGCCGGCCTTGTAGCCACGCTGCGCGAGGTACATCGAGAGCGGTGTCTTCGAAGTGCGCGAGACGCCCGTCAGCACGATGTCGGCGGCGTGCAGCGTGTGCAGATTGGCGCCGTCGTCGTGACGCACCGCGAACTCCACGGCCTCGATGCGCTTGAAGTACGCGTCGGAGAAGCCGTGCAGCAAGCCGGGCTCGAGGCGCGGCTCCGCGTGCAGGTGCTCCGCGATGTTCGAGATCAGCGGGCCGAGCAGATCGACGCACGGCACACCGAGCGACGCGCCGTGATCGCGTAATACCTGCGCGGCTTCGCGATTCACCACCGTGAACACGATCAGAGCGCCGACGCGCCCCGCCGCTTCCACCAGATTGCGCGCCTGCTCGGCGCTGCGCACGTCGGGAAACGTGCGCATGCGCCACTTCGCGTGGAATTGCAGCATCGCCGCGCGCACGGTGTCGGCCGCGGTTTCGCCGGTGCCGTCGGAGACGATGAACACTTCGGCGAAGCGATCCGCTTCAGACGGCGACGCAGACGACGCCTCACTACGGCGCGGCTGTTGTGCCTGCGGCGGAGGAGTTTGCGCCGGCTTGTCGCTCACGCGGGCCAGCGTAGCGACCCGAGCACGGATCGGAACGGATCTGCGAGCTATGGTGGCCCGCCATGCCCTACGACCCGAAACAGATCGAGACGCGCTGGCAGACGACGTGGCGCGAACGAGCCACGTTCCGCACGCCGACCGAGCCGTCAAAGCCCAAGTACTACGTGCTCGACATGTTTCCGTATCCGTCCGGCGCGGGTCTGCATGTCGGTCATCCGAAGGGCTACATCGCGACGGACGTGCTCGCTCGCTACAAGCGGATGCGCGGCTTCAACGTGCTGCACCCGATGGGCTGGGACGCTTTCGGTCTGCCCGCGGAGCAGTACGCGATCGAGACCGGGACACATCCGCGCGTCACCACGCGCCGCAACATCGAGACCTTCAAGCGTCAGATCGATTCGCTCGGCTTCTCGTACGATTGGTCGCGCGAGATCGACACCACCGATCCCGGCTACTACCGCTGGACGCAGTGGATCTTCTGCAAGCTCTTCGAGCGCGGCCTAGCCTACGAAGCGGAAGTGGCGGTGAACTGGTGCCCTGCCCTCGGCACCGTGCTCGCGAACGAAGAAGTGATCGACGGCAAGAGCGAGCGCGGCGGCCACCCTGTCGTGCGGCTGCCGATGAAACAGTGGATGCTGCGCATCACCGCGTATGCCGATCGCCTGATCGCCGACCTCGACACGCTCGACTGGCCCGAGCCGATCAAGAAGATGCAGCGCGATTGGATCGGCCGCAGCGAAGGCGCGGAGGTTCGCTTCGCGGTCGCGGATCACGACGGCGCCGCGATCGAAGTCTTCACGACGCGCCCGGATACGCTTTTCGGCGCCACCTACATGGTGCTGGCGCCGGAGCATGCGCTGGTGCACGACCTCGTGACGCCGGCGCAACGCGATGCGGTGACGGCCTACATCGAAGCAGCCGCGCGCAAGAGTGAGCGCGCGCGCGTCGCCGATGCGAAGACCAAGACCGGCGTCGCGACGGGCGCCTTCGCCATCAACCCGGTGAACGGCGAGCGCATCCCGATCTGGATCGCCGACTACGTGCTAGCCGGCTACGGCACCGGCGCGATCATGGCGGTGCCCGGCCACGACGAGCGCGACTTCGAATTCGCGACAAACAATTGTGGACTTCCAATTCGGAAAGTGGTCGACGTTGCCGGGCAGGAACTCCCGACCACAGGCGAAGGGACATCCGTCGATTCGGGATTCATCAGCGGTCTTCTCACTGCGCAAGCGAAGCGGAGGATGATCGAGTGGCTCGAAGCCGAGGGGCACGGCAGCGGAACCATCACCTACAAGCTTCGAGATTGGCTCTTCAGCCGGCAGCGCTACTGGGGCGAACCGTTCCCAGTGCTGCACCTCGAAGACGGCACGGTCAAGCTCGTCGATGAGAGCGAGCTGCCGCTGCTGCTGCCGGAGCTCGAAGACTTCAGGCCGGCGGGCGAGCGCGAGACGCCGCTCGAGCGCGCGACCGACTTCATTGCGACCCGCGATCCCGCAACCGGTCGCCCCGCGCGCCGCGATCGCAACACGATGCCGCAGTGGGCGGGGAGCTGTTGGTACTTCCTGCGCTTCGTCGATCCGACCAATGACACCGCGCCGTTCTCGCCGGAGGCCGAGCGCTACTGGATGCCCGTCGATCTCTATGTGGGCGGCGCCGAACACGCCGTGCTGCACCTGCTCTACGCGCGCTTCTGGCACAAGGTGCTCTACGACATTGGCCTGGTACACACGGTAGAGCCGTTCCAGAAGCTGGTGAACCAGGGAATGATCCTCGGCGCGAGCTATCGCTACTTCGACGACAACGTCGGCGACGACCCGAACGCAACGCCGCGTCGCTACTCGTTCCGCGACGTGCGCAGCGAAGGCGAAGGCATCGTCGCCAGCGCCGATGGTCGCGCCGTGAAAGCGCGCTTCGCTCCGAACGAGCAGGTGCAACCGAGCGGTGACGGCGCTGCATTCCACGCGACGTTTGCCGGCCTCGAGCTCGAGCAGGTGATCGAGAAGATGTCGAAGAGCCGCGGCAACGTGGTGAATCCCGACGAAGTGGTGGCGGAGTTCGGCGCCGATTCGCTGCGGCTCTACGAACTCTTCCTCGGCCCGATCGACAAGGAAGCGCCGTGGACCACCGAGGGAATCCTCGGCGTATTCCGCTTCTTGCAGCGCTCGTGGCGGATGCTCGTCGATGAAGATGCGATCGGCGAACCGGCGCGCGCGCTGCCGGAAGGAATCGGAACGCCCGAGCAGGCGCGCCTCGTTGCGACCACCGTGCAGGGCGTGACGGAAGACATCGAGGCGATGCGCTTCAACACGGTGATCTCGAAGCTGATGGTCTTCGTGCGCGACATCGCGCGCGAAGCGCCGATCGCGCGCGACGCGGCGAGTTCATTCGTGCGCTTGCTCGCGCCCCTCGCGCCGCACATCGCGGAAGATTTCTGGCAGAAGCTCGGCCACGCCGACTCGATCGCATACGCGCCGTGGCCGATCGCCGATGCGTCGATGCTGGTCGCCGACACCATCACGATCGCGGTGCAGGTGAACGGCAAACGGCGCGGCGAAGTCGAAGTGCCCGCCGACGCCGACGAGGAAACCGTGAAGGCCGCCGCACTCGCCAACGAAAACGTGCAGCGTCACCTCGAAGGCAAGACACCGCGCAAGGTGATCGTGGTGAAGGGCCGACTCGTCAGCGTGGTCGTGTAGAACCCGAGGCCCGATTGGCAGGGTGCTGACAAACGTCGGACCGAGCCGTGCACGGCGACGGGAGAGGTTTGTCAGCACCCTGTCAGGACATCGAAGCAGCGGGCGCGGAGTCGTGACGTTCGTTTCGCAACGATCTGGCCATCGTGGGCTTTGACACTTCGCCAAATTTTCCCCCACCCCCGCAATGGGCGGACGAGAACCCGCTCGGGGGAACCGTCGCATGCACCTCTCGAATCGTCGGCGTTGGTTGGCCCCGCTGAGTCTCGCGCTCGTGTTGGCAGGGCCAGCCTTTGGATCGTCGTCATTCACGATCCTCGCACCCGACGACTATCAGCCCTTTACCGTCGCCACGCTGCTATCACCCGATGGCACGTTGGTCGTCGGATATCGCTTCGGCGAGAGCCAGTACAACGGTGTGAACGGCGTGCGCTGGACGCGCTCGGGTGCCTGGGCCGAAATGCCCGGTCCGGGAGTGACGGATTACGACGATCGCTACTTCGTGCAAGACGATCTCTCACGCACCAATGAACTGATCTACCGCCAGCAAGATGGCTACCTCTCGATCCAGCGAGCATCGGACGGCGCAGGCCCACCCGTCGAAGTGCCCATCCCGTCCAGCTGCTTGGTGGACGACTCGGGCCGATCTCGTACCGGAATCTCCGCGGACGGAACGACCATTGCGGCTGCGACGAGCTGCGGTGTGGTTCGCTGGACCGAGACGACCGGCAGCGTGCCCATCACGGCAGGCGATCCGCGCGACAACATCGTCACGGTTTCAGATGATGGGCAAGCTGTAGCCGGCACGCTTCGGGGCCTGGATGGCGGCGCCTTCTTGTGGACCGCGACGGACGGCTTCCACCTGCTCGACATCTCATTGAGCGAGTCGGAGGTGATCTCCGGCGATGGCTCGACGATAGGAGGCAGCGCACTCGTCTCCGGCGCGCTGCAAGGATTCGTCTGGGACGCCGTGCACGGCGCGACGATGCTTCCGGGCAGCGTGGTCGACATCTCGTCCGATGGCAGCGTCGTGCTCCTCACGACGGCACCGGACGCCCAAGCCGCCGAGGCCGGCGTGTGGACGCGAGACGGAGGACTCATGCTCCTCGGCCATCGGAGCCGGCCGATCGCCATGACACCAGACGGGAACTTCGTCGTCGGTAGGCTGCTCGATGCGATCAACGGGGACGACGTCTTCGTGTGGAATCTCGAAACGGGCGCGATGCGAACGATCGAGTCGATGCTGCGCGACGATCTCGGCATGCCGGTGCCTTTCGGCGGATTGGGCGGCCCGATCGGCATCTCCGACGACGGCAACACCATCGCCGGCGGAGGCTCCAACATCGGTCCGTGGGTGGCAGTGATCCCCGAGCCTGGAACCGGCGTCCTCGTTGCGTTGGGCGTCGCGGGACTGGCGTCGCGCCGTGCACGGCGGAGCTGATCAGCCGATCGTCGAGCAGCGCTTCACCGCAACGATCGCGATGCGACCGACGTCGTCCCATCCATGCCGGCCGCGACGAAGAATCGGCAGTCGCATGCCCAGCGCGGGCGGTGGACTCGGCCGAAACAATCCACAGGCGGTGATCCAAGTGCCGATGCGAAGCCGCCGTCCGTCGCCCGCCGAGGACGTTTCGGACGAGTCCACCGCCCGCGCGCCTCGCACCAACGATCGAGTGTCAGCCCTTGTCCCGCGCCGTCGCACGCGCAAGCGCCGGTCGCGCATTTACGCGCGCGAGCCACGCATCCACGAGCGGATCGGCCGGCAGCGAGTGGCGCGCCCACTGCGCCAAGCTCGCGAAGAGCAGATCCGCGCCCGAGAATTCTTTGCCGAGCAGGTACGGACCCGCGCGCAGCGCTGCGAGAACGCGCGCGCCGACTTCGTCGCCGCCGCGAAAGCTGCGCTGCAGTTGCGGGTGATCGGCGAGGCCCGCGAAGCCGATCGTCACCACCGGCTCGACCACGCCAGCGTAGTAGGCGAGCCAGCTCAGATACGCGCCGCGCAGCGGATCGCCGACGGCGGGGCCGATCGCTGCCGCTGAGTACATGTCGGTGAGGTAGAGCACGATCGCGCTCGACTCGGTGACGAGCACGCCGTCATCGACGAGCGCCGGCACCTTCTTGTCGGGATGCGGATTTGCGGGATCGGAGTTGCCCGATCCATCCATGCGCGGGATCCCGGTAATGACGATCTGGTACGGCGCGCCGAGCTCTTCGAGCAACCAGATGATGCGCGACGAACGCGAGAGCGGAGCGTGGTGGAGCGTGATCATCCGCGCGACGACAGCGGCGTGGCGGCGGCGCGGAGCGCTCTGCGCTCGCTCTCTTCGCGCGCGATCGCCTTCATGCGGCGGCGCAGGTAGAGGACGATGCCGCCGAACATCAGGAGCGGCATCACCGAAAGCAGCAGCGTGCCGAGCGCGAATGCGCGCGACGTGCCGCCGCCGCTGCCGGCGAGGCACACCGCGCAGGCGTCGGCGATCTGCGGCGTTGCGACGATGAGCACGGCGGCGAGCGCGGCCAGCAGCGCGCGCATGCGCGCGTTCATCGGTAGACGACCAGATAGAGCACCGGCCAGATGCCGACGACGAAGTACCAGAACACTTCCGCCGTCGCGAGCTGACTCGACGCGAGCCAGCCGCGCTGCAGACGCACCCATGCGTAGCCGAGGATGCCGAGCGCGATCACCACGTGCAGCCCGTGCAAGCCGATGATCAGATAGAAGAAGGAGCCGAGGCTGCTCGACGTCATCGTCAAGCCCTGGCTCAGCAGCGCCACCCACTCGGCGCCTTGCAGCACGACGAAGGCGGCGCCGAGGATCATCGCGATCGCCAACGGCACACGCGCGCGAGCACGGTCGCGCTGGAAGATGCGCCGCGTCAGCAGCAGCATTGCACCACTCGCGAGCAACAGGATCGTGTTGAAGAGCGTCTCTTCGGCGGGGAGTCTCGGCTGGCCCGGCGGAGGCCACACGACTGCGGCCGACTTGATGATGATGAACCCGCTGATCAGCCCGCTGAAGAACATCAGCTCGGTGAATACGAAGATCAGCATGCCGAGCACGCTGTTCGGGACGAGCTGCGTGGTGCGCGCTTCGGCGACGACGTGAATGCGTCCGCTGCGCTGGATCGCCATGGGGGGGCCTCCAGACCTGCTAGTGGTGCGCCGCGTCTCCGTGCCCGGCGGCGCCGCCATCATCGTGCAGGGCCGCCTCGTGAGCGGCAACCCAGGCCGGCTTCTTCCAATTCGTGCCGGTGGACTTCATCACGTCCGGCGCAGCGCCAGCGAAGAAGAGCAGCATGAACATCAGCGTGGTGGCGATCAGGTAGCCGACGTAGCGCGGCGCCACATTGATGTGCATGAAGTTCTTGACCACTAAGTAGGCCTTCACCACTGCGATTCCGAACGCGGTGATGAGCGTGACGACCTGAATCTCTAGGAACGGCCCTGCCACGCTGACGACGAGCAGCACGACCAGGATCGCCCAGATCTTCACGTAGTTGCCGTGATGGGTGTGCTCTTCGTAGCCAGGCTCGGAAGACGGATGACCGAGAGCGTGCGCGTGGTCGTCGTGGCTCATGCCGTCCTCACTTCGCGATGTAGAGAAGCGGGAAGAGGAAGATCCAGACCACGTCGACGAAGTGCCAGTAGAGGCCGATCAGTTCGACGCGGTGGAGATCGAAATTCCGCTTCGCACGCGGGGCGATGATCAACATGATGATGACGCCCGCAACCACGTGCGCGGCGTGGATGCCCGCGGCGGTGTAGTAGAACGACCAGAACGTGTTCGACGAGATCGTGTAGCCGAGAGCAATCTCGTGCGGCCACTCGTAGCCGAACTTGATGCCGGCGAAGATCACGCCGCCGAGAGCGGTGAGATAGAGGAACTTCGCGGCCTTCGGGCCATCGCCCGCGTCGGCAGCCTTGTGGCCGAGCACCGCGAACAGGCTCGACGTCAGCAGTACCAGCGTGTTGATCGCGCCGATCCATGTGTTGGTGTGCGCGGCGTGCTCTGCGAAAGCGTCGTGCGACAGCCGGAACATGATGTACGAACCGAGCAGGCCGCCGAAGATCACGATCTCGGATGCGATGACCCACCAGACCGCGAGGCGGCCGGTGGGCATGCCCGCAGTGGTGCGAGTGGTGGCGATCGGGCTAGCGGACATCGACACGTCTCCCACTCAATGCTGTTCGTCTTGCGGCCAGAAGTCCTTGTCGCGACCCGGCGTGCTGTACTCGTACGGACCGCGATACACCGTCGGCAACACCGGCCAGTTGCCATGCGGCGGCGGCGAATCCGCGGTCCACTCGAGCGTGTTCGAGTCCCACGGATTCTTCGGCGCCTTCGGACCGCGGAAGAGGCTGTGCGCGAAGTTGTAGAGGAAGACCACCTGGAACGAGAGCATCAGCAGCAGTGACACCGTCGCGAACTGGTCGATGTGCCGCAGCTCGGGACGCATCAACTGGGGAAACATCGAGTAGTCGAAGATGCGCCGATGCTGACCCGCCGCGCCCAACACGAAGAGCGGGATGAAGATGCAGTTGAACGCGATGATCGTGCCCCAGAAGTGAATCTTGCCGAGCGTCTCGTTCATCATGCGCCCGAACATCTTCGGGAACCAGAACGTGACGCCCGCGAAGGTGCCGATGATCGCGATCGGGAAGAACGTGTAGTGGAAGTGCGCGAGCACGAAGTAGGTGTCATGCAAGTAGATGTCCGCGCCGCTCGCGCCAAGGAAGATGCCCGTCACGCCGCCGATCAAGAAGGTGGCGATGAACGAGAGCGCCCACAGCATCGGCGTGTTCAGCGTGATCGACCCGCCGTAGAGCGTCGCGATGAAGACGAACATCATCTCCGCGATCGGGATCGAGATCAGCAGCGTGGTGATCGTAAAAATGTTGGCCATGCGCGGATCGATGCCCGCGATGAACTGATGGTGCGCCCACACCATGAACGAAAGCACGCCGGTGCCGAAGGTGGTGTAGAGCACCGTCCGGTACGCGAACATCTTCTTGCGCGACATCACCGTGATGATCTCGGCGACGATGCCGACCGCCGGCAACAGCACGACGTACACCTCGGGGTGACCGAAGAACCAGAAGAGGTGCTGCCACAGGATCGGATCGCCGCCCTTATCCGGATTGAAGAAGGCGGTGCCGAGGTTCTGGTCGAAGAGCATCATGATCGCGCCTGCGATCAGCGGTCCCACCGAAGCCATGAACAGGATGCTCGCGACGACGATCATCCAGATCACGATCGGGATGTCGTACATGCGCATGCCCGGCGCGCGCGAGTTCATCGCCGTCGTGACGAAGTTGATGCCGCCCATCAGGAACGCCACGAACTCGAGCGCGACGGCGACGACGAAGAGCGTCGCGCCGAGTGGCGCGAGTCCGTACTCGGCCTTCGTCGAGAGCGGCGGATACATCGTCCAGGCGCCCGCGAAGGCGCCGCCGGTCACGAAGAACGAGGCGATCAGTACCACCACGGAGAGCAGGAAGATCTGATAGGAAAGCCGGTTCAGCTTCGGGAACACCATGTCGTCGCAGCCGATCATCAGCGGGATCAGGAAGTTGCCGAAGGCCGCGATCAGCACCGGCATCGCGACCCAGAAGATCATGATCGCGCCGTGGCTGGTGATGAGCTGGTTGTACTCGTTCGCCGCGACGAGGCCGAAGCCCGGCACGTCGACGCCGGGGAACGCGATCTGCATCCGGAACGTGTAGGCGAAGAAGCCACCGATCAGCGCCATCGCCATGCCGGTGAACATGTATTGCATCGCGATCATCTTGTGATCCGTGGACCACAGATACTTCTCGACGAAGCCCGGCTGGTGATGGCCGTGGCCGTGCGGATCGGGATGCGAAACGGGGGCGGTCGCCATCGGGATCTCCGCCGACTAACGCGCCGTGGCCGAAGCGACGGCGACGGTCGAGTTCTCTGCCATCCAGGCCGCGTGCTGGTCCCGCGTTTCGATGATGATCCGCGCGGGCATCAGCGCATGGCCGATGCCGCAGATCTCCGCGCACTGGATATCGTAGTTGCCCGTCATGATGGGCGTGAACCAGCCAGTGATCACGCGGCCGGGGATCACGTCCTGCTTCAGCCGGAACACGGGCACCGAGAAATCGTGCAGCACGTCCTTCGACTCCAGTCTGAAGTGGTGGAGCTTGTCCACTTCCACATGCAGCTCGTTCAGCGTGGTGATGTCGTCCGCCGTATCGATCGCGCCGTCGGGACCGGGTTGCACGAAGGTCCACGCCCACTGCTGCGCAATCACGCGCACGATCTGCTGATCGGCCGCCTGCGGCAGATCCTGCTTCACCTCGTACCAGACCTTGACTGCGAAGTAGAGGATCGCGACGTCGAAGAGCAACACGGCGAAGTGCGGGAGCGTGATCCAGCGCTTCTCGCTCGCGAGCTCGCCGGTGACGTACTGGCCCGGAACGCCCGGCTTTTTGCGGAAGCGGAAGATCAGATAGAAGAACACGGCTTCCGTGAGCAGGAGCCAGAACGCCGTGATCCAGAAGACCAAATCGAAAACGAAGTCGATGTCCTTCGCGTACGAGGAAGCGGCGACGACTCCGATCCATTCCATCATGGGATCAACCTCTACCGAAGGATCACGAACGCGAACGAGGCCGCGACCCAGAGGATCGTGCCCGCGATCGTGACGATGAAGATGCGCTGAACCGCTTCGCCTGCCGGCCGTTCTTTGCCCAAGTGCTTGCCCCTACTTCGCGCTTGCCGCGGTCTGTGCAGACAGCGACTGGATGTACGCGACCACGTCTTTCATCGCCTGCTCGTCGGGCAGCGTCGCAGCCATGCCGCGCATGATCGCCGCGTTCGGGTAGACGCCGCGAATGCCGGTCTTGTACTTCTGCAGTGACGAGAGCAGATACCAATCGCTCTGGCCCGTGAGCTGCGGAGATCCCACAGCCTGATTGCCTTTTCCATCGACGCCGTGGCAGGCCGCGCAGACCTGATAGAACTTCGCGCCGCGCGTCGCATCGCCGCCGGTGACCGTCGCAGCGGCGGGATGCGGCGGCATGCTCGCGACGTACGCCGCCATCGCCTGCATGTCTTCGTCGGTCTTCAGCGTCTGCGACATCGGGTACATGCGCAGCCCCCCGGTGTCTTCCGGATTCGTGCCGCGCGCGCCCGAGTGAAAGTTCTTCAGCTGGGCGAGCACGTACCACTCGGGGAATCCGGCGATCGCAGGCGCGAGATAGAGCGCGTTGCCCGCTCCCGCCGCGCCATGACACTGCGCACAGAGCTCGAATTGCTCTTCGGCGCGCGCGGCGTCGCCAGCACGCGCGGCGCCCGGCAGGATCGCTGTGAAGGCCGTCAACGCGACGACGACCAAGAGGCTCCGCTTCGATCTCATCGCCACCCGATCCCTGCTTTGGATCCATCGTCCCAGCCCGAGACGCGGCGCGGGAGTTAGCAACCTCCCCGTAGAATCACAAGACGCGCGCAACATCGCATCTCCCCGAAATCGAACCAGATTCACCCTCAATGACACGTCTAGGCCGGGACCGGATTCAAGTGATACAGCAGCACATAGATCAGCACGCCCGTGACCGACACGTACATCCAGATCGGCCACGCGAAACGCGCGAGGCGTCGGTGTCGATCGCGACGCCCACGCAATGCGAGGACGACCAGCGCGATCGCGAACACCGGCACGGTCATGGCGAGCGTAACGTGCGAGACGAGCATGACCAGATACGCGACGTGCGCGATTCCTTCGACGTGGAACTCGGTGTTCACGAAGCCGCGCGAGGCCTTGTGCGCGACGTAGAGCAGCAGGAACAGACTCGACACAGCGAAGGCCGCCGACATCACGCGTCGATGCGCTTCGTAGCGCTGGTTGCGCGCGAGATGGCGGCCCACGACGAGCAAGACGGCCGCCGTTGCGTTGAGCGCCGCGTTCACCGGCGGAAGGAAAGAGAGATCCACTGCGTTCTCCCTCTTTGTGAGGACTAGCGCGCCGGGGCGAACGCGTCGCCTGCAACGGCGCGACGCGGCAGCGCCAACGCGAGCGCCGCCGTCGCGATGAGCAACGCGCTCGCAAACCAGAATGGCGCAGGCTGCAAGCGGTCGTACAACGCACCCGCCACGAGCGGCCCGATGACACGCGCGAGCGACGCGCTCGCCTGGAATGCGCCCATCACCGCGCCGCGCTCGCTCGGCGTCGCGGCCAGCGACGTCATGCTGAGAAGCGAAGGCTGCAGCACCGCGCGTCCCAACGCTGAGAGCGCGAGCGGCGCCACGAGCCACGCCACAGTGGGCATCTCGGGCAGCAGCGCCATCGACGCCGCCAACGTGAGAGAACCCGCAATCACCAGGCTCCGCTCGGGGAAGCGCGCCGCGAGCGCCTTCATGCCGCCGCCCTGCACGCCACCCATCAGCAGCGCCATCCCAACCAGGATCACCGCGACGTGCTGCGCGTCGTAGCCGAAGCGGTCGATCATGAAGAACGCGAAGACCGTCTCGAGCTGCGCCACCGCTATCGAGAACACCAGGTTCGCAGTGCAGAGCCGTCGCACCAGCGGATCGCGGAGCAGCGCGCCGCGCGTGCGCGTCGCTTGCTCGGTTGCGGCATGCCGCGGCGGTTCCTGCAGCGACACCATCGCGTGCAACCAGTTCCCCGTGGCAAGCGCGGCTGCGACGAGCAGCGGCACGTGATAGCCGAAGGGCGCGAGCCCGCCGCCGATCGCCGGCCCGAGCAGGAACCCGACGCCGAACGACGCGCCGAGCATGCCCATCCAGCGCGTGCGCTCCTCCTCGGCGGTGACGTCGGCGATGTACGCGGATGCGACGCTGATGTTGGCTGCGAACACGCCGCCGAGAACGCGCGCGGCGAAGATCCACGGCAGCGACGTCGCGAGCCCGAGCGCGAGCAGCGACAGCGCCGTCCCCGCGATCGTCATCAGCAACACCGGCCGGCGTCCGATGCGATCCGAGAGCCGCCCCCACAGCGGCGCGAATACGAATTGCGCCGCGGCGTGACACATCAACAATGCGCCGAGCACCGTCGCGCTGGCGCCAAACTCTTTGGCGTAGAATGGCAGCACCGGCATCACGATGCCGAAGCCGATCAGATCGACGATCACGACGCCGAAGAGGACGTAGAGCGGCGAGCGGGAACTGGGTGCAGGAATGAGCGGCCTCGACGCTAACAGGTTGCTGACGAACGTCGGACCGAGCCGGGCACGGAGATTCGGAACGCGGCCCAATGACTCAGAGGGCTTCGCGGCGAGGCGCGGAAGCGCAGCCGTAACAGAGTTACGGCGAGCTTTCGCAACGAAGAGATCGGTCCGAAGATCCGGGCACGGCGACGGGAGAGGTTTGTCAGCATCCTGCTAAAGGCGCGCGAGCAGATCCACGTTCATCGCGACGAAGAGCGAGAACAGGTATGCGAGCGAGACGCGGAACACGCGGCGCGCCGCTTCCGGCGTGCGCTCGCGCAACAGACGCAACGCTGATGCGACGAACCAGAGGTTCATGCCGATCGCGACGGCAAAATAGATCGGGCCGAGCAGCCCGAGCGCCAACGGTGCGAGCGTCACCGGCACCAGGCCGATCGTGTACCAGAGCATCCGGCGGCGCGTCGGCTGATCGCCGATCACGCTCGGCAGCATCGGGATCCCGGCGGCTGCGTAGTCGGCCTTGCGATAGAGCGCGATCGCCCACACATGCGGCGGCTGCCAGAAGAACACGATCGCGAAGAGCGAGAGGCCCGCGACGCCGACGTGGCCATTCACCGCGGCGTCGGCGATCAGCGGTGCTGCGGCGCCCGCGGCGCCACCGATCACCGCGTTCCACGCCGAGCGCGGCTTCAGCCAGATCGTGTAGACGAAGACGTAGAAGAGGATGCTCGCGACGCCGAGCGCGGCCGCGTTGCCGCCTGCGACCGCCCACAGCATCGCGGTGGACAGCACGCCGAGTGCGAGACCGAAGTTCAGTGCGGCACGCGGCGCGAGGCGACCCGCCGGCAGCGGTCGATCCTTCGTGCGCTCCATCAGCGCATCCACATCGCGCTCGATGTACGCGTTCAGCGTGTTCGCCGACGCGGCGGCAAGCGAAATCCCGAGCAACACGAGCACGCCGAATCCCAGGTCGGGCCAACCGCCCGCCGCCATCCCAAATACCGGGATGCCCGTGAAGAGCACCATCGGGAGCAGGCGGGGCTTCGTCAGATCCGCATACGTGCGAATCGACGAGAGCGCTGCGAGGGGCGAATGCGCCAAGACGCGACCTCGAAAGGTGGTACTCGGTGAGTAACGCACGCGGCCCCGAGGGTCGACCGCGAAGCCCTCCGATCTTAAGGCCGGAAGCCCTCGGATCATTGGGCAGGAAGCCCTCCGCTCGACCAGCCTGCACGCCGCTGCGATGCTGGCCGCCCTCGTGACGACAACCGAACTTTCCCTCGTCGTGCTCTCCGCGTTCTTGCACGCGATCTGGAGCGCGTCGATCAAGGGCAGCCGCAATCCCCTCGGTTTCAACTTGCTGCAACTCGTGCCGCCGATCGCCGCTGCTTGCGTATTGCCGTTCTGGGTTCCACTCGGCGACGTGCCGCGCGCGGTCTGGTGGATCGCGATCGGCACCGGCGTCTCGCACGGCTTCTACTTTTATTGGATCGCGCGCGCGCTCGAGAGCGGCGAGTTGTCGGTCGTCTATCCGATCGCGCGCTCGGCGCCGGCTTTCCTGCCGCTCTTCGCGGTGCCGCTGCTCGGCGAGAGCGTGACCGCGCGTGGCGCACTCGGCATTGCGGTGGTGGTAGCCGGCATGTGGGCCGTGCAGGCCGACGCGGGCGTCGTCGGCTGGCAACGCTTCCGTGCGCCAGGCGCGAAGTTCGCGTGGCTCACACTCCTCGCGTCGATCGGCTACTCGCTCTGCGACAAGGCGGCGATGGCGCGCTTGAACGTCGCGCCGTGGCATTCGCCGATTCCGCCGGCCGCCGTCTACTACGTGATTCTCTCGATCACGGGCGGTCTGGTGTTCGCGCCGCTCGCGCTGCGTCGCGTGTCGCGCGCCGATCTCGCGGCGCTCGCGCGCAGCGAATGGCGCACGGCTTTTCTCGCCGCCGTCATCTCGTTCGCGAGCTACGCACTGATCTTGCAGGCGCTGCGCACCGCGCCGGTTTCGTACGTCGTCGCGACGCGCCAGATCAGCGTGCTCTTCGCCGTCGCGATCGCCGCGTTCCATCTGCACGAGCGACCGAGCCGGCTGCGTCCCGATGCCATGATGCAAACCCATCTCTCGGAAAGCCCCGGTGAAATTGCCTGGATCAAAACCCTGTTTCCGAACGACAAGGATTACACGGCGGTTTATGAGCGTTTCGGACTGGTGAAAGATCATAGTGTATTTGCCCATGGGGTTCATTTGTCAGACAGTGAATGTCAGAGGCTGCACGATGCGGGCGCCACCATTGCCCATTGTCCGACGTCGAACAACTTTCTCGGTTCCGGTCTGATGTCGATGAAGCATCTTGGCAAGAAGGAACGCCCGGTGTCAGTTGCGTTGGCAACGGACGTAGGTGGTGGCACGAGCTATTCCATGCTGGCAACCCTTGGTGAGACCTACAAGGTTCAAATGCTGACGGGTTACAAGCCATCGGCGCTGGAGCTCTTTCGTCTGGCAACGCGCGGCAATGCAGAACGCTTGCGCCTTGACCATGAAATTGGCGCACTGGAGACGGGCAAGTTTGCAGATATTGTCGTGCTAGACCCCAAGGCCACGCCACTTCTGGCAGCACGGCAGGACCTGTCGCAATCGCTGGAAGATATGCTTTTCGCGTTGATGATCCTGGGCGATGACCGGGCCATTCGAGCTACCTATGTGGCGGGAGAGAAAGTTCATGACCGACTATCCGCGTGATCTCAAGGGTTATGGCCGCGCCATTTAATTGCATTGGACTGACTTAAAGT
>JANNKU010000159.1:0-11516 GCA_031396445.1 Deltaproteobacteria bacterium | reverse complement strand
GGGACTCGGCCGAAACATTCCGCAGGCGGTCACCGCGTTTCATCGCGAAGCCGCCGATCTCCGCCCGCCGAGGACGTTTCGGCCGAGTCCACCGCCCGCGCAGCTCGCAGCACCGATTCCCTGCAGGTGCAGCGCCCGCGCTGCATTGTCGCATCGACGAGAGATGGCATGCTCCGGCCGCTCACCGTCACGGCGAGTCGGCGCGCGGCACGATGCCCACGCCGCAGCTCCGCGGAGTGCGACATGCCTCCGCGCGAGGAGTCACTCGATGCATTCCCATTCCTGGCATCCGCACAACTGGCATTCTCAATATTGGCAAGCGCGCTTCGAGCGCTGGCATGCGCGTCACTTCGATCCCGCATTCGCAGGCGCGAACTGCGGCGCTTCTTCGGATCGCTCGCAGCGCTGGAGTGAAGCAGCGGGGCGGCGCGCGCAGCGATTCGCGCATCGGCGCTTCGAGGAAGACGAAACGATTTCGAGCGCAGGGCTCGGTGTGCGGCGACCGCTGCGCTTCCTCGCCTTCAAGCTCGATCTCGATGACGAGCAGACCGCGCAGCTCGCGCGCATCCTCGAGCGACTGAAGCTCGAGCGCGCACAAGCCGCGCTCGATCTGCGGCGTGCGGCGGCGGATCTCGCGGACGCGCTCGAAGCGACCGAGTTCACGCGCGTGAAGGTCGATTCGGCCGGAGCGCTGCGCACGGCCGCGGCGAGCCGCGTCGAGAAGGCCGTCGCAACGGCGCTGCAGGAGCTGCATGCGCTGCTCGAGCCGGAGCAGCGCGCGCGACTCGCGGAGTTCGTGCGCGCCGGAGTGATCCGGATCTAGCGCGAACGCATCGCTACGCGGCGGCTCCCGCATTCACGCGGGAGCCGCCCAGCGTCGCATTATTGTTTCTTCACGCGATCCGCGGCTTCCCACACGGTTTCGAGCGGCGCTGCGTCGCCGAGCAGCTCGATGGGCGAGCGCTTGTCGATGTGTCCGATCAGCGCGCGGTAGACGCCGTAGCCGACCAGCTCGCGCAAGCGCGGCGAGAAGGTGCGTGCGATTTCGAGCGGGATGCCGAGGAGTTGATTCTCCTGCTGCCGCACCCAACCCGCGCAGTAGTTCATCGCGATGCCGACACGCACGGCATCACTGCGGTTCGCGCCGCCGCCGTGCCACAGGCTGCCATGCCAGATCAGCACGCTGCCCTTGCGCATCTCGGCTGCGATCGAATCGTATTCGGTGCCATAGGTGGGGCTGTTGCTCGCCTTGTGCGAAGCCGGGATCAGCCGCGTGGCGCCGTTCTCTTCGGTGAAATCCGTGAGCGCCCACATCGTGTTGCAGACCGTCGGCACGTGCGGCTTCGGCAGCGGCAAGAGCTGATCGTCCGCGTGGATCGGCTGCGCGCGCTCGCCGGGATGGATCGCGATCGACGACAACGACGAAACGAGACAGCCCGGGTCGAGCACGCCATCGACCACCGGCAACACGCGTGGATCGATGGGGATCGCCTGATAGCGCGCGCCGTGCACCAGCAGGTTGTAGATGCGCCGCGTGCGCCGTCCTTCGAAGTCGTTCGACGCGAACTTGATGCCGAGTTCGCGATCGAGACGCGCGAGATCGGCGACCAGCGCGTCGGCCGCGTCCTTCGAGATGACGTCCTCGAGGATCGTGTAGCCATCGCGATCGATGCGCTGCAGATGCGCTTCGACATCGGGTGTGGGATTCATCGCTTCATCTCCATCACGGTTGAATCGCCAGCACTTCGGCGAAGCCAGCAGCCATGCACTGGACGAAGCGCTCGGGATCGGGAATCGCCGCGGGATCGGAGTTGATGCCTAGGTACGCGGTGCCGCGCTGGCTGAAGAGCGTGATGTTCACGGCGGCGCCAGCGATCGGCCCGAAGCCGTACACCGCCTCGAGCTTCGCGCCCGAGACGTATACATCCATCGGCGGGCCCGGAACGTTGGAGGTCGTGATGTCCACGCCGCGCTGCACCGAGCCAAACAGCTCCGTCGCAACGGCGGCCGGCAGCCGGATCAGAATGCCCGCGACATCTTCGATCATTGGCAAACCGCGCTCGGCACGCTGCGCCCCGACGAGGCCACGAATCTTGCGCATGCGTTCGAGCGGATCGACTTCACCCACCGGGATCGGAAAACGCGCCGGCACGAATTGATTGCCGCCAACCGCCTCGACGTTCGCATCGCGAATGTTGATCGGCATGCTCATCCGGATCGCATCGATCGGCGCGCCGTGCGCTTCGTGATAGAGCCGCAGTCCGCCAGCGACACCCGCGACGAACGCATCATTGAGTTTCCCCTCGACGCGCTTCGCCGCGGCGCGCAGCGCGTCGACGGGAAACTCGAGTGTGTCGAAGCGCACCGAGAGCGAGCGCCCGCGCATGATCGGCGAGAGCGGCTCGCCGACCGGGCGCAGCAAGCGACCGAGCGACGACACCGCCTCCGCCACCGATTGCGCCGATGAGACCGGATTCGCGACGAGCCCCGGCAGCGCCCCCGCCACGCGCCGCGCGCGGCCGAGCTGGCGCCGCCACTCGTGGCCGAGCGCATCGAACGCACGATCGCGCTGCGACATCACCGTCGCCTCCGGCAGCTCCGGCATCGCCTTCTCACGCGACGAACCCTCGCGGCTGCGCTCGACCATCGCGGTCGTCATCCGCACCAGGCCCACGCCGTCCGACAGCGAATGGTGCAGCTTCATCAGCATTGCGGCGCCGCCATTCGCCATGCCGCCCAGCACGTAGAGCTCCCAGAGCGGGCGCGCGCGATCGAAACCCTGCATCGCGATCGGCTCGGCACTGTCGAGCACCGCGCGCAGCGAGCCGTCGCCCGGCGCCGCCATCCAGCGCAGATGGAACTTGCGATCGAAGCCGGGATCCATCTCCCAACGCGGCGGCGCAAGCGACGCGGGGTTCGACATCACGCGCTGGCGCAGTCGCGGGATCGTGCGCGTCGCTCGCTCCACCTTCGCCTCGAAGCGCGCGCGGTCGGGCGCCTGATCGAGCAGCCACACGACCAGAATCGTCGAGCGAAGCTGCGGATCCTTCTCGATGTGCCACAGCAACGCGTCGCCATCGCTCATCCGGCCGCCGTAGTCGATGGGGGTAGTCATGCTCTCTCCCAGTCGCGGGGCTGGTTCATGATGCGCGGACAGACCCGTCGCCAGCGCGATCTTCGCAAGACGCGGCCGCGGCGTCGAGCACGCGCAACTATTTCGTTTCTCCATCCGCGCGAAACGCGTCGGCCTCGATCAGCCGCATATTGCGCTCGACGTAGTCTCGCGATGCCTCAAAGACGTCGAGCGCCTCGCGCTTCACGACCTTCACCTCGCTGCCTGTCTCTTCCATCTCGAAGGCGCCGATCGCCACGAGCGCGCGCTGCGGCCCGAGGACGAACTCGATCCACATCTTCTGGCGCCGGTCCTGCACGGATTCGCCGCGCGGCATGCGATCCCAGATCTGCGTCTGCACTTGCACGAGCGCTTCGCGGTAGCGCTGCGCGTCGGCATGGCCCGGCGCATCGGGCGGCCAGTTGATGGCTTCCTTGTTGCGGATCTCGCCGACGACACGAGCGAGGATCTTCGTGTAGAGCAGCGTCTGCACCACCTTCGCGTCACCGCGCTCGACGATGCGCACCTCGCCGACCTTCTGCGCGGGCGACGGCACGAATGCGCGCTTCACCAGCGCGTCGTTGCGTATGTCGAGCAGCGCGTCGTCGGCGCGTGCCGCCGCGGCGATCGAGAGCAGCAGCAGCGCGGCAATGCGCAACGCTTTCATGCGACGCTCGCGCGCGGTCGATCGCTGAGCACCAACAGTGCGGGCGTCACGAAAAGGTCGCAGACGAGCGCGGTGATCATCGTGAGGCCCGTCAGCAGCGAGAAGTAGATCGTCGGCTTGAAGGAACCGAAGCAGCCGACCCAGAAACCGAGAACCAGCGCGACGTTGTTGATCAGCAGCGGAACGCCGACGCCGTTCGTGGTGCGGCGCACGGCATCGCGCGCGTCGCCACGGTAGTTGCGTCGGTAGTCGGTCAAGTAGTGGATGGTGTCGTCGACGACGATGCCGATCACCGCCGACGCAATCATCGCGGTGCCGGTGCTGAGATCGATGCCGAGCACCGCCATCAGGCCGCCGGTCCAGAGGATTGGCATCACGTTCGGGACCATCGCGATGGCGGTGAGCCGGATCGACCGGAAGAGCGCTCCAATCACCGCGACCACCATCGCGAGCGCGAGGCCGAAGCTGCGGAGCTGTGACGCGACGAGCTGGTTCGAGTCGTGCGCGACGCGGTAGAACGAGCCGGTCGCTTCCACGCGATAGGCGTCGCCGAAGTGCGTCCGTCCCTCCGCGAGAATCGTCTCCGCGAGCGGCGCCGCGATCGCCGTGCCGACGCTGTGGATGCGCACGTTGACGCGCGCCGTCGTGAAATCGCCCGCGATCACTTTGCGAAGCAACGGTTGCTCGGGCGTCGCTTCGAGCAGGTCGAAGGCGTAGGCGGTGCTGCGCTCGTCCGGCGGCAGCACCAGCGCTTCTCCGCCGCTCTCCGCGCGTTGCAACTGGCGCAGCACGGCGAGGATGCTCGTCGCACCGGTGACTTCCTCGTGCGCGAGGATCGACCTCTCGAAGTTCGCGAGACGCGCGATGTCGTCTTTCGACGTCAGCGCTGCGTCGTCGCGACGCGAGACGACGAAGTCGAGCGCGCTCGCACCCGTGAGGTGTTGATCGATGAAGAGCGTGTCGCGGTGAAGCGGCGCGTCGGATTTCAGGAAGCGCACGAGATCGGTGTTGTTCGCGAGTCGCGGCAACGCCGCGATGCTGAGCGCGGTAATCGCAGCGAAGAGCGCCGGCACGCGCAGCGGCGCTTGCGTCGCGATGCGCGCCGACCACGCGAGCACGCGGCGCATTCCTCGATGCTGCGCGGAGCGCTGCGCGGACGCAGGCACTTCGAGAAAGGAGAGTCCCACCGGCACGAGCGTGATCCCGACCGCGAACGAGACGAGAACGCCAAGTGCCGCGAAGGCGCCGAAGTAGCGCACGGCGGGCATGTTGCTCGTCAGCAGCGACGCCAGACCGAGCGCCGTCGTCAGCGAACAGAAGAAGCACGCGAAGCGCACGTCGCGCACGACGTGGAGCAGACGCGTGACGCGATCGCCAGTCGCCGCCGAATCGATCCATACCTGGATCACGTGCACGCTCACCGCGAGCGACAAGACCATCAGTACCGGCGGCAGCAGTGAAGTGATGGCGTTCAATTCGAGTCCGGCGAGCTGGTAGGCGCCGAGCGTCCACGCGACCGTGACGCCCGTCACCGCGAGCGGTAACAGCACGCCGAGCACGGAGCGAAAGAACGCCGCCAGCACGAATCCGAGCACGACCACCGCGAGCGGCACCAGCCAGCGCTGGTCGCGCTCGATGAAGGCGCTGACGTCGTGCTTCTGCACGGCGATCCCTGTCAGATGCAGCGCGATGCCGTCGCGCGATTCGGTGGCGACGAGCGCGCGCAGCGCATCGATGATCGCGGCGCGGTAGTGGCGATCGCTCGGGCGATCTTCGATCTCGATCAGCACGCCGGCGCTGCGGCGGTCGCGCGAAACGAAGAGTCCGGTGAGGTCGGGATTGCGATCGAGTGTCGCCCGCAGCATCGCCGAATCGCTCGGCGGATTCGGGAGCAGCGGAGCCAGCTCGGCGCCGCCGTCGCCGCTCACCAATTGCTGGGCGTTCGTGAGGTCGTAGACGCCGCGGACGCCGTCGATGCGCGCGATTCGTCCGTGGAGATCGGCGATGAAGCGGAGACCGGCGGTTTCGAGGAGCAGCGGATGCACGACCGCCAGCAGCAGATCCTCGTCGCTCCCGAAGGTGGCGCGAAAGCGGTCGTAGATGGCGTCGCGTTCGGGATTGCTGGCGCTCAGCGATTCATTGTTCGTCTCGACACCGAGTTGCGCGGCATGCAGCGCGAGAAACGCCGTCGCAGCGAGCAGCAGCGCCAGAAATGGAAAGCGTCCGCGCGTGAGCAGCCAATGCATGCTGCCCGATTCTACCGCCGCTCCGGCGCGCGGATCATTCGCCGGCGGTCGCATTGCGCACGCGCCAGATGACGTTGCCGACGTCATCCGCGACCAGCAACGCACCGTGCGCGTCGAGCGCGACGCCTACCGGTCTTCCGAACGCGTCGCCGTCGGCGCTGATGAAACCCGTCAACACGTCGATCGGCGGACCGGCGGGCTTGCCGCCCTCGAATGGCACGAAGATGACTTTGTATCCGCTGCGGGGTTTGCGATTCCACGAGCCGTGCTGGCCGACGAACATGCCCCGTTGCAGCGCGGCGGGCAGCGCGTTCACTTCGGAGAACGCGAGTCCGAGAGAAGCGGTATGCGAGCCCAACGCGTAGTCGGGTGCGATGGCTCGGGAGACGAGATCTGGGCGCGGCGGCTTCACGCGCTCGTCCACGTGCTGACCGAAGTAGCTGTACGGCCAACCGTAGAAACCGCCGTCGACGACGGCCGTCATGTAGTCCGGAACGAGATCGTTTCCAATCTCGTCGCGCTCGTTCACCGCGGTCCACAGAGATCCAGTGGACGGTTCCCACGCGAGGCCGACGGGGTTACGCAGCCCTGACGCAAAGATGCGATGGCTGCCATCCGCGAGGTCGATCTCCCAGATCGACGCGCGCCCGACCTCGGCATCGATGCCGCGCTCCCCGACATTGCTGTTCGATCCCACGCTCGCGTAGAGATGGGATCCATCGGCGCTTGCGAGAATGTTCTTCGTCCAGTGGTGATTGATCGGGCCGGCGGGCAGTTCGACCACCCGCGTGCCCGGAGTCGTGATCGAGAGCGCAGCGTGGGAATAGGCAAAGCGCAGCACCGCGTCCGAGTTCGCCACGTAAAAATCATCGCCGACCAGAGCCATGCCGAACGGCGCATGCAAACCCGAGAGGAACACCGATCGGAGTTCCGCGACGCCGTCGCCATCGGCATCTCGCAACAGCGTGATGCGGTCGGCGCTCGCCGCCGCCGCGCCGGTCCGCTTCATCACCTGCCGCATCAGAAAGCCCTTGATTCCCGGGACGTCGTCGGGTCGCGGTGGGGCGTTGGTCTCGGCAACGAGCACATCGCCGTTGGGCAACACGAAGAGCCAACGCGGATGATCGAGGCGATCGGCGAACGCAACGACGGAGGTTCCCGGCGCGGACTTCGGCGTCGTGCCGACAGGCCATCCCTTCGCGGGGGCGATTTCGAGTGTGGGGATCAGTGTGTGCGCGGGCGGCGGCAAGTGGGGATCGGGGCCGATCCCCGCCGCAACGGGCAGGCGCTCGGAATCGGCGCATGCGGCAGCGGAGAACAGCAACGCGATTGCAGCAGCGCAGTGACCCGTGTGCATGCGCCTGCAAGGGAGCAAGCGCCGTGCCACGCCGGGCGACGCCGCTGCTACCGCCAACGCAATGCTGAGGCGGGTTGGAACAATCTACAGAGCAGGCGTACCAACGATCCGCGCCTCAAACCGGCGCCATCTGCAGCGCGCCGGTCGTCGGCAACTCGATCACGAAGCGCGTGCCGTGGCCGCTCTCCGATTCGACCCAGATGCGACCCGCGTGGCGTTCGATGATGCCGTGCGTGAGCGAGAGGCCGAGGCCCGTGCCCTGCCCCACCGGCTTCGTGGTGTAGAACGGCTCGAAGACACGGTCGCGCACGTCGGCGGGGATGCCCGGGCCATCGTCCTCGAACTCGAGTCGCACCTGGCCGTTCGCGCTGCGCGTGCGGACCGTGATGCGGCCCTTGTCGCCGACGGCGTCACACGCGTTCATCAAAAGGTTCAGGAACGCTTGATTGAGTTGGCCGGCGTGGCAGCGCACTCGAGGCAGCGTCTCGAAGTCGCGCTCGATCTCGATGCAGTTCTTGCAGCGCGGCTCCATCAGCGTGAGCGTGCGTTCGATCTCCTCGTTGAGATCAGCTTCGGCGAGTTCTTCCTGATCCATCCGCGAGAAAGCGCGCAGATCGGCGACGATCTTCGTGACGCGCTCGGTGCCCTCGCGGCTGCGCGACAACAGCTTGGCGATCGCCTCACGCGTCTTCGAGGTGTCGGCGCCCTCTTCCTGCAAGCGCGCGAGCTTCGCGACGTATTCCTCGAGAAGTTTCAGGTTGGCGTGCACGAAGCCGATCGGGTTGTTCAGCTCGTGTGCGACGCCCGCGACGAGCTGCCCCAGCGTGCGCATCTTCTCGCTCTGCATCAGTTGCGCCTGCGTGTCGCGCAGCTCGCGCGTGCGCACCTCGACGCGCGCTTCGAGCGTCTCGTTCAACTTCGCGATCTCGTCGAATGCTTTCGCGTTCTCGATCGCGACGGAGCTCTGATTCGCGAGCGTCAGCAGCAACTGGCGATCGTCGGGCGTGAAGCGCTCGCCGGACGCCTTGCGCCCGACGGCGACGACGCCGAGCAGATCCACGCCGAAGAGAACCGGCACCAGCAGCGCGACCTCGAAGCGCTCGAAGATCTCCTCGCAAGCTGCACGCATGCTCGCGTCGGCTTCGTCGCCGAGGTCGCCGCGCGAAACCTCCTGGCGGCGCATCCACAGGTATTTGCAGACGGGATGCTCGGTCGGAAGCTGCAGCGCCTTGGGGTCGAGATGCCACGCGCCGCTGCTCGCAGCCGGAATCAGCGCGCGCTCGTCATCGGAGATCAGCAACACCATCGAGCGTTCGACGCCCATCGCATCCGAGAGCGCGCGCACGATGCGCTCGACGATCTCCTGGACCGACAACATCGACACCATCGCTTCGGAGATCTCGCGCACGGTCTGGCGGTAGCGACTGCGACCGCGGTCGAAGAGTCGATCGACGAGCGCTTGCAGGCGATCGCGCAGCGGGTTGAAAGCGAGGATCGCGAAGAAGAGGAAAACCAGCGTGAAACGCGGCGAGCGCGCGTTCCAATGCATCTTCACCAGCGCAGCGTCCGCCCCGGCGACGAGCAGTGCGTAGAGGCCCGTGATCGCGAGCGTCGCGGCGCCGTAGGCCACCGATGAGCGCGCGAGATTGCGGATGTCGAAGAGTTCCTTCTTCACGATCCCGTACGCCACCGACACCGGGAACACGATGAACCAGAGCAGCGCCATGTAGACCGGGAAGCCGGTGCGCAGAAAACTCTCGGCGACGATCAGGCCGAGCACCGGCACGAAGGAGCCGAAGGCGCCGAGCAACATCACGTCGGCGCGCGCGACGTCTTCCTCCGCGCGCCGGCGACGGCGCTCGAGCGCGACCGCGCCGAGACAGAATACGGTGACGGCGATCAGGAACGCGAAACCGAGCTGCGCGATCGCGAAGAACGGAACGCCGTAGCGCCCTTCGAGCCAGATGATCGGCGCCGCGGCGAGCGCGACACCGTAGAGCGAACCGCGCAGCCAGCGTCGCGACGCCATCCAGCGCGGTTCGAAGGGATAGGTCGTGAAAAGCTGGAAGACGGATGCGGCGAGCAGGAAGAAGTTGATCGCCGAACGCTCGTAGCCAGCCGTCTGCCGGTAGGTGTCGAAGGCGGTGAAGAGCTGCACCGCGACGAACGCGCTGAAGAGCCCGAACGCCCACGCCTCCTCGCGACCGCGGCGCAGCAACCAGACCAGCACGCCCATCGCGAAGAACGCTGAAGCCACGAAGAAGGAAGCCAGATACACCGGCACCAGCGGGAACGGTTGGTCGCTGACCGGGCACGGTTCGAGTGCGACGTCGATCGTGCGATCGTCGCGATTCACGAAGCGATAGAGGTTCGTCTTGCCGGGAACGAGGTCGCGCCAGAACCCGTCGCGCCCCCAACGCAGATAGGGGATGCCGTCGATCGAGACGAGTTCGTCGCCGGGCACGACGCCGGCCGCTTCGGCGGCGGGCGTCACCCACGTGACGCCGACGCGCCCCGGCGTGTTGCTGGTGGAGACCGGCGTGGTCCAGCCGACGTGAAAGAGTGTCCCGCGCAGGAAGAAGACCAGCGCGAAGGCGGCCCACGTGAAGGCGAGCGTGAGCGTGATGCGCTGGAAGCGCAGCGTGGCGGCGCCGCTCACGTCGGCTCTCCCGCGGCGTCGTCATCGAGCGCTTTTGCGACGAGCGGCAGCTCGATCACGAAGGTCGTCCCTTCGCCCGGTGCGGAACCCACCATCATGCGACCGCCGTGGCGCTCGATGATCCCGTATGAAATCGAAAGGCCGAGGCCCGTTCCCTGCCCCACCGCCTTGGTCGTGAAGAACGGCTCGAAGATGCGCGCTTGCACTTCGGGCGACATGCCGGGCCCGTCGTCATGGAACTCGATGCGCACGCCACCGCTCGCGCGATCCGAAGCGTTGCTCCGCAGCGCGCGCGTGCGGATGCGAACCTTGCCCTTGCCGTCGATCGCGTCGGCCGCGTTCATCAACAAGTTGGTGAAGACCTGATTGAGCTGGCCGGCGTAGCAGCGCACGAGCGGCAGATCGCCAAAGTCTCGCTCGATGTCGATCGCGTCGCGCAGGCGCGGCTCCATCAGCGTGAGCGCGCGATCGATCTCGCGGTTCAGATCGACTTCCGAGAGCACGGCCTGATCCATCCGCGAAAACGTACGCAGATCAGCGACGATCTGCTTGACGCGCTCGGTGCCCTCGCGGCTGCGCGAGAGCAGCTTCTCGATCGCGGACTCGATGCGCGTGGTGTCGTCGCCGGTGCGCTGCGCGGCAACCAGCTTTGGCACGTACTCCGAGAGCAGCTGGAGATTCGCGTGCACGAAGCCGATCGGGTTGTTCAGCTCGTGCGCGACGCCGGCCACCAGCTGCCCGAGCGAGCGCATCTTCTCGCCGTGCACGAGCTGCGCCTGCGCCTCGTGCAGCTCGCGCGTACGATCATCGACGCGCGCTTCGAGCGTCGCGTTCAGATCCGCGATCTCGTCGAAGGCCTTCGCGTTCTCGATCGCGATCGAGCTCTGGTTGGCGAGCGTGCGCAGCAGTTGTCGATCGTCGGCGCCGAGGCGATCGCCCGATAGCTTGCGACCCACCGCGACGACGCCGAGCAGATCGGCGCCAAATAGAATCGGCACCAGCAGCTCGACTTCGAGTTGATCGAAGACATCGCGACACGCCTCGCGCGTCTCGAGATCGGACTCTTCGTCGAAGTCGTCGCGCGCCACTGCATCGCGCCGCGACAGCAACTTGCGACAGAGCGGGTGATCCTGTGCGATCTGGATGCCGAGTGCGTCGTCCTCCCATTCGCCGCGCGACGCCGCGGACGAAAGGCGCTGCCCGCCCTCTTCTTGCAGCATCACCATCGCGCGCTCGACGCCCATCGTCTCGGTGAGCGCGACCAGGATCCGATCGACGACTTCCTTGGTCGAGAGCATCGACACCATCGCCTCGGAAATCTCGCGCACCGCGCGGCGGTAGAGCGCGTGATCGCGGTCGAAGACGCGATCGACGAGCGCCTGCATGCGATCGCGCAGCGGGTTGAAGGCGAGAATCGCGAAGAAGAGGAACGCGACCGAGAACCACGGCGAGCGCGCGTTGACGTTGAAGCGCGA
>JANNKU010000089.1:0-74763 GCA_031396445.1 Deltaproteobacteria bacterium | reverse complement strand
ATCGGGACCCCACCGAACGACTTCGCGCAGGTCACCACAGAAGTAGCGGGCCAGAGCAGTCCCTCGAACATTCTCGCGACCTTCCAGTCGCGGACGGCAGGCCGCGCAACCCAACCCCAGACCCGGGTCTCCTCGGTCTCTGGCTCAGGTGGCCCCGGAGTCCCGATTCCGTTTGCCATTGGAGAAGTCGAAACGGTTCTAGGCCCCAACGGCCCGGTCGAGATGAACCGCTGGCACACCCAGGAGGATGCGAATGGACGGACCACACTCTTCGAGAACTACCAGCGCGACGGTGCTCCGGGGCGAATCGTGGAGGGATGGGTGGATGTCGATGACGACGAGATCTTCTCGACCGGCGACACATCGACGCGGCTCCGCGAGTTCACCTATCACCCACGCCTAGACGCGCCGCGACCGTTACGCAGAGGTCGTTGCTGAATCCGGCCGCGAACCGCGTCGAGACCAGCGTGTACGACGCAGCGACCGATCGACTTTCGGCGCGACGCATCGAGGGTTTCACGCTCGATGCGGCTGGCGCTGTGATTCCATTCCTCGACGAGACCACTCATACCTACGACTCGGTCGGACGCGTCACCGAGATCAACGGGCCACGACCCCAGCAGCACACCGAGATCGACTACGACGCGACCTCGGGTTCGCGCTCCGCGCTGCGCCGATACCTGAACGGCTCGGGTCCCGCATTTCTCGAATGGACCTTCTCGAACTTCGATGCGCGCGGAAATCCACAGACCGTCGCAGGCCCGAATTGGAGCGCAGCAAACCCGGTGCTGGGCGTCACGCACTTCACTTACGACGGCCTCAGCCGCGTACTGACCGCGACGCCGCCCTACGAGGGCACGGGCAGCACGACGATCACGTTCGCTTACGACCTCGACGGCAACCTCACGCGCGTCGATTTCCCGCCCGACTCCACGAGCAATCCCGTCTTCCTGCGTCTCGGCTACGACGCAGCAAAGCCCGGTCTGCTGCGCTTCCTCGCCGATTCGCAGGGCAACGCGATCGTCTACACCTACGACAAGGGCCGCGCGACGCGCGAGGAGCGCTACATCGGCTTCACCGATCTCACGAGCCCAGGAACACGGAAAGGTGACGCCACCTTTTCGTACGACGCCGCCGGCCGTCTCTTCCGCGCCTTCAACCCGCTCGTCACCAACGGCACCGTCTACTCCGAGTTCGGCCACGACGCCAAGGGCAACCCGACGAGCATTCACGACGAGAACGGAAAGCAGGATGGGCTTCTTTACGACGCACTCGACCGTCTGACGAAGATCAGCCAAGTCCGCACCGCAACCACCACAACCTACGAGACCGATTTCACGTACGACGCGCTCTCGAATGTGACGAGCGTCACCGACGCCGCAGCGAAGACGACCGATCTGCTCCACGACGACCGAGGCAATCTCGTGGAGACGCTCTCGCCCGACACCGGCCGCACGCGCTTTCTCTACGACGCAGCCGGAAACCTCACGACAAAGATCGAGAACGCGCCCGCACCGGGCAGCTCTGGCGGGCGCATCACCAACTACAGCTACGACGGACTCGATCGCCTGACCGCGATCAACCTGTCGAGCGATCCCGACTGGGTCTTCAGCTACGACACAGATGCCGCCAAGAACCAGAAGGGCCGCCTCGCGTCGGTCACCAACGGTATCGTCACGACACAACTCGAGTACACGTACCGCGGCGATGTCGCGGTCGAGCGCACGATCCTCGACGGCCTCGCGTACGCCGTGCAGTACCAGTACGACGCTGCCGGAAATCGCTCGAAGCTCACCGTCCCGAACGGCATGCAGATCGATACCAGCTACGCGGGCTCGCGTCCGAACACTCTCTCGGTGCTCTCCGGATTCCTCGCGATCCCCGTGACCGAGATCGAGTGGTACCCGTTTGGCCCGCGCACCCACGCAAAGTTCCCGCCCGACCAGGGTGCCGGCAACCTCGTCACGAGCACGCGCACGCTGAACCTGCGCGGTCAGGTGACCGAACTCGACGTCACGCAAGCGAGCGGAGCGATCCTCGATCGCAGTTACAAGTACGATTTCGTCGCGGGGACGCCAGGCCCGAACGACGCCGGCCCGAACCTCGACCAAGTGATCGACCACCGCGACGCCGCCGAGAGCCGCTTCTACTTCTACGACGAACTGGACCGCCTCGCGAAGGCGAGCGATCTCGCCGGGGCATCGCTGGACGAGTACGCCTACGACGCCGTCGGCAACCGCACGAGCAAGATCGGCGCGGCGGGCACCACGAACTACAGCTACGAGTTCGCGAGCAATCGCCTAGATGCCGCGAGTACCACCGAGCCGCGCGGTTACGCGCACGACGCCTACGGCAACCGCATCTATGACGGTGTGAGTTCCTTCACCGGCACGCCGTCGCTCGGCTACGACGACACCAACCGGCTCATCGAAGCGCGCGATCCCGCGAACGCTTTCGCAACGCTCGCCACTTATTCTTACGACGCCTTCGGCCGTCGCGTGAGGAAGGTGACGCCGAGCAAGACGGTGCTCTTTTTCTACGACACCGAAGGCCACCTGATCGAGGAAGTCGTCAAGGGACCCGGCGCCGCCGACGACACCGTTCGCTCTTACATTTTCCTCGAAGACGAAGTGATCGGCCTCGTCGACAAGGGGAAGGAAGTCGGGACGGCGGCGTGGATCACGTCGCTCGGCATCCCCGACCTCGAGCCACCGATCGTCGTGCTCGTGCTCGCGGTGCTCGCGGGGCTTGGCGTCACCGCGGCGACGCGCCGCTGGCCGGTCGGCGTCGCAACGACGACGTCCGGTGTCGCGCTGCTGCTGCTCTGCGCCGGCATTCCGCGCGGCACACCGCGCTTCTTCTGGGTGCACACGGATCCGCTGGGGACACCGCTCGCGGTTACGACCGCGCCAGCGATCGGACCTGCGGCGGTGGTTTGGCGCGCGACGTACGAGCCCTTCGGCAAGGCGACGGTGGACGAGAACGCGGACGGCGACAACGAGCTGTTCAAGCTCAACGTGCGATTCCTGGGGCAGTACGAGGATGTCGAGACGGGATGGCACTACAACCTGAACAGGACGTACGACCCTGGCACGGGGCGATATCTCGAGGTCGATCCGCTCGGACTGACCGGCAGGTCGACCTACGAGTACGCGTTCAGCAATCCGCTCCGATATGTCGATCCACTTGGCTTGATTGAGATGAATTGGTTCCCGCCCGGGTCGACCGAGTTCAACAACGCGAGTCAAATCGGAAGCGACTTCCCGGTCTATGGATTTGCGGGCCACGGCAACCCGAACAGCGTTAGCGATCCCCAGGACAGTCCCGTCGGTCCACTTGGAGTAGCCGACGCGATCAGCAGGGACCCGGCGTGGGGCGGTAGGCCCGTTGTCCTCTACTCCTGCAACACGGGGCGAGGGCAGGACCCCTTCGCTCAGCTACTCGCGGATGCGCTCGGTGCGCTCGTTCTGGCGCCTGACAACTTCGGCTGGCTTCCGCCTCCGTCGAATCCGATCCGCTTCTTCATCGGGCCACCGGTCGGTGGCGACTGCTGCAACCAGAACCTTAGCTCGGACTGCTGCCGCGAGTTCTTCGATGAAATCGGGGAAAAGCCGCGTCCCGACTTGGGCAACCCTGGGAGGTGGCGCGTTTTCATCCCACGCGGCAACCCGACGGTCGGAGTGGGGCGATGACGGCTTGGCTGCGACTTCTTTTTCTCGTTGGATGCGTGCTGCTCGCGGCTCATCGGTCACCGGCAAACAACGATGACTGGCGCATGATCAACGCCAAGCACCAGATCCCCACGCATGAGCTCGGAGCGGTAAAGAGCGCGGCGCTCGAGGGATCGGCCGATGCTGCCCAGCGCCTTTACAAGCACTACAGCATGTTGTCCCTCGATGAGGCACAGGCATTGTTCTGGGCGCAGATCTCCGCGGAGAACGGCAACCCGCAAGGTCAGCACGCGTACGGCTTCATGCTCCTTCAGAAGAAGGACAAGGAGAGCACGGTGCGCGCCACCTATTGGATTCGTCTCGCTGCTGGGCAGGGGGTTTCGGCGTCGCAGGAACTTCTGAAGTCGATCGAAGCCGGCAAGTCAGTTCCGTAGTGCCGAGCGCGATGACGCGTGGGCACTACAACTTCCAACGAGACTACGACCCAGCGACAGGCAGATACGATAGAGCAACTCCGCTTCTGTAAAAGCGGTTGAGCTGGCGTCCTCACTCGTTCTCCTGGTTCAAGTACACGCGTCCAGTTTCCCAGTCCTCGCCGATCTCGGCGGCCATCGCCGAGACGAGGCGGAGGAGTGATGCTTCGTTCGGGAACAGTGTCGCGACACGCGTACGTCGGTGTAGCTCGCGGTTGAGGCGTTCGATCGCATTGGTCGTGCGCAGGCGCCGGCGATGCGGTTCGGGCAACGCGAAGACGCCGAGACCCTCGGGCACGTTCGTCTCCATCCACTCCGCGAGTTTCGGGGCGGGTCGTTGGTACTTCTCGATCAGCTTGGCGAGCCGCTCGTCCGCTTCGCCGCGCTCGGTCGCGTTGAACACCGAGCGGAGATCGCGCGCAACCTGTGGCCGCAGCGCGACGTTCGGCACGTAGTGTTGTGCGTTCTGCTGCAGGTGGAACTGGCAGCGTTGCCAAGGCAGGTTCGGGAAGACAGCGCGCCGTGCCGCGCGCAGACCCGCGTGATCGTCGCTCGTGATGAGCTTCGTCACTTCGAGCCCGCGCTTGCGAAGCCCTTCGAGGAACGCGCGCCAGTGTACTTCGGACTCGGAGAGCGAAACCGAAACGCCGAGCAGCATGCGCTTGCCGTCCTCCTCGCGCACGCCCATCGCCACCAGCACGGCGCAGCTGATCACCGAGCCGGCATGGCGGACCTTCTCGTAGCGCGCATCGAGGATCAGGTACGCGCAGCGGCCGAGCGGCCGCTCGCGCCAGGCCGTGAGCTGCGCGTCGAGCTCCGCCGCCGCGCGCGAGACATCGGTGCTCGTCACTTCGAGCCCGCACAACACACGCGTGATCTCGGTCACGCGCCGCGTCGAGACGCCTTGCACGTACATCTCGGCGACCGCGAGCTTCAGCGCGCGTTCGCTGCGCTCGCCTTGCTCCAACGACTTCGGGTAGAACCCGAGCGACTCGCCGCCCGGCAACGGCCGGACCTGCGGCACCCGCAGTGCGAGCGGGCCAACCCGTGTCCGCATCGCCTCTGCCATTGCACCGAGTCCGTATTCGCTCAGCAGTTCCAGCACGCTCTCGATCGCGGTAGGCTGCTCTTCGGGGTGGGTCATGTCTGCAAACTCCTTGCGGTGTGTGGTTACCCACAAGGAGAGCGGGCTTGGCCTGCCGCCTCAACTCTCCGCCGGGTGGCGTTGGCTTTTACAGAAGAGACGTTGCACTACCGCAGATACCTCACATCCGATCCGATCGGGATGAAGGAACACATCGCACGAGCGTTCGACCCCACGGTGGATCGGCGCCGAGTCTCTCTTGAGCTCACGCCGAACGCCTACGCGAACAGCAATCCGACGTTCTTCACGGATCCGACGGGCCAGTACGGCTTGGGCGGGGCGCTTGGCGGAGCGGCGTTCAACTTCGCGTTCCAGTTCGGCACGAACTACTTCTATGGCGGGCGGGACGCCGGGAAGGCGTTCCGCTGTATCGACGTGAACGACGTCTTGATCTCGGCAGCCGTTGGCGCGGTTGCGCCGACGCTCCTGGCCAACGCTGTGTTGCGAAAGCCCGGGCCCTTCGGTCACACCGCCATGAAGAACTTCGTGCTCTTCGCAACGGCCTCGCTCCCAGGTGGCGCAGCCTTGAAACACTTCGCTCCCGAGAGGCCGATCGGGGGCGACGCTTGCGAGTGCGGGGATCTCGACATCCCGCAGAAGGCAAGCGACTTCTTCCACGGCTTCTGATGTCCGCGGGAAACGTCGCCATTGGCCTCATCGGCGTCGGCCTGATCGTAGTCTCGTGCCTGAGCGCGATCACATGGAGGACTCGGCCCAGACTCAGGCTACTGCCCATCCTCTATGGCCCCGTGGCCGGCGTAGCGATTGCCGTCG
Organism: Deltaproteobacteria bacterium; assembly: GCA_031396445.1. GTDB lineage: Bacteria > Myxococcota_A > UBA9160 > UBA9160 > PR03 > PR03. The sequence continues at coordinate 68,701 of JANNKU010000089.1, read as the reverse complement.
GAATCCAAGGTGAGCGTGCGCTCGAGCCAACTATCGAAGCAGCGTTGGTCGGCACCGGCATGGGCGTGGTCATGTGCTTCATCGTCTGGCTCAACGCGCGGAGCTGAGCCGTCCACTGCCAATCGACTGTTCCGCCACGACCGTCCCTTGCTTCTCCGTCCTCACCACGCTCAATCGCACAGAAGACCCGCCCGGCCGGCGCCGACGCAACGGAACGAAGTGATTCGCGACCAACGGCCCGGTGGCGGGCTTGAGATGCGCGATCGCCTCCGCCATCGCGCCGCCCGGCCCCAGCGGCGGCGGGGTCCGGCCTGCGCGGCTCGCATGCGCTCGCTGCGGCAATGTGCAAGGCGCCCGAGCGTTCGCAGAACGAGGCGCCGCTTGATCGCCGCGAAGATGGGATTGAAGGCGGAGGGTCTGAGAAGTCCCGCTCCTCCCACTTTACGATGGTGGTCCCGCCCGGCCGCGCTACTGACGATGACCGCGGGCCGACGCTTTGTAGTGATTTGATCGGTAAATGGAAACGGGACGAGGACCAGGTCCCCGAACTCAGAGCCGGTCATAGTCGGCGTCGTCGGAATTCTCCCAGACCTGCGCGAACGCGGCCTCGGAAAGCTTCGTCGCGGCTTGGGTGAACCGCTGCTCCCCGTCGCGCAAACGAAGGAAGTCGACGAAGTCTTCGACCTCGGCCACGCGCTCGGGCGGAAGCTCTCGGATCTTGGCGAGTAGTGCCTCGTTGGTTCTGCGCTTCGGCTGGCTCATCGCGAATCTCCCGATGCGGTGCGGACCGCTGCCTCTTCGTAGTCCACGGGCGAGCAATCGTCGACGCCCCCCGTCAGGTGACACCCAGAAGAGCACTCGCGAAGTCGACCACGCGCAGCGCCGCCGCTTCCTCCTCGACCGCCGCAACGCGCGCCGCGCCGAGCGTCCGGCGCAGCATCTCGATCGCCGCGTACCGCACCGCGCGCGGGTGCAAGCTCGCATCGACGTCGCTCATCGCACTCGCATACGCGCGCCACGCTCCGTGGATCGCCGCATCCGCATCATTCGCCGCGCCGCGCGCGACGGCCGGCAGCCACAGATGTGCGAACAACATCCCGAGATCGAACGCCGGGTCGCCGATGTGCGAGATCTCCGCATCGAGCAGCACCGCGCCGCGATCGGCGATCAGCACGTTGCCCGCCTGCACGTCGCCGTGCACCAGCACGCCGTGCGGTGCGAGGTATTGCGCATACGCTTCGCCTGCGATCGCAGCGAGACGACCATCGCGCCAGATCGCTTCCGCCCGCTCGCGCACCGCAGCCGGCAGCGGGAACTCGTTAGGCGCGAACGGCAACGCGAAGATGTGATCGCCGTGCAGCCGGCGCATTGCGTCGTTCTCGAAGCGCGCGGCGAGCGATGCGTCGTCCTTCGTTGCGGCGTGCACCGCGCCGAGGAATCGCGCGAGCCGTTGCGCGATACCGCGGACATCGCCGCCGCTCGCGAGCACCGCATCGAGGCGCGGCGCGGCGCCGAGATCTTCGAGCACGAGCACGCGCGCGGCTTCGTCGAAGCGGATGACGCCGGGGCAGACCGCGTCGCGATCGAGCGGCCGCGCGATCGCGAGGTAGCGCGCTTCGCAGAGGATGCGTTCGGTCGGCGCCTGGTACTCGGGGAAGCGCTCGAGGTGCAGCCGCGCCTGCTTCACGACGAACGAGCGATCGCCGACGCGCACGCGTCGCACCCAGTTGATGTTGCCGTCGCCGGCCGGCTCGATGCGCGCACTCTCGCCGGCCGCGAGCAAGCCGAGGCCGCGCAAGTACGCGGGCAGATTCGCGTCATCGAGATGCGGCGCGTCGGTCATCTGTCCCCATCCTTGTGTGCGGCTCGAACCCTAACCCAGCGCTAAGGTCGCTCGGCTCGATGAAGCTCGCCGCTCGCCTGCGGCTCGCTACGCGGGAATGGGAGTTCGTACCTCGATGCTCACCAAGTGCGCGCGTGTTTGGATGCTGCTCGCGGTCTTCGCGTTCGCGTGCGATAGCGGGGTCGAGCCGTACGTGCCGGGCGAGAAGCCCGAGCAACCCGATCTGTCGCGCATCTTTCCGGAAGGCGCGGAGCGCGCGGCGCAGAAGGGTGGCGATGCGAAGCCCGGCATGCCCGCGGCGCCCGGCGCACCGAGCGAGCAAGGTGGGCCGCCGGCCGCGAGCAGCGCGGCCACACCGCTCAGCGGCACGATCACGCTCGCGCCGGAGTTCGAACGCAAGGTTCCCGCTGGCGCCATCCTCTTCTTGATCGCGCGCAAGGGCGAGGGTGGCGGGCCGCCGCTCGCGGTGAAGCGCGTCGAGTCGCCCACGTTCCCGATGGATTTCACGATCGGTCCCGATGATCGGATGATCGAGGCGATGCCATTCGAAGGTCCGCTGCAATTGTCCGCGCGCCTCGACGCCGATGGCAATGCGATGACGCGCGCGCCGGGCGACCTGCAAGGGCAGGCGACCGAGATGCAGCAACCGGGCGCGAGCGGCGTCGCGATCGTGATCGACCAGGTTCTCTAGTTCGCGATTCGGGCTAGGGTGCGGCGATGACGAGCCCGCGTCCGTGGACCGTCCTCGACACCGAGTTGGTGCAAGACTGCACCGTGTTCCGCCTGCATCGCGATCGCGTGCGCGCGCCGCGCTCCGGCGAAGCGCATTCGTACTGGCGCATCGAGGCGACCGAGTGGGTGAACGTGGTGCCCGTCACCGAAGACGGTCACGTCGTGATGGTGCGCCAGTGGCGTCACGGCACGCGCGAAGTCACGCTCGAGATTCCCGGCGGCATGGTGGATCCCGGTGAGGCGCCTGCCGTTGCTGCCGCGCGCGAGACGCTCGAAGAGAGCGGCTACGGCGGCGGCGAGTTGATCCCGATCGGTGTGCTCTCGCCAAATCCCGCGCTCTTCACGAATCGCGTGCACAGCTACTGGGCGCGCGGCGTCACGCGCATCGCGGAGATCGACAACCACGGCGAGGAGGAGACGGTCGTGGAACTCGTTCCGCTCGCCGATCTCGACCGCCGCGTTCGTGCGGGTGAGATCCAGCACGCGCTGGTGATCGCCGCGCTGCACTGGTTCCACCTCGCGCGGAGCCAGCCTTGAAGCCGCGCCGCGAGCGCTCCGCGATGAAACCGCGGATGAAGCTCGGCGATTTCCTCGTCGCGTATCTGAAGCGCGCCGGCGTGACACACATCTTTGGCTTGCCGGGCGATCTGGTGCTCGGGCTCTTCCACCGCTTCGGCCGCGATCGCGATCTCGCGATCGTCACGTTCTCGCACGAGCCGTCGGTCGGCTTCGCGGCGGATGGCTACGCGCGCAGCACGCGGCGACTCGGCGTCGTCTGCGTCACCTACGGCGCCGGCGGTCACAACGTGCTGAATCCGATCGCGGGCGCGTACGCCGAGCAGGTGCCGCTGCTCGTCGTGTCGGGCGGCCCAGGTGAGGCGGAGCAGAAACTTTCGGGTGTGCATCACCAGGCGAAGGACGTCGATGGCCAGTGGCGGATGTTTCGCGAGGTGACCGTCGATGCGCGCATCCTGCGCCATCCCGAGCGCGCCGCGGAAGAAGTGCACGAGGTGGTGCGCGCGATCATGACGCAGCACCGACCGGGCTATCTCGAGATCCACCGCGATCTCGTCGATCTGTCGATCGCGGTGCCGCCCGAGATTCGGGAGTGGGATGGCACGTTCCCCGATACGCCGTCGGATTCGCGCAAGCTCGCCGAATCGGTGGCCGAGGCGAGTGCGCTGCTGCACGCGGCGAAGCGGCCGGTGCTGATCGGCGGCATCGAGCTCTATCGCGTCGGCGCCGAACGCGAATTCCTGCGCCTCGCAGAAAAGCTCGCGATTCCCGTCGTGACCACGCCCGATGCGAAGGGTTGTTTCCCGATGGACCACCCGCTGCACATGGGAATCCACATGGGACCGTTTTCTGCGCCGGCGATCGAGAAGCGCGTGCGCGACGCCGATCTGGTGCTCGCGCTCGGCACCGTCCTCACCGACATGAATCTCGGCGCCGCGAAACCGCAAGTGCGGCGCGAGCGCTCGATCTGGGCGGTGGGTGGACGCGTCAACGTCTCGTTCCACACCTACACCGAAGTGGCTCTCCGAGATTTTGTCGCCGCGCTCGGCCGCGAGAAGCTGCCGCGCTTCCGCGAGACGATCACGTATCACGACAACCTGAAGCGCTCGAAGAGCGCACGTCCCGACGCCCCTCTGCGCGTCAACGAGTTGCTGCTCGAGATGAATCACTTCCTCGATCAGCACGCCGGCTACGACGTCTTCGCCGAAACGGGCGACTCGCTCTTCGGCGGTCTCGAATTGCGACTGCGCGCGAGCGGTCTCTATTTTTCGCAGGGCTACTACGCGTCGATGGGGTTCGCGGTTCCAGCCGCGATCGGCGCGCAGATCGGAACGAAGCGGCGCGCGTTGGTGCTCTCGGGCGACGGCTCGTTCCAGATGACGGGCCCCGAGATCTCGCACGCGCCGCGCCATGGTGTCGCGCCGATCGTCGTGCTGGTGAACAACAGCGGCTGGCAGATCTTCCGGCCGGTGTCGCCGCGGCCCGATCTGCTGGCGATCCCGCCGTGGCCCTATGCCGAACTCGCGCAAGCCTGGGGCGGCACCGGCTTCCGCGCCGAGACGCGCGGGGAACTCAGAGAAGCGTTGCGCGCCGCGCACGAGCTGCGCGAGTTCTCGGTGATCGAGTGCAAGATCCCGCCCGACGATCTGTCGCCGATCTCGCGCAAGTACATCCGCGAGAGCGCGAAAAAGGGGACAGCGTGAGATTCAGCGCATTGGGATTGATCGCGTTGTTGATCGCGCGCAGCGCCACGGCGGGAAGCGCCGAACCCTTCGACGCAACGACCGTTCCCGAAGCGCTGCGGCCGTGGATCGAGTGGGTGCTCGCGAACGACACCGAGCACGACTGTCCATTCCTCAGCGGTGGCAGCGAGCGGCACTGCACGTGGTCCGGCCCGCTCGCGCTCGACGTCGATCCCGGTGGTGCACGCTTCACGCAGAGCTTCGAGGTCGCGAGCGACGGCGCGTGGGTGACGCTTCCTGGCGACACTTCGCTCTGGCCCGAAGCGGCGCGCGTCGATGGCCAGCCGCTCGCGGTGGTTGCCGACGCGGCGAGCGGGCTGCCTACGGCGTGGCTCGCGCGCGGTCGCCATCAGATCGACGGCCGCTTGCGCTGGCATGCGCTGCGCCCCGCGCTGCTGCCGATTCCGAGCGCCACCGCGCTGGTTGCGCTGACGCTCGATGGCGTCGAGATCGACGCGCCTGCGCGCGACGCATCGGGCCGGCTCTGGCTCGAAGCGCCGGAGACCGAAGCGGCGCCCGAAGATTTTCTCGAAGTGGTGGTGCAGCGCCGCGTGATCGATTCGGTTCCGCTGCAACTCGAGACGCGCCTCGTGCTGCGCGTAGCGGGTCGCGCGCGCGAAGTGGCGCTCGGCCCCGTCGATCCCGCGGGCTTTGTGCCGCTCGCGCTCGATGGCGATCTGCCCGCGCGCCTCGAATCCGACGGCCGCTTGCGCGTGCAGCTCCGGCCGGGCGAGCACGTCGTCACGATCCGCGCGCGCCACGAAGGTCCGGTGGCGGCGCTCGCGCCGCCACTGCCGATCGATGCGCCACTCGCGGCCGAGGAAGTCTGGGTCTTCGACGCGCAGCCGGATCTGCGCATCGTCGCGATCGAAGGCGTCGCCGCGATCGATCCGAATCAGACCGAATTGCCCGCTGCGTGGCGACAGCTTCCGGCGTACCTGCTGCATCCCGGCGATACGATGAAGCTGGATGAGCGCCGCCGCGGCGATCCCGATCCCGCCGATCACCTGGCGCTCGACCGCACGCTCTGGCTCGATTTCGACGGTGCGGGCCTCAGCTTCCGCGACGCAATCCAGGGTCGCTTGCGCCGCACCTCGCGACTCGAGATGCCCGCGCCGTCGCAGCTCGGTCGCGCGGTCGTCGGCGGGCGCGACTGGTTCCTGACGCGACTCGGTGACGGCGGCGCCACCGGCGTCGAAGTGGCGCCCGGCGATCTCACGCTGCAAGCCGAAGGTCGCATCGAGAACGCGGATACGGGCGCACTGCCCGCCGTCGGCTGGTCGAGCGGCTTCGATCAATTGAGCGGGCGCCTGCTGCTGCCGCCCGGCTGGTCGTTGATCCACGCGTTCGGCGTCGATCGCGCAGCGCCCACCTGGGTGACGTCGTGGACGCTGCTCGATTTCTTCCTGGTGTTGATCGCCGCATCGGCAGCGGCGCGACTCTGGGGAAGTGCGTGGGGCGCCCTCGCGCTCGCGACCTTCGTGCTGACGTGGGTGGAGCCCGCGGCGCCGCGTTGGATCTGGCTCGGCGTGCTCGCGGCCGAAGCGCTGGTGCGCGTGCTGCGCAGCGGTCGCGCGAATCTCGTTGCGCGCGGGCTGCGCGGTGTCGCGTGGTTGGTGCTCGCGCTGCAAGTGGTTCCGTACGCAGTCGGCGAGTTGCAGCGCGGCTTGCATCCGGCGCTCTTCGCGCCCTACGCCTCGTCGCAGGCAGGTATTCTGAGTCGCAGTCCGGCGCAATCGCCGCAACCGCAGTCTGCCGACGTGCCTCTGCAAGAGATGGAGCGAAGTTCGTTGAAAGCCCTCGGCTATGTCGTAGGAGATGTGATCGACGGCGCGGCGCCGTCCGCGACGGGCCAGCGGGTCCGCCGCTACGTCGATGTGAATCGGCTGACACGTGGGAGTGGAACGCGCGATATCCGCTCGCTCGATCCCGACGCGCGCATTCCCACCGGTCCCGGTGTTCCGACCTGGCAGTGGCTGCAAGTCGATCTCGCCTGGAGCGGCCCCGTCGAAGCGCAGCAATCGCTGCGGCTCTGGCTGATCTCGCCGTTCTTCACCCGCGTGCTTTCGTTCGCGCGCGTGTTGCTGCTCGCCGCCCTCTGCTTCGCGGCGCTGCGTCGCGCCGCGCCGAGCGGTGGCGCGCCCACGCTCGCCCGCTTCGCCGTTTCGACGGCGCTGCTGCTCGTGATGCTGCTCGCACACGCACCGATCGCGCGCGCCGAGCTTCCGTCTCCCGAGTTGCTGCAAGAGCTGCACGTGCGGCTGACGGCGCCACCCGCGTGTACGCCGAATTGTGCCTCGATCGCGCGCGTCGCGATCGAGATGCGCGACGATCTGCTGCGGCTGCGCCTCGAAGCACACGCAGCCGTCGCGACCGCAATCCCGTTGCCCGCCGCGATGGGCGAACCCGCGAACTTCATGCCGCGGCAGATCCTCGTCGATGGGCGCAGCACCGAAGCGCTGCGCCGCGACGAGGCCGGTGCGCTGTGGCTCGCTCTCGAGCCGGGCGTGCACGAGGTGCTGCTCGAGGCGGGCGTCGCCGAGAACGCGGCGCGTATCGAGATCCCGTTCCCGATGCGCGCGCGTTCGATCGAGACGGACACGCCGGGTTGGCAGGTGGAAGGCATCGACGCGCAGGGTGGTGTCGCCGGCGCGTTGTCGCTGGTGCGTGTCGCGACGCAAGGCGCTGCTCCGACGCCGTCGCTGCGACCCGCGCCGCCGCCGTTCTTCGCCGAGGTGGAGCGGCGCTTGTCGCTCGGCGTCGCGTGGTCGATCGATACGCGCGTCGTGCGGATGTCGGCGCCAGGGCAGGCGGCCCTGCTCGATGTGCCGCTGCTCGAAGGCGAAGCGGTGACGAGCGAGGGCATCGCCGTCGAGGGCGGCATCGCGCGGATCGCGTTCGCGCCCGACACCAACGAGGTCAACTGGAGTTCGACGCTCGAGCCGCGCGCGTCGCTGGTGCTGCGCGCGCCTGAATCGGTCGCGTGGGTGGAGGAGTGGCAGCTCGCGGTCGAACCGATCTGGCATGTCGATGCCACGGGGATTCCACCGGTTGCGGTGCCGGAAGACGATCCCACGCCGCTGCGCGCGTGGCGGCCTTGGCCGGGCGAGTCGCTCACGCTCACGGCGCTGCGTCCGCTCGGTGTCGGTGGTGCGACGCTGACGATCGATCGCGTCGATCTCGCGCTCGCGCCGGGGCTGCGCACGCGCGACGCGCGACTCGATCTCGCGTTGCGCTCCACGCAGGGCGGGCGTCACACCATCACGCTGCCGGAAGGCGCGGAGCTGCGCACAGTTCGGATTGACGGCGTCGAGCAGCCGCTGCGCGCGGATGGGCGCGCCGTGTCGCTGCCGATCCGCCCCGGCGAGCAGACGGTGCAACTCGAATGGCGCAGCGCCGACGCAATCTCGTGGCGCATCGCGACGCCGGAAGTCGAGCTCGGCGCGTCGGCCGTGAATCTGTCGATGCAAGTCGCCGTGCCGGAGAATCGCTGGGTGCTCGCCGTGGCGGGGCCGCGCCTCGGTCCTGCCGTCCTCTTTTGGAGCGTGCTCTTCGTGTTGGCGCTGGTGTCGTTCGGACTCGCGCAGGTTCGCAGTGTTCCGCTCCGTTTCCATCACTGGTTCTTGCTGGGCCTCGGCCTCACGCAGGTGCCGGTGTGGATGAGCGCTGTCGTCGTCGCGTGGTTCTTCGCACTGGCGTGGCGACGCGATCGTGCGACGCGTCTCGGCGCGCTCGCGTTCGATGCGACGCAGATCGCGCTTGCGCTGGCGACGGCTTGCGCGCTCGTCGTTCTCTTCGAAGCGATTCGCCAGGGTCTGCTCGGCGCGCCGGAGATGCAGATCGCCGGCAATGGCTCCAGCGCCTATGACCTGCGCTGGTACCAGGATCGCAGCGCTGGCGAGCTTCCTGGGGCGACACTCTTCTCGGTGCCCCTCAGCGTATATCGGCTCGCAATGCTCGCTTGGGCGCTGTGGCTCGCGCGCGCATCGATACGCTGGCTTCGCTGGGGCTGGGAGTGCTTCGCGCACGAAGGCATCTGGCGCGCGACTCGTCCGCGCAACGCCACTACACCCACGGCACCAACCTGATGAGCGGAGGCGATCATGGCTTCGAGTGAAAGCGAGTGGGGTCGCATGCAGCTCCTCGGGAAGCAGCAGTACATGCTGCGCGCTGCACTGCGACACGGCGTCCCGATGACGATCGGCGTCGTGCTGCTCATCGAATTTCTGACGGGTGGCACGCTCACGCGCGAGCGCGTCACCAGCGCGGACTTTCTCGGTCGCACGCTGCTCGCCCTCGCGATCTTCTCGGCGAGCGGAGCGATCACGGCGTATGCGCGATGGCGCGCAGCCGAGTCGCTCTTCGGAAAACGCGGCCGCGAAAGCTAGCCGGGTCCGCACGCGGCTCGGTCCAAGGTTTATCAGCACCCTGCTAGCCGTCTGCGTCTTGTCGGGTACGATCGGGCAATGCCCGACCAACATCTCCGCGACACGCTCGAGCAGCTCCACAAAGAGTTGCAGCAGGCCGGGAGCGTCGATGAGCGCTCGCGCGATCTGCTGCGCGATGTGATGGACGACATTCGCGCGATTCTCGATCCCTCCGCAGCCGAGGCGCGACCGGGTTCGCTGGTCGAGCGATTGCGCGAGGCCGTCGACGACTTCGAAGACGCGCATCCGGCGGTGACGGAAGCCGTGGGACGTGTCGTCGATGCGCTGGCAAAGATGGGAATCTGAGTCGTGAGCGATGCCGCGTTTGCCGCGAAGGCGCGAGCGCTGCTGCACAAGGTCGATGCGGGCGTGCTCTCGACGCAGTCGCTCGCGCTGCCGGGTTTTCCGTTCGGGTCGCTCGCGCCGTTCGCGATGACGCACGAAGGGCGCCCGCTGATCTACGTCAGCCGCATTGCCGAACACACGCGCAATCTCGCCGCCGATCCGCGCGCGTGTCTGACGGTGATCGAAGCGACGCGGGGCAACAAGCAGGCGCTCGGGCGCACCAGCCTCGTTGGCGAGGCGCACGAGGTTCCCGCCGCCGAGCGCGAGGCCGCCGCGCAGCGCTACTTCGCATTCTTCCCGGAACAGCGCGCGTATGAGGAGTTCCACGATTTCTCGTTCTGGCGGCTCGAACCGACGCGCGTGCGCTGGATCGGCGGCTTCGGCGAGATCCACTGGATCGAGCGTGACGAGTGGCTCGTCGCGACACCGGAGTGGAGCGCGGGCGAGGCTTCGATCGTCGACCACATGAACGAGGATCATCGCGACGCGATGGAAGAGATGTGTCGGCGCTTCCTCGGCATCGAGCCCGACGGCATCGAGCTCGTCGCGGTGGATTCCGAAGGCTTCCACCTGAAGACCGGCGCTGCGATCCACTGGCTTCCGTTCGAGCAGGTCTGCAATACCTCGCACGAGGTGCGGATGGAGATGGTGCGGCTCACCAAGCTGGCGCGGGCCGCCTGAGATCGCTCCGCCGCGGCGTCCACTGCGGGGAAGGCTCGATCGCAGGTCGGAGCTAAGCTGGCCCCCATGCGTCGCTACTCCCCGCTTCTGCTGATCGCATTCATCGCCGGGCTCTTTCTCGCTGGCCCGCTGATTCGATCGCAACTCGGCATCGATATCTCGCAGGAGTCGGTCCGCAATCTGGTCGCCGGGTTGGGCTGGCGGGCCGGCGCGATCTTCGTCGGACTCGTCACGTTCCGGCAGTTCCTCTTCCTGCCGTCGATGGTGGTGTTGCCGGTCGGCGGCATCGTCTTCGGCGCCAAGCTCGGGACGGCGCTCGGCGCGCTCGGGATCCTCGCGTCGGCGCTGCTGACGTACTCGCTCGCGCGCGGGCTCGGTCGAGAGTGGTTCCGCCCCTATTTCGGCGCTGCCGTGGATGCGTTCCAACAGCGTGCTGCAGCAGCGGGTCCGCCGATCGTCGCGATCGCTACTGCGCATCCGGCCGGGCCGATGTCCGCGGTGTTCTGGGCCGCCGGCTTCGCTGCGCTGCCGGTGTTCACGTTCGCATTGGTCGTCGCGATCGCGGCGCCGATCCGCGCGTTTGCACTTTCGTTCTTCGGCTCGACGTTGCTCGAGCCGGGCACTTCGCGCTTCTGGATCGCGACCGTCGTGCTCGCCGTGGCGGCGATTGCACCGCTCGCCCACCCCGGCGTGCGCGAGCGCTTGCTGCGCGCTGCGGGCCGCAGCAGCGCCACCCCCGACGCATGACGCTGTCGCGCGTGCGGCTGCGCCAGCTCGCGCTGCTCTTCGCCGCTTCGCTCGTTCTCGTCGCCGCGCTCTACGCGCGCGCGCTCCGCTACGAACTCGTCTGGATGGACGAGACGGAGATCGGCGAGGGCGCCATCCTGCTCGGTCCCGGCGAATCGTGGGCGTCTGCCTTCACGCGATCGCTGCACCGCGGCGCGGGCGTGAACCCGTACTACCGCCCGCTGCAGATCCTCGTTGCGACGGGGATCCATCGCGTCGCGGGTCCGTCGCCGACAGCGTATCGCGTCACTCTTCTCGCCTTTGCGGTTGCAACGTGCACGGCCTTCGGCGCGCTCGCGCTCTTGCTCTTCGAGAGCTTGCCGCTCGCACTGCTCGCGATGGCGCTGGCCGCGGCGCATCCGGCGATGATCGAATCCTGGGTTTGGATCTCGGGGCTCGGCGAAGCGATGGCGGCGTTCTTCGCGATTACCAGCATCGTGCTCGGGCTGCTCGCGCTCGCGCCGACGGATCGCATCGGGAAAGGCCTCGCCGCGCTGTCGATGCTGTCGCTGGTGCTCGCATTGCTCTCGAAGGAGAAGGCGGTCGCGACGCCGCTGCTGCTCGCGGTCGCATGGCTCGCTGCGACGCTGCGACACACGAAGCTGCGCGCACTCTTTGCCGAGCGCACGACGCTGCGCCGTGCGCTGCTGCTGATCGGCGCGCAGGTCGCGATCGTCGTGCTCTACGTCGTCGCGTGGCGGCCGCTGATGCTCGGCCATGCGCTGGTCGCAGCACCGCTGATCGGCGGCGATCGCGTGACGCATCTGCTCTCGGCGATGGCGGCGTGGCCGACGAGCTTCGCATGGCTCGCCATGCCGCTGCACTCGAGCGCAAGCGATACCGTTGCGATCGTGCGCTCCTTCGGCGACGCGCGCGTCTGGCTCGGTCTAGCGATTCCGTTCGGGCTGCTCGCTGCGTCACTTCTCTGTGTGCTGCGCGGACGCCCGATCGCCGCGCTCGGCCTCCTCTGGGTGTGGCTCGCGTTCCTGCCCACCGCGAACCTCTTTCCGCAAATCCACGCGCGCGCGGAGCGCTACCTCTTCCTGTCCGCATTTGGCGCGGCGCTCGTGGTGGTCGATCTGCTCGATGCGATGGCGTTGCGCATCGCGCCGCGCGCACGCGTCGCAGTCGCAGTGGCGATCGGTGCGGTGTTGGCGCTCGGACTCGCGCAGCGCACGTGGGTGCGCACGCCCGACTGGCAATCGACGGAGACGCTCTTCCGTCACGACGTGGCCAGCGATCCCGACTACGCCGAAGGCAGGTTCCATCTGGCGCGAACGCTCATGCTCACGCAGCGCAACGGCGAGGCGGCAGCCGAACTCTCGGCGCTGCGCGAGCGGCGCCCGGAGCGCAGCGGTCGCTTCGGCTATGTCAACGAAACCGGCGTGCGCGAACTCGAGTGCGCCGTCGATCTGGCGCTCGGTCGCCGTGCCGAGATCGTCGCGTCGTTCCAGAACCTGGAGCGCAGCGCCCCGAGCGCCGCCGAAGATCCGGGCCTGCGAAGCTGCGCCGCACTAGCGCTCGAGGGCCTCGGCCGCACGGCCGACGCAAACGCGCTCTACCAACGGGTCGTCGCGTCGCTCGCCACCGAACCACCGGCCGCCGTGTCGCTCGCGCTCGCGCGAACCTACGCAAAAATCGGTCGAAAGAGCGAAGCCCAACAGTGGCTGGCGCGCGCCACCCGCGACGCCCCCCACGATCCGACCTTCTCCTTCCAACTCCGCCAGGTCGAGATCCTCCTCCGCTAGGAGATTGACCCAAGACTGTTCCGTGCGGCTGGGCGCGCAGACGCCCCGTCCGCGAGGCGCGCGAGCGAGGCGTAGCGTGAGCTACGGCGAGCGAGTGCAACGAAGTGGACGGGGATGGATGCGCGCCCAGACGTGCGGATGCAGTCTTGGGTCAGTCTCCTAGGGGAGGGTGAGCTCGTGGATGGAGCCTTCGTCGGGGAAGTGGGTGAAGTAGCCGGTGAGGAGATCCTGGCCGGCGGCTTTGGTGAGGAGCGAGGATGCGATCTCGCCGTGCGTGACGATGACGATCGCGTGCCCGGCATGCTGCGTGGCGATCTTCGCGAGTTCGGCGGACGCGCGGGCGTTGCCGTCCGTGAGCGACTCGCCGCCGGCGGGGCGCGGATCCTTCTTCGCCTTCCAGTTCTTCATGCGCGCGGTGCCGCTCGACGCTTTTGCGTCGTTGCCCGTGTCGAGTGTGCGGAACGAGTCGCTGACGATCGGTGCGCCTAGTCCGAGCGCCGTGGCGATCGCACCGGCCGTCTGTTGCGCTCGCCGCGCGGGTGACGAGTAGACCGCTACCACATCGCGTCCGCCGAGTTCCTTGCCGAGTTGTTCTGCGCGCGCGATCCCCTTTGGTGTCAGCGCATCGAGCTCGTCGGCAGACATCGCGTGCGGACGCTGCTGCGAAGACACGTTCTTCCACGCCTGTGCATGGCGCACGACGAAGACGCGCAAGGTCGGCGCAGCCGCCGGCTCCGCGGCGAGCGATCGCCCGCCCGCGAGCGTCGCCGCCGCCAACACCAGCAGAGCGAATGCGAATCGCTTCGATCTCATCGCGTTCTCCCAAGCATGTGCGCTTCGACTTGTTCGAGATACGACAGCGCCGCTGCCTCCGCCGCGCTGTGCCGCGTGAGCATTGCGCCCGCGCTGCGTTCGCGCAGCTCTCGATAGAGCGCGACGGTCGCATGCAGCGCGCGCGTGCACGATGCCGCGTCGTGCGCGGCAACGGTTGCTCGCAGCGCATCGACGTGAGCGGGCGCGGCCGACTCGAAGCGCCGCACGCCATTCGGCTGCGCGCCTTCGAGTTGCAACGCGAGCGGCCCGAGCACGCGTGCGCGCACGTAGCCCAGGCCTTCGAGCGTCTCGAAGAGTTCGCCGCGCGCAATCTTGCCCGCCAGATAGTGAACCCAGATCCAGATGCGGTCTTCGATCCACTGCAGATCGGGAGCCGGATACGCGGCGCGCGCGGTGGCGAGCGTGTCCGTGAGTCGCCCGTCGCGTTCCCAGAGCACGACGTTCTCATCGACGCGCTGCGCAGCGTCCGGCAGAGCGACGAATTTCAGATCGACGTGCAGCAGCGGCGGCCCGTAGAGGCAGACCAGCAGGCGGGGCTCGCCGACGTGCTCGCCGGTGAACGCGGCCAGCAGCGGACCGAGCGAGTGTGCGATGGCGTCGCGATCGCGCCGCACGTCGCCTTCGTGTGTGGGCTCGACGGCGATGACCAGATCGATGTCCGAGTGCTCGTCCATCGCCGCGCGCACGAACGAACCAGCCGCCGCCACGCCGACGAGGCGCGCGTCGGCACGAAGTCGCGCGAGTGCGCGCTCGAGGAACGTTGCGTGCGGCGCCGGCAGCGGCGGCCACGCCGCGCGATCGATTCCGCCCGCGTTCATCCGAAGCGCGACTACGGCTTCGCCTGCTGCGGTTGCGATTCGCGCACGCGCTGCAACACGTACGCCTGGATCAAGCGCACGTCCTCGGCCCCGAGCACGTCGGCGAACGACGGCATGCCCTTCGCCTCGCGCACGCCGCCGAGCACGATGTCGGCGAAGCTCGCGTGCGTCGCTGCGGTGGCACGGCGCAGATCCGGAAGCACGCCGCCCGCGATGCCCTTCAGGCCGTGGCAGACCGCGCACCACTCGTGGAAGAGCACGCCGCCCTGACGGAGTTGCTTCGCGTCCGCCTCGATCGAGACGGGCGGCGGCGGAATCGGCGAGGTGTCGATCGGCACGTCGGGCGGAAGCGCCGCGGTGCCGCCGAGCTTGTAGGTGAGTACGCGACCCACCGAAGTGACGCCTGCGCGCGCGCCCGCCTCGCCGTACGCCAGCGGAAACGCGCCGCCCCAACCCGCCATCACCGTCACATATTGCTGTCCATCCACCAGATAGGTGATCGGCGCGGCCATCACACCGGTGCCGGCCGGCGACTGCCAGAGCAGCGTGCCATCGGTTGCGCGATAGGCGACGACGCGGCCGTCCGCCGTTCCTTCGAATACGAGATTGCCCGCAGTCGCGAGCGCGCCGCCGTTCCAACCGCTCTTGTACTCCGCGCGCCACACTTCTTTCTGTGTCGCCGGATTCCACGCGACGAGTCGCGCCTTCACGACTTCGCTCCAGCCTTCGGGCACGTCGAGATTCGCGTCGAGTGCGTTGGCGGTGTTCCACGAGCCAGCCTTGAATTTGAACTTCGGATCGAGCGCGTACGCGCCGGGCAACTCCTGCACGGGGATGAAGACGAAGCCCGTCTTCGGATCGAAGGCCATCGGCTGCCAGTTGTGACCGCCGATCGGCGCGGGCCACACCGGCTTCATGCTGCCATCGTAGTTGCCGTCGGCCGACTCGATCGGGCGCCCCTTCGCGTCGAGTCCTTTCGCCCAGGTGAGCTTCGCGTACGGCTTCGCCGACAAGAACTCACCGGTCACGCGGTCGAGCACGTAGAAGAAGCCGTTCTTTGGCGCTTGCATGATCACCTTGCGCGGCTTCCCGGCGATCTCGAGTTCGGCGAGGATCATGTGCTGCGTTGCGGTGTAGTCCCAGTTGTCGCCCGGCGTGGTCTGGAAATGCCAGACGAGTTCGCCGGTGGCGGGGCGCAGCGCGAGGATCGACGACAGATACAAGTTGTCGCCGCCGCCCTTCGAGCGCGCGGTGCGCGCCCACGGCGAGCCGTTGCCCGTGCCGATGTAGAGCAGGCCGAGCTCCGGGTCGTAGGCCATCGAGTCCCAGACCGTGCCGCCGCCGCCAAATTCCCACCACTGCCCGTTCCACGTCTTTGCTGCACTCGCGAGCGCGGGCGATTCGAAGGGCTTCGACGGATCGCCCGGCACCGTGAAGAAGCGCCACACGAGCTTGCCGTCCTCCGGATCGTACGCCGACACGTAACCGCGTACGCCGAGCTCGGCGCCGCCATTGCCGATGATGATCTTGCCTTCGACGATGCGCGGCGCGCCGGTGATCGTGTACGAGCGCTCCGGATCGACCGTGAGCGTCTCCCAGACCTTCGTGCCGGTTGCGGCGTCGAGCGCGACGAGGCGCCCATCGAGCGTTCCGACGAAGACGCGGCCCTTGTACACGGCAACGCCCCGATTGACGACGTCGCAGCACGCGATGCGTCCGTAGCGGCGCGGCACCTGCGGGTCGAAGGTCCACAACACTTTGCCGGCGCGCGCGTCGATCGCGTAGACGACGCTCCACGGGCCGGTCGCGAAGAGCACGCCATCCACCGCGATTGGTGTCGCCTCGATGCCGCGGTTGGTGCCGAGGTCGATGCTCCACGCGAGGCCGAGCGACGCAACGTTGTCGTCGCGGATCTGCGCGAGCGGCGAGTGCCGCTGTTCCGCGTAGGTGCGACCGTGCGTGATCCAGTCGGCGGCGTCGTCGCCCGCAGCGCGCAGCCGCGCATCGTCGATCGCCAGCGTCGTTGCATGGATGCGATCGCGGGTCGCGGCGGCTGCGTCGGCTGGCGCATCCGCGTGTCGCCCACCGCCCGCACACGCGGCGAGCCAGGCGATCCCCACCAGCGCGAACGAACCCGGAATCATCACGAGCGAACGGCGCATGGCCCCCTCCTCACAGAACCAAGTCTGAAACGGGGGCCATCATACATCGCTGATGCAAGCGGGCGATCAGATTCCGCCGACTCGATCGAGCACGATCTCGACCAGCAGCGCGTGGCCGCCGAGCGGCTCGGTGATGCGGACCCGCACGCCGCGGTGTTTGCGTGCAGCGGCGCGCGCCAGTGCGGGGACGTCGCGTTTGCTGTGGACGCCCGGCGAGAGGAAGTACGGATGCACGACGATCTCACGCGCTCCGTCGGCGACGCACGCATCGATCGCATCGGCGATCGTCGGCGCCGCGAGTTCCATGTGCGCGAAGTGCACGATCGCGCCCGGCAGCCGGCGCTTCAGCTTGCGCGCGAGTGTCGCCACCACGCGATTCGCCGCAGCCGCGCGCGAGCCATGATCGACGAGCACGATCGCGCGCTGCGGCGCCTTCGCAGCGCGCGCGTTCACCAGTACGACGCGGTGGCGGTGACGTCGCCGCGGATCTCGGCGCGACACGCGAGGCGATCTTCGGGATCGATGCGGTTGCGCTGCTTGATACGCGCTTCGTCCGGCAACTCGGGAGAAAGATTTTCGCCGCCATCGAGGATGCGCAGTGCGCACTTCGAACACACGCCCTCGGCGCCGCAAGAGCGCGCGATCGGCAGGCCTGCTGCGATTGCAGCATCGAGAAGCGTGGTCCCCGCGGGCATCTCGACATCGCGAGCGGAGGGCATGAAGCGAACGCGGTGCACGTGCGCAGCATACCGCGCGACGCATGCGAAACCGGTGGGCGGCGCGCGGTCGCTCTCCTAAGCTCGGCGTCCATGGCCACCGCCGCGATCGTCGTGATCGGCAACGAGATCCTCTCCGGCAAGGTGGTGGATACGAACTCGCCGTATCTCTGTCGCGAACTGCGCGGGCTCGGCGTCGATGTGTTGCGCATCGTCACGATTCCCGACGACATCGATACGATCGCAACCGAGGTGCGCGCTGCGAGTCGCACGCACGATCTCGTCTTCACGTCGGGCGGTGTCGGTCCGACGCACGACGATCTGACGATGGATGGCGTCGCGAAGGCCTTTGGCATGCCGATCGAAGTCAACGAAACGGTCGTCGCACGCATCGAGCGCGCGGTGGGTCAGCCGGCGAATGCGAGCCAGCGCAAGATGGCCGCGTTGCCGGCCGGTGCGCTGCTGATCGACGCCGGCGATCTGTGGTTCCCGGTCGTCGTGATCGAGAACGTCTACGTCTTCCCCGGTATTCCCGAGTTGCTGCAGAAGAAGTTCGAATCGATCCGCGCGCGTTTCCAGGGCGTTCCGTTCGTGCTGCGACGCGTCTATGTACGCAGCCGCGAGAGCGACATCGCCGACGAACTGAACGCGCTGCTCGAAGCGTATCCCGAGCTGATGCTCGGCTCGTATCCGCGCATCCGCGAGACCGAATACCACGTGTTGCTGACGCTCGAGTCGCGCGACGCGGAGTACGTGAAGAGCGCGCTCGATTCGCTGCTCGCGCGCTTGCCGGCAGGCGCCATCCACAAAGTGGAGTGAGCGACCCGGCGTCGCACGACGCATGGATCCGCGCGCTGGCCTATGGCCACCCGCTGTGGATGAGCGTCGCGCTCGCGACGGCGGTGTTCGCCGCGCGCTCGGGGTTGCGGATGCGGAGCGCGCGGCGCCTCGCCAGGCGGCGCAATCCGGCTGAGCGCAAACGACACTTGCGCCTGGCGAAGACTGCCGTCGTGATGATCGTGTTCGGGGCAGCGGGCGGGCCACTGTCGATGGTGTGGCTGCGCGGTCGTGCGCCCTTCGAGACGCTGCACGCGGCGATCGCGCTGCTCGCGCTCGCCCTCTTCATCACCACGGCGTTGTTGGGACGCCGGCTCGAGCGCGGCCACGGTCGTCCGCTCGATGCGCACGCGCTCGTCGCGGCGCTCGCGCTGCTCTGCGCAGGCGTTGCTGCGGTGACGGGGTTCGTGCTGTTGCCGTGATCGCCGTGCTTCGCCGCAAACGAAGAAGGGCGCCGGCTCGCGCCGACGCCCTTCTCAGACTCGTCGTCCCACCTTGCTAAGGGCCGGGCACCAGGTTCGTGTACAGCGTGTAGAACTGGCCGTTTCGCGAAACCTCGACACCGGAGAGTTGCAGACCGAAGAACTCGGGGAGCGGGAACGCTCCGAGTCCGTCACCGAGCGACGGCAGCACGGTCGGCAGCAGGAAGTTCAGCACCGACGTGAGTTGGGTCTCGTTCGCGGTGACGCTGTTGGCCAGGAACGCGATCGTCAGGCCCGACACGGTCGATACCGAGAACGCGAGCGACCCGTCTACGAAAGTCATGCCGAGACCGGCGGTCATGTCGAGCGCGCCGCGGATGATCAACCCGCTGTCGCCCGGATGCAGACCGTCGTCGATGTGGATCTCCATGATCAGCTGCGGGATGCGAATCTGACCGATCTCGCCGCCGGGTCCGGCCGCGCCCGTCAGGAACGGCGCCATCGTCGGCTTCAGATCGATGCGCATCGGCAGCGCCGGATCGAAGCCCGACAGCGTCGGCATGAACAGCGTCAGCAGTCCTGCCGTTACGGCCTGGAGCCCACCGCCGAGGTCGATCTCGGTGAGCGACGTCTGCAGCAGGCCGCATTCGATCTGTGACTTCAACAGTTGGTTGAAGGCCGATGTCGAGATGCTGATCGCGAGGTTGTACGGGAGCGCGGAGACCGGCGTGTTGGCGCCGAAGCTCGGGAACGTCTCGGTCACGTGATAGGACGCCGCGAGGTTCGGAGCATTGGGCACTTGCGCGCACTCGCCGAGGGCGGGTACGCCAGCGACCGGTGTCGCGGTGAAGCGCGTGTCCGAGCCGAGCGTGATGCCGGCGTTGTCCTCGAGCACGTCGAAGAGCGGCGTATCGAGGTTCACCTGCAGCGTGTCGCCGATCGGACCGGCGATCGAGATGTTCGCGAGTGCAACTTCGATCGCGTCCGCGACCGGCGCATCGAGCGGGCCTGCACCGTCCGGATCGTCGAGTGCGTCTTCGAAGCCCGACACGACGGTCGGCTCGACATTGCCGACGATCAGCTGAATCAGGCTGCCGATCAGCGGGAAGTCGCAGAGACCCGACGTGAACTGCTGATTGAAGTTGCCGAACGACACGACCGGCGATCCGATCTGGTTCACGTTCACATTCGACGGATCGACGCTGTCCGGCAGCAACGCGTAGTCGCCGAGGATCTGCGTGCTGGCGGCCGTGAGGCGCAGGCCGC
Organism: Deltaproteobacteria bacterium; assembly: GCA_031396445.1. GTDB lineage: Bacteria > Myxococcota_A > UBA9160 > UBA9160 > PR03 > PR03. Next base: position 48,826 of record JANNKU010000089.1, on the reverse strand, counting down.
AGTCGGGCGCGACGCCCGAGCCATCGAGATCGAGATCGATGCGCAGGTTGAAGACATCGATGTCACCCGCGACGAAATTGGTCATCGCGTCGGTGTCGAGCGCGAAGCCCGTGATGCTCGGCGGCGGATTGGCGACGCGCGCGGTGATGCGACCGAGGCAGCTTCCGAACGGTCCCGGGATCGCGCAGTAGTTGCTGATCACCACCGAGCCCACCGGCAGCAGCGTGGCGGGATTGATCGCGACGCCCTGTGTGATCAGCGGTTCGAGCTCGTCGAGGCCCGAGTCGTTGATGCGCAGCGCGACACTGTCGAGCGAGAAGTCGCCGTCCACGACCGACTGGCCGGACACCACGACGATCCGCTTGCGGTTGAGAACCGCCGCCGTCTGGTTGCTGCGGAGCTCGGCGTTGTAGGGATTCACGAGCGCGGGGGCGCTCAGCGGCAGCGTGATCGACCACGTCAGGTCGGGATTCATCGTTGCGGCGACGCCGTTCACGAAGACGGTGTAGGTCCCGAACGAGACGTACTGGACGTTGCCGGTGAGGGTCACGTTGCTCGCGGTCGAGAAGGTGCCGTGGGCAGGCGTGAGAATGGTCACCGTCGGCGCGCCACCACACGCGGCGCCAATCGCCAACAGCGGCATCAAACCGAACAGCACCAGTCGGCGCAGGCTCCGCTTCATCAATCTCTCCTTCGAATCAGGCCGCAAGTCGGGCCTGGAACAGCTCATGGCTGGAATCAACGGGATTGCGATCGCTCGAGACCGCTCGAGTTGCGGGGCACCCACCCGCGCAGCTCGCGACACGCTTTGCCGGTCTACTATGGATGGAGTCCGCGAGTCAACGACCGAACGCCCGAACCCCTCCGGGGGCCTGACTTTCCTTGCGCTAAGCCCGCAGCACCGTTCTCGACGACCGCTAACGTGCCCAAATCCCGATGCTCGCCCCGCCCTCGACCCCGTCACCGTCGGCGACTCCGACCGCGCTCGACTCGGCGCAGCGGCGCCTCGGTCGCCGACTCGCCGTGTTGAGCCACCCGGCTGGGATGACCCACCGGAACGTCTTCACCGATCAACTCCCCACGCTGGCACTGATCGGCCTCGGCGCGAGCGAGTCCTGGATCGGACTGCAGCGCGCGTTCGAGCCGATCTCCCAACTCTTCCAACTGCCGACGCTGCGGGCCGTCGCCCGGCTGCGAAAGCGACCGATCCTGATCGGCGGCCAGGTGGTGGCGGTACTCGGCGGCCTGCCGCTCGTCGCCTACGCGACGCTCCAACACATCGGTGGCAACACGGCGCTCGCCATCGCGCTGGTGAGCCTGTGGGTGACGGCGGTCGGGATCGTGATCTCGCAGACGGTCTGGTTCCCGCTGCTGCGCGGCTACGTCGAGCCGGGACGCATCGGCGAGTTCTTTGGTGTGTTGCGCACCGGATGGCATCTGACGCTGATCGCGTTCTTCCTCGGTGCGCAGCAATGGCTGTCCGCGTATCCGGGTTCCTTCGGTCCGCTCTTCGCCGTGGCCACCGCCGCTGGTGTGCTGCGCATCGTGCTGATATGGCGGCTGCCCGAATCAGCCGCGAAGCAGCCCGACGAGCGCATGCGCATCCGCGACGTGGTGTCGCTCTTGCGCAATCGCGCGCCGCTGCGCCGCTACCTCGCCGGCATGATTTTGTGTGGCGCGGCGCGCCGCGCTGCGATGCCGTTCGCGGTCGTGATGATGCGGCGCTCGATGGGACTCTCGGACGCCGACGTGGTGCTCACCACGGTGGCGTCGTTCGCGGGCGGCTTCGCATCGCTCTACGCGTGGGGTCGCGCGGTCGATCGCTTCGGCGCGGCGCCGGTGTTCCGCGTTACGGCGCTCGCTTCGTCCGCGTTGTTGCTCGGCCTCGCGGCCTTTGGCCCGCAAGCGTCGCTGCTCGCGATGATCGTGTTCTTCTTCGTGTTCGTCGCGCTGGCGGCAGGCTTCGGTGTCGCCGACACGCACGTGCTCTTCGGCATCGCACCCGAGCACGAAGCGACGCCGACGCTGGTGATCGCCGACGTCACGACGAATCTCGCGTACGGCGCCGCACCGTTCCTCGCGGGCATCACGCTCGACTACTTGATCGGCGCGGGCACCGAGGCGATCACGGCGTACCGCGGACTCTTCGTACTCTGCGCGCTGGTGACGGCACTGTCGCCGATTCCGCTGCGGGGATTCCGGCGCTGACCGCGGCAGGCGTCGCTTACGGAATCATCACCACGCGGCCGAAGGCGTTGCGGCTCTCGATATGCGCGTGCGCCGCTGCCGCTTCCGCGAGCGGGAAGCGGCGGTCGATCACGACGCGCACTGCGCCGCTCGCGACGTCGCGCAGATGGCCTTCGATCATTGGCCGCACGCGCGCCGCGCCGAAAACCGTCTCGGCGCCGAGGAAAACACCCGTGAGTGAGCGATTGCCGGCCGAGAGGCTCCCGACATCGATGCGCTTGCCCTCGCGACTGGCGTCGCCGACGGTGATGCAGCGTCCGCGATAGCCGAGGCAATCGAGGCTTCCCTGTAGCGTCGCGCCCCCCACTGAATCGACGACCAGCTCGCAGCCGCGGCCCTTGGTGATCTCGCGCACCGCATCGACGAAGCGTGTCGCGCGATAGTTGACGCCGTGGTCGAGGCTGAACTCGCGCTGCAGGCGCTCGAGCTTCTCGTCGCTGCCAGCCGTCGCGATCACCGTCGCGCCGGCGCGCTTGGCGAGCTGCACGGCCGCGAGCCCGACACCGCTCGCACCCGCCTGGATCAAGACCGTCTCGCCCGCCTTCAGCCGGCCGAATTCGAAGAGGCAATCGTCGGCGGTGCCGAACGGAATCGGCACACACGCCGCGACTTCGACCGCGAGTCCTGCGGGCACCGCGAAAGTGAAACTCGCCGCCACCGCGGCGCGCTCGGCGTGCGAGCCGTGCATCATGATCGCGACGACGCGGTCGCCGATCTTGCGATCGCGCACGTTCGCGCCGACTTCGCGGATCGTGCCGCCGCACTGGTAGCCGACGATGTGCGGCACCTTCGGCATCTCACCGCGCGCGCGATTGCCGACGTCGCCGCCCTCGATCGAGATCGCTTCGACTTCGATCACCACGCCGTCGGGCGCGCAGACCGGGTCGGCGACGTCCTCGTATTGCAACACGTCGGGGAGCCCGGTCTTGTAGTAGACGGCGGCCTTCATCGCGGAATCGCCTCCACTGCGCGCTGGCGCAGCCAGTGATCAGCCAGCACCAGCAGCACCATCGCTTCGACCATCGGCACCGCGCGCGGCAGCACGCACGGATCGTGGCGGCCCTGTGCTTCGAGCGTCACCGCGTTGCTATCGCGATCCACCGTGTCCTGCGCGAGCCGGATCGTCGCGGTCGGCTTGAACGCAACGCGTACGAGGATGTCCTCGCCGTTGCTGATGCCGCCCTGCACGCCGCCCGAGCGGTTGCTGCGCGTGCGCGGGCGACCGTCCGGCCCCGGCTCGAACGCATCATTGTGTTCGATGCCGGTGAGGAGCGTGCCGGCAAAGCCGCTGCCGATCTCGAAGCCCTTCGACGCGGGGAGCGACAGCAATGCTTTGGCGAGTTCGGCCTCGAGCTTGTCGAAGACCGGCGCGCCGAGACCCACCGGCACATTTCGCGCGACGCATTCGACGACGCCGCCGAGCGAATCGCCGCGTCGGCGCGCCGCATCGATCTGGCGCTCCATCTCCGCGGCGGCCGCCGGGTCGGGACAACGCACGGGATTCGCTTCGACCTGCGCGAGTGTCACCGAAGCCGCATCGACCTTCGCCTCGGTCTCGTGCACGCGCGACACCCACGACAGCACATCGACGCCACATTGTGACGCGAGCAGCTTGCGCGCGACGGCGCCGGCCGCAACGCGCCCGATCGTTTCGCGCGCACTCGCGCGGCCGCCGCCCTGCCAATTGCGAATGCCGTACTTCGCTTCGTAGGTGTAGTCCGCGTGCGATGGGCGGAAGACGTCCTTCATCTGCTCGTAAGCCTGCGGCCGCGCGTCCTGGTTGTGCACCAAGATCGCGATCGGCGTGCCGAGCGTCTGGCCCTTGAAGACACCCGACAAGATCTCGGCGCGATCGGCTTCGTCGCGCGGCGTCGTCAGATGGCTCTGCCCGGGCCGACGCCGATCGAGGTCGCGCTGGATCTCTTCGAGCGAGATCGCGAGCCGCGGCGGGCAGCCGTCGATGACGACGCCGACGCCGCCGCCATGCGACTCGCCGAAGGTGGTGATGCGGAAAGCCTGTCCGAAGCTGCTCGACATGCGAGCGAGCTTACCGCTCGCGTCGCACGGGATCGAACGCTCGATTGAACTAGAGTGGCTTCCGTGAATCATCCTTCGAAGGGAGCCCGCATGAAACCCGCACCGTCCGGCTGGCCTCGCATCTCGTCCGCGCTCTATTACGAGGATCCGCGCAAGGCGATCGAGTGGTTGTGCAGCGCGTTCGGCTTCGAGGTGCGTTTGCTCGTCGAGGGCGAGGGCGGCGCGGTCGAGCACTCCGAGTTGACCTATGGCGGCGGCATGATCATGGTCGCCGGCACGCAGAAGAGCGAAAAGTTCCCGTACATGCGCAGCCCGCAGCAGGTGGGCGGCGGCAACACGCAGAACATGATGGTCTACGTCGATGATGTGGAGGCGCATTGCGCGCACGCGCGCGCGGCTGGCGCGGTGATCGTCACGGATCCCGCCACGACCGACTACGGCCCCGAGTACTGGACCGATCGCGGTTACGAATGCCGCGATCCGGGTGGCCATCACTGGTGGTTCTATCAGCGGCTCGTGACCGGCGGAAAGGCTTGATTCTCGGCGCGACCCTCGGCGTTCAGTCGGGAATCCGGGCGCGAAGGCGACATCGCTCGTGGCGTGCGCACTAGCGTCGCGCGCGACGCAGCAACACGTAGGTCGCGCCGCCGCGCTGTTGTTCGCCGGCTGCGAACGCCAACACGGAGGCGCCGTGCGGCGCTTCGGCGAGCCACGCGGGCAACGCGTCGCGCAGCACTGGCCCCGCGTTCCCGCGCGCGCTGCGACCGTGGACCACGAGCACGCAGCGCTGCTGACGCGCAATCGCGTCGCGCACTGCGGCGACGAGCTCGGTATGCGCTTCGGCGCGCGTCATGCCGTGCAGGTCGATCTCGACGTCGGGCTCGATTTCGCCGCTGCGCAGATCGCGCAAGCGGCGGCGATCGAAGCCGGACGCCCAACCATCGACTGCGCCGCCCGGGCGCACGTCGAGCTCGAAGCTACTCATCGCGTTTGCACGCGATCTCGAACGCCCGCTTCGAGACGGTGCCGAGCGGCAGTTCCGCGAAGGTCGCCGGCGACACCCAGCGGTGCCGGTCCCAGCCGTCGAGTCGGACGCGACCGGCTGCAGCTTCGCAGCGGTACACGGTGATGCGCAGCGCGCGGTGCGTGAACGCGTAGTCGAAGCGGCCTGCGCGTTCGATCGCCGCAATGTCGAGCCCCGTCCGTTCGCGCAGCACGCGGCTGACGACGGCTGCGCCGCGCTCGCGCGCCTCGACGTCGCCGCCGGGCAGCTCCCAGAGTCCACCGAGCAGCCCGCGGGCCGGGCGCTGCACCGCGAGCGCTTTGCCGTTGCGCAGCACCAGCGCCGCAACGGCGTGTACCTGCTTCGGCGCGCGCTTCGGCGCGCGCACCGGCAGCGACTCCGCATCGCCCGCGGCGCGCGCGTCACAGAATCGCGACACGGGACACGGCTCGCAGCGCGGCGCACGCGGGATGCAGACACGCGCGCCGAGTTCCATCAGCGCCTGATTCAAGTCGCCCGGTGCGGGACCGTCTGCGAGCAGCGACGCTTCTTCCCAGAGTCGCGCCTTCACGGCGCTGCTCTCGATCGGCTCGCGCAGCCCGAGCAATCGCGCGAAGACGCGTGCGACGTTGCCATCGACGATCGGCGCCGGGTGATCGAACGCGATCGACGCGATCGCGCCGGCCGTGTAGCGACCCACGCCCGGCAGCTCGCGCAACGTATCGACGCCGTCGGGCACACGGCCGGCGAAGCGCGTGACCACCTGCTCCGCCGCGCGCTTCAAATTGCGCGCGCGCGTGTAGTAACCGAGTCCCGCCCAGAGCGAGAGCACGTCATCGAGATCCGCCGTGGCGAGCGAGCCGACATCCGGAAAGCGCGCGAGGAAGCGCTCGTAGTACGGAATCACCGCCTCGACACGCGTCTGTTGCAGCATCGTCTCCGACACCCAGATCGCGTACGGATCCCGCGTGCGCCGCCAAGGCAGATCACGCCGCTCGCTGCGATACCAAGCGAGCAACGCCCGCCGCGCCGAAGCGGGAAGCGATCGCTCCGCGCGCGTCACACCATCTCCCTCAAGCCGCGAGTCACCGGCGATAGCGGAGGCTCACACTCCGCCTTCCCATGTCGCGAGTCACCGGCGATAGCGGAGGCTCACACTCCGCCTTCCCGCGTAGCGAGCCAAAGGCGAGCGGCGACATCCATAAGGCTCGCGCCCGCACCAGCAACCAACCCCAAAAACCCCATCGTCCCGCGTAGTGAGCCAACGGCGAGCGGCGAGATCAACGAGCTCGCGCCGTCGCGAGCGGATCGAGCGCGTGCTCGCGCACCCACTTCGGATCCCACCATTCGACCGGATCCACGTAGACACCGCGCAGCAGGATCCCGAAGTGCAGGTGATCGCCGCCCGCGAGGCCCGTCTGTCCGGATTGCCCGAGCGTCTGGCCCTTCTCGACGGTGTCACCGGCCTTCACATCGATGTTGGACAGGTGTCCGTAGAGTGAGTGCAGCCCGAGACCATGATCGAGGATCACGCAGTTGCCGTAGATGCCGAGTTCGTCCGCGAAGAGCACGCGTCCCGCGTTCGACGCCGGGATCGCTGCGCCCGCGAGCGACGCGAGGTCGTAGCCGTAGTGGATCGATTCAGAGACCTTCTCGCCGTCGAGGAGATACGAGCGGCGCTCGGCAAAGGTGCTGCGGACCTGTGAGTCCGGCATCTGCGAGAACGCCTCGGTGAAGAGCGGCTCGGGCGCCGACTCTGCAATCACGGTGCGAATCTTCGCTTCGTTCTCGCGACGGATTCGTGTGTTGATCTCCTGGAACGCCTTCAGCTTGTCGCTGTCGTTGACGCCCGTCGCGCCGGCGAGGTCGGCGACCTTTTGATCTAGAAAGCGCTGCGAGAGTACGATCGTCTCGTTCGGGTAGACGCGATTCTTGATGTTGATCTGCGGCGTGCGCGTAGTCTGATTGCCCGCGTGATCGACCGCGATCACATTGATCTTCACGTCGGTCTCGAGTTCCTGCGCGAGCGGGAAGAGCGCATAGCGACGGCCCGCCGGCACACCTTCGCCCGTCACGGCAATGCTCGGATAAAATTGATCGCCGACTTCGACGCCGTCGCGCACGGTGTCTTCCGACACGTCGTAGACGAGTGCGACCGAGCCGGCGCGCTTCGCGTAGGTGATGCCGGGTGCGAGCGTGAGCGTCGGCGGCCGGTAGTCGATCGTGAGCGGAACTTCGAGGATCGTCTCGTTGCCGCCGCCGAAGCGGCGCCACGACAGATCTTCCGCGACGAGTCGCAATTTGGCGTCACCGCTTGCGAGGCCGGAGGCTTTGGCGTCGATCGACAGATCCACGCGCTCGCGCTCCGTGTGCGAACCGAGGTAGGGCAGCGGAGAGCCGCCGAAGTCGCGCTCGCTGAGCGGAATCTCGCCGCCCGCATGCACCAGCGTGGCGCTCAATTTGCGCAGGCCTGCGCCGCTGTCGGCCACTTCCACCGTCACCGTGCGCGCATCGGCGCCTACGACGATCGGGCTCGGCGCGTCGATGCTGGGCGGCGTGCCCTCGCAGCGCGCCATGCCGAGCACTACCGCCGCGCCCAAGACGAGCAGCAGCACGATGAAACCGAAACCAGATCGCATGACCCTTGTTCCCCCACCCCTGAAGCGCGCGCAGTCTAGGACTCATCTCGCGAATCCTCCCGTGGATTCCAGCGATCTGGCGCGATGCGGCGTTGACGGAGCGACAGGGGTCTTTCATGCTGCGCGCCCTCGAAGGAGCACCCCATGAATTCGCCGCGACGTCTCGTATTGGTCCGACACGGCGAGACCGTCGCCAACTCGAGTGAGCGCCTGATCGGCAGCGGCGATCCGGCGCTCTCGGCGCTCGGTCGCGATCAGATGCATCGCGCCCGCGCAGCGCTCGCGGGTCAAGTGGTGGAGCTCGTCGTGTCGAGTCCCGCGAAGCGCGCCTTCCAGGCCGCGACGGTGCTGACGGGCGGCGCAACGATCCGCCTCGAGCCGGACTTTCGCGAGATTCATTTTGGTCGCTGGGAAGGGCGCTCGCTCGCTGAGATCGAGAGCGCCGATCCGGCCTTGTACGCGCAGTGGCGCGATCTCGCTCCCGACTTCGAGTATCCCGGCGGCGAATTGCGCGCCGCGTTCCGCGCGCGCGTACAGCGCGGTCTCGATCGCGTGCTCGCGACGAACGCACTCGGTGCGCTGCTGGTGATCCACAAAGGTGTGATCCGCGCGATCGTCGAGTCTTTGACCGGCACGCTGCCCGAGCGCGAACATCCCGGACTCGGCGAAGCGATCGTGGTGACACGCGCGCGCGACGGGCTCTGGATGCTCGGCGGTCACTCGAGCAATCCGCCGAGCGTTCCGCTCGCCGCGCCGGTCGCCGTCGCGCGCGGATAGCTGTACGCACGAGTCTGGTGGGACGCTTCCGCAGCGGTCGGGCTGCGAAGTGCGGCGGTGACTCCGGCGATTCCTCGCGCGCTCACTCCTCCGAATCGCGCAGCTTCGCGATCACGCTGTAGTCCTCGAGCGTGGTGGTGTCGCCGACGGTTTCCTTGCCGGCGGCGATGTCGCGGAGCAGGCGCCGCATGATCTTGCCCGAGCGCGTCTTCGGGAGCGCATCCGTGAAGCGGATGTCGGCGGGCTTCGCGATCGCGCCGATGTGCTTGGTGACATGCGCGCGAATCTCGTTCGCGAGCGCCGGCCCAGCCGGCACGCCGGCGCGCGGTGTCACGAACGCGACGATCGCGGTGCCGATCAACTCGTCGGGTCGCCCGACGACCGCAGCCTCTGCCACCTGCTCGTGCGAGACGATCGCGCTCTCGACTTCCATTGTGCCGATGCGGTGGCCCGAGACGTTCATCACGTCGTCGATGCGGCCCATGATCCACAAGTAGCCGCGCGCATCTCGATGAGCGCCGTCACCGGGGAAGTAGAGGTTCTTCCACTTGCTCCAATAGGTTTCTTCGTAGCGCTTGGTGTCGCCCCAGATGCCGCGCAGCATGCCGGGCCACGGCTTGCGCACTGCGAGGAAGCCGCCGTTCGGCGGCTTCACCGGCTTGCCGTCCTCATCGATCACGGTGGCGTCGATGCCGGGGAACGGCAGCGTCGCCGAACCGGGCTTGGTCGGAACCGCCGCGGGCAGCGGCGTGATCATGATTCCGCCGGTTTCGGTCTGCCACCAGGTATCGACGATCGGACAGCGTTTACCGCCGATCACGCGGTGATACCACATCCACGCTTCGGGATTGATCGGCTCGCCGACGCTGCCGAGCAGTCGCAGTGACGAGAGATCGTGCTTCTTCGGAGGCTCGTCGCCGAGGCGGATGACGGTCCGAATGGCGGTCGGCGCGGTGTAGAGAATCGTGATTCCCCACTTCTCGATCAGCGACCACCAGCGATCCGGGCCGGGCTGCGTCGGGACGCCTTCATAGAGGAACACCGTCGCGCCATTCGCGAGCGGTCCGTACACGACGTACGAGTGGCCGGTGATCCAGCCGATGTCGGCCGTACACCAATAGATGTCCTCGTCCTTCAGATCGAAGATCGCGTGCGACGTCGTCGCGACGTGCGTCAGGTAGCCGCCCGTCGTGTGCAGAATTCCTTTGGGCTTTCCGGTCGTGCCGCTGGTGTGCAGGATGAAGAGCGGGTGCTCGGAATCGAGTTTCGCGGGCGCACACTCGGCCGGCACGGTGGCCATCACGGCGTGCCACCAGTGATCGCGACCGGCGTGCATCTCGACTTCTTGCCCGGTGCGCTGCACGACGACGACGCTCTCGACGCTGGGGCAACCCGTGAGCGCTTCATCGACAGCGGGCTTCAGCGCGAGCGGCGTGCCGCGCCGGTAGCCGCCATCCGCCGTGACGACCACCTTCGCACCGGCATCGACGATGCGATCGCGCAGCGACTCGGCGGAGAAGCCGCCAAACACGACCGTGTGTGGCGCGCCGATGCGCGTGCAGGCGAGCATCGCGATCGCCGCTTCGGGAACCAGCGGCATGTAGATCGCGACGCGATCGCCCTTCGCGACGCCGAGGCCGCGCAGCACGTTCGCGAACTTGCACACTTCGCGGTGGAGCTGGCCGTAGGTGAGCACGCGCGAATCGCCGGGCTCGCCCTCCCAGATGATCGCGGCTTTGTTGCGGCGCCAGGAATTCGCACCGCTGAGATGTCGATCGAGACAGTTGTACGCGACGTTGGTCTGCGCGCCGACGAACCACTTCGCATGCGGCGGCTTCCACTGCAAAACTTTTTTCCACGGCCGGAACCAGGTGACGTGCTCCTTCGCCATCTGCGCCCAGAATCGCTCGGGATTGCGCGCGCCGAGCTTGCGGTACGCCGTGACCTTCTTCTTGTTCCAGTTCGCGCGCTTCGCGAACTCCTTCGGCGGTTCGAAGACGCGCTTCTCTTTCAGCAGCGATTCGATGTCGGCCATCGGGGACGGACCTCCTCGGGTGCGAGCGCATGGATGTGGGAAGCGTCAGCGGTAGAGCGCTTCGACTTCGGCGACGGTCTTCGGAATCGCGGCGGTCAGGTTCTCGTGACCGTCCGCGGTGACGAGAATGTCGTCCTCGATGCGCACGCCGATCCCGCGCAGATGCGCGGGCGCCTTCGTCTCGTGCAGCGGGACGTAGAGCCCCGGCTCGACGGTGAACACGATGCCCGGCGCCAGCGGTCGCGGCTTGCCATCCACCGCGTACGAACCGACGTCGTGTACGTCGAGCCCGAGCCAGTGGCTGGTGCGATGCATGTAGAAGGTCTTGTAGTTGCCGCTCGCGACGGCGTCGTCCACCGAACCGCTGAGCAGCTTCAGATCGATCATGCCCTGAACGAGCGTGCGCAGCGCCGCGTCGTGCACGTCGTCGAGCGTGCTGCCGGGACGGGAGACATCGAGCGCGGCATGCTGCGATGCGAGCACCACTTCGTAGACGTCGCGCGCGGGGCCGCTGAAGCGACCACCGGCCGGGTAGCAACGCGTCACGTCGGACGCGTAGCCGGCGACTTCGCAGCCGGCGTCGATCAGCACGAGATCGCCGTCGCGCAGCGGCTGATCGTTGCTGACGTAGTGCAGGATCGTCGCGTTCGCGCCGCCGCCGACGATCGACTCGTACGCGGGGCCGGCGCCGCCGCGTCGCCGGAATGTGTAGTCGAGCACCGCCGCGAGTTCGTATTCGTAGACGCCGCCGTGCGCGAGCTTCGCGGCCGCCTCGTGGCCTTCGCGCGAGATCTCCGCGGCGCGCCGCATCAGCTCGAGTTCATCGGGCTCCTTGAAGAGCCGCAGTTCGTGGACGATCGCGCGCGGATCGACGATCGCTTCGGGCGGCGCCGCGCCGGTGCGCGAGCGCATCCGCGACAACTCGACCGTCTCGCTGAGCTTCGCGTCCACGCGCGCGTCGCGGCCGAGCACGTGGTAGACGCGCTTCGCCCGCTCGAGCAGCGCGGGAATCTTGTCGAGCAGCTCGCTGTAGTTGTGCGCCGCATCCGCGCCGAACTCGGCGATGGCGCCCTCGACGCCGGGCCGGTAGCCCGTCCAGGTTTCGGCGTCGCGATCGCGCGGCTCGACGAAGAGCGTGTAGGCCGGGCCGCCATCGGTGCGCAGCACGGCGGCTGCGTTCGGATGGTCAAAGCCGGTCAAGTAGTGGAAGTCGCTGTCCTGACGGAACGGGAAGTGCGTGTCGTTCGATCGCCGCGCCAGACCCGCGCCGAGGAAGAGCGCGACGGAGTCGGGTTCCATCGCGGCGAGCACTCGTCGACGTCGGGTTGCGTACACGGTCCCAGAGTACCCGGTCATGGGAGTGCGGCGCACACGACGCTCACGTCTGCGCAATACGTCGCGCAGACGCGATCGCCGACGGCGACCGCCGTGTAGTAGAGCCCGCCCGCGGCGGCACGCGGCAGATCGACACTGCGCACGGCGCCGTCCTGCGCGACGACGTGCACCACGCCGCTCCAGCGCGTCACGACCGCGCGGCCGTCGTCCTCGATGTGCACGTCTTGCACGAAGTCGATGCCGTCGGCGAACGCGGTATCGAGCACGACCTCGCGTCCCGATGTGGCGTCCAGCGCCGTGCCCGGCTGCGTCATGCGCAACGTGAGCAGCGACCCCTGCTGCCACGCAAACACACCGCGACCTTCGGTCGTGAAGCGCGGGTAGTGCAGCTCCGGTGTTTCGATGCGCAGGATCTCGCGACCCGTCGCCATCTCGAGCACGCGCGCGTCATGGCCGCTCGGACCGCCATCGCGCGGGACGAGATCCGTGTTCACCCAGACGACTTTGCGCACGGGGTCGTAAGCAAGGCTCTTCGCTGCGGCGACGACGCTCGGCTCCGACACCAACGGCAGCTCGGCCTCGATCACGCCATCCGGATCGAGCACGACGACCGAGCCAGTACCGCCGCCCGCCGCGCCGTAGCGCGTCGCGAGTACGCGGCCGTCGGGTCGCAGCGCCAGCTCGTTGAGGCCGGTGCCCGCGTCGGCGAAGACGCGCGCTTCAGCGGTCGCGGGATCGACCCAGCCCGCGGACTCGTAAAAGGTTGTGTAGTAGACGCGCCCGTTGGGATGGGCGAGGACATCCCAGACACCCGCGTGCGGATCCCGCGCTCCGGTCGGAACCGACGCGAGCATCGATTCGCTGCGCAGATCGAAGCGGCCGATCACCTGCGGACCGCGCGCGTGCGAGTCCGCCATCGGGTCGCCGCCCGCCGCGCGCATCACGTTCCAGAACGGCGACTCGCCGAAATAGAGCGTGTCGTCGCGACGGTCGCCGTACCAGGCGCAGTATTGCTCCGTGTTGCTGGGCGGCGGCGCCGTCACGATGCGGACGGCATCACCGTTGGGAAGCGTCGCGCAGGCGATTCCGATCAGCGCTGCGAGCGTCGTGCAGGCTGCAGCAATGCCGCATCGGGATGCGGCGCGCGCAAACACAGAAAGCGGATGCAATGCGGCTCGTTGCGGCGATCTCCGGCGCAGCGCGGCGTTCATGCGATCGCGAGCTGCCACATCGAGCGGCAGACGCGGTCGCCCTCGCAAATTGCGAATGCGCAGGAATTCGATGAGTTGGCGCATTCACAGTCGCTCCCAGTTTTTGGCACAGCGAATGCAATTGACGAGACCCGTGAAGACGTTCTGGATCGGCACCGATCGATGGCAACGGGCGCGCTCATCGGTCGGAGTCGGAGTCTCGGGGACACCGGGGTAGCACCCCAAACGCAAGGCGCTTTCCCCCAAAAGATATCGGCACCCGCCTTCCCGGCGTCCCCGGGGCACCAGTTCGAGAAAACCCTCCGATCAAGTTGATCGGGGGGTTTTTCTTGTTCTGGCGCCGCGGCGCCCGAGAACCGCGGTGTCAGGAGGCGTCGTCGGAGTTGTCTGCGTTGTCGGCCGAGTCGGAGCCGTCGCGCAGGGCGTCGATGATTTCTTGCGAAAAGGCGCCGACGAACCAGCGCTTCAACTCGGGAACCTCGATCAGATCTTCGCGAATAGACGGGTCGCGCCAGGCGATCGCTTCGAGCCCGGTGTTCGGGCAGAGCACGCCGGGATCGAGTTCCAGTTCTTTCGCCCGCGTCGCGCGCCAGCGCTTCAACCGCTCGACGCGTCGCTCCGTGCGGCGATCCATTCTGCGGCGACCGTTGGCCGCCTTGCGCAGCGGCTCGTGCGGCGCGTGTTGTCCGCGCGTCACGGAAGCGAGCACCTCGCGCCCGAGCCGGCGCAGGATCAACTCGGTCACGCCCTTGATCTCCGCGAGATCGTTCTGGTGCACCGGCTGCAGCTGCGCGATTTCCATCAGCGTGCGATTGCCGAGCACCTTGAACGGCGGACGATCGACTTCGCGCGCACGCACATCGCGCATCAGGTAGAGCTCGCGCAGCACCGCCAGCGATGTCGCGTCGAGCGCTTTGGCGCCCTTGATACGCAGATAGCCGGCGTCGTCGAACTCGCGCACCGGCCACGTGCGGCGCATCAGCGCCTCGAATTCCTGCTCGGCCCATTCAAAGCGCCCGAGCTCGCGAAGCTGCGCTTCGAGCATGTCCGCCAGCCGCACCAGATAGGTGACGTCCGCCGCGGCGTAGATGAGCTGGTTCTCGCGAAGCGGTCGCGAAGACCAGTCCGAGCGCTGCTCGTCCTTCGGAAGCGACACATCGAAATGACGCTGGGCGAGTGCTGCGAGCCCGACGGCCGGATAGCCGAGCAACTGCGCCGACACCATCGTGTCGAAGAGATTCTCGAACTCGAAGGAACAATCGCGCTTCAGGACGTAGAGGTCGTACTCGGCGGCGTGGAAGATCTTGCGGATCTTTTTCGACGCGAAGACGGGCGCGAGCGGCGCCAACTCGGCAGGACCGCCGAGCGCCAGCGGATCGATCAGGTAGATGCCCTGGCTCGTGCCGATCTGCACGAGACAAGTCTTGTCGTAGTAGTGATAGAAGCTGTCGGCTTCGGTATCGACCGCGATCACGGTCTCGCGGAGGAGTTCACGCGACAGCGCCCGAAGATCGCTCTCGCGCTCGATGCGCTCGTAGTCAGCCAACGGCAATCCTGGCTTCCTGGGGGTCGATTTTCGAAGCGAAGGGGCAAAGCCGCGCGAGGAGGGATTCGAACACGCGGCGGACGCATCCTAACCCAGCCGTCCGGGGGAGGGAAGCGGAGTCCCGAGCGATCGCCAGCGCCTATGCTCAGCGCCCCATGAGGCGCGCCGGCTCGGCCATCCGCTCTAATCCTGATTCTGCGCTGGCTGCTTCGCACGCCGCGGAAGCGGCGCTGGGCATGGCCAGCGCCGCGCATGCGGAGGCCGCGTTGCTCTTCGCAGTGGGCCGCGACATCGACATCGAGCGCGCCAGCGCGGCCGCCTGCGAGGCGCTCGGAACGCGGACCGTTGCGGCGGTGCGCGGTCATGCAATCGCAACCGGTGACTGCGAGGACGAGTCGGGTCCCGCCATCGCGGTGCTGGCGCTCTGTGGCCTCGAAGCCACGGCGTTCCGCGTCGCCGGGACCACCGGCCTCGAAGAGGCGATCGGCCCGGAAATCGAAGCCCTGCTCGGTCGTTCGACCACCGAGAACGATCTGGTCGTCGTCTTCGCCGATCCGCTCGCGCTCGATGCGGCACGTCTCGCTGGCGCACTGGCAGACTTGCAGCCGGCGATGGTCGTAGGCGCTGGCGCCGCGCTCGACGCCGGGGGCCAGGCGCTGCTCGCCTGCGCGGATCGCGCGCTTCGCGGCGGCGCCTGCGGGCTGGTGCTCTCGCTCGACGCGCCGGCTCGCGTCGCGGTGAGCCAGGGCTGTCGCCCGATCACGGATCCCTTCACCGCCACCCGCGTCGAGGGCAACTGGATCCTCGAGTTGGACGGCAAGCCCGCCCTCGATGTCTATCGCGAGATTGCGCGCGAGCCGCTCGCCGCCGACTTGCGGCATGCCGCCGCGCGATTGCTCGTCGCGATTCCGCGCAGCGCGCGTCATCGCGGCGAAGCTGGCGACGCGTGGGTCGCGCGACGCATCGCTGGCTTCGCACCGGCGCGGCGCGCCTTCGCGCTGCCCGAGTCGCTGCGCGTCGGCAGCGTGTTGCGCTTCGCGCTGCGCGACGCCGATCTCGCCCGCGAAGATCTCTCGCGCATGCTCGTCGGCGCTGGCGCATCCGCGAGCGCCGGTCTCTATCTCTCTTCGTCCGCGCGCGGTCGCGCACTCTTCCACCATCCCGGCCTCGAAGCCGCGCTCGTCGCAACCGCACTCGCACCCGCTCCGATCGCCGGCCTCTTCGGATCCTTCGAGATCGCGCCGCTCGCCGGCTCGCTCGAAGTCCTCGCGCACGCTGGCGTCCTCATCACGATTCCGTAGCCCCCCAAAGCACAACGAGGTGGGCGGGTGGAGAGGGGGCCGCGCGCACTTCCGCAGGCACCGCACCCGACCACTCGGCAATCGCAAATACGTCGATAGGCAAACGACAAATTTGAAGTCGCCAGATGCGGTAGCCGAGGATGTTTGAGCACGGCCCCCTCTCCACCCGCCCGCCTGGCAACGCCCCTCCCTGCGAATCGATTCGTTAGTTTCCGCGACCCTGCGAGGAGGACGCCGCCGTGCGTTGGTCCAACACATTCATTCCCACGCTGCGCGATGAGCCCGCCGACGCCGAAGCGATCAGCCACAAGCTGCTCGTGCGCGCAGGCTTGATCCGCCAGCTCTCCGCCGGCATCTACTCGATCCTGCCGCTCGGCTGGCGCGTGTGTCGCAAAATCGAGTCGCTGATCCGCGAGGAGATGGATCGCATCGGCGCGCAGGAATTCCGGCTGCCCGCCATGCACCCCGCGGAGTTGTGGCAGCGCTCGGGTCGCTGGTCCGTGATGGGCGACGAGATGTTCCGGCTGAAGGATCGTCGCGGCGCCGAGCTCTGTCTCGGCATGACGCACGAAGAAGTCTTCACCTCGATCGCCACCGAATTGCGTTCGTACCGCGCGCTGCCGCAGATCTGGTACCAGATCCAGACCAAGTTTCGCGACGAGCCGCGCCCCAAGTCCGGGTTGCTTCGTGTGCGCGAGTTCGTGATGAAGGATTCGTACTCGCTCGATCTCGATGCCGCCGGCCTCGATCACGCCTTCAAGCTCCACTTCGATGCGTACCGGCGCATCTTCGAGCGCTGCGGTCTCACGCCGCTCGCGGTCGAAGCGTCATCGGGCGCGATGGGCGGCAGCGAGTCGATCGAGTTCATGGCGATGAGCGATGCGGGCGAAGACTGGATCGCTTCATGCGGCGCGTGCGGCTACGCGGCAAACCTCGAGAAGGCGACGTCGCGGATCGACGAGGTGGTGGATGGCGCTGGACTCGCTGCTCCCGAGCCGTTCGCGACGCCGGGCGTGCGCAGCATCGAAGATCTCGTGAACTTCGCGGAAGGCGCCGCGGCGGAGCGCCAGATCAAGACGCTCGTCTGTGTCGTCGACGACGTCACCACGCTGGTGTTGGTGCGCGGCGATCACAAGCTGTCGGAGCAGAAGCTCGCGGACGGCGCCGGCGCCGTTGCGGTGCGCGCTGCGACCGCCGACGAAATTCGCGCGGCGCTCGGCGCGTCGGCGGGGAGCCTTGGCGCTGTCGGCGTCACCGGCGTGCGCATCGTCGCCGACACCGCGCTGCAAGGTCGCCGCGACATGACCACGGGCGCCAATCGCGATGAGTTCCACCTGCGCGGCGTCGATGTCGCGCGCGATCTCCGCGTCGATGCGTGGCTCGATCTGCGCGAAGTCACTGCCGGCGAGCCGTGCCCCATGTGCGGCAGCGCCCTCGGCGTCGCGAAGACGATCGAGATCGGCCACATCTTCAAGCTGGGTACGAAGTACAGCGAGAAGCTCGGCGCCCTCGTGCAGAACGAAGCGGGCGCGTCGGTGCCGATCGTGATGGGCTCGTACGGCATCGGCGTGGGCCGCGTGATGGCGTCGATCGTCGAAGCGAGTCACGACGCGAACGGCATCGTCTGGCCCGTCACGGTGGCGCCCTTCGAAGTGGTGATCTGCGTGCTGAATCCGAACGAAGTCGAGACGCAGGAAGCGGGCGAGCGCATCTACGAAGCGCTGCGCGCGCAGGGCATCGACGTGATCATCGACTCGCGCGACGAGCGACCGGGCGTGAAGTTCAAGGACGCCGAGCTGGTCGGCATTCCGTACCGCATCACGATCGGCCCGCGCGGGCTCGCCGAGAAGAAGGTCGAGTTCGTGCGCCGTCGCGACGGCACCAAGCGCGAGCTGTCACTCGATCGCGCCGCCGAAACCGTCGCCGAAGCCGTGCTCGAGGAGCGACGCTGACGATGGAACGGCCCGCGCTGACGATCCTCACCGACGAAGAGAATCTGTTCCGCGAGACGGTGCGCGCGTTCGCCGATGCGCGGCTGCGGCCGCTCGCCGCCGAGATGGATCGCGAAGCCAAGCTACACCCCGAAGTGATCGCCTGGCTCTTCGAGTTGGGGCTGATGGGCATCGAGGTGCCGGAGCCGCTCGGCGGCGCGGGCGCGACGTTCTTCATGAGCATTCTCGCGATCGAGCAACTGGCGCGTGTCGATGCGTCGGTCGCGGTGGTGTGCGACGTGCAGAACACGCTCGTCATCAACGCGGTCAAGAAGTTCGGCAGCGGCGAGCAGCAGCAGCGGCTGCTCGCAAGGCTCGCCGGTGGCAGCATCGGCGCCTACGCACTGTCTGAAGCGGGCTCGGGCTCGGATGCATTCGCGCTGGCGTGTCGCGCCGAGGCGCGCGGCAAGGACTTCGCGCTCTCCGGCCGCAAGCTCTGGATCACCAACGGCAGCGAGGCCGAGCTGTTCCTGGTGTTCGCGACCGTCGATCCGAGCGCCGGCTACAAGGGCATCACCTGCTTCGTCGTCGAGCGCGGCATGCGCGGCTTCAGCCTCGGACGCAAGGAAGACAAGCTCGGCATCCGCGCGTCGAGCACCTGTGAGTTGATTTTCGACGACGTGCTGGTTCCGCAGGCCAACGTGCTCGGGGCCGTCGGCAAGGGCTACAAGGTCGCGATCGAGACGCTCAATGAAGGCCGCATCGGGATCGCCGCACAAATGGTCGGGCTCGCCGAGGGCGCCTTCGAGGGCGCCTTCGCCTATGTGCAGCAGCGCGAGCAGTTCGGCAAGAAGATCGTCGAGTTCCAGGCGGTGCGACATCGGCTCGCGCGCTGCGCGACCGACATCGAAGCAGCGCGACTGCTCACCTACAACGCGGCGCGGCTGCACGACGCCGGCCAGCCGTTCCTGCGCGAAGCCGCGATGGCCAAGTGGTTCGCGAGCGAGGTCGCCGAGCGCGTCTCTTCCGAGTGTCTCGAACTCTACGGCGGCGTCGGCTTCACGAAGGAATGCCCCGCCGAGAAATATCTGCGCGACGCGAAGATCGGGAAGATCTACGAGGGCACTTCGTTCGTGCAACTCGATACCGTCGCGAAGACCTTGTTCTGAGCGGCCACCTCGTCCAGCTCGTCGACGGTCACGTCTACATCTTTCGGGCGTATCACGCGTTGCCGCCGATGTCGGCGCCGGACGGGACGCCGTGCCATGCGGCTTTCGGTTTCGCATCGACGCTGCTGAAGATGTTCGCGCTCTGGCAGCCGACGCATTTCGCGTGTGCGTTCGATGCAGCGATGACGAGCTTTCGCAACGCGCTCGAGCCCGGCTACAAGGCGGGCCGCACCGAGGCGCCTGCGGATCTCGAGCCGCAGTTCGCGCTCTGCGTCGAAGTAGCGGAAGCGCTCGGCGTGCGGGCGCTCGAGGCGCCCGACTTCGAGGCGGACGACGTGATCGCAACCATCACCGAGAGCGTGCTCGCCGCCGGTGATCGCGTACTCGTCGTCAGCGCGGACAAGGATCTGACGCAGCTCGTGCGCGAAGACGGTCGCGTCGCGTTCTGTGATTTCGCGCGCGATCGCTGCTTCGACGCCGATGGCGTGCGCGAGCGCTTCGGTGTCGCACCCGCGCAGATTCCCGACTACCTCGCGCTCGTTGGCGACGCGGTGGACAACCTGCCCGGTGTGCCGGGAATCGGCCCCAAGACCGCCGCGCTGCTGCTCGCGAGATTCGGCCGCATCGAGGATGTGCCGGGCGACGCGAGCGCATGGCGGGATGCCGGCGTGCGCGGCGCGGAGTCGCTCGCGGAGCGCTTTGTCGCAGCGCGCGATGCGGCGTTGCGGATCCGCGGCCTTGCAACCGTGCGTCGCGACGTGCCGGGCATGCGACTCGACACCGACGCGCTGCGCTGGCGCGGTCCTGATCTCGAGCGATCGCAACGACTCTTCGCTCGTCTAGGCTGGAACGGCATCGGGCGCAGAGCTGCCTCGCTGGTTGCGAATCACTCTCCCAAAGGGAACGCGTCCGGTTAGAATGAATCCCGCCGCGCGGTACCTCGCGCGAGCCGGCCGCATGAAGGAGGAGTTCGATGGACATCATCACGACCGCAGAGGGCTGGCAGTTCCTGCTCCGCTGGTTGCATTTCATGGCCGGCATCACCTGGATCGGGCTCCTCTACTACTTCAACTTCGTCCAGACTCCGTTCTTCGGAACCGAACTCGGCGGCACCGCGCGCAGCCCGATGATCCGCGGCTTGGTGCCCAACGCACTTTGGTGGTTCCGCTGGGGCGCCATGTTCACCTTCCTGTCGGGCTGGGCGATGGTGATGTGGAAAATGCACCAGGGCGTCGGCATGGCGGATGGGTACATGACGAGGATCCTCACCGGCGGCGTTCTCGGCACCATCATGTGGGCCAACGTGTGGTTCGTGATCTGGCCCGCGCAGCAAGTCGTGATCAAGTCGGCTGAGCAGGTGGCTGGCGGCGGCACTGCGATTCCCGAGGCGGCGGCACGCGGCGCGCGCGCCGGTCTCGCGTCGCGCACCAATGTGTTGTTCTCGATTCCGATGCTCTTCTTCATGGGCGCGGCGAGTCATCTGAGCACGCTGCTCAACGGCGAGAACGACGGCGTCTACTTCCTCCTCGCGCTCGCGATCATCGCCGCCTTCGAGTTCAACGCGCTGGTCGGCAGCGGTCAGGCGCGACAGAAGTTCCTGTCCACCGTGAAGGGCACGATCCACGCGGGAGTCGGCCTTGCGCTGCTGCTCTATGTGATCGGCGTGGTCGTCAACTGATCGCGGCGCCGCGGCTTCACTTCGCCGGACAGCACTCCGCCATGTACGCGGTCAAGTCGTCGATCTTGTCGGCGAGCTGTGGGAACGCGGGCATCGCCATCGAATCGCGCTTCGGCTTGTAGCCGGGCGGATAGTTGCCGTGCACGACGCGCGCTTCGAGCAACTCACGCGACGCGCCCGCGCTCGCAGGCCCGAGCGCCCCATCGAGCGCCGGGTTCGCATTGTGGCAAGCGATACACACCGACAGGTAGACCGCCTTGCCCCGCTGCGCCGCCTCCGACAACGGCGGCGCGCTGCTCTCCGAGCAACCCATCATCGCGATTGCCACGGCGAGCAAGAGACCATGCCGGGAGTCAACTTGTTTGCTTGTCAACTTGTTCCGCCTTCTTGAAGACCATTCCCGCGTAGCGAGGCGCAGCCGAGCGGCGAGAATCATGAGCTGAGTCGGCTTTCGGCGAATCGCCAGGCGGATTCGACGATGACGCGGATGTCGGCGAGGGTGGGGCGCCACTCGAGATCGCGTTCGATGCGCGCGGAGCTGGCGACGAGACGCGCCGGGTCGCCGGTGCGCCGCGCACAGACGCGCACCGGAATCGCGTGCCCCGTCACAGTGCGCGCGGCAGCGATCACTTCGAGCACGGTAGTGCCGTCGCCTCCACAGCCGAGGTTGTAGGCGCGGCTGCCGGCGTCGCAAGCGCCGACCGCGAGCACGTGCGCGCGCGCGAGATCGACGACGTGGATGTAGTCGCGGATGCAAGTGCCGTCGCGGGTTTCGTAGTCGTCGCCAAAGATGCTGATCTCGGGGCGCGTTCCGGCGGCGACCTGCAGCACCAGCGGAATCAGGTGTGTCTCCGGATCGTGTCGCTCGCCCGCGCGCTCGGTCGCGCCGGCTGCGTTGAAGTAGCGAAGGCTCACGGAGTGCAGGCCGTAGGCTTCGTCGTACCAGCGCAGCGCGCGCTCGAAGGCGAGCTTGGTCTCGCCGTATGGATTGATCGGGTCGGTCGGCTCCGACTCGTCGATCGGCAGTTTCCGGGGCTCGCCGTGGATGGCGACGGTCGAGGAGAACACGAGCCGATGGATCTCGAGTTCGCGCATCGCGTCGAGCAGCCCGAGTCCGTTGCCGACGTTGTTCGCGTAGTACTTGGCGGGATTCACGATCGACTCGCCGACCAGCGAGTCGGCCGCCATGTGCACGACGGCTTCGCTGCGACTCCTGCGCAGCGTCTCGCGCAAGAGCTGGCCGTCGCCGAGATCGCCATGCACGAAGGTCGCGCCGGGCGGCACCGCGTCGCGATGTCCCTTGCCGAGGTTGTCGTAGACCACCACCTCGTGGCCGCCGAGCAAGAGTTCCTCGGCGACGACGCTGCCGATGTAGCCCGCGCCGCCCGTCACCAACACGCGCATCGCATCTCACCTCCGAAGGGCCGCCGATGGTATCGTGGCCGATCGTGACGTCGCAGGGGCAAACAGCAGTGAGCGCGAGTCGTTGGTGCACACGCGCGAACGCGCTGTCGCTCTTGCGTCTGTGCTGCGCGCCGGCGCTCGCAGCGGCGATCGTCGCGCAACACGCGGGCATCGCGACGGCGCTCTTCGCGCTCGCCGTCGCAACCGACTTCGCCGACGGCGCGGTGGCGCGTCGCTACGGCGAAGTCTCGCCGCTCGGCGGGCTGCTCGATCACGCGATCGACGCGACCTTCTGCGTGCTCGCGCTCTGCGCACATGCTGCCGCGGGTATCGTGCCGTGGGCGCTGCCGGTGTTCGTTGCTGCGGCGTTCGCGCAGTATGTGCTCGATTCAAAGAGTCTCGCGGGCATGCCGCTGCGCGCGAGCCGACTCGGTCGTTGGAACGGCATCGCGTACTTCGTCGCCGTCGCGGTTCCGATCGTGCGCGACACACTCGGTTGGTCGTGGCCGGGTGCCACGCTCGTGTGGTGGCTCGCCGCCGCGCTCGTCGTCTCGACGCTCTTGTCGATGGCGGATCGCGCACTCGCGCTGTTGCGGCTGCGTCAAGCCTGACCGAAGAGCTCGCGATTCGCGCGGCGCAGGAAGACCAATCCGATTGCCGCGTTGAAGAAGATGAAGAAGTTGTGCATCACGAGCCCGAAGGCCGCCATCTCGGCGGGATGATCGGGGAAGAGCGCCACCCACATCGTGATCGCAACGGCGCGCATCGGGCCGGGCGTCGCCGCGCCGAAGAAGATCAACGGCAGGACGCCGAGCATCTCGAGGGAACTCGACTCGATCCCGAAGAGCCCGAGCGCATGCGAGTAGACGAAGGCAGCGGCGAGCAGCGCCGGTGAGCGCAACACCATGATCGTCGCGTACTGCCACGGCGCCGCGAGCCGGAACGAACGCAGCATGTCGCGTTCGCGCAGCTTCGAGCCGGGCGCGATTGCGCCGCGGAAGTACAGCACCCAGACCACGAAGACCGCGATTGCGACGAGTGCCACCCACGGCAGTACGCGGAACGCCTCGGGAACGCGGTCCCAGCGCAGCATCGCACCGATACACGCCCAGGTGAGCAGGTAGTAGAACTCGCAGAACATCACGAAGAGCATGCTCGAGCCGACCTGCCAGCCCGGCACACCGTCGCGTCGGTTCAGGTAGTACGCCATCACGCCCTTGCCGACCTGTTCGTTCAGGATCGACAGGATGTAGGTGCTCGCGCGCACCGGCAGGATGTCGCGGTACGGGACCTTCGCGTTGAACCAGTTCACGACGCGCCAGATCACCAGCGAGTCGATCAGGAAGAAGAACAGCGAGTACGGAATCATCAGCCCGAGCCAGGTCCACCAATCGACCTTCTCGAAGACCTGCGCGAGGTAGGGCAGCAGCGAGGATCCCTGCCGCCGCGCGGCGCCGTCGATGCGCGTGTAGAGGAACGCGAAGCACGCCAGCGTGATGATCCACGGCAACAGCTTGGCGATCGGCGACGCCTTCGGTCGCGGCGCGGGGGTCGCGGGCGCGTCACTCAAGCGGAGTCTCCCTTGGCGTTGCCGCTGCCACTCGCGACGACGCGCTGCAGCGTGTCGTCGAGCGGTGTCAGCGTGATGCCGAGCGCATCGCTGGCGAGTTTCGGATCGACGCGGTCGTCGTGCTCGAGCACGTCGAGCATCGCTCTCGTGACGGGCGGGTTCGCGCTGATGCGCTCCAGCAGCGACGCCACGCCGCGGATCAGCCCGAACGGGATCGATACGAAGCGCGGTGTGTTGCCGAGGAGAGCCGCCGCGCGGCGCACGAGTTCGCGGCGCGGCAGCGACTCGGGTCCCGCGACGTCGAGCACGCGGCCCGCGAGTTCGGGCCGCGCGAGTGCGGCGGCGATACACGCGACCACGTCGCGCGCGTCGATCGGCTGTTCGAGCGACGCGCCGCCGCGCACCAGCGGCACGATGCGCGACTTCGCGCGCGCGCGCAGCGCGAAGCTCGCCGGGTCGTCGCCGCCGAGCACCATCGGGAAGCGCAGCACCGTGGTGGCGAGCGGCGCTTCGAGCAGGATCGCCTCGGCGCGCGCCTTCGACGCGAGGCACGCATTCTTCGACTTCGTGCTCGCGCCGATGATGCTGAGGTAGACGATGCGCCGCAGCGACGCGCCGCGCGCCGCCGTCGCGAGCGCCCGCGCGGTGCCCTCGTGCGCATCGGCGTAGCGCTGGCTCGGCGTCTCCTTCAGCACACCGACCAGGTGCACCGCGGCGTCACATCCATCGATGGCGCGCGCGAGACCCGGCGCGTCGGACCACTCGACGATCGCCACCTCGGGCGGTGCGGCGAGCGATCGCAACGTTGCCGCCGCGCGCTCCGATCGCACCAACGCGCGCACCGTCGCGCCGGTCGCCGCGAGGTGCGTCACGAGCGCACGCCCGAGGCTGCCGTTCGCGCCCGTCACCAACACGCGTCCGACAAATGCGTTGATCGTGGCCATCACCAGCGAGCCTAGCCCGGCCTCCGACGAATCCGAGCAATAACCTGACAGCCCAATAACCTGACGCCCGGCCCCGATTCTCCTAGCGTCGCGGCGTGACAGAAGTGATCGAGCGCATTGCGGTCGTGACGGCGGACATCACCACGCTTGCGGTGGATGCGATCGTGAATGCGGCGAACGAGACGTTGCTGGGCGGAGGCGGCGTCGATGGCGCGATTCATCGGGCGGCGGGGCCGAAGCTCCTCGATGAGTGTCGCGAGATCGGCCGTTGCCCGACCGGCGAGGCGCGCATCACGGGCGGCTACGACCTGGCGGCGCGATATGTGATCCACACGGTGGGTCCCGTGTGGCGCGGCGGGGCGGCGGGCGAAGCGCGGCTGCTCGGCGCTTGCTACAGCGAGTCGTTGCGGCTCGCGATGCGCAACGGGATCGAGTCGATCGCGTTTCCCGCGATCAGCACCGGCGTGTATGGCTATCCGATCGAGGCGGCGACGGTGGTGGCGGTGCGCTCGGTGGCGGCGTGGCTGGTTGCCAATGAAGAGCTGCTGCGCGTCACCTTCTGCTGCTTCTCGGCGCGCGATGCGGAGGTGTACGAGCGCGTGCTCGCCTCGTTCAGGCCGCGAACGCCCGCTTGAGTTGCGCCAGCACTGCTTCCTCCTCCGGCGACACTTTCGCGAGTCCCAGGAAGCCGCCCGCGGCTTCCGCGACGGCGCGTGCGCGGCCGAGGATCCTCTCTTCGAGCGCCTGACGCTGATCGGCGGAGAGTTCGACGAGCAGCGCCGACATGTAGGAGCGCCACGACTCCAGCAGATCCGGCGGCGGGCGCTGCTGGGTCCACGTCTCGAGAAGCGAATAGCCAGGCGATCCCGGCCCGAGGCCGCTTCCCGCGGCGCCCTTCAGCACTGCGGCGCGTTCGCGTTCCTCCATCTTCCCGTCCGCCCACGCGACTTCGACGAGGGGAACCAGCATGAGCGCCTCGATCGTGTCGATGCGGATGCCGAGATCGATGAGCCGGTCGAGCAGCGCTTCGTCACTCAGACCGAACTCGCCCGCGAGCGCAGCGCGTGTTGCTTCGCGCACGCGCTCGGCCGCGAGCTTGGCGCGCAGGCGCTCGTTCTCCTTGTGGAAGAAGGCCTCCTCGAGTGCGACGCGGCGATCATCGAGAATTCCGTTGGCCATGGCTACATCATCCCCAGTTCGAGTTTGGCTGCTTCCGACATCATGCTCGGCTCCCACGGCGGATCCCAGACGAGATCGACGGTAGAGGCGGTGACGCCTTCGACTTCCGCGACCTTAGCTTCGACTTCCGGCGGCAGCGAGCCCGCGACGGGACACATCGGTGATGTCAGCGTGAGTCGCACTTCGACGCTGCGGTCGTCGCGCACATCGACGTTGTAGATCAGGCCGAGTTCGTAGATGTTGACGGGAATCTCGGGGTCGAAGATCGACTTCAACGCCTCGACGACGTCGGTCTCGATCGCTTCCTTGGCCCGGACTTCATCACTCACGTTGCATTCCTCACTCGTCGGTTTCGGTGCTGACCGCTCCGCCGCGTCCATCGAGCGCTGCACGCAGCGCGTGCCACACGAGCGTTGCGCACTTCACGCGCGCCGGGAACTCGCGCACGCCGGCGAGCACTTCCAGTTTGCCGAGCGCCGCGAGCGCGTCGGGGTTGGCTTGCGCGCCGCCCGTCACCAGATCGTGGAAGCGCGCCCCGATCGCGTCGATCTCCGCGCGCGATTTGCCCTTCGCGATCTGCGTCATCAGCGAGGCGGAGGCGGTGGAGATCGCGCACCCGGAGCCCTCGAAGCCGACGGCTTCGACGGTGTCGCCGGCGACGCGCGCGTAGACCTTGATGTGATCGCCGCACAATGGATTGCGACCTTCGGCGACACAGGTGGCGCCTGCGAGCGGTCCAAAGTTCCGCGGCTTCTTGTAGTGATCGAGGATCACCGTCTGGTAGAGCTCGCGCAGGTCGGACGACATCAGCCGAAGACCTCGATCACGGTGCGCAGGCCGCTCGCGAGCACGTCGATTTCTTCGCGCGTGTTGTAGACGCCGAACGACGCACGCACCGTCGCCGCGACGCCGAAGCGCTCCATCACCGGCTGTGCGCAGTGATGACCGGCGCGGACCGCGACGCCTTCGCGATCGAGGATCGTCGCGATGTCGTGCGCGTGTACGCCGTCGAGCACGAACGATAGGACGCCGGCTTTCTCGCTCGCGGTGCCGATGATGCGCAGGCCGGGGATTTCGCCGAGCAGCGCGGTGGCGTACGCGAGCAGGTGTTGCTCGTGCGCGGCGATGCGCTCGAGGCCGATCGCCTGCACGTAGTCGATCGCCGCGGCGAGGCCGACGGCGCCAGCGATGTTCGGCGTGCCCGCCTCGAAGCGCGCGGGGATACCGGCGTAGGTGGTCTTCTCGAAGGTGACGTTCTCGATCATCGCGCCGCCGCCCTGCCACGGAGGCATCGCTTCGAGAAGTTCGCGACGACCCCAGAGCGCGCCGATGCCCGACGGCCCATAGAGCTTGTGACCCGAGAATGCGTAGAAGTCGCAGCCGAGCGCCTGCACGTCCACCGGCATGTGCGGCGCGCCCTGCGCACCATCGACGAGCACCGGCACGCGCTGGGCGTGCGCCATCTCGACGATCTCCGACACGGGGTTCACGGTGCCGAGCGAGTTCGAGACGTGTGCGACGGCGACGAGTCGTGTGCGCGGGCCGATGCGGCTCTCGAGTTCATCGAGAATCAACTCGCCGCGATCGTCGATCGGCGCAACGACGAGGCGCGCGCCGTGCGCCTCGCACGCCATCTGCCAAGGCACCAGGTTCGAGTGGTGCTCCATCGCGGTGATGAGGATCTCGTCGCCCGCGCCGACGCACGCACGCGAGAAACTCGACGCGACCAGGTTGATCGCCTCGGTGGTGCCGCGCAGCAAGATCACTTCGTGCGCGTCGGGGGCGTTCAGCAGACGCCGTACTGCGTTGCGACCATTCTCGTAGGCGCGCGTCGCGCGCTCGGCCAGTTCGTAGACGGCGCGGTGCACGCCGGCGTAGTCCGACGCATAGAAGCGACTCTCGGCGTCGATCACCGCGAGCGGCTTCTGCGTAGTGTTGGCGTTGTCGAGATAGGCGAGCGGCTTGCCGTGCACCTTCTGGTCGAGGATCGGGAAGTCGGCGCGCAGATGCGCGACCTCGAGATCGGTGAGGCGCTCGGCACTGCGCTCGGAACGGGCGGGGCTGGTGCGACTCATCCGCGCAGCTCCCGCGCGAAGAGGCGCTCCAGCACCAGCGCTTCGATGCGCTCGCGCAGAGCGACGCTCGCGATGCGCTCGGTGATCTGCGCCGCGAAGGCGCGCGTCAGCAGCGCAGCGGCGTCCGCTTCGCCGATGCCGCGCGCGCGCAGGTAGAAGAGCGCGTCGTCGTCGAGCTGGCCGATCGTCGAACCGTGGCTGCACTTCACGTCGTCGGCCTCGATCTCGAGCTGCGGCTGCGAATCCACTTCGGCGCCGACACCGAGCAGCAGGTTCTCGTTGCGCTGCTGCGCGTCCGTCTTCTGGGCATCGCGCCGCACGATCACGCGGCCGTTGAAGATCGCGCGCGACTTGCCCGAGAGCACGCCCTTGAAGAGTTCGCGGCTCGAACCATGCGGCTGGCGATGATCGACCGTCGTGCGGCAATCGACGTGCTGGCCGTCACGCGTGACGTAGAGCCCGTCGAGCACGCACTCGGCGCCGGGGCCGTCGAGGAGCGCAACGATGTCGTGCCGCGCAGTGCTCGCACCCAGCGTGACGAGCGTGCTCGAAGCGCGCGCGTTGCGGGCAACATGGATCGCGGCGTGACCGAGGTGGATCGCACCATCGCCATCGAGTTGCAGCTTCACGTGATCGATCTGCGCATTCTCGCCGACGCGGAATTCGGAGAGCGTGTTGCCGAGGTGCGGGCCGGCGCCGATCGTCGCGTGCACTTCGCAAATCGTCGCGCGACTCGATGCTTCAGCGACGACGGTGAAACGCGGATGCGACGCGGCGGGTTCTGCGCCCGGCGCCGACAGGAACACCAGCCAGATCGGTCGCTCGAGATCGTGATCGCGCGGGATTCGGACGTAGGCGCCGTCGCTCGCGAACGCGCGCGCCAGCGCGGCGAAAGCGCGATCGTCGAAGGGTTCCGTGCGCGCGAGATGCGTTTCGAGAGCGTCGGGTTCGCTCGCGAGCAACTGGCTGTGGCTCGCGAGTGTCACCGCGGGATCGAGACCCGCAACCGACGAGAGCTCCGCCGCGAGCCGCCCATTCACGAACACCAGGTGCGGACCTTCGGCGAGCGGAAGACCGAGCGCATCGAGCGCCGCGCGCGAAACGGACGCGGCAGCAGCCGGCGCCCACGCGATCTTCGCGATCGACGCCGGGTTCGTGTATTTCCACTCTTCGTGGCCGCGCGTCGGGAAGCCGAGCTCTACGAAGCGCGCGATCGCCGATTTGCGCGCGGCTTCGAGCCACGCAGGCTCGCCAACGCGCGCCGTCGCGACGGCGCCGAATGACTCACTCCAGTGGCGCTCGGGAGTGACGTCGCTCATCCGGCCGCGGTCTCCGCCTTGCTGGAACTTCGCTCGCCTTCGGCTTGTTGCAGCCAGCCGTAACCCTTCGCTTCGAGTTCGATCGCCAGCCCCTTGTCGCCACTCTTCACGATTCGCCCGCCCGAGAGCACGTGCACGAAATCGGGAACGATGTGGTCGAGCAGTCGCTGGTAGTGCGTGATGACGAGCATCGAGCGCGTCGGGCCGCGCAGCGCGTTGACGCCATCGGCGACCACGCGCAGCGCATCGATGTCGAGACCCGAATCGGTTTCATCGAGCACCGCGAGCTTCGGATCGAGGAGCGCCATCTGCAGGATCTCGTTGCGCTTCTTCTCGCCGCCAGAGAAGCCTTCGTTCAGCGAGCGCTGCATCAGCGCATCACTCATCTCGACCAGCTTCATCTTCTCGCGGATGAGCTGCAGGAACTCCATAGCGTCGAGTTCTTCGATGCCGCGATGCGCGCGCACCGCGTTCACCGCCTGCTTCAAGAAATACATGTTCGAGACGCCGGGGATCTCCACGGGATATTGGAACGCCAGGAAGATGCCCTCACGCGCGCGCTGCTCGGGCGCGAGCCCGGCGAGATCGCGGCCTTCGAAGCGCACGCTGCCCGACACGATCTCGTAGCCGGGCTTGCCGGCCAGCACGTTCGCGAGCGTGCTCTTGCCCGAGCCGTTGGGCCCCATCACCGCATGCACTTCGCCCGGCTGGATCGTGAGGTCGATCCCTTTGAGGATCAACGTCTCGCCCGCGGTGGCATGCAGATCCTTGATCTCCAACATCGGAGTGGTCATCCCACAGCTCCTTCGAGACTCACGCCGAGCAGCTTCTGCGCTTCGACGGCGAATTCCATTGGCAGTTGCTTCAGCACCTGTTTGCAGAAGCCGTTCACGATCAGGTTGACGGCATCCTCTTCCGAGAGGCCGCGCTGGCGGCAATAGAAGAGCTGGTCTTCGCCGATCTTCGACGTCGTCGCTTCGTGCTCCACCTTCGCGGTCGGGTTCGCCACTTCGAGATACGGGAAAGTGTGTGCGCCGCATTCGCTGCCGATCAGCAGCGAATCGCATTGCGAGTAATTGCGCGCGCCGTCAGCGCCCTTCTGGATCCGCACCAGACCGCGATAGCTATTCTGTCCGTGCGCGGCGCTGATGCCCTTCGAGATGATCGTCGACTTCGTGCGCTTGCCGATGTGAATCATCTTGGTGCCGGTGTCGGCTTGCTGCCGTTTCGAGGTCAGCGCGACCGAGTAGAACTCGCCGACCGAATCGTCGCCGAGCAGGATGCAGCTCGGGTACTTCCATGTGATCGCCGAACCCGTCTCGACTTGCGTCCACGAGATCTTCGAGCGCTTGCCGGCGCACTTGCCGCGCTTCGTCACGAAGTTGTAGATGCCGCCCTTGCCGTCGGCGTCGCCGGGATACCAGTTTTGTACGGTCGAGTACTTGATCGTCGCGTCATCGAGCGCGATCAGCTCGACGACGGCCGCGTGTAGCTGATTCTCGTCGCGCTGCGGCGCCGTACAGCCTTCGAGGTAGCTCACGGTCGCGCCGCGATCCGCGATGATCAGCGTGCGTTCGAACTGTCCGGTCTCGGACGCATTGATCCGGAAGTACGTCGAGAGTTCCATCGGGCAGCGCACGCCGGGCGGGATGTAGACGAACGAGCCGTCGGTGAAGACGGCGGAGTTCAGCGCGGCGAAGAAGTTGTCGTTCACCGGCACGACCGAGCCGAGGTACTCGCGGATCAGGTCGGGGCACTTGTGCACGGCTTCGGAGAACGAGCAGAAGATGATGCCGTGCTTCTCCAGCTCTTTTTTGTACGTGGTCGCAACCGACACCGAATCGAAGACGGCGTCCACCGCGACGCCCGAGAGCCGCTTCTGCTCGTTCAGCGAGATGCCGAGCTTCTCGTAGGTGCGACGCAATTCGGGGTCGAGGTCATCGAGACTGTCGAGCTTGATCTGCTTCTTCGGCGCCGCGTAGTAGCGGATCGCCTGGTAGTCGATCGCCGGGTACGAGACCTTCGCCCAGTGGTGCGGCTCGACCATCTTCTGCCAGCGCGCGAACGCTTCGAGACGCCACGTGAGCATCCACTCCGGCTCGCCCTTCTTCGTCGAGATGAAACGGATCACGTCCTCGTTGAGGCCGGGCTCGACGATGTCCATCTCGATGTCGGTAGTGAAGCCGAACTCGTAGTCGGCCTTGGCCAAGAGCTCGAGGGATTCATTGGGCATTGAGCGGCTCCTGCGAGTTCGAGAAAGGAACGGCGGGCGGCGTGATCAAATCGACGAGGCGCACGTCTTCGAGCGACTGCCGCACGACGCGGTTGATGCGCTGCCACGGCGCACGCACCACGCAGTTCGATTCGCGCTCGCAAGAACCGGCGCCGCACTCGGTCAACGCGATCGGACCTTCGAGCGCGTCGATCACCGCGACCACCGTCACGTCTTCCGGCCGTCGCGCGAGCGAGTAGCCGCCCTTCGCGCCGCGCTGCGACACCAGAAAGCCCTCGCGCGTCAGCACCTTCAGGATCTTCGAAACCATCGGCAGCGGCAGATGCGCGGACACCGAGAGTTCGCGGGCGTTGTGGATTTCGTCGATCGGCGTCGCTGCGAGGTGGGTCAGCAGGACGAGGCCGTAGTCAGTCAGGCGGCTCATGCGCAGCATCGGGAGGGCTCCTCGCGGGGTTTCGAGGCAGGCCGAGCATAAAGGACTGATTCGGTGCGGTAAATAGCGGACCGAACCCGTCCTATAGGCGGGCCGGATCCCTCAAGGCCGGGCGTGCAGCCCGCCGGCGCGGTCGAGGAGGAACTCGGCGTCCCCCCTGGCGTGTCGCTGGCCGCTCGCGTCGGACCATTGATGGGGACCTCGGACGTGGAGCGCGCCGTCGCTCACGAGCCACTGCGCCCGCACCGCCCGCAACGAGCTGTTCTCCGCGCGAACCCAAACGCCGCCGGAGAGGAGCAGCCCGCCGGCGCCCAGCGCGAAGTCGATACGACCGGCGTCGATTCGCAATCGCTCGTGGTCGCCGTCCTGGAACACCAGTTCGGCACTTCGAGCCGAGACGCGCGAGACGAGCCCGAGCGACAGATCGCGAACGGGCAGCGCGAGCAGCTCGTCGAAGGGCGGCGAAGCGCCGGACTGCTCCTGGGTGTTCGCGTCCTTCGGGTCCGGACACGACGCGAGCCGCGCACGTACGCCGAGCATCTCGACCTCCACGACGCCTCGCATCGAGAACGGGCCGAGTTTCCGATCGCGAACCGCGAGCGAATCGATCGACAGCACCGAGTTTCGCTCGCCACAGGTGCGGTTGAAGACGAGGCCCTTGAAAGCGATCACCGGCGCCGATTCGCCCGCCGACTCGGTTCCCGAGTTGCTGCGCGGCGCCTGCGACGCATCGTCACGACGACAGCCGGCCGCCGCTGCGATCGCTCCCGCGACGACGGCCGCGATGAACCGCTTCACGGCGTCAGCGGCGCCGGCGCGCGAGCCACGCCAGGGCGATCCATGTGGTCCACCCGCCGAGCATCGCGCCCGCTTCTGGAACCTCGAGTTCGAAGGCCTTCGACGACGGCACGTCGGGACCAAGGAAACCCCGCCTTGCGTCGCCGACGGCCACCCGGATCAACACGCTCTGGCCTGCCGCGAGAGCGACGTGCAATCCCCCAAAATAGGTCGAGCAGTACCCGAACTGCGGGTCGAAGACGAAGATTTCGGCGTCCAGTTCGTTCGACGGCGTGCCAGGCCCGGAGCGGTGAACCGAGATCAAGTTGACGTGGATCTCTTCGTCGAGATCGCGTGGGCAGCCCGAGATCGCGATCGTCCTCGTGGCGCTAGTCGTGTAGCGATACCAGACATCGTCCTCCGCTCCTGCTTGCCAATAGGTCGCGAGCGAACTCGATCCGTCCTGTGTCGCGGCGTCCACCGATCCCTCGACGACGCCGTTTCCGATCGGGATCGCGTCCTGCCAGCGGTCGTTCCGAAGTCGCAACAAACCTTGTGAGAGCCGCACGAGTTCGGCAGGCGTCGCATCGACGACTACGCCGCCGAACGACGGATCGGGCAGCGTGTCCACGCGAGCCGAGGTCTGCGTAGGGAAGGCCGCGTCGTAGAGGAACGTCGGCAGCATCGCCCGCGGGCTCGGTGCGATGCGCGATCCGGTGCCGAGCCACGTACACGGCCGCACGCCAAAGCCCTCGAACTCGACCTCGAAGCAGCCGGCGAGGGCTGCGTACGTCATGAGAAGCTGCGCGCGGAGCCGCGCTTCGGTGTCGCGGTCTTCGGGGAGCAGGTGGAAGAAACCGTCCCCGAAGCCCCGCGCTCGAATGCGCTCGGACGCGTCGAAGTACGCCTCGATCGCAGAGAGCGCCTCCATGCGAGCCGTCGCGAGCAGCGCCTCCGCGTTGGGCTCGAGCGTCAACAGCGAAGGGTCGGCGTCGAGAATCTGCTGGATGTCGTGCGCGACGTCGCGATCGAGCAGGTCGCCGAGATCGAAATCGATGTCGTACGCGAGCGAGACCAGAATCGCCGCCGCTGCCGCACCCAGAGCGGCCTGGTAGAGCCGCGCATCTGCGTATTCGATCTCGAGGACGCTGCCTTGCGGCAAAGTGGAAGCGCCGTAGGCGATCGCGAACTGCCGGACTTCGTTGTCGCTCACGGTCATCGAAAAGTCCTGCGGGAGCGCTTCGAGATCGGTCAGTGCGCCCGAGATCGCGGACAACAGCGCGAGATCGACAGTACTCGCCACCTCGCTGCCGGTCGGGAGATTCGACGGGAAGTCGAGGCGACCCTCGGCATCGCGAGGCGGCGACGACGTCCAGTCGAGGACGTTGCGCCCCCCACTCGCAAAGCCGAAGTCATCGAGCAACTCGTCGACGCTGTCGATCACCGCGGGGTTGGGTCCAGCCTCACCGCCATCGATCGCGCGCAGGATTCGCGAGACCGCGCCGAGTGCATGCGCCGCGGCGTCGTCCGTCGTCGGCGGCGAGACGAGAATCGCCGCGAGCATCTCGTCGGCGGCGACGACGTTGCCCAGGAAGAGCTGCGCGCGCGCGTCTTCGAGCGCGCCCGCATTCGCCACCGAGACGGCGAACGATCCGCACACGAATGCTGCGACGACGGCCGGCGTGTGCACGATGTGCCCTCCGATCTGGATCGCCCATCCTACACACGATCACAGCACCGCGCGCCGATGCCGCGCGAGGAGGATCATCGCAGCGAATGCTGCGGTGGCCAACGCGATTCCATTCGGCTCCGGCACGACGTAGAGATCGAAGCCGCCGTCGTATGGATACCAGCAGTTCGTCTCCGTCGGCGGGCACTCGAGCCATGCGATCGCCTTGGTCGAGAGGGAGCCCTCGTTGGCGACATCCTCGCGCGGGATGCAGGGGTTGCCATCCGGACACGCGTCGTACGGCCACGGATCGAAGGGGCGCTGCAGGTCGAAGAGCCGCAGGTGAATCGGCTGGTTCGCCACGTCGGTCGCGTTGGTCGAGAGCAACCAATGTCCCGCCAGACTCATGGAGCCGGTGGCGTGGAGACGACACGGGTTGCCCGCCGGGCACGGGGCTGGGTAGACGTTCGGAGCAACGGTCAGCGGTAGAGCTGCGTCGAAAATCTGGACATGGCTGAGGAACGCGACCCACGCGACGCGCGATCCCAGCATCGCGTGAGGCTCCGCTGCGTACTCCGAGATGATCTCGATCCTCTCGGCGCCGTCCTGGACGACCATGCGATCGGGAGGCTCCGAGTAGCAATCGAGGTCGCCGCATTGGACCCATGCGATCGCCGACGCGGATACCAGCGGACCGACGTCGGCGCGATCATTGTTGGTGAGCAGGCACGGATTCGACAGCGGACACGCGAGCGGCGACGCCGTGTCCGTCGCGAGTGTCGCGTCGAAGAAGAAGATCTCGAAGTCTTCCGTTGGCGCTGGCGCCGCACTCCAGGCGATCCGCGAGCCGTCGATCGTTGGCGCCGAGTCGTCGCGCGAAGCCGGGCTCGCGAGAATGCGACAAGGATTCGTCGCGGGACACGCAGCGGTGGCGCCACTCGTGAGCGGCAGCGCGAGATCCGCGAGGAAGATCCCTTCGGTGCCCGCATCATCGGAGCCGCGCCAGACCAATCGCGATCCAGAAAGTGCGGGGAGGTTTCCGTACCTCGCAGCGTTGCGATCGATGCTCCCCGGGATCGCTGCGACCTGCGCGCCGTCGAAAAACCAAAGCGAGCGATCTGGCGCCGGCAGATCTGTGCGCTGCCACACGACCCACGTTTGCGAACGCAGCGGCACAAGGTCGTCGTTGTCGTCGGCGGTGAGCTGGCACGGATTCGTCAGCGGGCAAGGCCCGATCGACTCGGCGATCGGCTGCGCCGCATCGGCGAGGAAGATCTCCTCGTCGTCGCCGCTCGCAGCAAGCCCGCTCCATGCGAGTCGGGAGTCAGTGAGCGCGAGTCCACCGCGCACGTCCTCTGCGATCCGCGTCGGCTCGCTCGGCACGCGCGCGGTTGCGGCGGCGCCGATCGCAAGCGACGCGGCAACGACGGCGATTGCGAACCCAGCGCGACGCGAGATGCCTCCAATCTACGCTCGCGTGGCGCAAATCTCGAACGGATTCCGCGTTGACACGCTGGACCGTGACGGGCAGGCTGGCCTCGGGGGAATGCTGGAGGGAAGCGATGGGTCTCCTCGAAGAACTGACGGGCGCCGTGCTCGGCGGCAGCGGTCGCAACAGCGGTGCATCGAGCGATCAGGTCGGTGCGCTGATCAAGAGCGTCCTCGCGTCGCTCGGCGGCAGTGGCACAGCGGGCGATGACGGCGGCGTAGACGGTCTGAATCGCCGCTTCCAACAACAAGGCGAAGGCGACGTCTTCAGCTCCTGGGTCGGCACCGGCGCCAACCAGTCGATCGGCGCCGACATACTCTCGAAGGTGTTGAAGGGGGATCCGATCGAGTCGGCGCCGCAGCGCGCAGGCATCGGCGGCGCCGCGGGTGCTGCGATCCTCGCGCAATTGCTGCCCATGTTGATCGACAAACTGACGCCGAACGGGCAGGTGCCCGCGCGGCCGCAAATGCAGGAAATGACGAATCAGATCGCGCGCGGCGATGCGCCGTTTGCGCGACCGGAGATGGCATTCATGAGTAGCGGCGACAAACCGAAGCCGGACTTCTCGAACGTGACCGGTGGCGCGTCCTCGACCGCGCCGCCGCCGGCCGCGCCGAAGGCTGCCGAGCCGCGCACCTACACGGTGGCCGCGGGCGACAACCTGTCGAAGATCGCGAAGCACTTCTACGGCGACGCAAACAAGTGGAAGAAGATCTTCGAGGCCAACAAGGACAGCATCAAGAACCCCGACCTGATCAAGATCGGCCAGGTTCTGCGAATTCCGGAATGAAGGAGATCAGCATGAAGCGAACCCGGCTTCTGATTCTTGGCGTGGCCTGCGTGGCCGTTCCGATCGCGCTCTCGGCCTGCAAGCGCGCGGAGACGCCGCCGCCCCCGCCGCCGGCAGCTGCACCGGCTCCGACGGCAGCGCCCGTAGCGGCACCGTTCCGCGTCGGAAGCGTCGATGTCGGCAACGCGATCGGCGCCGACAAGCGCGTCACGGTGCCGAGCACGACGCTCGCTCCCGGCGACACGATCTACGCGTCGGTTGCAACCACCGGCGCCGCGCCGAGCGTGACACTCGTCGCGCGCTGGACCTACGGCGATGGCCAGCTCGTCAGCGAAGAAAACAAGATGATTGCGCCGACGGGACCCGCGTACTCCGAGTTCCACATCGCGAAGCCCGATGGCTGGCCCGTCGGCACCTACAAGGTCGAGATCCTCGCGGACGGGACTTCGGTCGCCTCGAAGAGCTTCGAGGTCAAGTAGCGACGCTAGTTGAACCGGTGCGTCGCCGAGTTCCTAGAACTCGGCGACCGCCGGGATCACTTCCTTCGCGAAGATCCGCAGCGGCGTGATCTCGTGTACGTCCGGGAAGCTGTAGATGACGTGCTGGATGCCGAGCGCCGCCAGCTCGCGACACTTCGCGACGACATCCGCGGGGCTCTGCTTGTCGAGTCGCACCGTGCCGAGCACGGACTTCTCGATCTCGTCGTAGGGGCGCAGGGCGTCGTCGCAGTGGCGCTGCAGCACGTCGAGTTTGTGGCGCAGCGCATCGCGCCCGATGAACGCGAAGAGGTTGCACGCGTCCGCGTATTGCGCGACGAAGCGCAGCGTCTTCTTCTCGCCGATGCCGCCGATCATGATGGGCGGATGCGGTGATGCGATCTGCGGCGGCGAGCAGAGCGTCTCGGCGAGCTGGTAGTGCTTTCCTTCAAACGGGCGCACGTCGCCCGACCAGAATTGCTTGACGATCTGCAGCGTTTCTTCGAGTCGCTCGAAGCGCTCGCCGAGCGGCGGGAACGGAACGCCGAGGCCCGCGTGCTCGCGATCGAACCACGCCGCGCCGATGCCCAGGTACGCGCGACCGCCCGACAGCACGTCGAGCGTGGTGACCGTCTTCGCCAGCACACCGGGGTGTCGGTACGTGACGCCGGTGACGAGCGTGCCGAGCTTCACGCGCTCGGTGATCGCGGCCAGATACGAGAGAGCGCTGTAGCCCTCGAGCATTTCCTGTTCCGCGGGACCGACGATCGGAATCTGGAAGAAGTGATCCATCACCCAGACCGAATAAAACCCGGCTTCCTCCGCGGTGCGCGCAATCTCGGCGAGCTTTGCGCGAATCGCGCCCGCGCCGCCCGGCCACGTGAAACTCGGAATCTGGATGCCGATGCGCATGGGAACCTCCAGTGCAGTGCATGATTCTCGCCGCTCGTCGTAGGCCGCGCTACGCGGGATTCGCGCCCTACTCGTTGAGACCGTCGTCGATTTCGCAGTGGCGCGCGAAAGGAAGTAGCACGCGGCGGTTGTCGCGCGGCCATGAAAGCGGCGGCGCTTGCAGCGTGCCCGGCGCGCAGATGCGCGACGCGCCGAGTTCGGCGAGCGCGGCGCCGAGTTCCGCGGTCGCGGTGCCGAAGCCCGCGAGCGCAACGGCTGCGAGGTGAGCGCGCTGCAGCGTGATTGCGGCGAGACACGCATCGATGTTGGCGCTCGCTTCGACGCGAACGAAGCGATGCAGCGGCGCCGGGCGCGGCACGCGATTGGCTTCGCAGACCACGCTCCACTCGGTGCCGCGCGATGCGAATACCGCCGCGTCGCGCATCTCCGCTTCGGCGCGCTCGCGCGCGATCGCCGCAGCGACGGCGGCTTCGATGCGCCCGCGCGGCCAACGCGTCTCGGCGTCCGCGAGCGCGGCGGCGAGTGCTTCCGAAAATCGCGGCGCCGCATTTCGCTCGGCGCTGACGACGTGTACCTCGATCGGCGACAGACAGCCGAGCTGATCCCAGAGCGCGACATCGAGCGCCAACGCGGCCGCCGTCTTTGCGAGCGCGTCGCCGCGTGTCGCGTCCGGGCCGAGAATCGCGAGCGAGGAGCGGTGGCCGTAGCCGAGGAAGCGACGCGCGGAAGCGTCGGCGCGCGCGGTGGTGGCTGCGAAGCTGCGCGCGACGGCGGCGACCGCGTCGTCCGAGCCGGTCGCCGCGACGCACTCCGCCTCGCAGAGCGCGGCGAGGCTCTCGGCGTCGTCGCGATGGAACGCGGCGACCTCGACGCACGCGCCGAGCAGCGGATCGCGCTCGCCGAGCGAGCGTGCGAAGAGCGCCGCCGACACCGGATCATGCAGCGACGGCTTCACCAGCACCGGCGTGCGCAGAGCGAGCGGCGCGACGATCGCAACGAAGGTCGGCAGCGGGATCGCGCCGGCCAACACGGTTGCGGCGGTGGCGTAGCCGCTGGCGCGCAGGCCGTGCGTCGCATCGAGTCGCGCAGCGCCGCCGAGCTCTTCGCTCACCAGCGCGTGCAGCGCGGCGCCCGAGTACGGCGCGAGGCCGCGCGCGAGTCCTTCGCGCAGCACCTCGGGCGAGAAGCCACTGATCGGCGTCAGCGCCTCTGCGAGCGCAATCTGCCACGGCGAGGCCGGTGCGCTCCACGCGTCGAGCGTGTCGGCGAGCGCGGCGTGCACATCGGCGGCGCTGCGCTCGCGCAGCAACCGACCGACGTCGCGCAGGCGGATCAGCGAGTCGCGAATCTGCGTGGCGCTCACGAGGCGAGCATCTCGTCGGCTGCGATCGAGCAGCCGCGCGCTTCGGCGCCGGGCTCGCGACCCATCACTTCGAAGCCGTCGCCGATTGCACGGCCGAGGTCCGCCGTCTCGATCGCGAGCACGCTGCCGGTGTTCGCGAGATCGAGGATCGTGACGATGCCGGGCGCGCCGGGCTCTGCGTCGTCACCCGTTTCGGGATCGAGGAAGCGCACGCGCGTCCAGGGCGGCGCGAGTTTGCGTCGCGGCTGCGCGGGCTCGCGCAACACCGAGTCGTAGAACTGCGAGCCGAGCTCCGTCATGCCGTATTGGTTGACGATACGCGCAGGTGCGACACCGAGTGCGTGCTCGATGCCCGCGTAGAGCGCTTCGCGCGGCATTTCGCGCGCGCGGCCCTTGAAGCCGCCCGTCTCCATCACGCGCGAATTCGCCGCGAGGGGAATGCGCGCGCCGCGCTCGGCGAGCGCGTCGAGCAGATGGACCAGCGCGAACGCGGTGCCGCAGAGTGCAACGGCGACGCCGTCCGCCGCGCTCGCCTCGAGCGCGACGAGCAGACCATCGAGTTGCAACGCACCGCGCTGCACGTCGAAGCCGCTCGCTGCGTCGCCGCGCTCGCGCAACACGAAGCCGAACATCTGCGACAGCGACGACTCCGGCGCTTCCGCA
This sequence comes from Deltaproteobacteria bacterium, assembly GCA_031396445.1. Lineage (GTDB taxonomy): Bacteria > Myxococcota_A > UBA9160 > UBA9160 > PR03 > PR03. The sequence continues at coordinate 8,621 of JANNKU010000089.1, read as the reverse complement.
GGCGACGGCGCGAGCACGCGGATGCGCGCTCGCCCACCCGGCGCGAGATCGGGCAGCACGCCGCGACAGAATGCCGGCATCAGCGAGGCTTCATAGATCTCGAGCGTGTCGAGATGCAGCGCGCCGCGTCGCTCGGTCGCTGTGCCGCTGGTGCGGAACACATGCGCTTCGCGCTCTTCCGGGAAGGAGCGCAGTGCCATCTCTTTGAACGCGCCGGCCGGCACCGCCGGAATTTCGCGCCAGTGCACGACGCGATCGGGAATTCGCCCGCGGCGCTCGCACAAGCGCCGGTACGGCCCGCAGTGCTCGAATTGAAACGCGAAGAGATCGAGCGCGAGCGACGCGAAGCGCGTGTCGTCCTGGCGCCAAGCCTCCGCCGGCTCGCGCATCCACGCCAGTGCACGCGCGTCGAGTGCGGCGCGCGCGGGATCCGCGCTCATGCGAAGCACGCCGCCACGATGTCGAGCGCGTTGGCCAGTGCATCGGCATCGATCGACAGCGGCGGCGTGATCGCGAGCACGCGTCCATCGTCGCCCGAAGGCACGACGATCACGCCGCGGCGCAGCGCCTCGCTGCTCGCGCGAAGGCAGCGCTCGGGTGTGTCGCACTCGATCGCCAGCAGCAGACCGCGTCCACGCACATCGACGATGCCGACTACACCCGCGAGCAGCGCGCGCACTTGCGCGAGCGCCGCAGCGCCGAGCTCCGCCGCGCGCGCGACGAGCTTTTCGTCTTCGAGCACCGCGATCGATGCGAGCGCCGCTGCGCAGCCGGGCGGGTGGCCGAGAAAGGTCTGCGTGTGCAGCGCTTCGCCGGTGGATTCCGGCCACGCATCCATCACGGCCGTCGTCCCGATGCATGCGGAGATCGGCATGCCCGCCGCGAGTCCCTTGCCGACGCAGAGAAGATCCGGCGCGACGTCTTCGTGTTCGCACGCGAACCAGCGGCCGGTGCGTCCGAATCCGGTGTAGACCTCGTCGACGATCAACAGCCAGCCCTCACGATCGCAGCGAGCGCGCAGCGCGGCGAGAAAGCCGTCGGGCGGGATGCGCTCGCCGCCGCGCCCCTGGATCGGCTCGACCAGCACCGCGCCGATCGGCACGCGCGATTCGCGCGCCACGTGCGCCGCGTCGTCGGCATCGCCGAAGCGCGCGAAGACGGTCGCGTGCGGCAGCCGCGCGGCGAAGGGTTCGCGGAACTCGCGCCGGTGCGTGGCATCGAGCACGCCGAGCGCGAGGCCGTGATACGCGCCCTCGAATGCAACGACACCGGCGCGACCGGTCGCGAGCAACGCGGTCTTCAGCGCGATTTCCACCGCGTCGGAGCCCGACGAGCCGAGCACCGCGCGTGCGGGCGCGCCACCCGGGAAGAGCGCGGCGAGCCGCTCGAGCAACTCGACTTTCACCAGCGACGGATGCACGTCGCCCATGCCGTGCAACAACAGGCCGCTCTGCTCGCGCACGGCGGCCACCACGCGCGGATGCGCATGACCCACATTGGCGACACCGAAACCCGCGCCGAGATCGACGAAGCGATTGCCGTCCACATCCCAGACGTTGGAACCCGCCGCGCGCTCCCAGAAAATCGGCGCCTCTGGCGCCATGCAAGTCACGTTGCGCGACTCGACTCGCGCAAGTCGCGCGGCCAGTGCACGCGAACGCGGGCCCGGAATGGAAGTCACGAGTTCAGGCAAATGCGTGAGCGGCGCAGGCACGCGCCCATTCTAACAACAACGCGTCGCGCTCAGATCTCAGCGCACACTGATCAACCTCCCACGCGGAAAGCCGCAGCCGAAGTGCGAAGCTCATCCCGCGTAGCGAGCCAATTCATGGAGTCGCCGCTCGGCTGCGCCTCGCTACGCGGGCCAGGCTCAGAGCTCCGCGCCACCCTTCCCGCGTAGCGAGCCAACGGCGAGCGGCGACACCACCAAGCCGCGGTCGAACCAGCAACCAACTCCGCTCCCCCATCGTCCCGCGTAGCGAGCCAACGGCGAGCGGCGACATCACCAAGCCGCGGTCGAACCAGCAACCAACTCCGCTCCCCCATCGTCCCGCGTAGCGAGCCAACGGCGAGCGGCGAGCATCATGAGTTGCAGCGTTAGAATGCTCGCGATGGCCGCGACTCACGACGCCGCGCTCGAACACGGTGCGCGACTGCGCGCGGGTGGATTGGCGCTCGGCGGCGCGATCGTGGTGTTGCTCATGAAACTCGCCGCGTGGCGACTCACCGGCTCGAGCGCGGTGTTGTCCGACGCGCTCGAATCGTTCGTGAACGTCGCCGCCGGCGCGATCCTGCTCTACAGCCTCTACCTCTCCGCGCAGCCGGCGGATCGCAATCATCCCTACGGACACGGCAAAGTGGAGTTCTTCTCGGCGGGCGTCGAAGGCACGCTGATCGCGATCGCGGCGGTGTTGATCGCAGTGTCGGCAGTGAGGCAGCTCTTCCTTGGCGTCGAGTTGCGTCGCATCGATCTCGGTCTCGCGCTGGTCTCCGTCGCGACGCTCGGCAACGCAGCGCTCGGTTGGCATCTGATGCGCGTCGGTCGCCGCGTGCAATCGCTCGCGCTCGTCGCCGATGGGCGTCACCTGCTGACGGACGTCGTGACCAGTGTCGGTGTGATCATCGGCCTCGCGCTGGTATGGATCACCGGGATCTCGATCCTCGACCCGATCGTCGCGCTGCTCGTCGCCGCGCAGATTCTGCGGACGGGCTGGCAGCTCTCGCGCGAGGCGATCGGTGGATTGATGGACGAGGCGGACCCGAGTTCGCTCGCCGAGATGGTGAATGCGCTCGAAGCGCAGCGCGCGCCGTGGTGGATCGACGCGCACAGCCTGCGCTCATGGCGATCAGGTGCGGCCCTGCACGTGGACCTCCACATGGTGGTACCGCGCTACTTCGATGCGGATCGTCTGCACGAGATCGACGAAGAGGTCGAGAACGCGCTCTTGTCTGCGACGCACCGGCCTGGCGACGTGATCACGCATTTCGATCCGTGCAGGCCGCGCCACTGCGCCGGTTGTTCGATGGACCCGTGCGTCGTGCGTGCGGCGCCCTTCGCGCAGCTGCGCCCGTTCACGGTGGATCGCGCCACACGCAGCGATGAGGCGCTCGACACTGGCAAGCCGGTTACACGCGTCAAGGTCGGCGAGTGACGCTGGCGTACGTCTCGATCGGTACCAACCTCGGCGATCGCGCCGGACACCTCGACTTCGCAGTGCACGCGCTGGGCGCGCTGCCGACGACGCGTGTCGCCGCGCTGTCGCCGATCTTCGAGACGGATCCGATCGGTCCCCCGCCGCAGGCCGCGTACTTGAATGCAGTCGTGCGACTCGACACATCGCTCGCGCCGCGCGCACTGCTCGACGCGCTGCTCGCGATCGAGCGCGCGGCCGGTCGCGAGCGGGGTGCACGCAACGCCGCGCGCACGCTCGATCTCGATCTGTTGCTCTACGCCGATCGGTGCGTCGAGGAACCCGGCTTGATCGTTCCGCATCCGCGGCTCATCGAGCGTGCGTTCATTCTCGAGCCGCTCGCGGCGCTGGCGCCGACGCTCGTGCATCCGAAGCTCGGCGCGTCGATCGAATCGCTGGCGGAGCGTGTGCGCGATCCAAAAGCGGTTCGCGCCTGGACGCGCTGAGACTCAGAGCGTGAGTTCGGCGATCTCGAAGTGGAGTCGAACGCAGGGCGATTGATCGTCGTGGCTGCTGACGACACGCACGCCGTGTCGCGCGCCGAGCACATCGACGGCGTCGGCGACGAGCAGATCCCAGGAAGCATCGGCGCTAGGCTCTTCCGCACCCGGCTCGGGAATGCGCATCTCGAAACGCAACTCCGCATGCTTCGCGTCGTGCGGACCGAGCGCGATGTGCAGCGCAGCGCCGCGGCTCTCGGTGCGCGCCAACTGATGTGCGACGAGCAACACCAGCACTTCGAGATCTTCGCCCGGTCCGCGCACGAGGACGCAGGTGTCTGGAACTTCGATCGCGATCGCGACGCTGCGGCTCACCGTCTCGCGCAACAGCGGTTCGAGTCCGCGCACCAGCGACGTGATGTTGCTCTCTTCGAGCGTGCTCTCGCGGCGCTGCACACGCGCTGCGATCGAGCGCGTCAGTCGTGCGCAGCGCTCGACCTCGCCCTGGATCAAGTCGCACGCTTCGGAAACGAGCGGGTCGTCTTTGCGTTCGTCGGCGAGGCAGAGCGTTTCGCCGAGGATCGCAGTGAAGGCGTTGTTGAAGGTGTGCGCAGCACCGAGCGCGAGTCGTCGCAGCAATTCGAGGCGCGCGATCTCTTCCGAGAGCGCCTCGCGCGAGTTCTGCGCCGTCGCGAGAGTATGGATGGGTGCGCTCACAGGCTCCGGGTATCGTCCCGTTCGCGATCCGGCCTGAGCAGCGAATCGATCTCGGCGCAGCGAGTTGCCGATCGGGGCGCTTGCAATTCACGCTCGGAAGTCAGAGATTGGCCGAGCTCGAAGCTCGCGCCCACGCACAGGAACCTCGCGATGGCGATTGCCTCTCCCCTGGCGACCCCTGCCAAAGTCGTGTCCGAATCGTTGCTCGCATCGATCGAGCAGGGCTCGTTCGAGTCGTGGGACGTGGAGCGAGTTCTCGGTTGGGCGCTCGAGACTTTCCATCCGCGCCTCGTGCTTTCGGCGTCGTTCGGCGCGCCGGAAGGCATGGTGCTGCTCGACATGATGCAGCGCATGGAACCCGGCGTGCGCGTCTTCACACTCGACACCGGCCGCTTGCCGCAGGCCACGCATGATCTGATCGACCGCGTGCGCGACCGCTACGGCGTGTCGGTCGAAGTGGTGTTCCCCGATCCCGTCGATGTCGTCGAGATGGTGCGACAGGGCGGGCAGAACCTCTTCTACGAGTCGGTCGAGAAGCGCCAGCTCTGCTGCCGCATTCGCAAGGTGGAACCGATGCGACGCTATTTTGCGACGGCCGGGCTCGACGCCTGGGTCGCCGGATTGCGGCGCGGCCAGGGCGTGACGCGCACGGAGGCCGCGAAGGTCGAGCTCGACGACGCGCATGGCGGGCTCGTGAAGATCAACCCGCTCGTCGATTGGAGTCTCGAGCAGGTGTGGGAGTATGTGCGAGAGCACAACGTGCCGGTGAATCGTCTGCACAAGGCTGGCTATCCGTCCGTCGGCTGCGATCCGTGCTCGCGCGCGATCCAGCCGGGCGAGGACATTCGCGCCGGTCGCTGGTGGTGGGAGAATCCCGAGACGAAGGAATGCGGCATCCACGTCGAGGAGGAGTCCGGTGGCTCGGGTATCTGATAGCGACACCAGCGGGATCGATCGACGCACCTTCATCGGCGGCGCCGCGATGCTGCTGCTCTGGCCGACGCGCGCGATCGCGCAGCCGGAACAGCCCACGCCGCCACTGAAAGGTGTGGCGGCGACGATCGTGAAACTGGTCGAGACGAGCAACTACGCCTACGTGTCACCGCTGCGGAAGGATGGTGCGGAGAGCACCTGTCACGGCGAGGTGTGGTTCGCATGGCTCGATGGCGCCGTGCTCGTCAACACGCGTCGCGGCACGTGGAAGGTGAAGGCGCTCGAGCAGGGCCTCGATCGCGCGCGCATCTGGCTCGGCGACTACGGTCGTTGGAAGCCGGGACTGGGCAGAGAGCGCAACGAGGCATTCCGTGCGGCGCCGCACTTCGACGCAATCGCGAGCTTCGAGCGCGATCGCAAGTGGAACGAACAACTGATCGCGCTCTACGAAAAGAAGTACGCCGGGGAATTCGATCGCTGGCGCGAAGACATGCAAACCGGCTTCTACAGCGGCGAACGCAAACTGATCCGCTACACGCTTTCTTGATCGCCAACGCAGCAACCAACTTCCGAACCCCCATCGTCCCGCGTAGCGAGCCAACGGCGAGCGGCGAGGTCATCAAGATGAACGTTCTCGAAGGAAAAATCGCGGTCATCACCGGCGCAGGCCGCGGCATCGGGCGCGAGATCGCGCTCGATTTCGTTCGTGCTGGCGCGAAGGTGGTGGTGAACGATCTCGGCGCCGCACCGGATGGCACCGGCGCCGCGCGTGTTGCGGACGAAGTCGTCGCAGAGATCCGCAGCCTCGGCGGAGAAGCGGTCGCCAACTACGACTCGGTCGCGACGGTCGCCGGCGGCGAGGCGATCTTTCAGACGGCGATCGCTGCGTTCGGCACGCTCGACATCCTGGTGAACAACGCCGGGATCCTGCGCGATCGCACGATCTTCAAGATGACCGAGGACGACTGGGACGCCGTGATCGCAGTACACCTGAAGGGGCACTACTGCTGCACGGCGCCGTTTGCCCGCTACATCCGCGACACGAATCGGCGTGGTTGCAGGATTCTCAACTTCTCATCGGTGTCGGGGTTGTTCGGGAACTTCGGGCAATCGAACTATGGCGCGGCGAAGGCGGGCATCGCCGGCTTCTCGCGCGTACTGGCGCTCGAGATGGCGAAGTACGAGTGCACCGTGAATACGATCTCGCCGGGCGCAGCGACGCGGCTGACCATCCCGCTGATGGAGGGTCGAGGCGACGCCGTAGCCGACGACGATTGGACGCGCGGGCCCGAGCAGATCGCGCCGGTGTGTACGTGGCTCGCGTCCGAGGCGGGCAAGGCGTGGAACGGGCAGATCGTGAACTCGATGCGCGGGACTCTCGGCGTGATGCAGCAGCCGGCCATCATTCGCTCCTTCACGACCGATCACCTGTGGACGCAGGCGGATCTCGATCGCGTGATGCCGGCGATGCTCGACGCGAAGAAGGCGCACGATGCGCGCGCAAAGAAGGACGCCGAGCCCGAGGCGATCTGAGCGATTTTCCGCTCGCGAGCAGAGCATCGGCAGCGACGCCGCAGCGCGACGGCAGAAGCCGCGCACAAAGCGCCGTCGGTCGCGGAACCGGGGTCAAGCGCATCCGCCGATCCGTCGATTCGCGCAGGGAAGCCGCGGGGGCGAGCCCACTCTGGAGGACCCGATGATGCGACGAAGTCGAAGCCTTTTTTTGGCCGGCGTGTGTGGAGTCGCGATCACATTCGCTTCGATCGCAGCGCGCGCCGAGGCGTCGTCCGAGACGCCGCCGCCGGTCACGCCGACGGCGCTGCCCGCGGCCCCGAACGCCGCCAGTTGCAGCGAAGACAGCGCCGCGGAAGCGCGCACGCGTGAGGCCGCGCTCGTGCAGCTCGGCAAGCGACTCAGCGCCGAAGCGCAGCCCGACGGTGACTACCAGGTGCTGAACCGCACCGGTCACAACTACGGATCGCAGGCTCCCGCCGAGCACTGAGCTTCGCCGGCCTGCATCCTTTGCTAGACCCAGGCCGCTTTGACAGCGGAGGCGTGCGCTTCGTAAGCTAGGCCGCGCGCCGCCTGGAGCTCGATGAATCCGACCGCGACCGCGCGCTTGCGCCGGGCCACCGCGGCCACCGCCCTGATCTGGGCGCTGGTCGCGTTCGGGTTGTCGGCCGCGCTCTATGTCGATGCCCAGCACCGCTTTGGCCCGCCGTTCCTGCTCGAGGGCCTCGCGACCGACCCGTGGCGCATTTCGGGACTCACGCCCGAGGCGACGGCGGCCGGTCTGAAGGAAGGCGACCAGCTCGTCGCCATCGATGGGCGCCCGATCGGCGCGGCGATTCTGCGCTGGCATCGCTTGTTCCACGGCGGCGCCGAGAACCTGTATCGCGTCGAGAAGGCGGACGGCCGCGAGCTGGAATACCGGCTCGCCCCGCGTCACCCGGCGGAGCTCTTCACGTCGGTGATGTGGATCGCGGCGATCGGCTTGCCGATCGTCGGGCTGATCTATCTCGGTGTCGGCCTGTGGGTATGGCGACTGCGGCCCGATCGCGCGTCCACCTGGGCGCTCTTCCTCTTCTGCTGCTCGATGGCGGCGGAGCTGGCGCTGCCACCCGTGGCCGGACGCTGGGCGTGGGCGTTGGTGTGGATCAATACGCCGTTGATCGGCGCGACGACCTTCCATCTCTTTACTGCGTACCCAACCGAGCCCGCGTGGATGGTTCGCAATCCGTCGTTGCGCTGGCTGGCCTACGCGATCGCGTTTCCGCTCGGGCTGGCGGCTGCCTTCGAAGGCGTGACGGGCATGCGGGCGCCCATCGCGAAGACGGCCGCGTTCTACTTCACGATCGCGATGGCGTTCATCTCGCTCGGCATCGCGGCGCACGCACGCCTCAAATCGCGCGAAGGCAAGACGGCGGGTCGCGCCGACGTGATGTTGCTCGGCGCGGTGGTCTCGTTCGTTCCCGGCCTGATCGCACTGCTCTCGCGCGTGTTGCTCGGCACCAGCTTCCCGTGGGTGCTCGGCTTCTTCTCGTTCTTCATCTTCCCGCTGGCGATCGCCTACGGAATTCTGCGTCGCCAGCTCTTCGAGATCCGCGTCGTGGCGCGATCGTCCGCCACCTACGGCGCGGTGACGCTCGCGATCACCGGCGTCTACGCGTTCCTGATCACCTTCGCGGACGCCGTCGTCTCGCGCTTCAACGTCAACGCGCGCTCGCCGTGGTTCTCGGTCGCGTTCCTCTTCTTCGCGATTCTCGCCTTCAACCCGCTGCGCGATCGCATGCAGGCGCTCGTCGATCGCGTCTTCGACCGCGATCACGCGCTCTACCGC
>JANNKU010000055.1:0-13906 GCA_031396445.1 Deltaproteobacteria bacterium | reverse complement strand
CAGGTCGCCGTCGAGCAGGTGGCCGTAAAGCCAGTCGGCGCCGGCCCGCCAGAACGCCTTGCGCACATGCACCACATAGCTGGCCAGCCACATGCGCGCGTGGTTGTGCAGCATGCCGGTGGCATACAGCGCACGCACTGCTTCGTCCACCACCGGCACCCCGGTGCGGCCCTGGCGGATGTCGGCCGGCAGCTCGCGGGCGTAGGTCTCGTCGGGCAGCGGGCCCTCATGCAGCGAGCGCAGGATGCCATCACCCCGGTGCTGCCAGACATGGCGGAAATAGCCGCGCCAGCCGAGCTCGAGAACAAACTTGTGCTGCATGTCCAGCGCGTGGCGCGCGGCCACCCCCGCCAGCACGTCGGCCAGCGTGACGAAGCCATGCGTGATGTACGGCGACAGGCCGCTGACGGCACCGTCGAGCGCATTGCGCGTGCGTGCGTAGGCTGCCGGCCGCACCGCGGCGATGCGCGTCTGTGCCGCTGCCAGCGAGGGCGCGAAGGGCTCAGACATGGGTGTTGGCCGCCAGGACGGGCGCAGCCGTGACCCCGATCTCGCCTCGGCGGATCGCCGCCGCGCGTTCATTCACTGCCTGCTTCTGCACGTCGCTCAAGCGCGCCACGTTCTTCACCTGCAGCGCCATGCGCGGGTTCTTCGCCAGCGCCGCTTCATGGCGCATCAGGAAGTCCCAGTACAGCGTGGTGAACGGGCAGGCGGTGTCGCCGCTGCGCTGCGCGGGGTCGTAGCGGCAGCCCTTGCAGTGCGGGCTCATGCGTTGGATGTACTTGCCGGTGGCGATGTAGGGCTTGCTGCCCATCACGCCGCCGTCGGCGTACTGGCTCATGCCCAAGGTGTTCGGCAGCTCGACCCACTCCACCGCATCGACATACACCGCCAGGTACCAGGCGTGCACCTGCTTCGGCTGCACGCCCAGCATCAGCGCATACAGGCCGGTGACCATCAGGCGCTGGATGTGGTTGGCGTAGCCATGCGTCAGCGTCTGCTCGAGCGCGTCGCGCAGGCAGGCCATGTCGGTGGCGCCGGTCCAGTACCACGCGGGCAGGTCCTCCTGGGCAGCGAGCGCGTTGCGTTCTGCGTAGCCCGGCATCAGCGTCCAGTAGATGCCGCGCACATACTCGCGCCAGCCGAGGATCTGGCGGATGAAACCTTCGACACTCGCCAGTGGCGCGTGGCCGTCGCGGTGCGCCGCTTCGGCCGCAGCCACCACCTCGCGCGGGTTCAGCAGCTTCAGGTTGAGCGCCGCCGACAGGTGCGCGTGGTACAGCCACGGGTCGCCCGGCCACATCGCATCCTGATAGCGGCCGAAGAGCGGCAGGCGTTCCTTGATGAATGCCTGCAGGGATTGCAGCGCTTGCGCGCGCGTGACGGGCCAGGCGAAGCTGTCGACTCGGCCGGGGTGTGGTTCGAAGCGGGTGTTGACGAACGCGATCACCTCGCGCGTGATGGCATCGGGTTCGAAGCGCGTGCGCGGCGGCACGGCGCCCGGGCCTTCTGCGCCGAAAGCCTCGCGGTTGTCGGCGTCGAAGTTCCACTGGCCGCCGATCGGCACATCGCCTTGCCTGCCGTCCTGCTCAGCACCTTGCATCAGCACCCGGTGGCGCTTGCGCTGCTCGCGATAGAAATACTCCATGCGCAGCGACTTGCGGCCCTCGGCATGCGCCGCGAACTCGCGAGTGCTGGTGAAGAAGTGACGGTCCTCGCGGAGTTCCAGCGGAAGACCGTTGGCCTCGGCCACGGCCTTGATTGCCTGCAGCACGCGCCAGTCGCCGGGGACGGTCATCACCAACTGAGCCGGCTGCAGGCGCTCGATGTCCGCCTGCAACTGCGCACCGAGACTGCCACGATTGTCTCGGGCATCGAGACGGGTGTAGTGCAGCGGCCGGCCGACGGCGTGCAGGGCGAGCGCGAAGTGGCGCATCGCCGCGAGGAACATCACGGTGCGCGGCTTGCTCGACCAGACGTGCGTCGACTCCTCGGCCACCTCGGCCATCCAGACGGCGTCGAGGCCGGCATCGAAGCCGTCGAATGCAGCGGCGTCCAGGTCGAGCTGATCTCCCAGCACGACGATCAAGGCGCGCAATTCAGCCATGCCCGGCTTTACCCTTCACGTTCTTGCGCCGACAGGCGTCGGAGCAGTACTTCACATCGGCCCAGTTCTTCGCCCAGCGCCGACGCCAGCTCATTGCCAGACCGCAGCCCACGCAGGGCTTGCTGGGCAACGCGGCCTTGTTGCCGCGAAAACTGTATTTGCTCAGCGTCACCTTGAAGCCTCGCGGCCGGCGGCCTTGCCTTGGTAGAGCGCGCAGTTGGTGCAGTTCTGGCTGGCGGCGAACTTCGGGGACTTCTCGTGGTTGGAGCATAGTCAGTCGAAGCGGGATTTCTGTTCGAGAATGCGTGCTAGGACAACTCCCGACAGGCGGAAGAGCGGTCCGCGGCCAACGGGCTACGTGACCCTTCATGCCGTTCCTCTCGCGGCACCGCGGAGCCCTCCAATGAAACCGCCGTCTGATCGTCCGCCCGCGCCGACTCGCGGGCGTCGATTGAGCCCGAAGAAGCTGCTCCTCAGCAAGTGGACGGCTGTGACGCCGCTGAACAAGGAGAAGCATTTTGTTGTGACGCGGGTCGTCGCACCGGACCCGCCCAGCATGACGATGGGGCAGGTCGAAGTGCAAGCGGTGCACTCCGGTCGTTCGATGACCGTCGGCTGGTGCGAGCTAACCGACAGCAGCCACTGGCATCAGGGCTGGGATTGACATGGCTTGCGCGCGGCACGGCATCGACGGAAGAGCGTTGCCGTTATGTTCCCTGCCCAAGCGCGGATGCGCAGCGCGGTGGACAATGACCCGAAACTGGCAACTCGAGGAGACGATGGATGACACGTACTGCAACGCTGTCCGCCGATGCTTTGGTCGCTTCCCTCAGGGCAATCGCCGACCATAGCTTCGACTCGATCATGATCACCCGTGCCGGCAAGGGAACGCCGATCCTTTACGTCAACAAAGCATTCACTGCCCTGACCGGCTACGGCGCCAACAGCGTGATCGGAAAATCGCCGGTGCTGCTGCAGGGGCCGGCGACCGACAAAGCCCCTCTCGATGCACTGCGTCGTTGTATGGAAAAAGGCAAGGTTTTCGAAGGTCGTGCCATCAACTACGACAGCAAGAAGAGACCGTTCGTCATGCATTGGCGCGTCGTACCCGTCAAGCTGGCGAAGGGAAAACCCGCGGAGTTTTTCATCGCCATTCAGCGCAGGGGCCACTTGGGGTGAGAGGTCTCGGGTCGTTGGGTCTGTGTGGGGCACAGGAAGAATCAGCGGCGTCATCAACTTTCGGTTCGACAACGGGACGTATGACAATTCCTGGTTGAGCGGGAGAGCCAACGGTCGCGAGCCTCGTTCTCGGGCAAAGGCTCGCTCGAACCGCTCATGCTCCGCGGTGCCGAAGGCGTTCGTGCAGCCGCGACCGGGCGCGCCGCGTAGCTCAGCTCGGCGGCTCTTTCAGCATGCGCTCGACTTCTCGCTCGCCGAGCGGTTCGGCGATCTTCACGCGCAGGCTTTCCACGAACTCGCGCGCGAAGTCGCGCTTCAGCCGCGCGTTGATGAGCGCGGTCAGCGTCATCGCGAGCAGCGCGCCGAGGCTGGCGAGCGCCATGTCCTGGTGCGCGTCCCACGGATCGCCCTGCGAGCCGAGATACGCGACGCCAAGATCGCCGCCGAAGACCACCGCCGCGCCCCACTCGATCAGTTCGTAGAGCATCGAAGTGGACATCGTGAGGTCGAGCGGCAGGAAGTAGCCCCAGAAGCCGCGCACGCCGGCGATGCGCAGGAACAGTTCGCGGATCGGATACGCGAGCAGCAGGCCGTACGAGAAGTGCACGAAGCGGTCGTAGTGATTGCGCTCGCCCGCGCCGAGCCACGGGAACCACTCGCGGTAGGGAACCTCCGCGTAGGTGTAGTGCGAGCCGAGCGTGTGCAGACACAGGAACAGGAAGATCAACGTGTACGAGATGCGCGAGAGCGGGAACGGCCGCGCGGTCGCGGCCAGCACGACGACGGCGAGCACGCTGAGCGCGTTCTCGAGCAGCCAAGCGGCGCGGTCATGGGGCGCGATCGCCCATCCGATCCACCAGAGCAGGAACAGGACTGCCAGTGTTCCGACGTAGCGCGGATGTCTCACGGGCGCGAAGCGTACCATCACCCGTGGCCCGCCCGGCCTTCCATCGTGAGGCACCTGCTGATCTTCGAGAGACTCGGGCAGTAGGATCAGACGGGGGAGTTTTGAGCGGCCGAGTGTAACGCATTGCGGGGACACCGTTTCGACGGAGGCGCGCGTAATTTGGAGCTGGCTCCCCAACCCGGTTGCACATCGAAGCATGGCGTCTGCGAATGCAGGCTCTCGCGATCGTGTTCGCAGCGCTCTGCATGTTCGCCGCGACTGCGACGCAGGCAAAGTCGCTGGACGAGGCGAACATTGCGAGCTCGATCGCCACGCTCGACGATCGACTCACGGAGGTCGTCACCCCACTCTGCTACCAACAAACAACGCGCTCTATTGCGCCGTGCCCGTTTGATTTGGTGAGCTCCATCGGAGTAGAGTTTTTTCATGGCAAGCAAACCACCCGAGCGAGTTGTCGTGGTCGGAGCCGGATTGGCCGGGCTCACAGCAGCTTACGAGTTGAGTAAACACGAAGGGACTCAGGTATCCCTTCTCGAAGCGCGCGACCGCGTCGGCGGCAGAGTGCAGTCGGTCGACCTGCATGGCATCCCGGTCGATTTGGGCGGGTTTCTGATCTTTCCCTGGTACGCCGCATACCGCGCGCTGTGCAGCGAATTGGGCATCCAAGACGATCTGCAGCACGTGCCAGCGCTTGGGATGTATTACGAACTCGGCGACGGCAAGCTGCTCACCGCCGCGGATTTTGAGTTGCAGCTGCGCAGCTTGGTCACGCTTGTCGCGAAATCCCTGCCCGGCGCTTTTCTGGCAGGCAGCCTCGATCATCCCAAGCTCGATTTTTATGCGCATCGTTCCATTGCCGAGTGCCTCGACCTCTGGGTGCCAGTCGAGACGGAAGCCGCCAAGTACAAGCTCATGGTCGATACGCTGTGCCAGGGATACGGCTACGCGTCCATCGATCGTTACAAAGCAGCCTTTGCGGCTCCGATTTATCCACGCTCGCTATTGGCAGGCGATGCCCAGGCAAGTGACATCTTTCGTCATGGAGCACAGGAACTCGTCTTCGCGCTGCGGGATGCCTTCCTTCGACAGGGAGGCAAGATCATCTTGGACTGCGAAGTCCTTGGCTTCGATGGGGCCGCGTTGCGGACGAGCGGTGGCCTCCACGAGGCAGATGCATTTGTGTTTGCGATGAATGCGGATCATGCGCTGTTCCGCGATTTGGTTCCTCCGGCGACACGATCGATTGCGTACACGGCATTCTTGACCGCCGTATTTCAACTCGACCGCGCCTACCACGCAGAAACACCCGATTGGGGAGCGATCTTTTTCACTCCCAAGCACCCCACTCAGCCACAGATTCTGTCGATGATCGATGTCGCGCGGTTGTACGGCGCGCCCGCGCTGGAGAACTACTACACAGTCAATGTGCGGCTCGACGATGCAACGGTAGACCCCGTACAGGTCTTGCACGAATGCATTGCCTCACTCCACCCTGAAATGGGACGGGTGCTGTCCATTGCGGCCTCGGCTGTTTGGCAACAGACCATGCCGATTTCCAGCGAGGACGTGGTCGAAACGGTTCGCGCTCTGCAAGGTATCAATCGCTGCTATTTCGCCGGTGACTACCTTGGCTGTCCGTCGATGGAAGTGGCAGTCAAGACGGGCCAATCAGCGGCCCGACTGGTGTTCGACGGCTCCTCCGGCTGACGGCGTTTTCTCGGAGTCATAGGATTCCGGACGGGTCAGGCGATCATCTTCGGATACACAATTCTCGATGCAGCCGGACTCTGAAAAAAGTCTCCGTGGGATGGTTGGTTTTCGGAGTCTCGAGTCTCGCACTGCTCGTGATGGCGGTGATCGGCCTCCTTCAAAGCCTGGCAATCCACGTCGGCAGGGAAGACTTCGAGAACGGGGTTCACCACTCCGGCAAAGCCGGGGCCGTCGACTCGCGCTCCTACCCGTGTTTGCGCGGCGACCTTCCCGTCGCGCGTGTGTAGGCCTGGTAGCCGAGCCAGCGCAGCGGCTCCGGCGGGATCGGCAGCAGGCGCTTCTGGTAGAACGGAAGGTCGCTCCACGCCTCGTGGTTGCCGTCGTAGAGATCGGCGAGCACGCGCCCCGCGAGCATCGCGAGCGCAACGCCGTGACCGCGGTAGCCGAGTGCGTGATAGATGTTGCGATGCGCGCCGCCGACGCCCATCGAGCAGATGCGGTCGAGCGTGATCGCGAGCGGGCCAGCCCAGCGATGCGCGAGCTGCGTTTGCGCGAGGCCCGGGAAGTAGCGCGTCATCAGGCCTTGCATGAAGCGCGCGGCGGGATCGTATGGGTGCACGTCGATCGCCCGCGCGCCGCCGAACTGATAGGTGTAGGCGGGGTTGCCGCCGCCGCCGAATAGCAACCGCCCGCCGGGCACTCGCAGGCGTCGATTGAGTCCGAAGAAGCAGCTCCGCAAGCTTCCACGGCACATCGTGGACAACCTCCTGATCTGGGTCGCCGCTGTCGAACACGATGGCCTAGAGGAAGTACGCAAGGTCCCCGGCTACCACGATGAGCCGTTGCGGGGCGACCGAAGCGGCCAGCGGTCGATTCGGCTGAGCCGTGCGTACCGGGCGATCTACGAGATCAAGCAAGACACGGCCCACTTCGTGTCGGTCGAAGAAGTCAGCAAGCACGAGTATTGACGGAGGCACCCATGCGCAAGGCCAAGGAAAAGAAGTCCGCAGCGATCAAGGTGTTGGAGAAGATCTCGGGCGGCCCGCTCACGCTCGGCAGAGCGATCGAGTCCATCCGCAAGAGCCAGGAACTTTCGCAGGACGAGTGCGCCAAGAAGCTCGGTGTCTCGAAGTCGCATCTCTGCGACGTCGAGAAGAGTCGGAAGACCGTGAGCCCCGAGCGTGCCGCGAAGTGGGCTCGCGCTCTCGGCTACCCCGAGTCCGTGTTGGTGCGTCTCGCCATCCAGGACGAGCTGGACGCGGCCGGCTTGAAGTACAGGGTCGAGATCGAGGCGGCGTGACGTCCGACGCGTGTGTCTCCACGTTTTCGTGTGGGGCCGAAGCCGCGCGTCTCTACGGCGAGCGAGTGACCGTTGGTTCTCCTCCGCTCACAGGGTTGCCAGAAACTCGATTCCGGTCCGAGAAAGCCCAGCAGACACGCGATCGCTATGCGGCTGTCGGCTGATTTCTGGCAACTCTGTCAGCCCGCCGTGAAGCCCGTCGATCCCGCGTGCTGGATCTTGCGACCGGCGCGCACGATCTGCTCCGCGTCGAACTTTTGCGCGAAGCCCATGTTCGACGGGCTCAGCGCGTAGTCGATGCCGCCGCCGGAGCCGAAGAATCCGGGGGGCGTCGTCTGCAGCCGATCGCGCCACCAGTTGCGGTCGTAGAAGAGCGCTACGACCTGGATCGACCAGGGCTCGTGGCAGTAGAACTTGCAGCCGGGCTGCAGCTTCGGCCACAGATGCAGCAGGCACTGCTCGACCGAACTCGCGAGGTCGGCGTCCTCGAAGACCAGCACGATCGCGCTCGTGTCGAGGTGCTCGAGGGTGTCGCTGTAGAAGCCGACGACGAAGCGACACGCAGCGAGGTCGCCGTAGCGCTGGACGTTCTCGCGCACGCCGTCGAGCCCGCGCTCGCTGCGGAACTCGCCCGCCTGCCACTGGTAGTAGGTGTCGTCGAACGGGTGGGCGTCGATGACTTCGTCGTCGCGCGGGGTCGGCAGTCCCGCGAAGGAGTCGCAGACGAAGAGGCGCCGCCCGGTCAGCCCGCACGCGAGCGACAGCGCGACGGTGCTGCCGCCCTCGTAGCAGCCGCACTCGACGACGTCGCCTTCGAGCGAGCGCGGCGTCGCGACGATGTCGCGCACCAGCACGAGTTGCTGCTGCAGCGTCGTCAGCGACGGGAAGCGACCGGCGACACGAAAGAGCTTGCGGACCAGCCCCAACTTGGCGCTGCGGCCAATGCCGTACTCGCTGCCGGTCCGGTCGAGGACGAATCGGGCTGCGAGCACGGCGGTGCTGAACCGAGCGAACGCGCGCCGCAGTCGTTCCATCCGCGTACTGTACTCGTGCGCGGGTGCATTGCGGATTCCAAATGTGACACGCGCGAGCAGCGCCCGGTCAGGGCACGACGGCGTCGGCTGCGAACAGGCCGTAGGCGGAGAGCTCCGACGGTCTCAGCGCCCGGAGCCGGTCGACCGGGATCGCCATCAACCCGTCGACGACCGCGCCGTCGCCGGCCCGGTTGGCCTCCCGCTCTTCGATCTGTCGCCAGGATTCAAAGCGCGCGGCGACCCACGGGAAGCGACCTTCTCCCTCGATTCGCATTGGAGCCCGACCGGCGACGTGTGGGCGGCCGAGGAGATCGCCGAATATCTGCTCGCGCATCCGGCGGTGATCGGCGGTGATCGCTGGCTCCCGCTCAGCCAGGCGTTGCCATAGATCTCGTCATCGGACAAAAATCACGCCTGTAATTACTGCGCTTCGGAAGCCTCCTACCCGTGCTTGCGCGGTGAGCGGCCCGTCACGCGTGTGTAGGCCTGATAGCCGAGCCAACGCAGCGGCTCCGGCGGGATCGGCAGCAGGCGCTTCTGGTAGAACGGCAGGTCGGTCCACGCTTCGTGATTGCCGTCGTAGAGATCGGCGAGCACGCGGCCCGCCAGCATGGCGAGCGCCGCGCAGCGGCCCCAACGCGAATGCGGCGCCGAACACGCTCGCCGCGCATCTGCTCGCGCGCGAAGAACGCGTGATCGTGCGCGGCATCCGCGATCTGGTGGCGATGCCGCCGCCGCTCGTCGTCACGCACGACGAGCTCGATCGCATGTTCGCGGGGTTCACGCGCGCGCTCGATCGGCTGTAGCGCGGGGTTCGTAGCGGAATCACTGCTCGATTGATCGTGGCCGCGAAACGCGTGGATGACAGAGCGGCAGATCGACGGGCGAAGACCCGACTCGCCGCGTTCCTGGCGCCGCCCGATCATCCGGGTTCTCGCTGCTTCGAGACAGAGCGCGTGCTGCGAGTCGGCAGAATCTTTCCTCGTGTTGCCGCGACAGTGGAAAGTCACTTCCGCCCTGGTTGCCCCGGCTTATGCGGTAAGTGCAGCCCGTGAATCCGCCAATTCTCAGGATTCGGTCGCTATTTCCAATGTTTAGGGTTGAGCCAGGGCTGCTGCGAGGCGCGTTCGAGCGCTGCTTACCGCTTGGTCCGTGTCTTGCTCTCATGTGGGCTTGCTGGGAAGGCGTCCGGGGGAACCTGGGACCGAAGGCCGCCGCTCCAGCCGAGCGCGGCCTCAATTGTTTTTGGGGCCGCGAATGGTGCTCTAAGCCCGGCGACTGCTGGGTGGCTGAAGGGAGTAATTCGTGCGTCTACGGTTGCGATATTTTTCCGCCCTCGCGGCTGCTTTCTTGGTGGTGAGCGCTTCATCGCCTGCAACGGCACTTTCGATTAGTGCGGTCACGATCTCCACCAATGCCGGGAATACGGCCAACTTCATTGAAGACACCGCTACCGCCTATCAACAGAACCTGTCGACGACTGCCATTCAGGATTCAGGTGGCACTTCGCCCGACACCCTTGCTGCCACGGTGGATGCGCGGACGCGCTACGCCGCGATCGTGGTGACTGACACAGCCTCTCTTACGAGCAGAACTCGGACCGCAACCTCTGACTACAAGATCACCTTTACGGTATCGGCTCCGGGATTGGTGATGTACGACCTGCGGATCGACACGAGCCGAATCGGGGCCACCACTACGGTCGAGGACAGCTCGACGTCGAATCAGGCCTCCGCTGCGCTGGGATCGGTCACCGGCCGCCTGAACTCCGTGGTGAACGGGAACCTCGGTCTGGCGGCAGTCACGACTTCGGCTGGCGGCAGCGACTACGACCCCTTCAGCCAAGCCGGAGTGCTCACGCTCACGGGACTCACGGGCACGCAGATCATCACGCTGGATTTCGCCTGGACGGCGACGGCGGACAGTACCTGCACGGGATTTGGCTGCCAGACACTCGGCGTAGACGAGGCCGCTGTGCGTCTCGGTATGACGGGCACTGGCGGCGGGATAACCGGCACGACTGTTGACGACTACCCGGGCGTGGGCTCGCGGACGATGGCCGACGACGGTCACTTCGTGAACATCCTGGCGACGGTCACGTTCGTGCCCGAGCCTGGAACCGTGATGCTCCTCGGCACCGGTCTCGCTGGTCTCGGATTCGCGGGGACGCGCAAGCGGTCGTAGTCCGTAGCAGCTCGTGAGGTGGCATCCTCTGATCGAAGGGGAACGCCTCGAAGGGGTGGCAGGTCTCTTGGACTTGCCACCCCTTCTGCGTTCTGGCACACGCCAATGACGGGACACCGCCTCGCTCAAGTTGCTCGGAAGGATTGAGCAACTCCTCTTCTCTAAAAGCGGTTGAGCTGGCGTCCTCACTCGTTCTCCGGGTTTGAGTAGATGCGTCCGGTCTCCCAGTCCTCGCTGATCTCGGCGGCCATCTCCGAGACGAGGCGGAGGAGCGAAGCCTCGTCCGGGAACAGCGTGGCGACGCGGGTGCGCCGACGCATTTCGCTGTTGAGTCGCTCGACTGCATTCGTCGTGCGTAGCCGCCGGCGATGCGGCTCCGGCAACGCGAAGACGGCGAGGCTCTCATGCACGTTCTCCTCCATCCACTCCGCGAGCTTGGAGCCGGCCGCTGGTACTTCTCGATCAGCTTGGCAAGCCGCTCGTCCGCTTCGCCGCGCTCGGTCGTGTTGAACACTGAGCGCAGATCTCGCGCGACCTGCGGCCGGAGTGCGACGTTCGGAACGTAGTTCTGCGCGTTCTGCTGCAGATGGAACTGACAGCGTTGCCAGGGCAGATTTGGGAAGACGGCGCGCCGCGCGCGGACCCGAATGATCGTCGCTCGTGATGAGCGTCGTCACTTCGAGACCGCGCTTACGAAGCCCTTCGAGAAACGCGCGCTAATGCACCTCGGCTTCCGAGAGCGAGACGGAGACGCCGAGCAGTGTCCGATTGCCGCGCGTCCTCGCGCACGCCCGTCGGATCACAAGCGGTTCAAGCGGGCTTTTGTCCGAGAATGAGTCCTATGACAACTCCCGACTCAGCGGGAGAGCGGCCAACGGCCCAGCGGCTGGGGAAAGAAGCGGTCGGCGGCGCTGCGGTGCGGAGCGGCACTCAGGTCAGGGCGCACGAGGTTCGACTTCCAGGCGCGGCGGTGCGACGCGCCCGGCCAGGCGCGAGCGTTGCGGGGCACACATCCGTGCGGAGTTGCCAGCATCATGCCGCGCGAAAGAGAATCTCTTCGCGCTCCATCTGCTCGCCGGCACGGGGGACGCGGTCGCCCGTGCACGCTTCGTGCGTCATCCCGAATTCACGAGACACCGCCCCGCCTGCATCGTTCCGCCTGCTGCATGGTTCACCACTCCGGCAAACCTCGGGCCGATCACTCGCGCCACCACGCTCGAGACGGACGACAACGGCTTGTTTGCGAAGCGACCAAGGTGTTCGTCGGAAACCTCCTACCCGTGCTTGCGCGGCGACCTTCCCGTCACGCGTGTGTAGGCCTGATAGCCGAGCCAGCGCAGCGGCTCCGGCGGGATCGGCAGCAGGCGCTTCTGGTAGAACGGCAAGTCGCTCCACGCTTCGTGATTGCCGTCGTAGAGATCGGCGAGCACGCGACCTGCCAACATGGCGAGCGCCACGCCATGACCGCTGTAGCCGAGCGCGTGATAGATATTGCGATGCGCGCCACCGACGCCCATCGAGCAGATGCGGTCGAGCGTGATGGCGAGCGGGCCGGCCCAGCGATGCGCGATCGGCGTTTGCGCGAGTGCGGGGAAGTAGCGCGTCATCAAGCCGCGCATGAAGAGTGTCGCGGGATCGCCGATGCGCGCGTCGATCGCGAGTGCGCCGCCAAACCGATAGGTGTAGGCGGGGTTGCCGCCGCCGCCGAAGAGAAGGCGCCCGCCGGGCGTGCGGCATGCGTAGGCGATGCGGTCGAAGTCGTCGCTGAAGCCGTCCCACGCGCCCCATCCGATGCGCGACCATTCCTCGTCGGCGAGCGGTGCGGTGGCGAGCACGTGCGATTGCAGCGGCAGGATGCCGTTCGCAAAGAAGCCGAGCGACGGCGTGTACGCGTTGGTGGCGAGCACGACGGCGCGCGCGCGGACTTCGCCGTGCGGCGTCTCGAGCACCACTTCGGCGCCGGGGCGAACCCGCGAGACGGGTGTGTTCTCGTGCACCGCGACGCCGGCCGCGAGCAGTGCGGGTCGCATCGCTTGCAGCAGCGCGAGTCCGTTGAGACGGCCAGCCAGCGGATCGAGAATCGCGCCGCACGCGCCTTCGATCGCGAGTGCGCGCTTCGGGATGAAGTCGGCGGCGATGCCGGCCGCGTTCCACGCTTCGACGCGTGCGTGTGCAGCGTCGGCCCGCCGCGGATCCGTGTAGACCTCGAGGCAACCGTTGCGGCGAAATGTTCCCGGCGGCGCGTAGAGATCGGCCACCTGCTCGACGAGATCGATGCCGAGCCCCGTCACGCTGTGGATGCGGCGCAGCATCTCGGGCGTGTCGGGCGTGACGCCGTTCACCCAGTGCAGCACTTGCCCGCCGTTGCGCCCGCTTGCGCCGTGGCCCAGCACGCGGGCTTCGAGCAACACGATGCCCAACTCCGGGTGGCGCTTTTGCAAGTGCCACGCGGTCGAGACACCGGTGAAGCCACCGCCAATGATGGCGATGTCTGCGGATCGCCGTGCCGCTAAGCTCGCGGCGGGCTGCGGCGCCTCGCTCTCCGCGACCCAAACCGCATCGTTCTGATCGAGTCCTTGCTCCGCCATGTCTCCGACCGCTCCAGTCGTCGCCCTTCTGCGCTCGCAGCGGAGGACCCCATGCCCTTCGGTACCCACGTCCGCCTCTGCTTGAAAGATCTCTACGCGCAGGACGTGGTCGAGATGATCGAACGCGAGACCCGAAGATACGAGGTCGAGGCGATCGAGCACCCCGATCATCCCGATTTCAAGCGCGCCTTCGAGATTCTGTGGGGCGCCTTCGGTGCGGCCGGCGAGATGGAACCCGAGCCGGTGATTCGCAAGATGCTGCTCGACGACGCCGCGGTGCCGCTCGCGTCCGGCACCTACGCACGGTACTTCCTACTCGTCGCGCGCGATCGGACGACCGGTGCGATTCGCGGTGTGCGCGATGGCCGCGTGCTGGTGAATCCCGCCTACAGCCCCGATCTCTGTCTCGTTTATCTGTCGCACATCTTCATGATGCCGGAAGCGCGCGGAACCGTGCTCACCTACTGGCTGCGCATCGCGCCGCTCGATCTCGCGGTGAGCTATCTGCACACCTTGCATCAGCGCGCTGCGATCACGCTGCCGGATCCGAACGCACCGGGCCGCTACTTCGGCATGCGCGTCGATCTCGCCGCCGAGGTCGAGTTCTTCTCTCCCGACGACAAACTCTCGCTGCAGCGCATTTTGTTCTACGGCCGGGGTGGTTTCGACGTGATCGATCCGAAACACTTCCCGTATCGGCAGCCGGACTTTCGCGATCCGGAGCTGATCGCCAAGGCAGGCGACCGACCGGTTCCCTTCATGCTGCTGTTGCGCCGCGTCGGTCGCGAGCGGGAAGCGCGACTTCCGATCGACGAGGCCCGCGCGGTGATCCAGCTCCTCTACGACGACTTCGCGGTGTTCTGCGAACCCAGGCATCTGGTGAGCAGCCTCGACGTC
>JANNKU010000037.1:0-103312 GCA_031396445.1 Deltaproteobacteria bacterium | reverse complement strand
TTCCTGGTCGGACTCGAAATCGCGCTTGGTCAGTTTTGCGATCGGCGCGGCCACCTATTCGGCTCCCAGCAGGCGCTCGATCGCCGCCCGCACATCGGACACTTTGAAGGGTTGCCCCTGCACCTTGGAGAGACTCTCGGCCGGCACCAGGAACTCGGCGCGCAGCATTCGAACCAGCTGTCCGGTGTTGAGCTCCGCGACCAGCACGCGGTCGAAGCGACGCAGCACGTCCCCGAGATTCGTCGCGAACGGATTCAGGTGGCGCAGGTGGAGGCTCGCGACGTCGTGTCCGTTGGCGCGCGCCTCATCGACGGCCGTCGTGATCGCGCCGAAGGTGCCGCCCCAGCCGACGACGAGCAGCTTGCCCGTGTCGGCACCGTACGGCGTCACGGGCGGAATCTGCTGCGCGATGCGCGCCACCTTCTCGCGCCGCAGGTCGGTCATGCGCTGGTGGTTCTCGGGCAGGTACGAGACGTTGCCCTGGCCGTCCTGCTTCTCGAGTCCGCCGATGCGGTGCTCGAGGCCGGGTGTTCCGGGGATCGCCCAAGGTCGCGCGAGCGTCGCTTCGTCGCGCAGGTACGGCATGAAGCCGCTCGCCTCGGTGCGGAATTGCACCGGATGGCGCGGCAGCGCATCGACATCCGGGACGCGCCACGGCTCGGCGCTGTTCGCGAGATACGAGTCGGAGAGCACGAGCACCGGCGTCATGTAGGTGACCGCCATCTGGAACGCTTCGAGCATCACCGAGAAACACTCGCCAGGCGTCGCGGGCGCGAGGATCGGCAGCGGCGAATCGGAACTGCGGCCGTAGAGCGCGCAGAGCAGGTCGGCCTGTTCTTCCTTGGTAGGCAGTCCCGTCGAAGGACCGGCGCGCTGCACATCGACGACCACCAGCGGCAACTCGGCCACGACCGCGAGGTTGATCGTCTCCTGCTTCAGCAACAGGCCCGGCCCGCTGGTGACGGTGAGTCCGAGCATGCCCGCGAACGACGCGCCAACCGCGACGGCCGCGGCCGCGATCTCATCCTCGGCCTGGAACGTCTTGATGCCGAAGTTGCGGTGCTTCGCGAGCTCTTGCAGCACATCGGTGGCGGGCGTGATCGGATAGGCGCCGATCACCAGCGGTCGCTGCATCGTCACGCTCGCCGCGACACATCCGAGTGCGAGGGCGCTGTTGCCGGTGATGTTGCGGTAGACGCCGGGCTCGATCTTCGCGCGCGGCACTTCGAAGCTCACCGGGAAGAGTTCGCTGGTCTCGCCGAAGTGGTAGCCCGCCATCAGCACACGCCGATTCGCCTCGCGGATCTCGCCTTCGAAGCGCGACTCGATCCATCCGACGGTCGCTTCGATCGGCCGGCCGTAGAGCCAGTACATGAGGCCCAGCGCGAAGAAGTTCTTCGAGCGACCCGCTTCGCGCTGCGAGAGCGACAGATCCCGCAGCGCCTCGAAGGTGAGTCGCGTGATCGGGATCTCGACGAGCCGGTAGCGCTCGCGCACATCCGGCAGCGGATCCGCCTGATAGCCGGCGCGCTCGAGATTCTTCTCGTTGAACGCGTCGGCGTTGATGATCACCATGCCGCTGCGCCGCACTTCGCCGAGCGAGGCGCGCAGCGCGGCCGGATTGAACGCGACGAGTACGTCGGCCTGATCCGCGGGCGTGCGGATGTCTTCGGAAGAGAAGTGGATCTGGTAGCCCGAGACGCCCGCGAGTGTGCCGGCCGGGGCGCGAATCTCGGCGGGAAAATCGGGCAGCGTCGAGAGATCGTTGCCGGCCAGCGCGGTCGATTCGGTGAACTTGGTGCCCGTGAGCTGCACGCCATCGCCTGAATCGCCGGCGAAGCGGATCGCGACGCGGTCGAGGCGCTCCTGAGGCTTGCGTCCCGATGCAATGGGACCTTGCGCGTGCGCCAATTCGTCCTCCGTGGGGCAGCCCGAGTGTATCCGCCGAGCTTTGAGCCGAAAGGCCCGCTTGGGCATTGTCGTGCACGGTGACCGCTCGCTTCGAGAACTCGTCGCGCGGACGCGAGGTTCTGGGCTCGGCTGCCAGCGTACGATCCTCAAGCCGCATGCGTGCGGCGCCGATAGCCAACGCATGTTCGCTGCGCGGCATCGACCGCTATTGCTCGTCGAGGATCGTCTCCTCGCGCTGCGCATGTCGCTGAATGCACCCGTGCTCGCGACGGCCGAATTGCCCGTGGGTCCAGCGCGCGCTGCGATCGTGGTGCACGCGCAAGGTGCATCGCGCTGCTTCTCGATCGTCGTCCGCTCGCTGCGCAACGGCGCCTCGGTGATCTACGAACTCGAAGGCGAGGATCTTCGCGAGGACAGCGGTTGGGCGGTCGCACTCGACGCATCGCTCTCGTTCGGCGAGAGCATGGGTTTCCTCTTCGATGATGAGATGCTCGTCGATCGCAGCCCCGAGACGTTGCGTCGCGCAATTACGCGATTGCACGAGATCCTCGCGCCGCCGGACGTTGCCGATGACGACCCGCTCGCGGCCTCGGCGCCGCACGTCGCGGCGAACGAAGCAGGCGAGATCCTGCTCGAAGATGAACTCGACAACGCAGCGCAGGACGCCGACGCGCAGGGATCCGACGTCACGGGTCCGCTCGATGCAGCGTCGCCGCGTTTGGAACGCCAGGCGCTGCGTGGGGATCCGAACGATGCGACGAACCATGCGATTCACGCGCGTTCCGAGGACCCCGCAGGCCAGACGCTCCGCCCGCTGAATGACGACCCTCCGATTCAGGTGCGTCGCGCGCTGCCTGTGGCGCAGCCGGTTGCCCTGTCGAGGTTTCGAGCGACGGCGCCCGATCGCGCAGCGGCGAGCGAGTCCAAGCCGAATCTCGAGCCCAGTGCGACACCGGTTCGTGGCGGGGCGACACTCGGCCGCGTTCAGCCCGTGCGACTGCGAGCGATCGACCCGGACGCGCCTGCGAAGGTGGATCCGCTGCTGCGCCTGCTCGCCGACTTTTGATGCGATGCGATTCGAAACACTCGAAGCGCTTCGCGTTCCTCCGAGGAGGGGACAGATGAGCCAGCTTGGTTCGCGTTTTCGTGCTGCTGCGAAGATCGCGCTCGCCGCGGCGTTCTCGATGGGATCGGCGCTCGCTTGCGCCACGGCGACGCCGCCCGATGCAGAGCCGGTGGCGGCGAGTCCGCCGCGAACGATCGGCGCATCGCAGCCGACCCGGCTCGACCGCAACGCCCAACTCACCGAGCCGCAGAAGCGCGCGCAGATGCACTACCAGATGGGCGTCGATCATCTGCGGCAGGGACGTTCACCGCAGGCGATCGGCGAGCTGCTGAACGCCGAGCGCTTCGACCCGGCCGAAGAGTCGATCCAGTTTGCGCTCGCGGAGGCGTATCGACAGCAGGGACGCAACGCCGAGACGGAGGCGCATCTGCTCCGCGCGATCCAGATCCGCCCCAACTATCACGAAGCGCGACTCAATCTGGCCGCGTTCTACATCCAGGTCGAACGCATCGAGGAGGCGATCCCGCTGCTGAATCAGCTGCTGGCCGAGCCGACCTTCCCGGCGCCATGGCGCGCACTGACGAATCTCGGCTGGGCGGAATATCGCCTCGGTCGACTCGATCAGGCGCATCAACATCTGACGCTGGCAGTGGACTATCGGCCTGAGTACTGGCCCGCGCGCTTGAATCTCGGCATCCTCGAAAGCGAGCGAGGGAATCGCAGCGAAGCGATCGAGAACTTCGAGCGTGTGCTCGAGGGCAAACCGAGTTCGCTCGCCGAAGCGGAAGTGCGTTACCGGCTCGCCGAGCAACTCATCTCGCTCGGTGACAAGAAAGGCGCCGTTCGTCAGCTCGAAGTGGCGAGCGATCTGCGCCCGAATGGACCATGGAGCAAGCGCAGCGCGGAGTATCTGAAGACGCTGCATTAGCGTCACGCGAGCGCGCCGAGCCGATCGGCGCGTACCTCGCACGCCAGCGCGTGCTTCGCGGCATCACGCTCGAGCAGCTCGCCGACACCACGCGCATTCCGCTCCGTTCACTGGCGCGCCTCGAGGCGGGCGTCTTCGATGCCGCGCCGGATGGCTTCGCGCGGGGCTTCGTGCGCACGGTTGCGGTGGCGCTCGGTCTGCCGCCCGACGAGACCGTCGCGCGCATGTTGCCCGAAGCCAGCGCGGACGATCGGCAGCGCGGTCGCCTCGGCATCTGGCTGCGCCGCGCCGTCGCAATGACCATCGTGTTCGCTTCGATCTTGCTCGCGATCTGGACCGTCACGGGACGTCAACTGCTGCCGAGCTCCTGGACTCGGAACCGCGAGGAGTTGCTCCACCGGCACGATGCGATCCGTGCGCTCGCGGAAGAACAAATCGGGAAGGGCGCGGATCCCGCGGAAGCGCGGCCGCTCGATGGGCCTTGAGAGCTAGGAGATTGACCCAAGACTGTGCCGTGCGGCTGGGCGTGCAGACGCCGCGCTCGCGAGGCGCGCGATCGAGGCGTAGCGGGAGCTACGGCGAGCGAGCGCAACGAAGTGGGCGGCCGCAAGCGGAGCGCGCAGCGAGCGAAGGCGAGCGGAGTTCATCGGGATGGATGCGCGCCCAGACGTGCGGATGCAGTCTTGGGTCAGTCTCCTAGCTTCGACTCGTGGCCACCCTCGAAACCCACGCCTTCGTGCTGCGCGCCGTCGATTTCGGCGAGTCGGATCGCATCGCTCATCTGCTGACGCCTGCGACGTCGCGGCTCACGGTGATCGCGAAGGGCGCCAAGCGCAGCAAGCGCCGCTTCCCTGGCACGCTCGATCTCTTCAACCTGCTCGACGTGCGCGTCGAGCAGCGGCGCGCGAACACGATGGGACGCCTCGAACAGGCGAAGTTGCTCGACGCCTTCGACCTGTTGCGCACGCGGCCCGCGCGCTTTGCGCTGGCTTGTTACATCGCGGAGCTGGTCGATCGGCTCGCGCCGGAAGGCGCGGGCGGCGCCGATGCGCGCGAACTTTTCGATGTGGTGCTGGGCGCGATTCGCGTCGTCGCATCGCGCGAGCCCGACGCGCGATTACGCGCGCTGCTCGAGCTGCGCGTGCTGGCCGCGCTGGGTCTGCGTCCGGAGCTCGCCCGTTGCGTGCGTTGCGGTCGCGAGATGGATGTCGCCGCACTGGTGACGCCGACCTCGACGGTGCCGTTCCATGTCGCAGAGGGCGGACCGCTCTGTCGATCTTGCACGACGGGACCGGAGGGCGTCGTCGCGGTGCATCTCGGCACACTGCGCGCGCTCGAACAGGGACTGCGACTGCCGATCGATCGCCTCGATCGACTCGCACTCGGTGCGGAACCGATAGCCGAGGCGCAGGCGCTGCTCTCGCGATTCCTGCGTTTCCACGTCGGCTTCGAAGTGCGCAGCGAACGCTTTCTCGACTCCGTCCTCGCGAACGCCGCGACGCGCGCATCGGCTTGACCCGCCCGATGGGGCTCGCAATCATGCCGACCCTATGAACCTCGCCGCTCGCCTTCGGCTCGCTACGCGCAAAGTGGATGACGCCTTCGGCGCCTCTCTCGCCGCTCGCCTTCGGCTCGCTACGCGCAAAGTGGATGACGCCTTCGGCGCCTCTCTCGCCGCTCGCCTTCGGCTCGCTACGCGGGAAACGCGATCTTGAACTCCGGCGCGGATGTCGAGGGGGGCGGAGCGTCGTTGCCGCGCATGGAGGATGTCGTGTCGCTCTGCGCGCGGCGCGGCTTCATCTGGCAATCGAGCGAAATCTACGGCGGCATCAACGGCTTCTGGGACTATGGACCGCTCGGCGTCGAGCTGAAGAACAACCTGAAGGCGCTCTGGTGGCAACGCGTCGTGCGTGAGCGCGATGATGTCGAGGGGCTCGACTCGTCGATCATCGCCCACCCGCGCACCTGGGAAGCGTCGGGGCACATCGAGCACTTCAGCGATCCGCTCGTCGATTGCAAAGCATGCAAGAAGCGCATGCGCGCCGATCAACTCGACGACGCCGGACCGTGTCCGTCGCGAGAGGGAACCTCCGCGCACGACTGGACCGAAGCGCGCAACTTCAACCTGATGCTCAAGACTTTCGTCGGAGCGCAAGAAGATGCTGCGGCAACGGCGTTCCTGCGCGCTGAAACCTGTCAGTCGATCTTTCTCGACTTCAAGCGCGTGCGCGAAAGTGCGCGCCAGAAGGTGCCGTTCGGGATCGCACAGATCGGCAAGGCGTTTCGCAACGAGATCAATCCGCGCAACTTCACGTTCCGCTCGCGCGAGTTCGAGCAGGCGGAGCTCGAGTTCTTCTGCCACGTCTCGGAGCGCGAGAAATGGTTCGAGCACTGGCTCGGCGAGCGACTCGCGTTCCACCACGCGCTGGGATTCCCGGAATCGCGATTGCGCGTGCGCCCGCATCGTCCCGACGAACTCGCGCACTACGCGCATGCCGCCGCCGATCTCGAGTTCCTGTTCCCGTTCGGCTGGCAGGAGATCGAAGGCATTCACGATCGCGGCGATTGGGATCTGCGTCGCCACAGCGAGTTCTCGGGCAAGGATCTGACGTTTACCGACGAGGAAACGAAAGAGCGCTTCCATCCCTGCGTGATCGAGACTTCGGTCGGCATCGATCGCACCTGCCTCGCGCTACTCGCCAATGCGTATCGGGAAGAGAAGCTGCCGGACGGCGAGACGCGCGCACTGCTGCAGCTGCCGTTCGCCGTCGCGCCGTTGAAGGCCGCCGTGTTGCCGCTTTCGAAGAAGCTCGCGGAGCCGGCGCAACGCATCGCGAGGGAATTGCGGCGTCACTGGAGCGTGTTCTACGACGAATCGGGAAACATCGGGCGGCGCTATCGCCGCCAGGACGAAGTCGGTACGCCGTTCTGCATCACCTACGACTTCGATTCCGAGACCGACGCCAAGGTGACCGTGCGCGAGCGCGATTCGATGACGCAGGAGAGAGTTCCCGTGGACGGCCTGCGCACGTATCTGCAGGACAAGCTCGAGGCTGCGCGGTGAGCGCACGCAAGCCGGCGAAACCCGCGCGCGGGGGCCGTCGCGTGTTCTCCTTCGGCGACGGCAAGGCTGACGGCGATGCGAAGCTGCGCGAAGTGCTGGGCGGGAAGGGCGCGAACCTCGCGGAGATGACGCGGATCGGTCTGCCGGTTCCGGCTGGCTTCACGATCTCGACCGGCGTCTGCGCCGAATACCAGGCTGCCGGCGATCGCATTCCGAAGGCGCTGCTGCCCGAGGTCGCGAAAGCGCTTCGCAAAGTGGAACGCGTGATGGCGGCGCGCTTCGGGGATGCTTCGCAGCCGCTGCTGCTCTCGGTGCGCTCGGGCGCGCGCGTGTCGATGCCGGGCATGATGGATACGGTGCTCAATCTCGGTCTCAACGATCGCAGCGTCGAAGGTCTCGCGAAGCGCGCCGACGCCCGCTTTGCATATGACTCCTACCGCCGCTTCATCCAGATGTACGGCGACGTCGTGCTCGATGTTCCGCGCGACCGCTTCGAGCATCGACTCGAAGCGCTGAAGGCCAGCCGCCGCGTGCACCTCGACACCGAACTCGACGCCGACGACTGGCGCGAACTCGTCCGCGCGTTCCTGCAGATCGTCGAAGACGAGACCGGCAAGCCCTTCCCGCAGGATCCGCAGCTCCAGCTCTGGGGCGCGATCGGCGCGGTGTTCCGCTCGTGGAAGACGCCGCGCGCGATCACCTACCGGAAGATGAACGCGATCCCGGACGATTGGGGCACCGCGGTCAACGTACAGGCGATGGTGTTCGGGAACATGGGCGACGATTGCGCCACCGGCGTCGCGTTCACCCGCGATCCCTCGACTGGCGCGAACGTCTTCTACGGCGAGTACCTGAAGAACGCGCAGGGCGAGGACGTCGTCGCGGGCACGCGCACGCCGCAGCCGATCAACAAAGCGAGTCGCACGCAGGATCAATCGCATCTTCCGACGCTCGAAGAAGAGATGCCGAAGGCGTACCAGCAACTCGCACGGATCCGTCGCACGCTCGAATCGCACTACCGAGAGATGCAGGACATCGAGTTCACGATCCAGGCGGGCAAGCTCTGGATGCTGCAGACGCGCACAGGCAAACGCGCCGTGCGCGCGGCCGTGAAGATCGCGGTGGACATGGTTCGCGAGCGATTGATCTCGCGCGAAGTCGCGGTCGGCCGCGTCGATGCGGGTCAGCTCGATCAGCTGCTGCATCCGACACTGGATCCGGACGCGCCGAAGCGGGTGATCGCGAAGGGTCTGCCCGCGTCTCCGGGCGGCGCGTGCGGCGCGGTGGTGTTCTCCGCCGAGGAAGCCGAGGCGAAGGCAAAAGCGCACGAGAAGGTCGTGTTGGTGCGCATCGAGACGTCGCCCGAAGACATCCACGGCATGTACGCAGCCGAGGGCATCCTCACGGCGCGCGGCGGCATGACGTCGCATGCGGCGGTGGTCGCGCGCGGCATGGGCAAATGCTGCGTCGTCGGTTGCGGCACGCTGCAGATCTCATACGAGCGCGGGGAGTTCCGCGTCGGCGATGCGCTGGTTCGCGCGGGAGACATCATCACGATCGACGGCTCGACCGGCGAAGTGATTCTCGGTGAGGTCGCGACGGTGACGCCCGAGCTTTCCGGTGAGTTCGGCGAGCTGATGAAGTGGGCCGATTCGATGCGCCGACTCGAAGTGCGCACCAACGCAGATACGCCGCACGACGCAAAAGTCGCGCGCGACTTCGGCGCGCAGGGAATCGGGCTCTGCCGCACCGAGCACATGTTCTTCGAAGAGGCGCGCATTCTCGCGGTGCGCGAGATGATCCTCGCGACCGACGAGGTCCAACGCGGCCGCGCGCTCGACAAACTGCTGCCGATGCAGCGCGGCGATTTCGTCGGAATCTTCCAGGCGATGGAAGGACTGCCCGTCACGATCCGGCTGCTCGATCCGCCGCTGCACGAATTTCTCCCGCATGAGGAAGCCGGCATCCGCGAAGTCGCCGAGGCGCTCGGCGACGATCTCGCTGCGGTACGCGCCCGCATCGAGGAGCGCAGCGAGTTCAACCCGATGCTCGGCCATCGCGGCTGTCGCATCGGGATCACCTTCCCGGAGATCTACCGGATGCAGGTGCGCGCGATTACCGAAGCCGCGTGTCAGGTCGCGGAGTCGGGCGTGAAGGTGCGGCCCGAGATCATGATCCCGCTCGTCTCGCACGTGAAAGAGTTGGCGCGTCTGCGCGCACTCGCCGAGGACGAGATTGCGCGCGTCATCGCCGCGCATCCCGGCTCGAAGCTGAAGATCGCGATCGGCACGATGATCGAGGTGCCGCGCGCGGCACTCACCGCCGACGCGATCGCCAACTACGCCGACTTCTTCTCGTTCGGCACCAACGACATGACGCAGATGGCCTACGCGCTTTCGCGCGACGACGCGCAGAAGTTCCTTCCGGACTACATCGAGAGCGGAATCCTGCAGGACGATCCCTTCGTCTCGATCGACCGCGATGGCATCGGGCAGTTGATCCGCATCGGTGTCGAGCTGGGTCGCAGCACCCGGCCCGACATCAAGGTGGGCATCTGCGGCGAACACGGCGGTGATCCGAAGAGCGTGATGTTCTGCGACGAGGTGGGACTCGACTACGTCTCGTGTTCGCCGTTCCGTGTACCCGTCGCGAGACTCGCAGCCGCCCAGGCCGCGATCCACGCCAGAATGCAGCACAAGCCCGCGGCCAAGCCCGTTCGAAAGCGCACGCGCGTCGCGGCCAAGCGCGTAACCTCTACCCGGGGCACGCGGAGGACACGACGCTGAACGCTCGACCTCGTTTCGCGCTGACGATCGTGATGGCCGTCGCCCTGTCGCAGAGCGGGTGCACGCGCCCGTCATGGCTGAAGATGCCGTCGATGCCGGATCTCCCGGACATGCCCACGATCGAGTTGCCATCGATCGGCGGCGACGACGGACCGGGCCGCATGAGCGAGGTCGAGGTGGACAACTCGATCGAGGCGGCGGAGTTCTACGCCCGCGCCACCGAGTTCTATCGGCGCCTCCAGGGGCGACGCTTCAACAGTGTCGCGTCGTTTCGCGACGCAGGCTTGCGCGAGTACTTCGGAAACGAGCAGTCATTCTCGGACTACTACGCAGACTTGGCCGACGATCTCGCGACGGCGTCGTTCGAGCGCAGCGTGCCGCTACAAACCGAGATCCAGGAGTTTCTCGTCGATGCGCCCGGTCGCGCGCGGGTGAAGGTCAAGATCGTCGGCGAGAACGGCAAACCGCTGCGCTTCTGGGCCACTGCGATGGATCGCGAAGATCGTTGGGAACGGCGCGACGGGCGCTGGTGGATCATCCCCGGCCGCTCGTAGAACAGGCAGGCGCGCCACCCGAAGCAGCGCGCGATCGGGCCGGCATCGACCGCAAATTTGGTCGCTAGGCTGCGCAAATGGTCCAATCGATCTCGGCGCCTCCGGATCGAGGGCGCACATCGTTTGCCCACAATGGGCAAGACGATGCTTCGCGGTGCCTCTCGACGCCAAATGGGCCCCGGCAGGGCTTCCCGCCCGATATCTTGTTTGGGAATCGAGGTTTCCGAGCAGCGATGCAGCTCACGCCCCGGCTGGCACGAGCGTTGCTATATCTGGCAGTGGGACTTTCGAGTCCTCCCTGTTTGGAGAGACCGGACGCCGCGCGATCGCACCTGGCAACAGGCTGTCGCGGGCATTGGAGTGTGGGAAGTCGTGCGTAGAGAAACCCCTCCGCGATCTAGCATCGCTAGACGCGGGCCTGTGCCCGCGCATACCAGTCATGCCCCCGCGATTCGGCTGCGGCTCGTCGCCGCACGGCCGGGATCGACGACCGTCGAGCCGGCCTCGACCGTGAGCGGCGCGTCGGCGCGAGATCTCGCGCTGGTCGGCGACGTTCTCAGCGGGAATCGTGGCGCCTTCAACGAGCTCTACGAGAGCTACTTCCCGCGCGTGTATCGCTTCGCGCTGAAGCGGCTCAGCGATACGGCGGAAGCCGAGGACGTCTCGCAGGAAGTGTTCGAGACGATCTTCAAGGCGCTACCCAGCTATCGGGGCGACTCGAGTCTGCTGGTCTGGATCTTTGGGATCACGCGCAACAAGGTGAATCGCCGTTTTCGCGGCGTGCGACCGCGTCTCGAGTCGATCGACGAGACCCACGCAGACACGATGGCAGGCGATGAGCCGCCCGCGGACCTGGCCGTCGATGCGCGCCGCATGCTGGAGCGCTGCGACATCGTGATCTCCGAGCAGCTCACGCCGCTGCAGCGACGCATCTTCCACCTGAAGCACCTGCGCCGGCAGCCGATCCGGGCCATCGCCGAGGCACTCGGCAAGTCCGAGGACGCCATCAAGGCGAACCTCTACCGGATGCGACGCGCCCTGACCGACGGCGCGCCCGGCCTCGAGGCCTTCCTCAGCAACTGATCCCCTCCGTGCCTGCGATTGCGGCCCCAGAATCCGAATGGATTTTGGGGCCGTGTGCCACGGAGCGTCGGATCGATCCACCTAGTAGTCGGATCGGATGTGCCCCCGCGGGTCGCAAAGCTCGGTTGAGCCTTGCGGTTCTGCTCGGGAACGCCGGCTTACTGGGCAAGGGCACGCGAGGAGCGTTCTAGCGTGTCTTCCCGTTGCCTCGAGTTTGTTGATGATCGTGCTCACCCCCTATGGAGAAACCGGTGAAACCGGAAATTGCCCGGGGTGTCAGGCGACTCGTCCCGCGTAGGCGGAGGGCTCGCGGACGCCCCGACTCTAGCGACGGGCCCGTTACGACCGCTGCCGGCTGGCCGCCGGGGGCAATCGAAGATCCCTATCTCGAGTCGGGCTCGAGCACATTGGCCGGCGCCGACGTTGCGGCCGATGTGGATCCGCAAAGCCCTGCGAATCCCTCGCGTCAGCGAACGGGCGCTTGGAGTGCGCATTCGAGCGACGGCTTCGATCCCACGGAATTCGCCGAGTTCCTCGACGCGGATGATTCGCCGCTGCCGGCCAATCCCGCATTCAAGGAGCGATTGCGACAGCAGCTCTGGAGCATGGTGCGCGAAAATGCCGACGCGACTGCGCAGCCGGCGCCTCCGCGCATCGGGGATCGGCTGCGGCGGCCACGTCCAAGCCCCAATCCCAAGCTGCCAAGCTGAGCGCGCGGCTTCGCTCCGCGTCCGCGTCGTGACCGCGCCGCCGTCGGCGACGCTCGCACTCACGCGCTCAGGCCTCGTCGCGCGCACGCGCGAGGTCTTGAATCGCGGCCATGCGCGCAATCCCGATGTCTACGTGATCGATGCCGGCGATCGACTCGCCGTCGTGAAGGACTTCGCGCCGCGCGCTGCCTGGGTTCGCGCGACGATCGGCCGCTGGATCACGAGTCGCGAGATCCGCGCGTATCAGCTTCTCGCGGGTCACCCGGCAGTACCCGTTTTTTTGGGGCGCATCGACGCGCTCGCGTTTGCCGTCGAGTACCGGCCTGGGCGACGCATGTCGCGCCGCCTGCAAGCCGAGCTCGCGCCCGGTTTCATTGCGCGCCTCGCCGACGCCGTGCGCGAAATGCACGCTCGCGGCGTCGTCCACCTCGATCTGCGCCATCGCAGCAACGTGTTGGTCGATGCGAGCGAGCAGCCGGTGCTGATCGATTTCGCGTCTGCCGTGATGCTGTCGCCGCGCGGCTTGCTGGCGCGCTGGCTGTTGCCGCGACTCGCGCGCCTGGATTGGAACGCCGTCGAGAAGTGGCGTCAGCGCGTCGAGCCGGAGAGCGACGTCGTGACGCCCGCGAGTGTTGCTTCCGGTGGACGCCGCGGAGCGAGCAGCCCGACGTAGTAACGGAACGTCTCGAGCGTGAGCCGCGCATCGGCGAGCGCCCGGTGTGGCACCGCTCCGTCCACGAGTCCCGCCGTCGTCGCGGCCTGGCGCAACGAGAGCGCCGACACCGTCTCGCCCGCGACCAGCGACCACGCATAGAAGAGCGTCGCGAGGTCGATCACGTGATAGTCGAACGGGGAGGGGATGCCGCAGGAGCGGTAGCCGCGTTCGAGGAAGAGAACGTCCATGCGCACGTTCTGTCCCGCCGGCACGACCTTCTTGTCCTTGGGCAGCAGCGCGGAGAGTTCCGTCAGCACCTGCCGCAGCGGAAGCGCCTCGGCTTCCCAGAGCGCCGCATCGTAATTCTGGATCGCCGCGGCTTCCGCCGTGATGCGATCCGGTCGCGCGCGCACCTTCCACTCGTGTGTCACCGATTCCGCGAGCCGGTAGTCGGTCAAGATCAGCGCGACTTCCGTGATGTCGTGCAACTCGGGATCGAGTCCGCCGAACTCGCAGTCCATGAATGCGAAGACGAACTCGGCCAAAGAGGATCCCCGACTGCGAACGACGAAAGAAGGAAGTGGTGCTCCCAACGGGAATCGAACCCGTGTCTCGGCCTTGAGAGGGCCACGTCCTAGACCGCTAGACGATGGGAGCGCGAGGCCGGAAGGCGGGCGCAACGTAACCAGACCGCTACCGGGGTGCAACTTGGATGGAAGGCTCGCCAGAGTGACGGAAATCGTCGCTGCGGCGTCCGCATTTTGTCGCTGCGAACGCTGCATCGCGCCTGCAAAGCGACGATTGCAGCGGCGCGCAACCCGAATGATTTCGCGCTTCGCATCGGTGACTCGCGTCGTTTGCTTGCCGCTGCATGCGCGAGCAACACCGCGATTGGCACAACCGTTGCTCTCTCGTCAACCCGGAATCGGGAATCGAGCGCTTCGCCGACGCGGGTCGGCGCCGGCCATAGAGCAAGGTGCTCCGTAGCGGTTCGGCTCGGCGCTCAACGAGAGGACGGTAGTCATGAAATCTCTTAGCAACCGCAAGGGCGGCTTCACCCTGATCGAGCTCATGATCGTGGTCGCGATCATCGGCATTCTGGCGGCCATCGCCATTCCGAACTTCGTGCGCTTCCAGCTGCGCTCCAAGTCGAGCGAAGGCAAGGTGAACCTCGCCGCGATTCGCACGACAAAAAAGGGCTACAACGCCGAGTTCGGCGGCTATGTCGTTGCCTCGCTTTCGCCCGCGGCTCTGCCCACCTCGGTCAAGGTGGCCTTCGCGGATACGGGCGCGGCAGGCGCGAACTTCGACACGATGGGCTGGGCGCCCGAAGGGAACGTGTACTTCCAGTACGCCGTCGTTGCCGGCGCCAATCCGCAGGAGTACACGGCCGATGCCACCGCGGACCTCGACGCGGACGCAGTTCAGCAGTTCTGGGGTTACGCGCGAACCGCAGCGGGCGTCGCTCCGAGCGTGGACGGCGCCGCCGGCTGCACCGTAGCCGGGCTCGGCAGCCCGAATCAGGTCGGTCCGTGCGACACGACTTCGGGCAACAGCGTGTTCTAGGACATCTCGCGGGGAGAGGGTCGGAGTCGCTCCGGCCCTCTCCTTCGCCTCGTCCTAGCGCCGCTCACGTTTCTTCTCACTGGGAGCACGATATGCAACGCCTCCGCAACCGCCGAGCTGGCTTCACTCTGGTCGAACTCATGATCGTCGTCGCGATCATCGGGATCCTCGCGGCCATCGCGATTCCGACGTTCGCCACATATCAGCTTCGGGCCAAGCGGAGCGAGGCGTATGGAAATCTCGGTGCCATCGCGAGATCCCAGGAAAGCTTCTTCGTGACCAACGGGTTCTACGTTGATTCGGGTGGCTCATTTCCGGGGACGGCCCTGGGCGCACTCAAGCAGCAATGGACAGCAGCGTCCGACACTGCCTTCGCCACCATCGGCTTCCGGCCCGAAGGCGATGTCTACTTCGACTACGACTCCACTACCGGCTGCGGCTGCACCGCTTGCTACACCGCCACGGCCTACGGCGATATCGACGCGAACAATGCGGTCGTCGCTCTGATGTACGTCCGGCCGCCCCCGAACGGTGGTGCCGAGTGTCCGAGTGCCGTGTTCGGTCTGACGACACCGATCGAGAACGGATTGCCGGTGTACAACCAAGTCTCCTGGAACTTCTCGACCGACAGGTATTGAGACGGAGCGAGTTCGCGTCGCGGAGCGCTCACCGCTGCGCGGCCAGACCCTGGTAGAGCGGGCCGCGGGCTAAAGCTGCTGCCGCTCTGCTGCCGATGAGGGCGGCGTGGCAACGCTCGCAACACGCCTGATCCTGTTGGCGGCCGCAGTCGGCGCGACGCTCACCGCGCATGCGCGCATCCCCGTACCGGTCGCGACAGCGCCAGCGTCGCCGGAAGCTTCCCAGCCCGCAGAGACTTCCTTCGCGAGCTTTGGCTTCGACGCGCTGATCGGGGACTACCGCTGGCTGCAGGCGGTGCAGTTGGTCGGGAACGAGCGCGCCAACGTGGTCAGCGCCGCTCCCGCGATCCAGCGCTTGATCGAAACCGTCGTTGCGGTCGATCCCTACGTCGATCACCCGTATCGCTTCGCATCGCTCTGGCTGACGAACGACATCGACCAGGTGCGCGCCGGCAATCGGATCCTCGAACGCGGCATCGCGTACCACCCGAACGAGTGGCGCAACCGCTTCTATCTCAGCTTCAACCACTTCTTCTATCTCGGCGACATGGAAGCCGCGGCGCGGGAACTCGAGCCCGCCGTCAACCTGCCCGGCGCACCGCGCTACCTCGGCAACCTGCTCGCGCGTCTGCGTTCGCAGACGGATGGCCTCGAAGCGGGCGCGGCGTATCTGAGCGAGCTGTTGCGGGAGACCGAAGATCCCAGGAAGCAGGCCGAGCTCGGCAAGGCGATGGACGAGATCGAGACGGAGCGACGAGCCCGACTGCTCGATCAGGCGCGCGACGTGTATCGCAAGCGCGAGGGTCGCGACATCGAGAAGGTCGAGGATCTCGCGACGGGCGACGCCGCCATCCTCAGTGAGTTGCCCGCGGAAGTGCACGGGTGGGAATGGGTTCTCGACCCCGAGACCGGGCGCATCGAGTCGTCGTACTACGGTCGCCGCTATCGATTGAACCTGCAGGAAAGCGACCGCGCGCGCATCGAGGAGTGGACCGGTCGTGATCCCGTGGCCAAGGACGAGGAGTCTACGCAGTGAGCGATCGCAACACCGTCGTGTGCGTGGAAGGTCTCGTGAAGGACTATCACAGCGGCTTCGGGCTGCGCGCGAAGCGTGTGCTGCGCGGCGTGTCGTTCACGGTTCGGGAAGGCGAGATCTTCGGCTTCGTCGGCCCCAACGGAGCCGGCAAGACCACGACGCTGAAGGTCTTGATGGGATTGATCCGCGCCGACGCCGGACGCGCCACCGTGCTCGGTCACGACGTGCGCGAAACCGAGTACCGCAATCAGGTCGGCTTTCTGCCCGAGGCGCCGTATTTCTACGACTATCTCACCGGTCGCGAGTTCCTGCACTTCTACGCTCGCGTGTGTGGCGTATCGCGGAGCAGCCGCTCGCGCCGTGTCGATACACTGCTCGAATGGGTGGGGCTCGCGCACGCAGCGAAGGAGCGGCTGCGCACCTACTCGAAGGGCATGCTCCAGCGCATCGGCATCGCGCAGGCGTTGGTCCACGATCCGAAAGTGGTGTTCCTCGACGAGCCGATGAGCGGCCTCGATCCGATCGGGCGCAAGGAGATCCGCGACCTGATCGTGCGGCTCCAGTCCGAGGGCAAGACCGTCTTCATGAACACGCACATCCTCTCCGACGTGGAGATGCTCTGTCATCGCGTCGCGATCATCGTGCAGGGCGCCGTTCGCTACGAGGGCGACCCGCACGCCGTGCTCGCCAACGACGAGCGCGACGCCGAGATCGTGCTCGATGGCGTCTCGCCGGCGTTCGGCGAGTCGCTCGAGATGCGCTTCGAAGGCGGTCTTCGCGGTGTTGGCGATCGGATCGAAGTGCTGCTGCCGCACAAGCAGGTGAACGACGTACTCGGCGATGCACTCGCCGCCGGCGCGCATGTCGTGTCGGTGACGCCGCGCCGCGCATCGCTCGAAGATCTCTTCCTCACGACCGTCGAGCAGGGAGCCAGGCGATGAAAACGCTCGACCGGATCCTGGCGATCGCGATGAACACCGTGCGCGAGGCGATCCGCAACCGCGTGCTCTACACGCTGCTCTTCTTCGCGCTGGCGCTGATCGGAACGGGCGTGCTGGTTTCGACGCTTTCCTATGTCGAGAGCGAACGCATCCTCCAGGACGTCGGCTTCGCGGCGATCCGCGTCTTCGCGGTTGCGATCGCGATCTTCGTCGGCATCGGCCTCGTCCACCGCGAAGTAGATCGCCGCACGATCTTCACGATCTTGAGCAAGCCGATCTCGCGCAGCGAGTTCCTGCTCGGCAAGTATCTCGGCCTGCTGCTGACGTTGTGGCTGCAGATCGTCGTGATGGGCCTCGGCTTCGTCGGCGTCTCGTGGCTCGCCGGTGCGCCGGTGGGTCTCGTTCATCTCGCCGCACTCGGGCTGATTGGCGCGGAGATCGCAGTCGTGGTTGCGATCGCGCTGCTCTTCTCCGCCTTCACGAGTCCCATGCTGGCATCGCTCTTCACGGCCGCGCTGTGGCTGATCGGCCACCTCTCGCGCGATCTGCGCAATCTCGGCGCGCAGTCGCAGCTCGATGGCGTGAAGCGGGCGACCGAGTTGCTCTACCGCACGCTCCCCGATCTCGGCGCCTTCGATCTGACGATGCACGCGACGCGCGCCGTTCCGATCGCGATCTCCGACGTCGCCTTTCCGCTCCTCTATGCCGCCGGCTACGCAACGTTGTTGCTCCTGGCCGCGACGTGGATCTTCGAGCGGCGCGACTTCCGTTAGAGTCGTCGCGTGGATCCTCGGGCCTTTGTCGCGCTCGCAGCCGTACTCGGCGCCGTGGTGGGCTCGTTCCTGAACGTCGTGATCCACCGCTTGCCGCTCGGTGAGTCGATCGTGAGCCCGCCTTCGAAGTGTCCCCAATGCGGGCACGCGATCCGGCCCTGGCACAACGTGCCCGTGCTCGGTTGGTTGTGGCTGCGCGGTCGCTGCCGCGATTGCCGCACCTGGATTTCTGCGCGCTACCCGTTTGTAGAGGCGACCACGGCGCTGCTCTTCGCGCTGATCGCGCTGCGCTTCGGTCCGACTCCGATGGCGCTCGTGTGGATGGCGTTCGGCGCGGCACTGCTCGCAGCGGGCGCGATCGATTTCGATCATCGCATCATCCCCGATGAAATCTCGCTCGGCGGACTTGCGCTCGGCCTGACGCTGGTGCCCGCCGCGCGGGTTTTCGACGGCGCCCCGGCGTCGGCGGCGTGGCTGCACGCGGCGACGGGCGCGGCGCTCGGCGGCGGCATGCTCTGGATCGTCGGCTTCGTACACGCGCGTGTGTGCGCGCTCGCCGGTCGCCGCTTCGAGCACTGGCCCGGCGACGACGAAGACTTCCCGCGCCCGCGCTCGCTCGACTACTGGACGTGGTTCCCGGGCATGGGCTTCGGCGACGTCAAGCTGCTCGCGATGATTGGCGCCTTCCTCGGCCCCGTCGGCGTGATCGAGACAGTGGTGGCGGCGTCGGCCGTCGGCCTCGTCTTCGGGATCGGCTGGGCACTGATGCGACGCACGATGGAGTCGCCTTTCGGCTTCGGTCCGATGCTGGCCGCCGGCGCGCTGCTCGCGCTGCTCGCGCCTAGCCTATGACCTCGCCGCTCGCCGTAGGCTCGCTACGCGGGAACGGTCGCGCGAAGCTCGAAGCCCGGCCCGCGTAGCGAGGCGCAGCCGAGCGGCGACTCCATGAGTTGAGTCGCTACGCGGGAACGGTCGAGCGAAGCTCGAAGCCTGGCCCGCGTAGCGAGGCGCAGCCGAGCGGCGACCTCACAAGGCCGGCTAGAAGACGCCAAGGCTCCAGAGCGTTGCGACGAGCCAGCCGAGTGAGCAGAGCTGGATCGCGCGCGAGTGCCAGGCCATCTCCACTGGCGAGACGCGCACCAGATCCATGTGTGCGAGTCGCAGATAGTGCAGCAGCCCGAACGCGACGAATGGCATGCCGGCGAGTTCGCGGCCGCGCACGAAGACGGCGGCTTCCTGGCTGTAGAGCGCGTACGACATCAGCGTCACGCTCGCGGCGATGCTCATCGCCTGATCGAGGAAGCTCGCGCTGTAACCGATTCGCATCGGCTGATCTTGCGCGCCCATGCCGCGCGCGAAATCCGCGCGCCGCTTCGCGAAGCCGAGAAAGAGCGCCACCCACAGCGAACACGTGAGCAACCAGTTGGACGGCGCCGCATCGACCAGCGCGCAACCGGTCAGCACGCGCAACACGAAGCCGGACGCGAGCAGGAACACGTCGAGGATCGGTACCTGCTTCGCGCCGAGCGTGTAGACGACATTGATCGCCACATAGACCGCGAGATACGCGGCGACGCGCGCATGGCCTGTCGCGAACGCGAGCGCGAAACCGAGCGCGAGCAGCGCGAGCGCGAACGGAATGGCAATGCGCGGCGTGACGGCGCCCGACGCAATCGGGCGCGTGCGCTTCATCGGATGCGCGCGATCGGCCTCGGCATCGCGCAAATCGTTCATCACGTAGACGGCGGATGCGGTCGCGCAGAACGCCAACACGCCGAGCGCGAGATCGCGCACTGAGAACGCCGAGCCCGCGCGCCATGCGAAGGGCACCGGGAGCAACACGAACACCGACTTCGCCCAATCGCGCGGTCGTGCGAGTTGGATCAACGCCTTGATCATGGGGCCGCATGGTAGGGCCAACGCATGAGCTCGCACTCAACTCATGCTTCTCAACTCATGATTCCGCACCCAACTCATGATTCCGCACCACCGCCGGACGGCGGCGCGCCAACACGGGTCAAGGGGCTTGGGTCGTCTGAGCTTGCTATCAGGATGCTTCTTTGGAATTCGAGGAGGTGCGATGTCCAACGACGAGATGGCGCAATACTGGAACGAGAGTGCGGGGCCCGTTTGGGTGGCGCAGCAGGAGCGGATGGATGCGCAGATCGGGCCGCACGGTGCGCGCGCGCGGGCGCGGGCGGCGATTCGCGGTGGAGAGCGCGTGCTCGATGTGGGATGCGGTTGCGGTGGCACGACGTTGGAGTTGGCGGGTGATGTCGGTGCGAGTGGGCGCGTCGTGGCGGTCGATATCTCACGGCCGATGCTCGAGCGCGGGAAGCAGCGCGCGATTGCTGCGGGTCTCGCGGACCGCATCGAGTGGCGGCTCGACGATGCGCAGACGGCGAGCTTCGAAAGTGGCGCTTTCGATCTGATCTACTCGCGCTTCGGCGTGATGTTCTTCGCGGACTCCGTCGGTGCGTTCGCGAATCTGCGGCGCGCGCTGAAGCCCGGCGGGCGACTCGCATTCGTGTGCTGGCAGCCGCGCGACAAGAATCCGTGGATGATGGCGCCCGCTCTCGCGGCGGCGCAGCACATCGCGTTTCCCGCGCCGCCGGCGCCGGACGCGCCGGGACCCTTTGCGTTCGGCGACGAAGCGCGCGTGCGCGGAA
This sequence comes from Deltaproteobacteria bacterium, assembly GCA_031396445.1. Lineage (GTDB taxonomy): Bacteria > Myxococcota_A > UBA9160 > UBA9160 > PR03 > PR03. Next base: position 82,932 of record JANNKU010000037.1, on the reverse strand, counting down.
TCCTCGAGAGCGCGGGCTTCGTCGACATTGCGCACGAGCCGGTGAACGAGCCGATGCGGCTTGCTGGCGACAGCGTCGAGGAGGCGCTCGAACTCTTCCTCGAGATCGGTCCGGTCGGCGCCGCGCTGCGGGCAGCGAAGCCGACGGACGAGCAGCGCAGCGGCGTGATCGCGGCGGTGCGTGCGGTACTCGAATCGTTCGAGACGCCGCGTGGAATCGAAGCGGCGGCGGGCACCTGGATCGTCACGGCGCGCAACGCCTGAGAGTTCCAGAGAGACGGGCGGAAGTGGATCCCCGGGAAGGATTCGAACCTTCATTGACGGGGCCAGAACCCGTTGTCCTGCCGTTAGACGACCGGGGAAGAGGCACGCTTTCTAACCGAGTCGGCGGCGCTTCTCAACCGCGCCCCTCGCCCGCGCAGCATCACGTCGCTGGAAGCTCGGCGAGCGCGCGATGGAGACGCGCCACGCTGCGCTCGCGACCGAGCAACGCGAGCGTCTCGAAGATGCCGGGCGAGGCGGCGAGGCCCGTCACCGCGACGCGCACCGGCTGCGCCAACTTGCCGAGCGCGAGTCCGGAGTGGCGAGCGAGAACGGCTTCGAAGGCCGTTTCGATTGCGGCGATGTCCCACGTCGTTGCAAGCGAGAGCATGTCGGCGAGATCTTTCACGACCGGCACCGCCGCTGCCTTCCAGTGTTTGCGCACCGCGTCGGCGTCGTAGCCGAACGCGGTGTCGGTGACTGCGAAGAAGCGCGCGCGCTGCGCCATCTCGGCGAGCGTCTTGCTGCGCTCGCGCAACAGGTCGGCGACGCCTTCGAGCTCCGGGCTCGGCTCGACCGGCGTGCCGGCCTCCGCGAGAAACGGCAACAACTCCCGCACCAGTCGTTCGCGCGGCATTTCCTTGATGTAGTGCTGATTCAGCCAGTCGAGCTTGGCGGGATCGGCCTGGCCTGCGGCGCGCTGCACCGCGGGCAGATCGAAGAGCGTGCGGATCTCGCCCTGCGAGAAGATTTCCTGATCGCCGTGCGACCAGCCGATCCGCACCAGCCAGTTGCCCATCGCCTCGGGCAGATAGCCCGCCGTCTGGAAGTGTTGCACCGACACCGGATCGCGACGCTTCGAGAGCTTCTTGCCGTCCGCGCCGACGATCAGCGGCAAGTGGGCGAAGAGCGGCGGCGTCGCATCGAGCGCCGCGTAGAGCGCGAGCTGGAAGGACGTGTTGTTCAGGTGATCCGCACCGCGGATCACGTGCGTGATGCCCATCGCGACATCATCGACGACGACGGCGAGGTGATAGAGGGGGCTGCCGTCCGTGCGGCGGATCACCATGTCGCCGATCTCGCGCGCGTCCTGACCGCTCGCGCCGAACACGAGATCGTCGAAGCCGAGCATGCCTTGTTTCGGAACGCGCAGGCGCACCGCGTGCGGGCCGCACTCCGGGCCGTAACTCGCCGCCGCGCAGCGGCCGTCGTAGGTCCACTTCGCGCCGGTCGCGACCGTCGCCTGACGGCGCACCTCGATCTCGGCGGTCGTACACACACAGCGGTACGCGCGGTCGGCGGCGAGCAGGCGCTCGATCGCGGCGGCGTAGAGTTCGCCGCGCTCGCTCTGTCGGAAGGGTCCCTCGTCCCAATCGATGCCGAGCCATTCGAGTCCGCCGAGTACGGCCGCTTCGGACGCGGCGGTCGAGCGCTCGCGATCGGTGTCCTCGATGCGCAGCACGAAGCGACCGCCGAGTCGGCGCGTGTAAGCCCAGTTGTAGAGGGCCGTGCGGGCGCCCCCGATGTGCAGGAAGCCGGTCGGACTGGGCGCGAATCGGGTGCGGATGGCGTTCAAAGCGGCGGCAACTTAGCCCGATGATCTTCGTTCGGCTTCGCCTCTGCGCGCGTCGGCCGACTCTCGAGTCGGCCTCGTCAGGGTCGTTGACGCACGCTCCGACCCTCTGCTAACCCCGCGACGTTCCTTCCTTATGTTCCTCCGAAGAAGCGATCGAGAGCCATGAAGCTCCATGTCGACCGGCTGAAGGACAGCCCGACCGAATTCCTCTTCGAGGAAACCGCTGCGTGGCGCAGCCAGGCCGAGGAACAAGCGCCGGAGCTGCACGAGCTGCGCGCCGCGCCGTTTCAGACCGTCGTCCGCGCCAATCGGATGGCGCAGGGCGTGTACATCGAGGGCGTGCTCACGGGGGCGCTCGAGCCCGAGTGCGGTCGCTGTCTCGTCCGCTATCGTGCGGCGCTCCGCGAGACCTTCCGGTTGGTTTTGGAGCCGGCAGGAACGCGGGTTCCCGCCGAGCCGGAAGCCGCAAGATCACTCGCCCGCCGCGGAATCTGTGTCGGCGACGAACTGGAGATGGGCTGGTTTCAGGGCCACGAGATCGACCTCAGCGACTTCCTGCTCGAGGTCATGACGCTGGCTCTGCCGCTCCAGCCGCTTTGCAAGGAAGATTGCCGCGGGCTCTGCCCGAGCTGCGCTGCGGACCGCAACGCCGGACCGTGTGGCTGCGATGAACAACGAGCGAAATCGCCCTTTGCTGCACTGGCAGCGCTGAAGGGCCGCGAACCGCGAGGAGATTCTTGAGATGGCCGTCCCGAAGCGCCGCACCTCGAAGAGCCGGAAGAACAAGCGACGCTCTCACGATGGACTCGTGATGCCCGCGCGCGCCAAGTGCGCACAGTGCGGCGAAGCAAAGCCGCCGCATCGCATCTGCCGCGAGTGCGGCCACTACGCCGGCGCGCTGCGCATCGAGATCGCAGAAGAGTCGTAGGCGCAGCGTGCTCGCGCTGCTCTTTCCGGGGCAGGGTTCGCAGAAGGTCGGCATGGGCCGCGATGTCTACGAGACTTCGCCCGCAGCGCGAGCCGTCTTCGAAACCGCAGATTCCGTACTCGGCATGCCGCTCTCGAAGCTCTGCTTTGAAGGCCCCGCCGACGCGCTGCTGCCGACCGAAGTGCAGCAACCCGCGATTCTCGCCACCAGCATCGCGCTGTTGCGCGCGCTCGAAGAGCGCAGCGGATCGCTTCGCCCCGCGTATGTCGCCGGCCACAGTCTCGGCGAGTACAGCGCGCTGGTGGCCGCCGGCGCCCTCGATCTCGAAGACGCCCTGCGATTGGTGCGCGCCCGCGGTTGCTACATGCGCGACGCGGTGCCGCCGGGCGTCGGCGCGATGGCGGCGATCGTCGGCTGCTCGCGCGATGCGGTCGAAGCCGCCTGCGCACGCGCGAGCACCGCGACGCAGGAAGTCGTCGAAGCCGCGAACTTCAATGCGCCCGCGCAAACCGTGATTGCTGGAACCGTCGCCGCAGTGAAAGCGGCGTGTGCCTTTGCGGTGGAAGCGGGCGCGCGGCGTGCGCTGCCGCTTCCGGTGTCCGCGCCCTTCCATTGCTCGTTGATGACGCCTGCGGCCGAGCGATTGCGCTCCGATCTCGCGGCGATCCGTTTCACGGATCCGCGCCCGCCAGTGATCGCCAACGTGAGCGCCGAGCCGAATGCGAGCGCGGCGCAGATTCCCGAGCTGCTGGCGCGACAGGTCGCCGAGCCGGTGCGCTTCGACGAGATGATCGAGCGACTCGCCTTGCTCGGCGTCCGCTCCGTGCTCGAAGTCGGTCCGGGGCGCGTGCTCAACGGACTCGTCGCGCGCATCGCCCCCGATCTCGCGCGGGGCAACCTCGGCTCGGCAGCCGATCTCGACGCGGCGGCACTTTTCGTCGCGAGCCCCGAGGCAAAGCCAGCAAGCGCGGGCTAAGTTCGCCCGCCTGCGCCGTCGGAAACCTGGAGAGGACCACCGCATGGGTCTCGAAGAACGCGTCACCGAGATCATCGTCGAGCAACTCGGCGTGTCCAAAGAAGAAGTCGTGCCGGAGGCGTCGTTCATCGACGATCTCGGCGCGGACTCGCTCGACATCGTCGAACTCGTGATGGCGATGGAAGAAGAGTTCGACATCGAGATCCCGGACGATGACGCGGAAAAGATCCAGACCATCTCCGATGCCATCTCGTATATCCGGGGGCGCGCCGCCGCGGGGTAGCAGCATCCATGCAGGGCCAGGCGGGTCGCCGGCGCGTCGTCGTGACGGGCCTAGGATGCGTGTCGCCGCTCGGGAGCGACATGGCATCGACGTGGGACGCCGCCGTGGCTGGCGCGAGCGGCGTCGCGCGCCTGCGTCGCTTCGACGCCTCCGCGCTCCCCGTATGGATCGCCGCCGAGTGTGACGCCGAGGTCGGGCCGCGCGGGCTCTCCGTCAAGGAAGCGCGTCGCCTCGATCGCTCGACGCGACTCGCGCTCGCCGCCGCCGAGGAAGCCATCGCCGACGCCGGCATCGATGGCGACGCCGCGGATGTGGAACGCGTCGGTGTCGTGATCGGAACTTCGATCGGCGGCATCGAGACACTGCTCGAGGGTCACGACGATCTGCGCACCCGCGGCGCGCGCCGGCTCTCGCCGTTCCTGGTGCCGATGACGCTGCCGAACATGACGGCCGGCTTCGTGTCGATGCACTGGGGCTTTCGCGGACCGATCGCGTGCCCCGTCGGCGCCTGCGCTTCAGGCGCGCAAGCGATCGGCGCCGCCGCGCGGCTGATCGAGCGCGGGGACGCCGACGTGGTGATCGCGGGCGGCACCGACGCCGCGATCCTGCCGCTCGTGCTCGCGGGATTTGCGGCGATGCGCGCGCTCTCGACGCGCAACGACGAGCCGACGCGCGCGAGCCGTCCCTTCGACGGCGATCGCGATGGCTTCGTGCTCGGCGAAGGCGCCGGCGTACTCGTGCTCGAAGCGGAGGAGTTCGCGCGTGCGCGCGGCGCTCGCGTGCGCGCGGTGGTGCTCGGCTTCGGCGAGGCGTCCGATGCGTCGCATCCGGCGACACCGCCCGAGGACGCCCGCGGCGCCCGGCTCGCGATCGAACGCGCGCTCGCCGACGCGGGACTGGCGCCGCGCGACGTCGATGCCGTGAACGCACACGCCACCAGCACGCCCGCCGGCGATCGCTGCGAAGCGCGTGCGCTGCGAGACGTGTTCGGCGCGCACATCGATTCGCTGCCGATCTCGGCGACCAAGTCGATGACGGGTCATCTGCTCGGCGCGGCTGGCGCGGTCGAAGCGATCCTCTGCGTGCGCTCGCTCGAAACCGGCTTGCTGCCGCCGACGATGAATCTCGATCGACCGGATCCCGCCTGCGCGCTCGACCATGTCGCGCACAAGGCGCGGCCGCATCCGGCACTCGTGATCTTGTCGAACGCGTTCGGCTTCGGGGGCGTGAACGCGAGCTTGTTGCTCGGACGAGCGGAGTAGGAGAAGAGAAATGGCGCAGCGAATGGCGATGGCGAGCGATCACCGGGGTGTCGCGCTGAAGCGCGAATTGCGAGATCGACTCGAGAAGGCTGGTTTCGAGGTTCTCGACTTCGGCACGGACGGCGAGGCGGCCGTCGACTATCCCGACACCGCGGGGCTCGCGGCCGAAGCCGTGTCGCGTGGCGACGCCGAGCGCGGCATCGTGATCTGCGGTTCGGGCCTCGGCGTGTCGTACACCGCGAACCGTTTCCCGCATGTGCGCGCGGCGCTCGCGGCGGACCCCGAGATGGCCGAGATGGCGCGTCGCCACAACGACGCCAACGTGCTCGCGCTCGGCGCCGATCGGCTTTCGCCCGATGCCGCCTGGAAGATCGTCGAGAGCTTCCTCGCGACCGCGTTCGAGGGAGGTCGCCATCAGGCGCGCGTGCAGAAGATCGACACCGTCGCGCGACACGCCTGGGAGCGCGAGCTCTCGCAGCACACAGCGCTCGGCGACGTCGATCCGGAGATCGCGCCGTTGTTGCGCGCCGAGGCAAAGCGCCAGGCGCTCGGCATCGAGTTGATCGCGTCCGAGAACTTCGTCTCCGACGCGGTGCTCGAAGCGGTGGGATCCGTGCTCACCAACAAGTACGCAGAGGGCTATCCGGGCCGGCGCTACTACGGCGGCTGCGACGTCGTCGATCAGGTCGAGGAGATCGCGATCGCGCGCGCGAAGGCGCTTTTCGGCGCGCAACACGCAAATGTGCAGCCGCACGCCGGATCGCAGGCCAACGAAGCGGTGTACCGCGCGGTGCTCGATATCGGCGACACCATCCTCGCAATGAATCTCGATCACGGCGGCCACCTGACGCACGGCAGCCCCGTCAACTTCTCGGGCAAGCTCTACAAGATCATTCCGTACGGCGTGCGCCAGGACAGTGAGCAGATCGACTACGACCAGGTGCGCAAGCTCGCGCGTGAGCAACGTCCGAAGCTGATCCAGTGCGGCACCACCGCCTACTCGCGCGTGATCGACTTCAAAGCCTTCCGCGAAATCGCGGACGAAGTCGGCGCCTTGCTCTTCGCCGACATCGCGCACATCGCGGGTCTGGTGGCCGCGGGCGTCCACCCGTCGCCGATCGGCCAGGCGCAGTTGGTGGCGACCACCACGCACAAGACGCTGCGCGGTCCGCGCGGCGGCATGATTCTCTGTGATGCGCAATTCGCCAAGAAGGTTGATTCGGCGGTGTTTCCGGGCGGGCAGGGCGGACCGCTGATGCACGTGATCGCCGGCAAGGCGGTGGCGTTTCTCGAAGCGGCGCAGCCGTCGTTCCGCACCTACTGCGCGCAGATCGTCGCGAACGCGCGCGCGCTCGCCGAAGGCATGACGAAGCGCGGCTTCCGCGTGGTCTCGGGTGGCACCGACGTGCATCTCTTCCTGCTTTCGCTGGTCGATCGCGAAGTCACCGGCAAGCAGGCGCAGCTGGCGCTCGAGCACGCCGGCATCACGGCCAACAAGAACATGGTGCCCTTCGATCCGCGCACGCCGATGGTCACGTCGGGCGTGCGTCTCGGTACACCGGCCGTCACCACGCGCGGCATGAAGGAAGCGGAGATGGAGCAGATCGCCGGCTTCGTTGCGCGCGTTCTCGAGCGGCCGGAAGACGCAGCCGAGATCGCTGCGGTGCGCGCCGAGGTCGAGACGATGTGCCGACGCTTCTCGCTCTACCCGTCGCGCTGGGCTGAAACAGACTAACCCGATGCGCTGTCCCTTCTGCGCAGATGATTCGAACCGCGTCATCGATTCGCGGCTCGGGCGCGACGACACCGAGATCCGTCGGCGCCGCGAGTGCCAGGAATGCGGCAAGCGCTTCACGACACGCGAGCGCGTCGAGGACGTGCTGCCGCGCATCGTCAAGCGCGACGAGCGCCGTGAGGACTTCGACCGTCGCAAGCTCGTCGCGAGTCTCGAGAAGGCCTGCGCGAAGCGCCCGGTTCCGGTCGATGCGCTCGATCGCCTGACCGATCGCATCGAAAAGCGACTGCAGGAGAGCGGCGAGCCCGAAGTGCCGAGCGATCGACTCGGCCTGTGGGTGCTCGACGATCTGGTGCAGATCGACACGCTCGCTGCGGCGCGCTTCGCGTCTGTGTTCCGCGACTTCCAGAACGCGGAGGACTACGCGGCCTTCTTCGAGGCGGCAACGGCGCGACGCGCGAGCTTCGTCGCCGACGAGCCTCCGGCCGTGCGCGCGCCCGAACCGCCGCGGCGTCCGTCGGCTTGAAGCCCGAAACGGCGATGCGAGCGGCGCTCGCGCAGGCGCGGCGCGTGTCGGGCCGCACCTTCCCGAATCCCGCTGTCGGGGCGATCGTATTCCGCGGCGATCGCGTGCTCGGCCGCGGCGCGACGCAGCCGCCGGGTGGTCCGCACGCGGAGATCGTTGCGCTCGCACAGGCAGCGAAGCGGCACGGGCCGCGTGCGCTGCGCGGCGCGACGCTCGCGGTCACGCTCGAACCTTGCTGTCACTTCGGTCGCACACCGCCTTGCACGGACGCGCTGCGCGCCAGCGGCATTGCGCGCGTGCTGGTCGGCCATCTCGATCCGCACCCGAAAGTGTCGGGAGGCGGCATGCGCGCGCTGCGCCGTGCTGGCATCGAAGTCGAGATGGGCGTGCTCGAGGAAGCCTGTCGCGCGCAGCATCGCGGCTTCATTTCGCGTCTGCTGCGCGATCGGCCCTTCGTCACTTTGAAACTCGCCGCGTCGCTCGACGGACGCATTGCGACCGCGCGCGGCGAGTCGCGCTGGATCAGCAGCGCCGAAGCGCGTGCCTATGTGCATCGATTGCGTGCCGAGACCGACGCGGTGCTGGTCGGCTCCGGCACCGCGCTCGCCGACGACCCGGCGCTCACCGCGCGCAGCAAGGGCCGCGTCGTGCAGCGACCGGCGCGGATCGTCGTCGATGCGCAACTCCGCGTGCCGCCGCGCGCAAAGCTCTTTGCCGCTGACGGCGCGCCGCGCTACGTGCTCTGCGCGTCGAACGCGCCGGCGCTGCGCAAACGCCGGATCGAAGCATTGGGCGTGCAGGTACTGCCGATTCGCGCACGGCGCGGCAAGGTCTCGTTGCGGGCCGCCCTCGAGCGGCTCGCGGCAGAAGGAATCGGAACCGTGTTGGTCGAAGGGGGCGGCGGTCTCGCAGCCGCTCTTCTCGCCGAGGGACTCGTGGACGAATTGCTCTGGTTCGCAGCGCCGAAATTGATCGGAGGCGATGGCCTCCCGGCGCTCGCCGCGCTCGGCATCGCGAGACTCGCGGACGTGCCGATGCTCGAGATTTCGCAACTGCGGCGCATCGGCGCCGATCTGCTGATCGAGGCGCACCCGCGCACGCGCGGAGCGCGGTCGTGAAGAGCCAAGCGATTCGTCGCGATGCGGTGGGCTTGCGCATCGCGATCGTCGTCGCGCGCTTCAATCACCTGATCACGGTGCGCATGCTCGACGGCTGCGTCGGCGAACTGATCGCACGCGGCGCGCGCCACGACGATCTGCACGTCGCGTGGGTGCCCGGCGCCTTCGAGATCCCGCAGGCCGCGCGTACGCTCGCGGCGAGTGGACGCTACGATGCGATCGTGACCCTCGGTGTCGTGATTCGCGGCGGCACGCCGCACTTCGAGTACGTGTGTCGCGCCGTCACCGACGGTGTGCGCGAGATCATCCGTGACACGAACGTCCCCGTCGGCTTCGGCGTACTCACTACGGACGACAACGCGCAGGCGCTCGCGCGCGCGGGCGGCGAACACGGCAACAAGGGTGCCGAAGCGGCACTCGCGGCGATCGAAATGGCGCACCTGGTGAAGTCGCTGCAGCAAGCGCCGAACGGCGACGCGCGATGAGTGCGAAGCAAGCGGCGTCGCGCTCGCAGTCGCGCCAGGCAGCGCTGCAGGTGCTCTATTCGGTGGACGTCGGGCGGCGCGCAGCGGAGACATTCTCCTCCGACTCTGTCGACGCGGCGCTCGCCTCCGTCGCGACGCACTTCGAGTTGCCCGAGGGCGCGCACGCGTATGCGCGCGAGCTTTCGCTCGGTGTCGCGCTGCACCGCGACGCGATCGATCGGATGCTGGCCAGCGCAGCGACCAACTGGCGCATCGAACGCATGGCCGCGGTCGATCGCAACGTGTTGCGCCTTGCCGCTTACGAGATGGGCTGGGCGGGCGTGCCGCCGTCCGTAGCAATCGATGAGGCCGTCGAGCTGGCGCGCCGCTTCGGCGCCGATCCGTCGCCCGCGTTCGTGAACGGCGTGCTCGATGCGGTGGCCAAGACGATCGAAGCGCGCGGCGTGATCGGCAGCGAGGCCGGCATCTCGTGAGGTCCACGCTGGCGCTCGAAGTGGGCGACACGGAGTCGCTGGCGCGGATCGGCGCCGAGATCGCCGTCGCGGGTTTCTTTCGCGATCAGCGACCGCTGCGCGGCGGCGCGGGTCTCGCCGACTGGCGTCTTTGCGGTTGGCTGTCGCGCTTGTTGCTCGCCTCGCGCGCGAGCGGCGAAGTGGGCGAAGCCGTCTTGACGATCACGCACGGCCGACTGCGCGCGCCGCGCCTCTTGCTGGTGGGACTCGGTGTGCGCGCGCGCTTTGGCGGCGAGGCGCATCGAAACGCGGTCGAAGCGTCGCTGCAGCGCCTGCTCGATCTGGGCGTCGGCTCGGCGGCGCTCGATCTGCCGCCGCCGACCGGCGACGCGAGCGACGACGCGCTCGCACTCAGCATCGTCGATGGCGCCTGCGCGGCGCTCGATGCGCGACCCGCGCGCTTGCTGTTGCGAGTCGTTGCCGCGCCGGGCACGGCGGGCCGGATGCGCACTGCGCTCGAGCGCGCCGCCGGGGCACATCCGCGCGGCGCGACTTCGCTGCGCATGGTGCGTCAGCCGGCCGCGGGGTCGGCGCCGTCTTCGGCGCTCGCGACTTCTCGCGTACCAATGACCTGATCTTCCCGCCGCTCTTTCCGTCAAGTTGCCGGCCTGTGCGCCCGATCAACGGCGTGTACTCCCATGCCCGGTCGGCGCGGGAGAAAGCTCCGCTTGCCCTGCGCCGGAGGGGAGTCGCGCCGGATGAGCCTGGTCGGAAGCCTCGAAGACCTCGGACTCGGCGAGATCTTGCAGATCGTGAGTCTGTCCGGGAAATCGGGCGTTCTCTTCATTCGCTCGCCGCGCGGCGACGGACGCATCGTCTTCGATCGCGGCGCGATTCGCGGCGCGCTGGTGGGCGACGGTCCGCGCGACCTTCGCACCTTGGTGTCACGTGCGGGCGCGTTGCCGGAAGCCGACCTCGAAGCGCTCTACGGCGAGGCGCAAGCCGAGGGCACGGGACTCGAAGAGATCCTGGTGGCGCGCACCGCGCTCGACGCAGCGCGCCTCGACGAGCTGCGCGAGCGTCACGTGGAAGCCAGTGTGCTGCACATGTTCTCGTGGCCGATGGGCGAGTTCTCGTTCGAAATTCGCGACGAGTCGGGCGACCCGACCGGCGCCGATCTGTTGCTGCGCGCGGGCATGAATGCCCAATTCCTGGCGCTCGAAGGCACGCGACTGCGCGATGAACAGTCGCAGGGTGGCGACGCATCGAACGCGGACGAGATCGGCGACGCCACGGAGATCGCGTTCGATGGCGAAACGGATGCCGCCGACGACGAAGCGGAGCTGGCGAGTCTCGAAGGTCCGGCGGAGATGGAGATCACCGTTCTCGAGCTCCTCGACGAAGAGATCGATGACATCGACGTCGCAGAGTTGGCCGAGCCGATCGACACCGAGCCGCGGGCGCCGCAGATCGATGAAGATCCGACACTGACTGGCGAACAGCACCGCCGCGAACAGGAAGAGCAGTCGCAGCGGGCGCTCTGGGCGCCGGTCGCGGCTGCCGCTGCGCCGCTCGCCGCCGCGCAGCGAGCGTGCTCGGGCGTCGTGATCATCGATCGGGATCTCGTGCAGCTCGAGTGGATGAAGAGCGCGCTCGCGCCGCTCGGCATGCGGATTCACATCTTTCCGCGCACGGAGCTGGCGATCCAGCGCATTCGGCAATACTTCGCCCGCGGCGAGAATCCGCTCGTGGTGCTCACCAGCGATACGCCTCCCGATCCGGTGAGCGGCGCGCGCGATTGGGCGGAGATCGCCGCGCGCATGCGCGCGCAGGTGCCGCAACTTCCTCTCCTTCTGGTGTCGACCGCGGGTGTCGCCGTCTCGCCGGTGAACGAGCGGGCGGTGCCCGACGCCGTCGCTACGCGACCTCCGCTCTCGGTGATCGTCGATGAACGCGCGCGCGAAAAGCGCGAGGCGTTCGCCGCAGAATTGCGCGACGCGGCGCTGCGCTCGCTTGCGAGCCCGGTTCCTGCGCGTCCGCGGTCAGTGTCGCAGCGCGAGGTCAGCGACCCGCTGCGCTCACTGCGCGAATGGAGTGCGCGGCTACGCGAACCGGCGTCGCCCGGCGAAGTGCTCCGCATCCTGCTCGAGTTCGCCGGTCGTCACTTCGATCGCTCCGCGATCTTCTGGGTGCGCGATGGCGAAGCGCAGGCGGTGGCCCAGCTCGGGCTTCCGTCCGCCGGCGGTCCCGATGACACGGCGCTGCGCGAGCTGTGCCTGTCGATCGACGAGCCCGGCTGCTTTCGCAAGGTGTGCACGAGTCGCGCCCCGCTGCGCATCGAGCCTGGGGAGCCGGGTGATCTCGCGCTCGTCGCGCGCCTCGGTCCGGCGACGCCGGCTGAACTCTATCTCGCGCCGATCGAGTCGAGCGGCGAAGTGGTCGCGTTGCTCTATGCCGACAACGCAGTCACGCAGCGTCCGCTCGGCGATACGAGTGCGCTCGAAGTGTTGCTGCACGAGGGCGGGCTGGCGCTCGATCGCGCAGTCCTCGAGCGAGCGCTCGAGCAGGTCGAAGGCGGAAGTCGCGACGCAGCGGCGGCGCAGGGAGACGCCGAAGCATGAGCGCCACCGCAGATTCTCAAGCGTGCTCGCGGCCTGACCGATACCACGGTGAGTCCGACACGTCCGTGGGCGCCGCGTCCCAGGGAGAGGTTGCGTGCATCACATCCTGATCGTGGAGGACTCCCCGACGATGCGATCGCTCGTGGTGTCGGCGCTCGAAGACATCGGGATGCCGGTTCGGATCACCGAGGCCGCGAGCGGCTTCGAAGCGCTGCGCGAACTGCCGCGCGGCGACTACGATCTGATCGTCACCGACATCAACATGCCCGACATCAACGGACTCGAGTTGATCTCGTTCGTCCGACGCAATGCCGCGTATCGCTCGATTCCGATGTTGATCATCTCGACCGAGGGATCGGAACGCGACCGCGAGAAGGGCCTCGAACTCGGCGCCGACGCGTATCTCGTGAAGCCTTTCGATCCGGCGGCGCTGCGGCGCACGGCGAAAGAGCTGCTCGAGAAGACGCGCGGGGAGTAGCCGACGCCATGGCGGCGCGTCGCACCCAGAAGCAGGCGCGCACCCGGGCAACGCGCGAGTTCGTGTCCGAGGTCGAAGAGATTCTCGAGCGCATGCGCGCCGATCTCGCCGATCTCGCCGATGCGCGCGCCGGCGGCCGACTCGATCCCGACCTCGCCAATCGATTGTTCCGCTCGGCCCATTCGCTCAAGGGCATTGCGGGTATGTTCGGCTTCGAGGGCGTCTCGGATCTCGCGCATCACATGGAAGACATTCTCGACGGGCTGCGCATGGGGCGGCTGCCGCCGGGCGCACCCGCGCTTGCGCTGCTCGACGAGGGCGTCGAGCTGGTCGCGACACTGCTCGAGAGCGAGGGCGGCGATTTCGCCGCCGACTCGTTGTCGCAGGTGCGCTCGCTGATCGAACGCATCGTCGCGTCGCTCACCGCGGCGCCCGCGCCGAGTGCCGACGACGATCTCGACGGCATCGATCCCACCGTGCTGCGCGCCCTCACCGAGTACGAAGAGCACCGACTCCTCGAGAGCCTGCGCAGCGGGTGTGCGATCCATCTGGTCGAGGCGAGCTTCGAGATTCTCTGCTTCGAAGAGGGTCTCTCCGAGTTGACGCGTTCGGTGCGCGAGGTCGGCGAGGTGCTCTCGACGCTGCCCGCGCCCGGCGATTCTCCGGATTCGCAGATCCGCTTCTCGCTGCTGGTCGCCACCGCTTGCGATGCGACGGCGCTCCACGCTCGCATCGAGAATCCGAACGCCACGGTGCGCACGATGCGCGCGAGTCGCGGCGATCCGGCGCCGCCGCAGAGCAAAGCCCCGCATGATGAGGCGTCCACGGAGTTGTCGAGCGATGCACTGTTCGCAGACTCTGCGCGTGCGGAGGGCGGCAGCGACCTCGAGTCCTTGAAGTCGATCAGCGACACGGTGCGGGTCGATATCCGCAAGCTCGACGAGTTGATGAACCTCGTGGGCGAGCTGGTAATCCAGCGCGGTGCGATCGGCGCGCTCGCGGATCGACTGCTCGCGGATCCCATGACGTCACGGATCGGTCGCGAGCTGGCGAAGGTGCACAAATCGCTCGAGCGGCGTCTCGCCGACCTGCAGGCGGGCGTGCTCGAAGTGCGCATGGTGCCGCTGCGCCAGGTCTTCGAGAAACTTTCGCGTGTCGTGCGCCGGCTGCGTCGCGATCTCGGCAAGGAGGTCCGGCTCGACATTCGCGGCGGTGACACCGAACTCGACAAGCTGATCGTCGAACAACTCGCCGACCCGTTGATGCACGTCGTTCGCAACGCCTTTGACCACGCCATCGAGCCGGCGGACGAGCGCGTCGCGGCAGGCAAGCCGGTCGAGGGTTCGATCCGGCTCGAAGCGCTGCAACGCGGCAATCACGTCGTGATCGAAGTGGCCGACGACGGTCGCGGCATCGATCCCGAAGCGGTGCGCCTGCGCGCCTGCACACTCGGGTTGATCGAACGCGACACTGTGCTCTCGCGCAAGGAAATCCTCGATCTGATCTTCGCGCCCGGTCTCTCGACCTCCGCGCAGGTGACCGAGACGAGCGGTCGCGGCGTCGGGATGGACGTCGTGCGCGAGAACGTGACTGCGCTCGGCGGCCTGGTGCACGTCGATTCGCAGGTGGGACGCGGCACCACCGTCGTCTTCACGCTGCCGATCACGCTCGCGATCATCCGCGCGCTCACCGTCGGAGTCGCCGATCAGCGCTTCGCAATTCCCCTCACGACGGTGCTCGAGACGATGCTCGTCGATCCCGAGACGATCCAGCGCAGCGAGGGCCGCGAGTTCCTGAACCTGCGCGGCGAACCGCTGGCGCTGCGGCGATTGCACGCCGAGTTCGGACTCGACGCGCCGGCGCCTGGCGCACGCCAGGCGGTCGTGATCGTGGGGCTCGGGGATCTGCGTCTCGGCTTGCTCGTCGATCGCCTCGAAAACCAGCAAGACGCAGTCATCAAGCCGATCCAGGGCCCCGTACGCAGCGTCCGCGGGATCGCCGGCGCGACCGAACTCGGCGATCTGGGCACCGTTCTGGTACTCGATATTGCGTCGCTGGTCGAAGACGCCGCCAAGCGTAGGGAGGCGGCATGAGTCTCGAGGCCGAAGCGGGCGTCGCCGAGCCCTTCGCGCATCTGGCGCGCGGCGCGGCGCGGCGCGGGGAAGTCGTCACCGAGAGCGCGCCCGAGCGCGAGTTGTTGGTGCTGTGGCTCGACGAATCTCCCTATGCGCTGCCGGTCGAACGCGTGCGCGAGATCGTGCGACTGCGCCCGATCACACCGGTGCCGCGCATGCCGGCCTCGGTTTGCGGCGTGTTGTCGCTGCGCGGCGAGATCGCGCAGGTGATCGATCTGCGGCTGCGCCTCGGACTCCCGGCGTCGTCGGATGCGAGTCCACGACGTCGCATCGTGGTGTTGCACGGCGAGGACGGACAGTTGACGGGGCTGCTGGTCGATCGCGTGAGCGAAGTGATGCGTCTGCGCGATGAGGATCTGCGGCCCCCGACGGGTCGCGACGCGGGTACCGTCATCGGACTCGCACCGCAGGGCGATCGCTTCGTGTCGGTGTTCGACGTGGAACGCGTGCTCGACCTCGGCGTCGGTGCTTAGCGGTGCCGATGATGCAGGCCACGAACGAGGACACGCGCGTCGAGTTGGCGTGCCTCGAAGTGCGCGGTCAGGTCTATGGCGTGGACGTGCAGCAGATCCGCGAGATCGTTCGCGCACAGACGCTGACGCCGCTGCCGCGCGCGCCGGAACTCGTCGAAGGCGTGATCGACTTGCGCGGCGTGATCGTGCCGGTCGTCGATCTCGGTCGCGCACTCGGCGGCGCGCCGATTGCCGATACGGCGGCGTCGCGCATCGCGATCGTCGAGATCGACGGGCTGGCCTTCGGCCTGCGCGCCGATTCCGCTTCCGAGGTGCTGGCCGTGGCGGGAAGCGATGTGCAATCACCGCCCGCACTCATTGCACAAACGGGCTACGACGCGGTTCGCGCGGTGGTGCGCCGGCCAGGCCTGCCTCCGGTGCTGGTGCTGGCGCTCGAGTCCATTCTCGAGAGCGTGTATCGGTCGGGGCTGCGAGACACGCCCAAGGAGGCCGCTTAACGGGGGTTACGGCAGCGATGGCTCGGGCACCGGCAAGCGTCGTTGCGAGGTCGGGCCATCGAGAGGGAATTCGGCGCGCTGAAGCTCAGTGATTTCGCGCGGCGACCGATATGAGCAGAGAATCGGCAGGGATTTCACGCGCGGCTTCCGAACAATCGGGGTCGGTGGGGAAGCAACGCCCTGGGAGGAGTCGGCGATGATCGCGGCGTGTCCGAAGTGCCAGACCCGCTACCGAGTCGAGCCCGAGCGGCTCGGTCCGGATGGCGCACGACTCCGCTGCAGCCAATGCAGCGCCGTGTTCCGCGTGCGTCTCCCCGCGGAGCAACCGATCCCCGCGGAGCAATCCGTTCCTGCGGCCGACCAGGGAACCTTCGAAGGTAAAGCCCATGCAAGCGACGCCGCCGCTTTGGGCGGTGTCGCGCGCAGCGAGCCGAAGGCGAGCGAAGCCCGTAAGGCTCGCGTCACTCAGAGCAACCAACCCCTATCGGCCGAAGGCCGATCCGCACCGCAAGACCTCGCCCCCCAATCGCAGGACATCGAATCCCAATCGCGAACCCCAGGGCCGTCGCACGAAGCCCCGCAATTCGATCAATCCCGCCTGGTCCTGATCGCGCACCCGAATCCCGACGCGTGCAAGCGCATCGCCGAGACACTCGAGCGCGAAGGTTTGCAGGTGCTCGTCGCGCATGACGGCGTCGAAGCGATTCTGTCGATCCAGCGCGCTTTGCCGCGCGCCGTCGTTCTCGACGCCGCGCTGCCGAAGATGTTCGGCTTCCAGGTCTGCGAGCTGATCAAGCGCAACGAGAGTCTGCGCGTCACGCATGTGTGTCTGATGGGCGCAATCCATCGCGACGACCGCTATCGCCGCGCGCCGAGCGAGACCTACGGCGCCGACTTCTACGTCGAAGGTGCACAGCTCAGCGTCGCGCTGATCGACTGGCTCGGCCGCGTCGGCTTCGAGCTGCGCAGTCGCCGCAGCACTCCTACGCCGCCGCCCACGCCGGAACGAGCGCCCGAAGCGCCGCGCGCGGTGCGTCCGAGCGACGGCGAGCAAGCGCGCTCGCTCGCCGCCACGGGCGTTGCACAGCCAGTCGCCGCCGAGCGAAGTACCGCGCTGGCGAGTGGCAACCAGGCTCCCGCGGCCGCAGAACGACCCGCCGCACAAAGCGTCGAGTCCGCGCCGCGCGCAGCGCAACCGGTCGCGCTCGGTCGCATCGGCGTTGCGGCGCAACCGCTCGCCGCCGAACGAGCGCAGGCGGAACGGCTCGCGCGCATCATCGTCTCGGACATCGTCCTCTACAACGAAGCCAAGTTCAGCGCCGCCGTGCGCAGTGGTTCCGTGCTGGAATCGATGCGCGACGAGCTGCAGGAAGGGCGCGCACTCTTCCGCGAGCGCATCGACGTACAAGTGCGCGACGAGCGCGACTTCCTCGCCGACGAATTGGTGCGCGTGGCACGCGCACGGAGCGTGTCGTGAGTGAGGCCTGCGATCCGCGCGAGCGCGAGAGCATTCGGCGCGATCTCACGAGCGGCGATGAGGAAGTGCGCCGGCTCGCCGTCGAGCGCGTGGTGTTGCTGCCCTCCGACGAAGCGCTGCCCGTGCTGGCGGATCGTCTCGGCGACGAGAGCTGGCGCGTGCGCAAGGCCGCCGTCGAGTGTCTCGCGGGCGTGCCCGAGGATTGGCCCGTTGCGGATCATCTGCTCGGCGCGCTCAGCGATGGCGAGAATCCCGGCCGCCGCAACGCCGCCGTCGAGACGCTGGTTCGCATCGGTCGTCGTATGGTCGATGCGCTGATCGCGGCAAGCGACAGCCCGGACGTCGATGTGCGCAAACTCGTGGTGGATGCGCTCGCCGGAATCGGCAGCGAGCGCTCGACTCCGCGGCTGGTGGCGCTGCTCGACGACGAAGATCCGAACGTGCGTGGCGCGGCCGCCGATGCGCTGGCCGCGATCGGTGGGGTCGCCGCGTTGCGCGCGCTCACCGACACGGCGCTGCGCGATCGCGAAGAGCCGATGGTGCGCTTCGCGGCGCTGCGTGGGCTCGCGCGTCTCGAAGCGCCGCTGACGGCGCAGGATCTCGCTTCCGCGCTCGACGACTCGCTGCTGCGGCCGGTTGCATTCGCAGTGCTCGGTCACACGGCGGACCCCGAAGCGCTCGAAGTGCTGCTGAAGGGAATCGAATCCGCTTCGCGTGCGACGCGTGAGGCGGCGATCGAAACGCTCCTGCGGGTGGTATCGCGCAGTGATCCGAACGAGTCCGAGGCGCTCTGTGTGCGCATTCGCGGCGCAGCATGCGCAGCGCAGGCAGCGCTCGCTGACGCCGTTCTGCGTCTCGCGGAGGCGGATCTCGGCACGCGGCTGCTGCTCGCCCAGTTTCTAGGAATCGCGGCGACAGCCGAGGTGGTGCTTCCGCTGCTGCGTGCGGCGCGCGCCGACGAAGCGCTCGCCGAAGTGGCGCTCGGCGCGCTCGAGAGTCTTGGTGACGTCGCGGAAGATCGACTCGATACGCAATGGGAAGCTCTCGACGGCGAGCTGCGCACGCAGGCCTGCGAGGTGCTGGGACGCACGCTCGGTTCGCGTGGCGCCGCACGTTTGTTGGCAGCACTCGACGAGTCGGACCCGGTGTTGCGCGCGGCAGCGGCTGGCGCGCTCGCGCGGCGCGGCGATCCAAGTGCCGTGGTTCCGCTGGTCCGCCGGCTGCAGCTCATCACCGATGGCCTCGAACCGGAGGCTGGAGAGGAGCAGGCCGCGCTGATCGATGCGTTGGTGCGGATCGCGACTTCCGCGGCCGGAACATCCGAGCTTCGCAACGGCGCGAACGTGGCGATCGATCTGCTCGCGGTGTCGTTCGAGACGGCCGCGGAGCCGGTTCGACTCGCCACCGCGCGCGTGCTCGGCGAAGTCGGCGGTCGTCATCACGCATCGCTGATGGCGCTGCTCGTGCAAGACCCGAGTCCGGCCGTGCGACGCGCCGCGGTGGCGGCCCTCGCGCGAATGCCGGGTGATGCGCGCTCCGAAGCGCTGCGGCTGGCGCTCGCCGACGAAGCCGAGCCGGTGCGGATCGCCGCTGCGGCCGCGCTCGGCGCGGGAGACGATCCGGGCGCGCTCGATGCGCTCGAGCGACTGCTCTGCGACGAAGACCCAGAAGTGCGTGCCGCCGCCGTGCGCGCGATCGCCGAACACCAACACCGCAACGCGGCGGACGCCAGCGAGTCCTCGCTGCCCCATGTGCGCGCGCTGCTGATCGCAGCGCTCGGTGATCGCGGCCCCGTTGCGATCGCGGCCGTCGAAGCCTTCGAAGAGATCGCGCCGCTGCTGGCGCTAGATCCGGTGCGCGACGTGCTCGGGCACGCCGATCCCGAAGTGGTGCAGAGCGCCGTGCGTTGCATCCGCCGCCACGGCGATGACGACGATGTCGCAGCGCTGATCCCGTTGGTGTCGCATCCGGAGTGGGCGGTGCGCGCGGGTGCGATCGAGGCGCTCGCCGAGCGACGCGCGAAGGCGGCGATCCCGCGCTTCCTGCGTTGCCTCGACGGGGAGACGGACGAGTTCGTGCGGGGGGCGCTGCTGCGCGCCCTCGAACGTCTCGAGGAGGCGTAGCCGAGGGACGATGGTGGGCGCTCCCGGCAAAGCAGACGAGCTCGCGATGAGCGATTCGGAGTTCCGCATGTTTGCGGAATTCTTCAAGGCGCATTGCGGACTCCATTTCGGGCAGGAGTCCCGCTACCTGCTCGAGCGTCGCATTGCGCGGCGCTGCGCTGAGCTGGGGCTGCGCTCGTTCAACGCCTATCACTACGCACTGCGCAACGACACCAGCGGCGAAGGCGAGCTGGCCTGGGCGATCGACAACCTCACGACCAACGAGACGTATTTCTTGCGCGAGAAGGCGCAACTGCAGGCGCTGATCGAAGAGATCATCCCGAGCGTGCAGGCGCGCCGCGGCGGTTCCGGTTCCCTGCCCGTGTCAATCTGGAGCGCCGGCTGTTCGAGCGGCGAGGAGCCCTACTCGATCGTGTTGCTGGCGCAGGAGGCGGGGCTGCAGCCCGGCCGCGATCTGCGCGTCTACGCGTCGGACATCTCGCGACAGATGCTGCACAAGGCGCGCCGCGGCATCTATCGGGAATCGTCTTTTCGCCAAATGGATCCATTCCTGCGTGAGAAGTACTTCAGCGACAAGGATGGTTCGTTCCGCATCTCCGACGAAATCAAGAAGCACGTCTCGTTCGCACATCTGAACCTGCTCGACGAGTCGCGCTCGGCGCTGCTCGGATCGCTCGACGTGATCCTGTGCCGCAACGTGATCATCTACTTCGACATCGAGACCAAGCGGCGCGTGGTGCGGACCTTCCACCACAAGTTGAAGCCGGGCGGCTTCCTGTTGCTGGGCCATTCGGAGTCGCTGATCAATCTGTCCACCGACTTCGAACTCAAGCACCTGCGACACGACATGGTGTATCGCAAGCCGGCGGAAAACGATCCGTGGCACGAGACGGCCGAGCGCACGCTGGCGCACGTCGATCGGCGGAGGATCCCGTGAGCGTCGTCGCGCCGATTCGCGTGCTGGTGATCGATGATTCGGCGTTCAGCCGCCGCACGATCACGCGCATGCTCGAGCGCTCGCCGCTCGTCGAAGTGGTGGCCGCCGCGCGCGACGGCGAAGAGGCGCTGCGCAAGACGCTCGAGCTGCGGCCCGACTTGATCACGCTCGATCTCGAAATGCCGCGCATGGATGGCTTCACGTTCCTGCGTCTGGTGATGAGCCGCTGCGCAACGCCGGTGATCGTGATCAGCGGACGCAGCGGCGAACAGGACGTCTTTCGCGCGCTCGATTTCGGCGCGGTGGACTTCATCGCGAAGCCGACCCCACGCGCCGGCGCCGAACTCGAGACTATCGAGCAGGAGCTGCTGCGCAAGGTCCACGCGATCCGCCAACTGCGCATCGAGAAGGTGCGCGCGAGACTCGATTCCGGGCCGGTCCCGCGCGGTGTCGCGAAGCAGCGCAGCGCCTCGGCTCCGCGCGTCGTCGCGATCGGGTCGTCGACTGGCGGGCCTGCGGCGCTGATGCAGATCCTCGGGTCGTTCGTCGAGGCGCCGCCGGTGGCGGTGCTGATCTGCCAGCACATGCCGGCCGGATTCACGCATGGCTTCGCCGCGCGCATCGATCGACTGACGCCGTTCGCCGCGCGCGAGGCCGAGAACGGTGACGTACCGACACCGGGTTCGGTGTTGGTCGCGCCAGGCGGCCGGCATCTCGAGCTCGCACGCGAGGGCAACCGCGTCGTTGCCTCGCTCGCCGATGCGCACGCGAGCGACAAGTACGCGCCGGCGGTCGATCGACTCTTCACGTCGGCCGCGAAACTCTTTGGCGCCGATCTTCTCGGCATCGTCTTGACAGGCATGGGCGACGACGGGCGCGAGGGTGTTCGCGCCATCAAGCAGGCGGGCGGGCGCGTGGTGGTCGAGTCGGAACAGACCGCCGTCGTGTTCGGCATGCCACAGCAGGCGATTCGTACTGGAGTGGTCGACGCAGTGTTGCCGCTCCCTGAAATCGCATCGGTGATCGAGTCGGGTCTGGCCACGGTTACACCGGGGCGTGGCGTGAGGTCGGCATGAGCGAAAAACGCGACGGGCTCTTCTCGCGCGCCGAAGAGGTGCTCTCGCTATTCCGGCGCGGCGCTGAGTTCACGCAGGACTTGCTCAAGGAGAATGAGCGACTGCGCATGCAGGTCGCCGGTTTCGAGGCCCAGAACATGGCCGCCTCGGACGACGTCGAGTGGGAGAGGCTGCGCCACGACCTCGTCTCGAGAATCCACAATCTCGAAGGCGAGAAGCAGGACATCCTCGACCGGCTCGATCAGGTCGAGGGCGAGAACCGACACTTCGCCGAACGCTACCTCGAGATCGAGGAAGAGAACAACAACCTCGCGAGTCTCTACGTCGCTTCGTATCAGCTCCACTCCACGCTCGACCTCTCGGAGGTCATCAAGATCGTCGTGGAGATCGTGATCAACCTGATCGGCGCCGAGGTGTTCGCGATCTACGTGCTCGACGAGCGCACCGAAGTGTTGACGCCGGTCGCGTCGGAAGGGCGCGAGATCGGCGACTTCCCGCCGTGTCAGATGGGACACGGGATCGTCGGTGCTGCGGTCGCCACGGGCGAGACGCAATGCGGTGACGCTGCCACTCCCGAGGATCTGTCGCGGCCGCTCGTGTGCGTGCCGCTGCGCGTGCAGGAGCGCCCCATCGGCGCGATCGCGATCCACAAGTTGCTGCAGCAGAAGACCGGCTTCACGCCGCTCGATCACGAGCTTTTCACGTTGCTCGGTGGTCATGCCGCTACCGCTCTGTTTGCCGCGCGCCTCTATTCGCAGTCCGAGCGCAAGCTGAACACGATCCAGGGATTCATCGATCTCCTGACCAAGTGAGCAGGGACCGCCCGCATCCCGGGCGGAGAAGGACAGGGCAATGGCTCGCCACCGGATCTTGATCGTCGAAGACAGTCCCACGATGCGGCAACTGCTGGTCTTCGCGCTCAAGCGTTTGAAGGACGTCGACATCGTCGAGGCGCAGGACGGCATGGATGGACTGCGCAAGGTGTCGAGCGATCACTTCGACCTGGCGTTGATCGACATCAACATGCCGGTGATGGACGGCCTCAAGCTGATCTCGCTGATCCGCGGCGAGGACAGTCTGCGCGCGATGCCGATCATCGTGATCACCACCGAAGGCGCGAAGGAAGACCGCGAACGCGCGATCGCGCTAGGCGCCAACGAGTATCTGACCAAGCCAATCCAGGCGAACAAGGTTTTGCGGATCGCGCAGAGCCTGCTCAAAGCGGAGTGAGTTCGGCCATGCAAGGCAATGCCACTTCGCGATGGACCCCCGGCCAGCGCCTGCAACTTCGCTTCGGGCTGCTGACGCTCGTATCGAGCGTGATCAACATCGCCGTGATCGCGCCGTTCCTGATGCGGCTTCTCGATTGGCACGCCGCGGAGTGGAAGACCTTCGGCATCGTGACGACGTGTTGGATCGTGGTGCTCGCCGGCATTGCGCAGGCAATGCAGCAAGCGGTGCGCGCACTCGCGAGTTGGCTCGACCGCGAAGCCGACGGCAGTGCTACACGCGAAGATGAGTTGCGCGCCTTCGCGGGTTCGATCGACATCGTTCGCCAGGTGATCCTGAACTCGTTCCTGCTGTGGCCGGTCGGGGCTGCGGCAGTGGCGTTCTCGATGAAGTTGTTCGCGCCCGGCGTGTCGTGGTCCGACGTACTCTCGCTCTGCGCTGCGGGCGCACTCGGCGGCGCGGTGTCGAGCCCCACCGTCGCATTTTTGTTCAAGCGCGAGATCGAGCCGCTGCGCGCGCGACTCTCCCGCCTGATCGAAGATCCCGATTTGCGCGAGAGCGTCGTGCGGCGGCTGCCGCTCGTCTGGAAGCTCCAGGGCACCGTGCTGTTGACGACCGTCGTGCCGATCATCGTGATGATGCTCGTGGTGCAGCGCCAGGTCGGAATCCTCACGGCGGAGTTCGTTCACGCGCAGCAGCGCGAATGGCTCGACAGCGATGAACCGGAAAATCTCGCGGCGTCGTTGCACGCGCCGTTCGTGTCACTCGGCGGCGCCTGGTGGCTGATCGATCCGGAGAGCGGACAAAGTTACGCGCAGAGCGACAAAGATCGCGTCGGCGATCCGATCGCGGCCTTCTCGGGAGCGACGGGCGTCTCCGGAATGGGCTCGACGGACACCGAGTTCTTTGCCTGGCAGCGCAACGGACGCGGCGATCGCGTGATCGTCACGATGCTGCCGCGGTCGGCCGTTGCACATCTCGCCGGTGCGGCGCCCGAGATGTACGGGCTCTTCGCGCTCTCGCTGGTGATCGCCTGCGCGGCGGCACGCATCGTCTCGCGCGATCTCGCGCGTGCGATCCGCGCGCTGCGCGCCGAGGCGGATCGCATCGCGTGCGGCGACCTGACGCGCGCCGAAGTCTTCGAGTCCGAGGACGAACTCGGCGATCTCGCGCGCGGCTTCGATCGCATGCGGCAATCCCTTCGAGAGACGGTGATGCGTGTCGCCGAGGCGGCGGATCGCGTCGAATCGGCCGCGAGTCAGCTCGCGACAGTGGGCGGCGCGGTGGCGGACGGCGCCGGCGAGCAGGAGCGCGGCATCGCGCAAGCCAGCGAATCCACCGGCGCGATCCGTGAACGGGTCACAGGCATCACCGGCTCCGCGCAGTCGCTCTCGGCGTCGGTCGAGGAATCGTCGAGCTCGATTCTGGAGATGGGCGCGGCGGGCGAAGAGCTGAGTCAGACCGCGTCGGTGCTCTCCGTGCGCGTCGAAGAAGTCTCGAGTTCGATCGAAGAGATGATCCGCGGTGTCGCCGAAATGAGTCGCCACGTCGAAGGTCTCTCCGATGCGGCGATCGACACGCAGTCGTCGATCTCGCAGATGGCGGGCTCCATGCGCGATGTGGACCTCAACGCCAGCGAGACGGCGCGGCTCTCCGCGCAGGTGGTGGCGGTGGCAGAGGGCGGGCGCGAGAAGGTGCAGCAGACGATCGCCGGCATGGAGGCGATCCGCGACGCAACGGATGTCGCCGAGAAGGTGATTCGCGGCCTCGGCGAACGCGCCAACGAGATCGGCGCGATCGTCAACGTGATCGACGACGTCGCCGACGAGACCAACTTGCTGGCGCTCAACGCCGCGATCATTGCGGCGCAAGCCGGCGAACAGGGGCGCGCGTTCTCGGTGGTCGCCGACGAGATCAAGGAACTCGCAGATCGCGTGATGGCGAGCACCAAAGAGATTGGCTCGCTGATTCGCGCGGTGCAGAACGAAAGTGTCGCCGCGACGGTCGCGATCGAACGCGGCGCCGAGAGCGTCTGGGCCGGCGTCGAGCGTTCGGCCGAGGCGGGCGAGTCGCTCGAGGCGATCACGCGCACTGCGCGCGAGAGCGGCTCGCGGATCGCCGAGATCGTGCACGCAGTGCAAGAGCAGGCGAGCGCCGCGTCGCACGTGCAGACACTGATGGAACGCGTTCGTACCGGTGTCGAGCAGCTGCGCAATGCGATGCGCGAACAGGAGCAGGGCCACGAAGTCGTGCTGCGCGGCACCACGGCGATGCGCGACGTCTCCCAGCAGGTGCATCGCACGACCGAGGAGCAGGCGCGCGGCGGCAACCAGATCCGTTCGGGTGTCGAGGTGGTGCGCGTCGCGGTCGAGGAGATCCATCTGGCGCTCCAGGGCCAGACCTCGGCGTGTGAGCTCGCAGCGCAGTTCATGACCATCGTCGCGGGGCAGGCGAAGGCCAATCACGAGTCCGCGGGCCAGATGGAGCACGCTTCGGGCGAGCTGAGCCACGCCGCCGAAGCGATGCGCTCGCACGTTCGGCGCTTCCAGCTCTAAAGGTCTCTGCTAGGGTGCGCGCCGATGCTGCGCACACGCGTACTTCGTCCCTCGGCCCTGGTATTCGCCGCTTTCGCGGCCGTCCTCGTGGCGGGGATCAGCGGCTGCAGCGGCTATCACGTCGTGCGCACCGATACGACGCTCGGTCCCGTTCACAGCGTTGCGATTCCGACGCTCGCAAATCACTCGTTCGAGCCGGGTATCGAGATGATGGTGACCGAGGCATTGCGGCGTGAGTTCCAGCGCGGCGGCGGCGCGGTGGTCGTTCCCGACCCGGCGCAGGCAGATCTGGTGCTCTCCGGAACGGTTCTCGATCTGGTCACGACGGCGCGCAGCTTCTCATCCGTGGCCTTCGGACTCGAATATCAAGTCGAAGTGCGGCTGTCGCTCAACGCGACGCGCCGCGACGGAACCGTGATCAAGCTTCCTGCCGGCGCGCTTCGTGAATGGGAGCTGTATCTGACCAGCTCGGACGTCGAGGCCGAACGCAAGAATCGCGACGAGGCGCTGCGGCGGGTCGCCTCGGTCTTGTCCGAGCGCACGCGCGAGTTCCTGTCCGACCGGCTCTCGCGTTGACGCCGGACGCGCTGCAACAGGAACTCGACAGTGGCCGCGTTCGAAGCGCCTATCTCGTTGCGGGTGACGAAGCGCTGCTGCGCGACGAGTCGCTCGCGGCGCTGAAGCGCGGCGTGCTGGGCGATGCGCCCGCCGACTTCAACTTCGACCGCTTCGAAGGCGATGCGGTGAGCCCCGGCGCACTCGGCGATGCGCTGCGGATGCTGCCGGTTTTCGCAGCGCGCCGACTCGTGTGGCTGCGCGAGCCGACGGGCGGTCGCGGCACCTGGAAGTCCATCTGCGAGGCGCTGCCGGGATTGGTGAAAGCGCTCGGAGCGGACGCCTCGGCCGTGTTGGTGGTGACGGCGACGTCGATCGATCGGCGCACATCCTGGGTGCGCGCCTTTGCCGATGCGCTGATCGAGTGCGAGGCGCCGCGCGGCGCGCGGGAGCTCATCGCATTCGTGAAGCGCGACGCGAAGAAGCTCGGGCTCGCGCTCGAGGCCGGCGCGGCGGAGCAACTCGTCGAGCGCATCGGGGCGAGCCTGATCGGCTTGCGTACCGAGTTGGAAAAAGCGTCGCTGTTGGCGGGCGCGGGACAGAAGATCACGGTGAATCACATCGCGGCGTCGGCCGCCGACCTCGCCGAGGAGCCGGTCTGGGATCTCACCGATGCGATCGGCGAAGGTCGAGCGGGCGATGCGCTCGCCGTGCTCGACAAGGTTCTCGGAGCCGGCGCGGCGCCCCCGGTCGTGCTCGGCACGCTCGCGAGTCACTTCCGCAAACTATTGCGCGTGCGCACGGGCGGCGCGGTCGCAGCGCCGCCATTCGTGCAGCGCAAACTCGAAAGCCAGGCGCGCCGCTATGCGCCGGCGCGCCTCTTGGTCTGCTTGCGCGCAATCCACGATACGGATGAAGCGTTGAAGGGGCAGGGATCACTGCCGCCTGCGCTTGCGCTCGAACGGCTCGTGATGGGGCTCGCAGCCTGAAGCTGGCTGCGAGCGCGGGCTCACTTCGCCTTGGCGCGATTCGCGGCCTTGGTCAGTCGGGAGACCTGGCGGCTCGCGCGGCGCTTCGGAATCACGCCCTTGGTCGCGGCGCGGCGCAATGCGCCTTCGGCACTGCGGAGTTTCGCATCGACGCCGGGACCGGCGGCTTCGAACTCGGCTCGAAGCGCCTTCACGACCCCACGGGTTCGCGTGCGGATCGTGCGGTTGCGCTCGCGACGTTTCACGTCCTGGCGAGCGCGCTTCTGAGCTGACTTGTGACGGGCCAAACGACCTCCAGAGGCGTCGAGGGACGAGCAACATAGGCGGAGCCCCTGGGAGTCGCCAGGGTTGCGCTCCCCTCGCGCAGCCGCCGTTCGCAGTTCTCCGCCGTGGGTCTTCCCAATCAACTCCCCGCTCGCGCTCGCCGATACACGCGAGTGGAAGGGTCTGCCAGCGAAGGGGCAGGTCCGAGGAGGGTTTCTGGTGACCTGGCAGCGATTGGCTCGCGGCGTTGCCCCGCTATGGATCGTTTTGATCCTGGCGTGGGGCCTGTCCGCGCAATCGCATGCGCAGGACGCGCCGAGCAGCGCTGGGATTGCGACCGAGGGGCCGTCGCCGCCGATCTTGGTTTTGGAACCCGCTCCGGCACTCGACCCGATCCTCGTCGCGAATCCGCCTCCGTTTCCCCGCTTGCCGGGCCCGGTGATCGATCGCATCGACCGCGCGTGGAACGAAGGCTCCCGCGCACTCCGCGATCGCGCCGCGCGAACGCGTGCGGTCGCAGACGAAGTGGGCGTCGACAGCGTCGATTCGCTCGGACGCGCATTGGTGTTCGGCGGCAAGGACCTCGGCACTTTCGAGGAGCGCGCCGAAGCAGCCGTGCTGCTCGCGCCCGATCTTCCCGCCGCGCATGCAGCACTGGCGCGCGCTCGCTTCGCGTCGGGTTCGCTGGGAGCGGCATTCGCGTCGGCAATCGATGCGATTGCGTCGCTGCCGCGCACGATCGATGGCTGGCTCTGGCTCGGTGCAGTCGGCGGCGTGCTCTCGCTCTTCGCACTCGCGGGTGGCGCGCTGGTGTATATTGGCGCGCGCGGACTCGCATCGCTGTCGAATGCGGCACACGACCTCGGCGATCGCATCGAGTCCTCGATGCCCGACTTTTCGCGCGCCGCGCTCGTTGCGGCGCTGGTGTTGTTGCCGGCGGCGTTCGGTGAGGGCGTGGTGGGCGCGGGGCTCGCGCTCTTCGTGTTCGCGTGGTGTCAGAGCGCGCGCGCACAGCGCATCGCGCTCGCTTGCGCAGCGATCCTCCTCGTCATCGCGATTCATCCCGTTGCAAACCTCGCGGGCGCGCGGTTCGCGGCGATCGGCGCCGATCCGATCGTCGCCGCAGCGGTCGCAGCGGATGCGGGTGCCCTCGATCCGGTCGCTGCGGCGCGCCTGGCACGTTCCGCATCCGATCCGCTCGCGACGTACGCGCTCGCTGCGTGGGAGCGGCGCTCGGGAGATCTCGCCGGGGCGGACGCGCGACTCACGGCGTTGCTGACACGCGCCAGCGACGACCCCGTCGTGTTGGCGAGTGCCGCGAGTACGAAGATCGCGCTCGGCGCTCCGAAAGAGGCGGTAGAACTGTATCGCCGCGCGATTGCGACGGAGCCGTCGGCGCTGCTCTGGTTCAATCTTTCGCAAGCGCACGGCCGCGCGATCGACGTCGAACAGCACGCGCGCGCGCTCGCCGCCGCCGCGCAGTCGCTCGATCTGGACACGGTGAGAGAGCTGACGACCCGTCTCGGCCGCTCGCGAGGTACTTCCGTCGCCGATCTGCCGATGCCGCAAGAGCGACTGCGGGATCGTCTCGCGAACGCCGGCGCGATCGTCGCCGCGGATCGACTGCGCAGCGCGCTCGCACCGGGTTGGCTCGGGCGTTCGACCTGGATCGCGGCGATCGCTTTTGCGGCGGCCGCCGTGTTGGGGACGGCGCTCTCGCGGCGCTTCCAGACGTCTACCAACTGCCTCGATTGCGGCACGCGATTGTGTCCCCACTGCGGGACCGCTCACGAGGCGATCCGCGATGGTGTCGCTGCGGCGCCGCGTTGCGAGAGCTGCCGCAGTCGCCGCATCGAGATGCGCGCCACGGCGGGCTGGGAGCCGCGCGTTCACGGAGCACGCGCGTGGCGCGTGCGCGCCGCGAATGCGGTCGGCATGATGCTGCCCGGCCTGGCAGGTCGCTCCGCATCGAGGCCCGCGCTCGGGCTGATCGCGGCGCTCTGCGCGGCGGGCGCCGTGGCGTTCGGCCTTGGCTCGAATGCCGTCCTGCCCGATCCTGCTCGCGTCGGCGGCGCGGGCGCGATCACCTTCGGCCTCGCGACCCTGTTCTGTGTGGTTCTCTACGTCGCAATCACGCTGCTCTCCGCGCGACTCGACCGACGGCGGCGCGCATGACGATTGCGCTGCACGGCAATCTGCGTGATTTCGGCATGGGCGAGGTGTTCCAGCTGATCGGGCAGCAGCGCAAGACCGGCGTGCTCGAGGTGCGCGGTCCGAAGGGCGAAGTGACGCTGCGCTTCGATGCGGGCGGCGTCGTATCGGCGGCGCCCGTCGGAACGCGCGTCGATGAGGCGCTGATCGAGATGATCGTGCGCTGCGGAATCGTTCCGCGCGACGGCGTCGCGGGAATCGAGGCGAGGCGCGATGCAGCGCTGCCGATCGGTCCGCATCTCGTCGAAGCGGGACTGCTCGGCGCGGAGTCGCTGCGCGAGATCGAAGACCTGCTGACGCGCGAGACGATCTTCGACCTGCTGCTCTGGGTCGAGGGTTCGTTCCGATTCGTCGCGCAACCGGTGCTGCACGATCGAGCGGCCGAGTCGTTGCTCGGCGCCGAGCAGGTCTTGATGGACGGCCTGCGCATGGTCGACGAATGGCACGCGTTCCAGCAGGAAGCGCCGATCGAGACAGTGGTGTTCCGGCGCCGTGGCAGCATCGAGGAATACCGCCACTCGCCGGCCGCGCGCGTGATGGCGTCGCCGGTCGAGTCCGAGCGCGTGTTCCTGTTGGTCGATGGTCGCGCCAGCGTGCGGCGCGTGATCGATCTCTCCCGCCTCGGCAGCTTCGGCGCGATGCGCATCGTCGTGCACCTCGCGCGGGCGGGGTGGATCGAGCCGGTGCGTGCGCGCAGCACCGTTGCGACGCAGAGCACAGAACCCGACGCGAGTTCGCCGCGGCGTCGCGCGCTCGCGATGTGGGCGCCGTTCGCATTGCTCGCCGGGATCGCCGCGCTCGGCCTCGTGCACGCGAGATCGCAGCGCGATGGCTTCGTTCTCGGCGACGATGCGCTCGATCGAGCCCGCTCGCGCTTTGCGACGGAGAACGTTCGCGCGTTGGTGCTCGCGTATCGCGCCGCGGAAGGTCGCTGGCCCGATGGACTCGACGCCGTCGCGACATGGTCCGATGAGAGCGCCGCTGCGTTGACGCCCGCGGAGCGCGGCGCTTACTATGTCGGCGCAAGCAGCGAGGGGCCGATCGTCCTGGCGCCCGATCGCGGGCCACGCATCGAGACCGAGAGCCGCTGACGAATCTCTTTGCAATCGCCGAACTCGCATCGGGAGATGTTCCTGCCCGACTCCAAGCCGCTGCCGCACGCCGCCACCCGACCCGCCGCACCGAGCGATGCCAGCACGCGGCAGACCCTGATCTTCGACGACAACCAGATGGCCGCCGAACTCTACGGCGAAGGCGAGCGCACGCTGCGGATCCTCGAGGAGGAGCTGCAGATCGATGTGCGTGCGCGCGGCAACGAGGTGCGGCTGATCGGCGATCCCGGTCAGGTCGCCGCCGGACGCAAAGTGCTCGAAGAGTTGTACGGGCGGTTGCGCGCCGGTCACCCGTTCCACGCGCGCGACGTCGCGTCGGTGGCGCGCCTCGCCTCGGGTCGTCCCGACGTCGAACTGCAGGACGTCTACGAGGATGTGCTCGGCGAGGGCGGCACGCGACGCCGCGTGGTGGCGAAGAATCTGTCGCAGCGCCGCTACGTCGAGTTGATTCGCGATCACGACATGGTGTTCGCGATCGGGCCGGCCGGCACCGGCAAGACGTATCTCGCGATGGCGTGCGCCGTCGCGGCGCTGAATCGCCGCGAAGTGTCGCGGGTGATTCTCGCGCGTCCCGCGGTCGAAGCGGGCGAGAAGCTCGGCTTCCTGCCGGGCACCCTCGCCGAGAAGGTGAATCCCTACCTGCGACCGCTCTACGACGCGCTCCACGACATGATGCCCTTCGACAAAGCGGAGCGGATGATCGAGCGCGGCGTGATCGAGGTGGCGCCGCTCGCGTTCATGCGCGGCCGCACGCTGAACGATACTTTCGTGATTCTCGGCGAGGCGCAGTACACGAGCAGCGAGCAGATGTAGATGTTCCTGACGCGGCTCGGTTTCGACTCGAAGGCGGTCATCACGGGCGACACCACGCAGATCGATCTGCCGCCCGAGAAGACGAGCGGACTCGTCGAGGCGTCGCACGTGCTCGCCGACGTCGATGGCATCGGCTTCATGCGTTTCACCGATGCGGATGTCGTTCGCCATCCCCTCGTGCAGAGCATCATCCGCGCTTACGATCGAGCAAGCGGCGCGGCCGGTGGTCGCGACGCGCGCAGCCCGCAAGGCGCCGATGGCGCCGCGCAGCAAGCCGGAGGCGAGCGAAGCTCATCGGGCCCGCCGGCGAGCAAAGCTCATAAGGCCAGCGCCCCGCGTCCCGAAGAGCGATGACGCTGCGGCTCTCGGGCCCGCCGCGCGGGCTCGTGGCGGGTGCGTTCGACCGTCCGCTGCTGGCGCGCCGGGCGCGTTTCGTTCTGCGCGAGGTTGCGCCTGCACGCGCCGAACTCTCGCTCGCGCTCGTCGATGACATCGCGATGGCGGAACTGAACGAGCGCCATCGCGGCAAACGCGGCGCCACCGACGTGCTCGCGTTCTCGCTGCTCGAAGGCGACTACAGCGAATTCCGCGGCGCGCTGCTCGGCGACGTCGTGATCGACGTCGAGCAGGCCGCGCGCCAGGCGCGTCGCGCGCGCCGTACGCTCGACGATGAACTCGCGAAGCTGCTGATCCACGGCGTGCTGCACCTGCTCGGCCACGACCACGAGGAGGCCGGTGAAACGCGTCGCATGCGCGCCGAAGAGCGACGCCTTTGGCAAGCGGTGCGTGCGTGACGCGGCGCCACCGCGTGGCCTGGCTCGCCGCGTTCGTCGTCGTGTTCGTGTTGGCGTTTCCGCAGCGCTTCGGCGACCTGAGCTTTGATCTCGGTCTCGGCGCGGGCTGGTTCGCACCGGCGCTGTTGATTCTCGGTTTGCGCGGACTCGCGCCGCGCGCGGCGGCGCTCTGGGCCTTCGTCTCCGCGCTCATCGGACACGCGTTGGTGTTCCAGTGGATCTACGTTGCGACGGTCCACTACGGCGACGCGCCGGTGATCGTCGGCGTGCTCGCACCGTTCGGGCTCGCGCTCTACCCGGCCGTTTTCTTTGCGGTGTTCGGGGCGGCGTGGAGCGGCTTCGGCGCAGCGGGTCGCGCGTCGCCCTTCGTCGCGGCGGGGCTGTGGGTCGCGCTCGAGTGGGCGCGCTCCTTCGTGCTGACGGGGCTTCCGTGGGCGCTGCTCGGCTATGCGCAGCACCAGAACGTGTCGCTGCTCGGCCTCGCGCCGTGGACCGGCGTCTGGGGACTCTCGTTTGCGACGGTGCTGGGCAGCGCCGCGCTCGCTGCGCTTGCGATCGGCGCGCGGCATCGGCGCGAGTCGATCGCGGCGCTGGGCGTCGTCGCGTTGCTGCACGTCGCGGGTGCGCTCGATCGCGCGCGCGCCGAGACGGCGCCGATCGGCAGCGTTCGCATCGCCACCCTCCAGGGCAACATCGATCAGGCCGTGAAGTGGAGTCCGGAGTGGGCCGAGCGCACGCTCGCCGACTACGAAGCGCTGACCCGCAGCGCTGCAGCGCAGGGCGCGCAACTGGTGTTGTGGCCCGAGACGGCGGTGCCGGGTTCGCCCGATTGGAGCGAGGAGATCAGCGATCGACTCGGCGCGCTCGCGCTCGAGACGAATACGACACTCGTCGTCGGTGCAGTCGGTGCGGAGCGCATCGCGGAAGGCGGCGCGCGTTACTTCGACAGCGCGTTCGTCGTCGCACCGGATGGGCGCATCGTCGATCGCTACGACAAGACGCATCTCGTGCCCTTCGGTGAGTACGTTCCGCTGCGCGATCTGCTCGGTCGCTTCGTGTCGGCGATCGCACGCGGCGTTGCGACGACCGATGTGTCGCCCGGACGTGCGCCGCGCGCACTCGTGATCCCATTGCCGAGCGGCGCAACGCTCACGGCGGGCGTACCGATCTGCTATGAACTGCTTTTCCCAAACCTGGTAGGTCGTTTGGTGGATGAAGGAGGCCAGGTTCTCCTCGCGATCACGAACGACGCCTGGTACGGGCGCACCGGGGCGCCGTATCAGTTCCTGGTCATGACGGCGGTTCGCGCGGCTGAGAATCGGGTTTGGACGGCGCGGGCTGCCAACACCGGCGTGTCGGCCATCATCGACGACCGCGGTCGCGTGCGCATGCAGACGAAACTCTTCGAACAGACGCTGCTCGTCGCCGATGTCCCGCTGCGCACAGGTGGTTCTTTCTACGCGCGACACGGCGATTGGTTGCCGATCGCCGCTTCGCTCGTCATCGTGGCGCTGGCGGTTGCGAGTCGGATGCAGCGCGGCGGAGTCGAGCAATGAGCGAGCAGACCCACAACGATCCCTTCCTGTCCGCCGAGCTGACCGAACGATTGCGCGGCCTGCGCGATCGCCTCGGTGAGCTCCGGGGGCGTCTTTGACGTCGCCGGACTGCGCGCCAGGCTGAACGAACTGGAAGCCGACAGCGCCGCGCCGGATCTGTGGAACGATCGCGAGCGCGCCGAGCGGATCCTGCGCGAGAAGGGCGGCATCGAGCGACAGCTCGTGCTCTTCGATGCGGCCGCGACACAGCTCGACGACGCCGCGGTGTTGATCGAGCTGGGGCAGCAGGAGAGCGACGCCGCGACGCTGCGCGAGGGCGGCGAGAAGCTCGACGCCGTCCAGAGCGAGCTCGACGCTGCGGAGCTGCGGCTGCTGCTCGGCGGCGAGCACGATCGCGGCAACGCGATCGTCGCCATCAACTCCGGCGCCGGCGGCACCGACGCCTGCGACTGGGCCGAGATGATGCTGCGGATGTATCTGCGCTGGGCTGAAGCGCACGCGATGAAGGTCGAGGAACTCGATCACCAGGACGGCGAGGAAGCCGGCCTGCGCGGCAGCACGCTGCTGATCTCGGGCGAGTACGCCTACGGACACTTGAAGACGGAAGAGGGCGTGCACCGATTGGTTCGCATCTCGCCCTTCGACGCGCAGCACCGCCGGCACACGGCCTTCGCGAGCGTCTCGGTGTTGCCCGAACTCGACGACGACATCGAGGTCGAGATCGACGAGAAGGATCTGCGCATCGATACCTACCGCGCCGGCGGCAAGGGCGGCCAGCACGTCAACAAGACCGACTCCGCCGTGCGCCTCACGCACATTCCTTCGGGCATCGTCGTGCAGTGTCAGAACGAGCGCTCGCAGTACAAGAACAAGTCGTTCGCGATGAAGGTGTTGCGGTCGCGCCTGTGGGAACGCGCGCGTCTCGAACACGAGGCGAAGCTGGTGTCGCTGGCAGGCGAGAAGAAAGAGATCGGCTTCGGTTCGCAGATCCGCTCCTACACGCTGCACCCGTCACAGCGCGTGAAGGATCACCGCACGGATCTGGAGATCGGCAACGCGATCGCCGTGCTCGACGGCGACCTCGATCGCTTCATGCGCGCGGTGTTGTTGCAGCGGGCCGCGAAGCCCGGCGGAGGAATCCCGTGAGCGAAAGCGAGCGCAAGGCGCGCGCGGAACGATTGACGGCACTGCGCGCGGCGGGTGTCGATCCGTATCCGGCGCAGGTCGGGCCGCTGTTGCGGCTCGCCGAATTGCGTCGCTGCCACGACGCCGCCGACGAGGCAGCGCTCGAAGCCGCCGCCGTGCAGGTGGCGGTCGCGGGCCGCGTGCTGGCGATTCGCTCGTTCGGCAAGCTGGTGTTCATGACGTTGGTCGAGGACGGCGTGTCGCTGCAGGCGAGCTTTCGCAAGCCGGAGCTGTCGCCCGAAGTGCTGGCGCTGTTGCCGCTCGTCGATGTCGGCGACTTCGTGCGCGCCGAGGGTCTGCTCTGGCGCACGCGCACCGGCGAACTGACGGTGAACGCGCGCGCGCTCGCCGTCGTGGCGAAGTGTCTGCACCCGCTGCCCGAGAAGTGGCACGGGCTCGTCGATGTCGAGGCGCGCTACCGCCAGCGCTACCTCGACCTGTTGGTGAATCCCGAGGCGCGCGCGATTGCCGTCAAACGCTCGCGTGCGATCACCGCGCTGCGCGCATTTCTCGATGGTCGCGACTTTCTCGAGGTGGAGACGCCCGTGCTGCAGCCACTTTATGGTGGCGCCAACGCGACTCCGTTCCTGACGCACTACGACGTCTACGACGCGAACGTCTATCTGCGCATCTCCGACGAGCTCTATCTGAAGCGGCTCGTGATCGGCGGGCTCGATCGCGTCTACGAGATCGGTCACAACTTTCGCAACGAGGGTGTGTCGCGCAAACACAATCCCGAGTTCACCGTGATGGAGTGCTACCAGGCCTACGCGGACTTCCGCGACATGATGGAGCTGGTGCAGGCGATGCTGCTGCAGATCGTCACGACGGTGACGGGCGGCACGTGCATCACCTATCGCGAGCAGGAACTCGAGTTCAGCGGAGAGTGGCCGCGCCTCGCGATTCGCGATGGCATTCTCGATCTCACCGGCATCGATGTGCTCGCGGCTGCGGATTTCGCGGCGCTGCGTGCGCGCGTGCTCGAAAGAAATCTTGATGCCGGTGATGCGAAGACCTGGGCGCAGCTCGTCGATCACCTCTTCAGCGAACACGTCGAGCCGACACTCGTGCGGCCCACCTTCGTGACGGACTACCCGGTGGAGCTTTCGCCGCTGGCAAAGCGCAGCTCCAAGGATCCGCGCCTGGTCGAGCGCTTCGAGTTGTTCATCGGCGGCATGGAACTCGCGAACGCGTTCAGCGAGCTGAACGATCCCGAAGACCAGCGCGGTCGATTCGAAGAGCAGCGCATCGCGAAGGCGGCCGGCGATGCCGAAGCGCAGCCGCTCGACGAGGACTTCCTGCTCGCGATGGAACACGGCATGCCGCCGACCGGCGGCCTCGGCGTCGGCAACGACCGCGTCGTGATGCTGCTCTGCGACGCCGCGCACCTGCGCGAAGTGCTGCTCTTCCCGTACATGCGCGTCGGCGCGGAGTCGTAGCCGCGATGGCGGAACTCGCGGCGCGACTCTGGGAAGTGGCGGGCGCCACCGGCGGCGCGTTGGCGCTGGCGTTCATCGTGTTGCTCGCCGCGGGCCTGGTGCTGCTCGCGGTGATGTTTGTCGGCGCCGCCGTGGTGGTGCTCGAACGCTTCGCACGCCAGGTGCGCAAGTGGCACTCCGTACTGCTCGCGATGGGCATCGCCGCTGCCGCGCTCACCTTCGTCGCGATCGACGTCGAAGTGCCGGGCGTGCTCGAGCACGGCGACGGTCTGCTGCGCGCATTGCCGCTCGCGCTCGGCACGGCGCTCGCGCTGGTGGCGATCGCGACGGTTGCGACGAGCCTCGCGCTGCGCTGGCTGTCGCGGCGCGCGCTCGCGCGGCTGGCGCTCGTGACGCTCGTCGTCGGTGGCGCGCTCGCGCTCGGCGTGCCGCCGCTCGGGTCGCTCGATCTCGTGGCGCGCAGCGCCGTGCGCGACGTCGGTCACGCGCTGCTCGCCGTCCTCTTTGCTCTGGTGTTGCTCGGCCTCGCGCCGCTCGCGCTCGCGGGTTTCCTCGATCTGCGCGGCAGCGCCGAGTGGTTCATCGCCTCGCGCTACCTGATCGCGAAGCGGCGTCAGACCTTCATCTCGGTGATTACCGGAATCTGCGTCGCGGGTGTCGCGGCGGGGGTGTGGCTGATCATCACGGTGCTGTCGGTGATGAACGGCTTCGAGCGCACCTGGCGCGAGGAGATCATTGGCAATCGCGCGCATCTCACCGTGCAGAGTGGGATCGGCGCGTTCGGCGACTATCAGGCGCTGCTCGAACGCGTGCTCGCGCAACCGGATGTCGTCGCCGGCTCGCCCTTCGTGCGGGCCGAGGGCATGGTGCGCGGCAACGGCGGCGAGATCGTCGGCGTGCGGCTGCAGGGCATCGATCCGGCGCGCGTCGGCGACGTCACCGATCTGCGCAAGGATCTGATTGCGGGATCGCTCGAAGCGCTGATCCCGCCGCCGGACGCGGGCGACGACGCGCCGGACCCCGGCATCATCGTCGGCGACGAACTGGCGGGCGCGCTCGGCGTCCAGGTCGGCGATCCACTGCTGTTGATTTCGCCCTTCGGCGGACCGCCGACACCGCTCGGCACCGCGCCGCGGCTGATGCGCTTCCAGGTCGCGGGCATCTTCCGCTCGAGCCTCTTCCAGGGCGACGAGATCGTCACCTACACGAACCTGCGTGCCGCGCAGGACTTCAAGCGCGTGGGCGACGTGGTGGATGGCATCGAGGTCCGCACCACCGATTACTATCGGTCCGCGCGAATCGCGAGCCAGGTGCAGGAAGAACTCGGCTTCCCGTACTTCACGCGCGACTGGAAGGAGTTCTTCCCGGCCTTCTTCCAGGCGCTGAAGACTGAACGCGTGATGATGTTCGTGCTGCTGACGATGATCATGGTGGTGGCGGCGTTCGCGATCGTCGTGACGCTGATCATGATGATCATGGAGAAGTCGAGCGACATCGCGATCCTCAAGGCGATGGGCGCGCGCGACGCCGCGATCGAGCGCATCTTCGCGATCGAGGGCGCGCTGATCGGGCTCACCGGCACGGTGATCGGCGTCATCACGGGAATCGCCGTCACGACGCGTCTCGACTGGATCCAGAGTCGCGTCGAAGATCTCTTCGGCATCGACGCGTTGCCGGCGTCGGTCTATCAGGGCATCTCTCAATTGCCGGCGCAGCTCGACGTCGTGCAGATCGCCGCCGTCGTCGGCATCGCGATGGCTCTGGCGCTCGGTGGGACGTGGATTCCTTCGAGGCAGGGCGCGCGGCTCGATCCGGTGGAAGCGCTTCGATATGAGTGACGCCATCAGCGCCGGCGCGGCGAGCGTTCCGCTGGTCGAGGTGAAGGGGCTCTGGAAGCGCTTCGCGACCGGCGAGCGCGAGCTCGAAGTGCTGCGCGGGATCGACTTCACGCTCGAGGCGGGCGACCGCGTTGCGATCGTCGGCCAATCGGGCATCGGCAAATCTACGTTCTTGCACGTGCTCGGCGGACTCGATCGCCCGTCGGCGGGCTCGGTGCACTTTCGCGGCGAGGATCTCTTCGCGAAGCAGAGCGACGAACTCGCCGAGTTCCGCAATCGCGCGCTCGGCTTCGTCTTCCAGTTCCACCATCTGCTGCCCGAGTTCTCCGCGATCGAGAACGTGATGATGCCGGGCCTGCTGCGCGGGCTCTCGTTCGCCGAGATGCGCGAGCGCGCGTCGAAGATTCTCGGCGAAGTCGAACTCGCCGAGCGACTCGATCATCGCGTCGGCAAACTCTCGGGCGGTGAGCGCCAGCGCGTTGCGCTCGCGCGCGCGCTGGTGCTCGATCCGACGTTGGTGTTGGCCGACGAACCGACCGGCAATCTCGATCCGGCGACCGGCGGTCGCATCGGAGAGCTCTTGCTCGAGATGAATCGAACCCGCGGCACGGCGCTGGTGGTCGTCACGCACAACGAGCGACTTGCGTCGCGGCTCGGTCGCACGCTTTCGATGGAAGAGGGTGTGCTCGTCGCGACAAGCGCGACCCGGATGTGACGAAGACGCGATAACTCTGCGTCCAGACTTGAAAAAACCAAGCCGTTCGGGGTTGCCGAGGAAAATCCCCCCGCCTAAAATGCGGCGCCGATCCTCCCTCCTCGCGAACCCTCACTCTGCGACTTCAACCGACGAACCGTCGAACCGGAGGAAGCGATTGCGCGCCCACGCTGATTACGTCGAGGGCCAGGCGCTTCGCACCACGCGCACGCTCGGGTGGTTCCGCCTCGCTTGGCTCGCTCTGGCATTCCTCGTTCAAGCAGTCGCGGAGCCGGCGCGCGCGCAGACACCGGCTCCGATCAAGGTGTTGGTGGCGGTGCTGCCGTTCGAAGTGCACAGCGCCCGGCCGCTCGCGCACCTCGAGACTTCGATCGCCGACGAGTTGACCACGCGCCTCGAGGCCAGCGGCAAGGTCGACGTCGTAGACACCGTCGTGGTGCGCGAAGCGCTGATCGCGCATGTGGCCGGCGAGCGCACCGACGACGTGCTGCGCAAGCTCGCGCGCGAAGTCGGCGCGGAGTGGGTGGTGCAGGGCAGCGTCACCGAACTCGCGGGCTCGTACAGTCTCGACGTGCGCGTCGCGCCGGCGGGCGATCGCGTGCCGACCCGAACCATGGTCTTCACCGCGAACGGCGATCCGGAACTGCTGGAGCGCGTCGGCGAGCTCGGCGATCGCGTACTCGAGATCGTGTCGGGTGAAACCGCGGTGACGGGACGCGTCGCAACCGTGCGCTTCGAGGGCCCCGCGCAAATCGACGACACGCGTGTGCGCAGCGAACTGCGCACGCAACCGGGGCGTCCCTACGACGGCGACGCACTGAAGGCGGATCTCGACCAGTTGAAGCGCATTCCCGGCATCGCGAGCGTGACGGCGAGCACCGAGCGCGGCCCGGATGGCGTCACCGTCGTGTTTCAGCTCGTGCCGGCCGAGCGCCTGGTGAACGCCGGCATCGAGCCGGCCAAGGCTGGCGAGCGCATCGCCGAGATCCGCATCGTCGGCAATCGCCGCATCGAAGCCGACGCGATCCGCGCGCGCATCACCACCAAGGCGGGCGATCGCTTCTCCTCGGTGCAGGTGGCCGAAGACGTGCGCCAGGTCTACGCGCTCGGTTTCTTCAAGGACGTGACGGTGCGCTCCGAGGCGGGTCCGAGCGGGCGCATCCTCGACTTCGTGATCGTAGAGAACCCCGTCGTGCGGCAGGTGACGATCGCCGGCAACGACGCGATCGAGGGCGACCGCATCCGCGATCAGTTGACGCTCACCACCGGCGCAACGCTCGATCTGCCGCTGCTCTACGAAAACCGCGACCGCATCGAAGGCCTGTACCGCGCCGAGGGCTACTACAAGGCGTCGGTCGCGTACGAGATCAAGGCGCTGCCGAACGACGCCGTCTCGGTGAACTTCGAAGTCACCGAGGGCAAGAAGCTGAAGCTCCGCGAGATCGTCTTCGAGGGCAACGAACACTTCGATCAGGGCGATCTCACCAAGGGCATGCGCACCAAGCCGTGGCGCTTCTGGTCCTACGTGACGAAGTACCTCGACAAGTCCGGCACCTATGCGGAGCCGGTCTTCATGCAGGATCTGCAGGGCGTCGAGAAGAAGTACGGCGACGCCGGCTATCTGCGCATCGATGTCGGGGAGCCGAAGGTCGATACCGTCGATGACGGGATCATCGTCACGGTGCCGATCATCGAGGGCGAGCGCTTCAAGGTCGGCAAGCTCGATTTCGCTGGCGACACCACGATCGACACGGAATTGGTTCGCTCGGAACTGCAGCTATCGACCGACGAGTGGTTCAACCGGACGCACCTGACGCAGGACACCGAGAAGGTCACGCGGCGCTACGCCGACCGCGGCTTCGCCTACGCGCAGGTCGATCCGCTGACGCGCACGGACGAGGCGACCAAGGCGGTGGACGTCACCTTCGATGTCGTGCGCGGGCCGCTCGAGTTCGTGCGTCATGTCGATATCGCGGGCAACACGCGCACCGTCGATCGCGTGATCCGCCGCGAGGTGCAGCTCGTCGAAGGCCAGCTCTACTCGGCGCGCTCGATCCGCAACTCGAAGAGCCGCCTCGATGCGCTCGGCTTCTTCGAGGAAGTGAACCTCGAGACCAAGAAGACGGACCAGCCCGATCAAATCGATCTCGATGTGACGGTGGTCGAGAAGCCGACCGGCTCGCTCTCCTTCGGGGCGGGCTATTCCTCGGCCGACTCTTTCGTGCTGTCGGGCAGCGTGTCGCAGAACAACCTCTTCGGGCGCGCCTACGGATTGCGACTGGCGGCGGACATCGGCGGCCAGCGCGATCGCTTCTACGCCACCTTCACGAATCACCGGCTCTTCGACTCCGAGTACAGCTTCTCGGCGAGCGCCTATCGCACCGATCTCAGCTACGAGGACTTCGACGAGACCACGACCGGCCTCGATTTGTCGATCGGTCGCTCGCTCGACGACGCCAACAACGATCGCGGGTTCATCCGCTATTCGTTCACGGACCGGCAGATCGATGCGGAGTCGAACGTCACCGCGGCAAGCCTGATCTTCCGCGAGATCTTCCAGAACGCGACGACCACCAGCCTCGCCGGCATCTCGTTCCGCTCCGATCACCGCAACGATCGCGTGCTGCCGACGGCTGGCTACGAGTACGGGCTGAACCTCGAAGGCGCCGGGCTCGGCGGCTTCTCGCAGTTCGCGCGCTTCGAAGCGCGCGCCGCCTGGTATCACGGGATTCCGAAGTGGCTGCCGCTGCCGCTGCGCGATCGCTCGTCGATCGTGGTGTCCGGACGCCTCGGCTACGCACTTCCGTTCAACGACATCGCTGATTTCGACATCGGCGGTCCCCAAGGCTGTGCCCCGGGCAACCCCGAGAACTGCACGCTCAATCTGATCGACGACGATCTCACGCTGCCGCTGACCGAGCGCTACTACCTCGGCGGTCTCGGCACGTATCAGCTGCGTGGCTTCAAGGCGCGCACGGTCGGCCCACGCCGCTCGGTCCTCTACGACACGACCCTGCAGTTCTCGGCGAACAAGGCGGGCCGCTTCTCGCCGGTGGGCCGGGCCAACATCGACACGGTCACGGGCGCGCAGCAGAGCGTCTGCATCGACAACAACTCGAGTGGTTCGGTCAGCACGCAGGGCAATGGCAACGGCAAGTGCAACAGTCTCACCGACAAGCAGATCGACGACTTCAACGATCTCGACGAGACCGACGTGATCGGCGGCAATCAGTTCATCTCGCTGACGGGCGAGTACCGCTTCCCGATCGCAGAGTCGCTCGGCCTCGTCGGAATCCTCTTCTTCGACATGGGTAATGCGTTCGCCGAGGACGACTTCCTCTTCGACGTCGCGGAGTGGCGCTTCGGCACCGGCGTCGGCGTGCTCTGGTTCTCGCCCTTCGGGCCGCTCGAGGCGTTCGTCGGCTTCCCGCTCGACAAACTCTCGGTCGAGGACAGCATCACCTTCGAGTTCTCGGTCGGCGGCTCCGCTCTCTAATCCACGATTCATTGCGCCCGGAGGGCTCCACTCCGCGCCAGGGGGAATGATGCGCGCTTCCAAGTTTCGGATCCTGATCGTCGCTGTGGGTCTACTCGCGTATGCCGGCTCGGCCGCGGCCGAAGAGATCAAGATCGCAGTGGTCGATCTCGATCAGGCCATCAACGCGACCGACCAGGGCAAGAAGGCCCGCGACGAGCTGCAGGGCAAGCAGAAGCAGGCCGAGGGCCAGCTGAAGCCGATGTACGAGAAGGGCAAGGCGCTGATGGAAGAAATCCAGAGCAAGCGCTTCGTGCTCTCCGAGGATGCGCTGCGCAAGAAGCAGCTCGATCTCGCAGGAATCCAGAACGACCTGAAGTCCAAGGGCGCCGAACTCGAGGGCCAGTTCAAGATCGACTACGAGCGCCTGGTCGGACCGCTGCGCGACAAGCTGCTCGGCATCATCACCGAGTTCGGCAAAGAGCAGGGCTACACGATGATCATCGAGCGCAACACGCCTGGTGTGATCTACACCAAAGAGTCGCTGGACATCACGGATCAGGTGGTGCAGCGCTTCAACAAGAAGGGCTAGACGCGCTTGCCCCGCGTGCACCCGCACGCCGTCGTCGATCCCAGCGCGAAGCTGGCCGACGACGTGACGATCGGCGCGTTCTCGTACGTCGGCCCCGGCGTCGAGCTCGGCGCCGGCGTCGTGGTGGCGAACCACGTGAGCGTCACCGGCGCGACGCGCATCGGCGCGCGCACCGAGATCCATCCCTTCGCGGCAGTCGGCGGCAACCCGCAAGACCGCAAGTACGCCGGCGAGCCGACGCGCCTCGAGATCGGCGCCGACAACCAGATCCGCGAGGGCGTGACGATCCATCGCGGCACGCCGCAGGGCGGCGGCGTGACACGCCTCGGCGACGACAACATGGTGATGAACGGCGCGCACATTGCGCACGATTGCCAGATCGGCTCGCACGTGGTGATCGCGAGCTTCTGCGGACTCGCTGGCCATGTGACGATCGAGAACTTCGCCGTGCTCGGCGCCTACACCGGCATCCACCAGCACGCGCGCGTTGGCGAGAGCGTGATGAGCGCCGCCAACGCAAAGCTCTCGAAGGACGCGCCGCCGTTCGCGCTGGTGGCGGGAGATCACGCCCGCGTAGTCGGCATGAACAGCGTGGGCCTGCGCCGTCGCGATCTCAGCGACGCTGCGCTGCACGATCTGAAGCACGCC
The DNA here is from genome assembly GCA_031396445.1 of Deltaproteobacteria bacterium. GTDB lineage: Bacteria > Myxococcota_A > UBA9160 > UBA9160 > PR03 > PR03. The sequence continues at coordinate 39,543 of JANNKU010000037.1, read as the reverse complement.
TTCCATCTGCTCTTCGCCTCGAAGCTGCGCCTCGAAGTCGCAACCGCGCGCGCGCGCACCGAAGCCGGCGCGACGCCCGAGGTCGAGCGCTTGCTGCGCTTCATCGAGACGTCCACCCGGGGCGTTTGCAGGTAGCGTGCGTGGCTCGCCCGCCGCGACGGTGGGGCTCGTCGCCGGGGCCGGGCGGTTGCCGTTCGAGGTCGCGCGCGGCGCACGCGCACAAGGACGAAGCGTCGTCGCGGTTGCGTTCCACGGCTTCGCGGATCCTGCGCTCGAAATCGAAGTCGACACTTTCCAGTGGGTGCGACTCGGCGAACTCGGCGCGCTCTTCGCGGCGCTGCACGAGGCCGGTGCGCGCGAGACCGTCGTCGCGGGCAACGTGCCGAAGGAAAATCTCTACGCCGGCTCCGACCTGATCCGCCTCGACGAGCGCGGCGCTGCCTTCATCACCAGTCTGCGCGATCGCAGCGACGATTCGATCCTGCGCGCGCTCGGCGACGCGATCGAAGCCGAGGGCATCCGCGTGCTCTCGCAAGCGCTCTACGCGCCGCATCTGCTGGCCAGCGTCGGAGCGCTCGGCGGCGTCTCGCCGACCGCCGCGCAACTCGACGACGTCGCGTGGGCGTGGCCGCTCGCCAAAGCGATCGGCCGGCTCGACATCGGGCAGACGCTCGTCGTGAAGGAGCGCAGCGTGCTCGCGGTCGAAGCGATCGACGGCACCGACGCGACGATCCGTCGCGGTGGCGCACTCGGTCGCGGCGAGGTCTGCGTCGTCAAGGTCTGGAAGCCGGGGCAGGATCCGCGCTTCGACTTTCCGACGATCGGTCCCGATACGGTGGACACGCTCGCGGAAGCGGGCGCCGCGCTGATGGCGCTCGAAGCCGGCTGCACGCTGGTGCTCGAGCGCGACGAAGTGGTGCGGCGCGCCGACGCGCACGGCATCGCGCTGCTGGGCGTGCCGGAAGCCGGGCCCGGAGAAATCCGTTGAGCGCCGCGCCGCCCGTGCGCATCGCAGTGATTGGCGCCGGCCACATGGGCCGGCTGCACGCGTCGAAGGTCGCGGCGCTGCGCGACACCGATTCGCGCGTGACGCTCGCTGGCGTCGCCGATCTCGATTTCTCGCGCGCGACGCAGGTCGGCCTCGAGTTCGGAGCGCCCGCGGTGCACGATTTCCGCGAGATCGTCGCGGGCGCCGACGCCGCGATCGTCGCGGTTCCCACCGTCGTACACTTCGAAGTGGTGCGCGAGCTGCTCGCACGCGGGCTCGATGTGCTGATCGAGAAGCCGATCGCTGCATCGCTCGCCGAAGCGGAAGCGCTGCTCGAACAAGCGCGCGCTGGTGGCCGCGTCGTGCAGGTCGGCCACCTCGAGTGGTTCAACGCCGCGCTGGTCGCGATGGTGCCGGTGATCCGCCGGCCGCGTTTCGTCGAGGCGCACCGGATGGGTCCGTACCCCGGTCGCGCCACCGACGTGGACATCGTGCGCGATCTGATGATCCACGACATCGACATCGTGCAGCGCCTGGTCGGCGCGGAACCCGAGTCGGTCGAAGGCATCGGCGTGCCGGTGCTCTCGAATCAGGTGGACATCGCGAACGCGCGGCTGCGCTTCCCAGGCGGCTGCGTCGCGAATTTCACGGCCAGCCGTGTGTCGCCGACACCGATGCGCAAGATCCGCTTCTTCCAGTCCGACGGTTATTTCTCGATCGACTTCCTCGAGAAGTCCGCCGTCATTCTGCGCCGTCGCATCGAGGCGGATGGATCGCCCAAGATCGACGTCGAGCCGATCCGCTTCGATGCGGAGGACGCGCTCGCGGCGCAACTCGAAGATTTCCTCGACGCGATTCGCGAGCGCCGCGTGCACAGCGAGAGTGCCGCGTCCGCGCTGCGTGCCTTGCGCACCGCGCTGCGCGTGGTCGAAGCGATGCCGCCACTCGACGAACTCCAATGATGGAAGTGCTGATCTCGGCGGGCGATGCGTCGGGTGACGTACACGCGGCCGAGTTGCTCGAGGCGCTGCGCGTGCTGCGTCCGAAGCTGATGAGCTTCGGCCTCGGCGGCGCGCACCTCGAACGCGCCGGCATGGAGATCCTGGTGCCACAATCCGATGTCGCCGTCGGCGGTGGCGTCGAGGTGCTCGGCGCACTCCCGCGCGTGTTCGGCGCGTGGCGACGCCTCGAAGCGGCAGCGCGTGCGCGCAAGCCGGCGCTCGCGGTGCTGGTGGATGCGCCCGATCTCCACATCCCGCTGGCGAAACGGCTGAAACGCACGGGCGTTCCGATTCTCTACTACGTCTCGCCGCAGGTCTGGGCGTGGCGCACTGGCCGCATCGCGAAGATCGCGCGCCGTGTCGATCGGATGGCGGTGATCTTCCCCTTCGAAGTGGGTGTTTACGCGGGCAGCGGGCTGCGGGTGGACTTCGTCGGCCACCCGCTCGTCGATCCGATGCGCGTCGTACGCGAGACGGTCGATCGCGCGACCGAGCGCGCGGCGCTCGGTGTAGTCGCTGACCAGCTTCTGGTGTTGCTCTTGCCCGGCTCGCGTCACAACGAATTGCGCTACGGCCTGCCGCTCCAGCTCGCGACCGCCGCGAAGTTGCGCGCGCTCGTGCCGAACACCGTGTTCGTGTTGGCGGTCGCGCCCTCCGTTCGCCGCTCCGAGGTGGATGCTGCGCTCGCTGCGCAGTCGCTCGACGTGATCGTCGTCGAAGGGCGCACCCACGAAGCGATGATCGCGGCGGATGCAGCGCTGGTGAAGCCCGGCACCGCGTCGCTGGAGCTGGCGCTGCTCGGTTGTCCGCACGTCGCCGCGGGGCGCGCGAATCCGCTCTCGGTCGCCGTGGTGCGGCGGATGGTGCGGGTGCCGTCGATGCTCTTGCCGAACCTGATCGCCGACGCGCCGGTGGTGCCGGAGTTCCTGCAGGAGCAGGCGGATCCCGATCGCATCGCGAGCGCGCTGGCCGAATTGCTGCGCGGTCCCGCCGGTGCGCTGCAGAGGTCGCGACTCGCGATCGTGTCGCAGCGACTCGGTGTCGGCGGAGCGGCGCAGCGCGCGGCGGAGATTGCCGCCGAGATGATCGATGGCGGTCGCACTCGTTAGGCACGGCGCGGCGGCGCTCTCGGCGTTGGCGCTCGCGCCGATCGCCGGCGCGGCGCTGTTGCTGAAGCCGGCGTGGCGTACTGGCGCGAGCGAGCGGCTCGGCCTGCGCGGCCCGCACGCACCGGGCTCGATCTGGGTACACGGCGCGAGCGTCGGCGAGATTCTCGCCGCGACGCGCTTGCTCGACGCGCTGCGAGAGCACGGTCGCGCGGTGATGGCGTCCACCAGCACGGCGACCGGCCAAGCGGTGCTCGCGCGCACGCGGCCCGATGTACCGCGCTGCTTTGCGCCGATCGACCATCCCTGGTGTGCGGAAGCGGCGCTCTCACGCGCTGCGCCCGCGGCGCTGGTGCTCGTCGAGACGGAGCTGTGGCCGTGCTGGATCGCGGCCGCTGCGCGGCGTCGCATTCCGGTGGCGGTCGTCTCGGGCCGGATCTCGGAGCGCAGTCTGCCGCGCTATCGGAAGATTGCGCCGTTGCTGCGGAGCACTTTCGAGCGACTCCACGCGGTCGGCGCCCGCAGCGACGCCGATGCGGAGCGCTTCGCCGCAATCGGCGTCCCGCCTGCACGCATCTCGGTGACGGGCGATCTGAAACTCGAAGCGCCGAGCGCGCCGCCTGCGCTCGCACCCGACCTGGCGCGGAAACTCGGGGGTGCACCGTTCTGGGTCGCGGCGAGTACGCGGCCCGGGGAAGAAGAGGCCGTGCTCGCGGCGCACCTTGCGGCGCAGCGCGCTGGACTCGCGAGCGCGTTGGTGCTCGCGCCGCGCCATCTCGAGCGCATCCCCGAAGTGACGCTGCTGCTCGCGGCGCGCGATCTTCGCTGGCGCCGCCGCAGCGACGCGAACGAGGCGCCGCTCGCGGCGGGCGAGGTGTTGTTGCTCGACACGCTCGGCGAGTTGCCTGCGGTCTTCGCGAAGGCGCGCTTCGCGTTCGTCGGCGGAACACTCGCGAACGTCGGTGGCCACAACGTGCTCGAGCCCGCCCATGCGGCGCGCGGTGTGCTCTTCGGGCCGCACGTCGAAGCGGTGCGCGAGGCGGCGGCGCTGCTGCTCGCTTGCGGCGGCGCGCGTGCGGTGGCGCACGAGGCGGCACTCGAGAGCGCCGTCACCGATTGGTTGCGCGATCCCGCAGAGGCGGATGCATGCGGCGCTGCGGCGCAGCGAGAGCTGGCTCGTCATCACGGCGCCACCGAGCGCAGCCGTGCGCTCGTCGAGCGCGTGCTCGCCGAAGCCGGAGCGCGCAGATGATCGGCGTGCGGCGCCCGGCATGGTTCGAGGAGCGCGAGCCGAGCTTGCTCCGCCGCGCGTTGCTCGCGCCGCTCGTGCCGCTTTCCTGGTGCTACGGCCTCGGCACACTCGTCGCGCGGCGCATGCGCGGCGCACGCTTCCGGACGCCGACGCGGCTTTCGTGTCGCGTCGTCAGCGTCGGTAATCTGGTGGTCGGCGGTTCGGGGAAGACGCCGGCCGCAGCGTGGATCGCCGCGCAACTTCGCGCGCGTGGCCACAAGGTGGCGCTCGCGAGTCGCGGCTATGGACGGCGCGGACACGAAATCGTGACGGTGGTGTCCGACGGCCGCTTCGTCGTCGCCACCGCAGACGAAGCGGGAGATGAACCGTTGCTGCTCGCCGCGCACGCACCGGGCGTGCCCGTGCTGGTGGGACCGGATCGCCGCATCGTCGGACTGCGCGCGATCGCGGCGTTCGGCGTCGATGTGCTGGTGCTAGACGACGGCTTGCAGCATCACCGGCTGGCGCGCGACGTCGAGGTGGTCGCATTCGACGGCTCGGGCCTCGGCAACGGCCACCTGCTGCCGCGCGGTCCGTTGCGCGAGCCACTCTCCGCGCTGCACGACGCCGATGCGCTGCTCGTCGTGGACGGACCGCTCACGTCGGACGACACGACCGCGATCACCGCTTCCGCGTCCCGCGCGCGCTGGTTCTCAGCGCGCCGCCGTCCGGTGTCGCTGCGGCCACTCGAAGGTGGCGCGGCGCAATTGCCGACGCTGCTCGCGAATCAACGCGTCGGCATTCTCTGCGGAATCGCGCGACCGGCTTCGCTGCGCCGCACCGTCGAAGCGCTCGGCGCCACCGTCGTGGCCGAACGCTCCTTTCCGGATCACCACCGCTACGGCGAGCGCGATCTGCGCGATCTTTCTGCTGCGTCGCTATGGATCACGACCGAGAAGGACGCGCTGAAGATCCTGCCGCGCTGGACGCACGGCGCCGACGTGCGCGTGTTGGTCGCGGGGCTCGAGGTGGAGGACGGCGATGCCTTCGTCGATTGGCTCGAACGCACGCTGCGCGCGAAGCGGCGTTAAGTCGAGCCCGAGCGCCGATAGCCGAGCGCATGCCGCGCCACGCGGCGGCGCTCCGCGGGGAGCCGTGCGAGCAGCGCGGCGCGCAAGGCGTCGTCCTGCTGCACGTAGGCGTCGAAGAACGCCCCGCAGCCTGCTTCGCCGACGACGCGCAGCAGATCGCGTTTCAACAGCGAGCGATAGAGCCGCATCACTTGCGCCATCCGCGCGCGCGCCGGGAGATCCGGAACGAGCTGCGCGCGATCGAGATCGATCACGATGATCTCGCAGCGCTCGGTGAGGTCGCGCACCAGCAGGTTCTTCGCATGCAGATCCGGATGCGAGCCGCCGGCGTCGTGAAAGCGGCGCACGGCGACGCCCGCGCTGGCGAGCGCACGAGACAGGTTTTGATGTGTCGGCCCGCTCTGCAGCCACGCCTCTGCGTCGCAGGTATCGGCTTCGTACCAGGTGGCGACCGCGCCGTTCCACGCGACACCGCTGCGGTAGCCACCTCCGAATGCGGGACGCGGCACCGGCGCACCGGCACGATGCAATGCCGCGGTCACCGCGACTTCCCGCAGCGGGCGATCGGGTGTCGGCAGCGCGCCGCCCAGCCACGGACCGAGCAAGCCGCCGCGCCGCACGCCGCGCAACACCAGCTGGGCGTCACCGACGCGCAGCAGCGCCGTGCGCGCGCGACCCGAACCAAAGTCCGCCTGCGCCAGCGCAGCGCGCACGCCCGCGGCTTCGAGCAGATGCGCGCGGTCGAGAGCATCCGCGAGTTTCGCGTCCGCCAGCCATCGGCCGTCGCGGTGGTTCAGCGCGACGAAGCCGGGCGGCGTTGCGATCGTCACGCCATGCCGCGTTGTGCGCTGCGCAAGAGCGGGATCGACACCGCGGCGAACACCAGATTCGGTAGCCACAGCGAGAGCGCCGCGGGCCAGCGTCCGGTCTCGCCGATGTACTGCCCGAAACCGAGCAGCGAGTAGTAGGCCGCCACCAGCACGATGCAGACGAGGACGCCCCACGAGCGCGCCGCACGCGACCGCCGCAGCCCGAGCGGCACGCCGAGCGCCGCGAATACGAAGGGTGCGAACGGGATCGCCAGCCGTCGGTGGAAGTGAGCGCGGAACTGTGCCGGCTGGCGGCCAACCTCGGGGCTGGGCGGCTCATCCATCACGTCATAGAGCTGGGACAGTTCCATCTCGCTCGGCTTCAGTCGGCGTGTGGCGTCGAGCAGCGTGTTGGCGTCGACTGTGTAGTCGAGTTCGTCGAATGCGATGCGCTGGTGATCGGTGAGATCGAGCGACTCGAGATGGATGTCGCCCTGTTGCATCTCCAGGTGGATCATCATCTGATCGGGGTCGAAACGAAAGCGGGCGCTCTGCGCGAAAATCAGGAACGGGCGTTTCGGATTGCTGCGGTCGGCGATGAAGATGCGCTTCAGCAGGCTCTGGTCGTCCACGTCGCGCGACTGCACGTAGAGCACGCGGCCGCCAACCGTGCGAAAGCGCCCCGGCTCGAAGATCGCTCCGCGCGAAGCGACGTTGGCGAGCACTTCGCGCAGCTCTCGGCGCGCTGCGGGCTCGACGCGAATCATCAGCAAAGCGGTGAGCAGCGAGAGCGCGAGCGCGATCGCGAGGACGGGGCCGAAGATTGCGCCGAGGCCGAGGCCGCACGCGCGCATCGCCGTTGCTTCGGAATCGGCCGAGAGCCGGCCCACGGCCGCGAGCACGCCGAACAAGAAGCCGACCGGAACGGCGTAGGGCGCCACCATGCCGACGAGATTCGTGACGACCGCGCTCGCATCGCCGAAGGTCATCCCCACCGCAACGAGATCTTTGAGTCGCTGCGCGACGTTCTGCACCAACAGGATTGCGATGAAGGCAAGGAAGCCGATGCTCGCGAAGACCAGCACCTCGGCAGCGATCGAGCGCGCGAGGGTGCGGGGCATCAACATGGCGGCGTATCCTACCGGCGGCCCACCCCTAGCGCGAGGCTCGACGTCACCATCTCGCCGTGTGCGAATGCGCTCCCGCGACCGCCCGCTGCGGATCGCATTCTGTTGATCCGGCTCGGTGCCGTGGGCGACGTCGTGCGCACGCTGCCGGCTGCATCGGCGTTGCGTGCTGCGTATGCCGGCGCGCAGATCGTGTGGCTCGTCGAACCAGCGTCGCGTTCGGCGCTCGACGGACAGCCTTGGGTCGATGAAGTGTTGGTGTTTCCGCGCGGCGAAATCGAAGCGGCGCTGCGTCGCGGACGCTTCTTCGCAGCGGCGCGCGCACTCTTCTCGTTCGTCGGCACGCTGCGGCGGCGGCGCTTCGATCTGGTGCTCGACTTTCACGCGATCCTGAAGAGTGGGTTGCTCGCGTGGGTGAGCGGTGCGCCACTGCGCGCGAGCTACGCGCCGCCGTTTGCGCGCGAGAGCGCGTGGATCTTTGCCAACGCGCGCGCGCGCCTCACGCCGCTCCACATCTCGCGTTTCGAGCGCAATCGCGGGCTCGTCGACTTCGTCGCGAAGGGTGCGAGCGCTTCGCCGACGCCGTTTCGCGTCGATCCAGAGCTGCGTGCATGCATGGCGAGCGCCGTCGGTGCAGATGCGCAGGTGGTGGCGATTCATCCGGGCACCAGCGCCGGCACGTCGCACAAACGTTGGAGCGCCGCCGGTTATGCGGAGGTCGCGCGCGGGCTGCGCGATACCGCGGGGATCTCGTCGATCGTGCTCTTCGGGCCGGTGCCGAGCGAACGCGCGCTTGCCGATGCCATCGTCGCGGCGTCGGACGGGGCGGCGAAACTCGCTCCGGCGACGGCGTCGCTCGGTGAACTCGCTGCGTTGCTCGCGCAGAGCCGGCTCTATCTCGGGGGCGACACCGGACCGATGCACGTCGCATCGCTGGTGGGAACACCGGTGCTGCAGATCCTCGGTCCGACCGACCCGATCGAGAACGCACCGTATCCTCGAACGCCGTCGCGCACGGTGCGGGTTCCCGTCGCTTGCAGCCCCTGCAGACGCGGCTGCGCGACGGCGATCTGCCTGCGCCTCGTCACGCCGTCGGCGGTCTTGTCGGCTGCTCAAGAACTGCTGGCGGTCGGCGACTCGGGGTAGTAGATAGGGAAGTCGGCTGGGGAGTGAGGGGGCCTGCGGCGGCCTTGCGTTTCTCCTCGGCCCTCTCACTCCTCAGCCTCGCTTTTGGGGTGGGTTTGGTGGGTTGCTGATGCGTGACGGGCAGCAGATTCTGGTTCGTGCTCCGAATTGGGCGGGCGATGTCGTGATGGCAACGCCCGGCTTTCGCGCGTTGCGTGCGGCGCATCCGCGGGCGGAGATCGTGTTGCATGCGCGCGCGGAACTGGCGCCGCTGGTTGCGGGCGCGCCCTGGTTCGATGCGGTGGTGCCGCTCACGTCGTATCACCGCGGCGCGACGGCGCTCTTGCGCGAGGGCTTCGCGCTGCGACACCGCGGCTTCGATCTCGGCGTCTGTCTGCCCGACTCGTTTTCGGCGGCGTTGCTCTTCCGCTGCGCGGGTGTTCGCGAGATCGTCGGCTATCGGACGCAAGCGCGGTGGGCGCTGCTCGATGTCGCGGTCGAGCCGCCGGCCGGCATGATCGCGCGCGAGCGTCACGTGCTCGGGCTCGTCGCAGCGATCGGCTGTCCGCCCTGCGGCACGCATCTCGAACTCTTCGTCACCGCACGCGAAGAAGAGGACGCGCGTGCGGTGCTCGAGCGACACCAGATCGCGGCGGATCAGCCGCTCGCCGCGCTGGCGCCCGGTGCGTCGTATGGTTCGTCGAAGCTGTGGCCCGCCGAATCGTTCGCGAAGGTCGGCGATCTGCTCGCCGACGCAGGTGTGCGTGTGGTGGTGCTCGGCTCGCCCGGGGAAGCGCCGCTCGCGCGCCGAGTCGCTGCGGCGATGCGCGCACCCGCCGCGGTGCTGGCCGGCGAACTCGATCTCGGCGCGATGAAGGCCGTGATGCGGCGCGCGAGCGTGCTGGTATGCAACGACGCCGGTGCGCGACACGTTGCGGTTGCGCTCGGCGTGCCGAGCGTGGTGATCTTCGGCCCGACGAGTCTCGCGAAGACGAATCTGAATCTGGAACGCGTGCGTGCGCTGGCCGCCGACGTCGCGTGCCGTCCTTGTTATCACCGCGAGTGCCCGACCGATCACCGCTGCATGACGCGGCTGACGCCCGAACGCGTCGCCGCCGCCGCGCTGCCCGCGCTGCGCGGCGGAGCGAATGCGTTCCGCGGTGAGAGCGCACTGCGCGCACTGCCGGCGCCCGAGAGCGCGTCGGGTGTCGCGCCGTGACGGATCTATCGATCGTGTTGCTCACCTGGAACGGGCGCGATCTCGTGCTCGACTGCCTCGCATCGATCGATCGCGAGATCCGCTCGCGCAGCGATGACGGGCGACTCAGCGTCGAGACGATCGTCGTGGACAACGGCTCCTCCGATGGAAGCGTCGAAGCGATGCGCGAACTCTTTCCGTGGGCGGAAGTCGTCGCGCTGCCGCGCAACATCGGTTTCGCGGGCGGCAACAACGCCGGCCTGGTGCGCGCGAAAGGCCGCATGGTGTGCCTGCTGAACAACGACACGATCGTGCAGCGCGATGGCTTCGAAGCCTGCGTGCGTTATCTCGATGCGCATCCGGATGTCGGCGCGGTGGGCCCGCAGCTGCTGCATCCCGACGGTCGCAAGCAGAACAGCATCCACAACTTCCCGACGCTGCTGCTCGAGATCGTTCCGCGGGGCGTGCTCGAGACGCTCTTTCCGCAGCGCTATCCGTCGAAGCGTTTCGAGCACGATCAGCCGCTCGATGTCGAGGCCGTGCTGGGCGCCTGCATGGTCGTGCGCCGCGAAGTGATCGAAGAGGTCGGCCCGATGCCCGAGGAATACTTCTTCTTCCTCGAGGAGACGGACTGGTTTTACCAGATGCGCGCCAAGGGCTGGCGCGTCGTGCATCTGCCCGACGCAAAATTGGTGCACATCCACGGCGCCTCGACGAAGAAGGTGGTGCCGCTGCCGACGCGCATCGAGTACCACCGCTCGCTCTACCACTTCTTTCGCAAGAATCGGGGCGCTGCGCAGGCGCGCGCGGTCGAGGCGGTGCGACTGGTGAAGCTGGTGCTGGCGCTGCTCTTCGGCGCGCCACTCGCGTTGGTGTCGCAGCGTGAGCGCGATCGCTGGCGGCAGCGCGGCTGGATCCTGCTCTGGCATCTGCGCGGCCAGCCGATCGCGTGGGGCCTTGCCGGCGTGCGCGCCAAGGCGGAGGGCAGCGCGTGAAGGTTCTCGTCACGGGAGGCGCGGGCTTCATCGGGTCACATCTCGTCGATGCGCTGCTTGTGCGCGGTCACAGCGTTCGCGTGCTCGACTCGCTCGATCCGCAGGTGCACGGTCCCGCGCAACAGCGTCCTGCGTACCTGAATCCCGCCGCTGAATTGCAGGTGGGCGATGTGCGCGATCACGCCGCCGTGCGGCACGCGCTCGACGGCGTCGAAGTCGTGTTTCACGAGGCCGCGGCGGTCGGCGTTGGCCAATCGATGTACGAGATCGAGCGCTACGTGTCGGTGAACACGCTCGGCGCCGCGGTGCTGCTCGAAGAATTGGTCGCGCACCGCGCGCAGTTGCGGCGCGTGGTGGTCGCGTCATCGATGTCGATCTACGGCGAAGGCGCGTACCGAGACGCTGACGGTGCGCTCGCGTTCCCGCGGCTGCGCGGGGCGGCGCAACTGGAAGCGCGGCGCTGGGACTTCGAAGATGCGCAGGGAAGAGCGCTCGCACCGGCGCCGACGCCGGAGTCGAAGCCGCTGGTGCCGACGTCCGTGTACGCCGTGACCAAGCGCGATCACGAGGAACTCTTTCTCGCCGTCGGCGCCGCGTACGACATTCCTGCCGTCGCGCTGCGGTACTTCAACGTCTACGGCACGCGCCAGGCGCTCTCGAATCCGTACACCGGCGTGATCGCGATCTTCTCGAGCCGGCTGTTGAATGGCCGCGCGCCGGTGCTCTTTGAAGACGGCCGCCAGAGTCGCGATTTTACACACGTCTCGGACATCGTCGCGGCGAACCTGCTCGCGATGGAACGCGACGCGGCGGTGGGCGGTGTCTACAACGTGGGCACCGGTCGCTCGACGAGCGTGCTGGAGATCGCCGAGACGCTGGCGCGCGAGATCGGTGTCACCGAAGCCGCCGAAGTCGTCGGTCGCTTCCGCGCCGGCGACATCCGCCACTGCTACGCCGATGTGTCGGCCGCCGCGCGCGATCTCGGTTTCGAAGCGAAGACCTCACTCGAAGTCGGCATGCGCGAGCTGCTGGCTTGGCTGCGCACGCAGTCGTCCGAAGATCGCGTCGATCAGGCGCGCAAGGAACTCGAGAGTCGGGGACTCACGCGTTGACGGCGCAACGGCTCGACGCGCGCCGGCTCGCGAAGCTGGTTCACTCGTTCAAGCAGCTGCGCTTGCTCGTGCTCGGCGACGTGGTGCTCGACGAATATCTGTGGGGCGACGTCGATCGCGTGAGCCCCGAAGCGCCCGTGCCGGTGGTGCACGTGCAGCGCGAGTCGATGGTGCTCGGCGGCGCCGGCAACGTGGTGCGCAATGTGATCGCACTCGGCGCCGCTTGCGATTTCTGTACGGCGGTTGGCGAAGATCGAGCCGGCGAGCGCGTGCTCGAATTGCTCGCCGAACTCGGCGTCGATGGGCGCGGCGCCGTGCGCGTCGCGGGTCGTCCGACCACGCGCAAGACGCGCGTCGTCGCGCGCTCGCAGCAGATCGTGCGCTACGACCGCGAGACGGAGGAGCCGCTGCCGGCGAGCGCCGCGCGCGCGCTGCTCGCCGCGATCGACCACTTCGCGCCGCAAGCGCACGGAGCCATCGTCGAGGACTACGGCAAGGGAACACTGGCGGGTGGCATGGTGCGCGCCGCGATGCGCAAACTCGAAGGCCACGGCGTGCCGGTCGCCGTCGATCCGAAGCAGGACTTGTCGCCGTATCGCGGCGCGTCGCTGGTGAAGCCGAATCTGCGCGAAGCCGAAGCGCTCGCCGGCATGCGGATCCGCACGCACGCGGATCTCGCCAAGGCGGCGCAGCGCTTGCGCCGCAAACTCGGCGGCGCCGCCGTGGTGGTGACGCGCGGCGCAGAAGGCATGGCGCTCTTCGACCGCGATGGCAGCGCCTGCTTCGTCGGCACGCCGCGGCGCGAAGTCTTCGACGTGCAGGGCGCGGGCGACACCACGATCGCGGCGCTGTCGCTGGCGTTGCGCGCCGGCGGCTCGCTGCTCGAAGCCGCCGTCATCGCGAATGCGGCGGCGGGCGTCGTGGTATCCAAAGTCGGAACCGCGACGGCGAGTCCGGCCGAAGTGTTGGAAGCGTTGCCGGCGGCGATTGCCGCTGCGAAGGCGACGCGAGATGGGGAGAAGCGCGCTTGATCCGCAGCATGACTGGATACGGACACGCAGCCTTCGCGGTCGAAGGCATCGGCTTCGAGGTCGAAGTGCGCAGCGTGAATCACCGCCACCTCGATGCGCGCGTGCGGCTGCCGCACGGACTCGCGGCCTTCGAGGCAGAAGTGCGTCAGCAGGTCACCGCGAATCTCGATCGCGGCAAAGTCGATCTGACGGTGCGATCGGTGTCGGGCGACACGCCGTCCGAGTCGGTGGCGCTCGATCTCGCGGCGGCGGAGCAGTATCTGCGCGCCGCGCAGCGCTTGCGCGACGATCACGGTGTTCCCGGCGAACTCGACGTGCGCGGTCTGCTCGGTCTGCCCGGTGTCGCGCGTGTGGTGGAGCGCAAGTTGCCCGAGGAGAACGTGCGGCGCGTGTTGCAGGAAGGTGTGGTGGCGGCGCTCGCTGGCCTCGCATCGATGCGTGCCGCGGAAGGCGAAGCGCTCGATCGCGAGTTGCGCGGGCGGCTCGCGCGGATCGACGCGCTGGTCGAGTCGATCGCAGCGCGATCGGGCGAAGTGCAGATCGTGGTGCGCGATCGGCTGCGCAAACGCGCCGAGCAGTTACGCGAAGAAACCGGGCTGCTCGACGATGCACGGCTGCACCAGGAAGTCGTCTGGGCGGCCGACCGTCTCGATATCACCGAGGAAACCGTCCGCTTGCAGAGCCACACCGCGCAGTTTCGCTCGATCCTCGACTCCGCCGGTCCGGGAGAGCCCGCTGGCCGTCGCCTGGAGTTCCTGCTCCAGGAGATGGGCCGCGAGGGCAACACGATCGGGTCGAAGGGCAGCGACGCCCCGATCGCGCATCAAGTCGTCGAACTCAAAACGGAACTCGAACGCCTACGGGAACAGGTGCTCAACGTTGAATGATTCCAAGCCGATTCACCGCGTGCGCAGCGAAGCCCCCCGCACCAACGCCACGTCCGGAACTGCCGATCAAAGAGCTACGTCCGGAGAGGAAGTCCGTGCAAGCGATGCTGGCAACGCGGAGGTTTTGGTGTCGGGCTCAATGCCCGACTCCAAAACCCGGTCGCAAACCCAAAGACTCCTCAACGTCGGCTACGGCAACCTCGTCGCCGCGCGCCGCGTCGTCGCGATCGTCGCACCCGCCGCCTCTCCGATGCGTCGCCTGCGTAACGAAGCCGCCGAGCGCGGCAAGCTCGTCGATGCCACCGAAGGGCGTCGCACGCGCTCGATCGTGATTCTCGACAGCGATCACGTGGTGCTCTCCGCGATCAATCCGGAGACGCTCGCCGCGCGCCTGGTGGAGGACGACGCGGGGCCGCACGCGTGAGAGACGCGCGACCGGGCGTTCCGTTCGTGCTGTCGGCGCCGTCGGGCGCGGGCAAGACGACGGTCTGCAAGGGCGTCATCGCGCGCGACCCGCGCATCGTCGTTTCGGTGTCGCACACCACGCGCAAGCCGCGTCACGGCGAGCGCGACGGTGTCGAGTACCACTTCGTATCCGCCGCAAGGTTTCGCGGGCTGATCGCGGATGGCGCGTTCCTCGAACACGCGGAGTACAGCGGCAATCTCTACGGAACGTCGTGGGCGGCGATCGATGCGCCGCTCGCGCGCGGGCTGGACGTGCTGCTCGAAATCGAGACCGAAGGCGCGCGCCAGGTGCGCGAGCGACGCAGCGACGCACATCTGATCTTCCTGCTGCCGCCGTCGCTGGTGGTTCTCGCCGCGCGCCTGCGCGGGCGCGGCACCGAAGGCGCCGAGGAAGTGGACCGCCGCCTCGCCATCTCGCGCCGCGAGTTCGCCACCGCGAGCCTCTTCGACTCCTTCGTCGTCAACGAGGACGCGGCGCGCGCGGTGGACGACGTACTCGCGATCGTCGCGGCCGCGCGTGCGGGCATGCTCGCGAGCCTCGGCGATCGCTTCTGCCTCGCGCATCTGCGCGCAACCCTCGATCCGGCGCTCGCCGCGTGGCTCCCGCTCTGAGTTAAGCTGGCAAAAACCACCGCCCTCCGGGCCGCGGGAACCGATGCTCCGTTTCAACGACGTCGCCGACAAAGTTCTCGAACACCATCCTGATGCAGACCTCGGGATGCTGCAGCGCGCCTACGTGTTTGCCGCGAAGGTGCATGAAGGCCAGCAGCGACTTTCCGGCGAGCCGTACCTGATCCACCCGCTGGAAGTCGCCGGCGTGCTCGCCGAGATGCGGCTCGACCCGGCGGCGGTCGTCGCCGGACTCTTGCACGACACGCTCGAAGACACGCTCACCACTGCGGGCGAGATCCGCCGCCTCTTCGGCGACGAAGTCGGCTTCCTGGTCGAGGGTCTCACGAAGATCGCGAAGATCGAGTTCACGTCGGCGCGCGAACGGCAGGCCGAGAGCTTCCGCAAGATGCTGGTCGCGATGTCGAAAGACATCCGGATCCTGTTGATCAAGCTCGCCGATCGACTCCACAACATGCGCACGCTCGGCTTCATGTCGGACGACGCGAAGCGCCGCGTCGCGCAGGAGACGGCGGACATCTACGCGCCGCTGGCGCACCGGCTCGGCATCGACTGGATGCGGCGCGAGCTCGTCGATCTCGCGTTCCGCGCGCTGCGCCCGCAGCTCGCCGAGGAACTCGAGAAGCAGCTCTATGCGCGGCGCACCGAGCGCGCGCAATACGTGGAGCATGTGCTCGGCATCCTCTCGACCAAGCTGCACGAAGCCGCCATCGACGTCGAGGTGACCGGGCGCGACAAGGAGATGGCGTCGATCCAGGCGAAGATGACCACGCAAGGCGTCACGCTCGACCAGATCCACGACGTGATCGCGTTCCGCATCATTCTCGATGGCCCGACCGAGTCGGTCTACACGGCACTGGGTATCGTGCACGGCATCTGGCGTCCGGTGCCGGGCCGCTTCAAGGACTACGTCGCGCTGCCCAAGGCGAACGGATACAAGAGCCTGCACACCACCGTGATCGGTCCCTACGGCGAGCGCATGGAAGTGCAGATCCGCACGCGCGAGATGCACCGCAACGCGGAACTCGGCATTGCGGCGCACTGGAAGTACAAGCAAGGTCTCTCGGGCGGGAGCGATGACGACGAGCAGAAGTTCGCGTGGCTGCGCCAGTTGCTCGATCGCCACCAGGAACTCTCCGATCCGCACGAGTTCCTCGACGCGCTGAAGGTCGATCTCTTTCCGGACGAGGTCTTCGTCTTCACACCGAAAGGCGACGTGATCAATCTGCCGAAGGGCAGCACGCCGATCGATTTTGCGTACGCGATCCACTCCGAAGTGGGCGAGCACTGCTCGGGCGCGCGCGTGAACGGCAAGATCGTGCCGCTGCGCCATGTGCTGGCCGACGGCGACACGCTCGAGATCATGACCAGCGAGTCGCAGGTTCCGCGCAAGGACTGGCTCGATTTCGTCGTCTCCGGCAAGGCGCGCTCTAAGGTGCGTCACGCGATCCGCGTCGCCGAACAGGCGCGCAGCCGCGAACTCGGTCGCGACATCCTCGAGAAGGAATTGCGGCGCGTCGGCCTTTCGCTCGCGCGCCTGCTCGAGAGCGGCAAGCTCGCCGAACTGGCCACCCGCGAAGTTTCCGGTGCGCCGGACGATCTGTTCTCTGCAATCGGCTACGGACGCCTCGCGCCGGCGCCGATCGTCGCGAAGCTGCGCGGCGAGGCTCCGCCCGAACCGGCGCCCGCGCCGCCGCGCCGCCGCCGCATCTTCGGCCGCGAACGCGTGACGCCGTCGAGCACCGGCATCAACGTCGATGGCGTGTCGGACGTGCTGGTGCGCTTCGCCAACTGCTGCAATCCGCTGCCCGGCGACGACGTGATCGGCTTCGTCACACGCGGCCGCGGTGTCACCGTGCATGTCCGCGATTGCCAGCACGCCTTCACGCTCGATCCCGACCGCCGCATCGATGTGCAGTGGGAAACCAAGACGACGAAGCCGCGGCTCGTGCGGGTGCGTGCGGTGTCGGTCGATCAGCCGGGCGTGCTCGCGAAGATCACCAAGTCGATCGCCGGCACCAACGTCAACATCGGCGCCGCGCGCGTCAGCACCAATGCGACCGATCAGACGGCGATCCACGAGTTCGATCTGTGGGTCACCGATCTGCGTGCGCTCACCGGCGTGATGAAGGAGATCGAGCGCGTGCGCGGCGTCCTCTCTGTCGAGCGGGTTCGCACGTGAGCGAGGCCGCGGGAACGCCGCGGCCGACCGTTTCGGCGGCCGTGATCTGCCTCGACGAAGCGCGCAACATCGGCGCTTGTCTCGCGAGCCTCGCCTGGTGCGACGAGATCGTCGTCGTCGATTCGGGCAGCCGCGATGGCACCGTCGAGATTGCACGCAAACATGCGACGCGCGTGTTGCATCACGCCTGGCCCGGCTACGTCGCCCAGAAAAACTGGGCGCTCGAACAGGCGACCAGCGACTGGGTGCTCTGCGTCGACGCCGACGAGCGTTGCACGCCCGCGCTGCGCGCGGCAATCGAGAGTGCGCTGCGCGGCGCCGCCAATGAATTTCCGCACAGCGAACGAAGCGAAGACGCCCGTTTCCCGCGTAGCGAGCCAGAAGCGAGCGGCGCGATCACTGAAGCCGGCTTCGAAGTGCGCCGTCACGTCTTCTATCTCGGTCGCTGGATCGACCACGGCGGCTGGTATCCGGATTGGAAGCTGCGGCTGGTTCGCCGCGGCAGGGCGCGCTGGGGCGGCGTCGATCCGCACGACAAACTGATCGCCGATGGCCCCGTGCGCCGCCTCGACGCCGAACTCGAGCATTTCACCTATGCCGACTTCGCCGCCCACCTGCGCACCGTGCAGCGCTTCTCGGACGTGGTGTCGCAGCAATGGGTAGGGGAGGGCCGACGCTACTCGGTGCTGCGTGCGCTCCTGCATCCACCCGCGAAGTTTTTCGAGTGCTACGTCTGGAAGCGCGGCTTCCTCGACGGCTGGCCCGGCTTCGTGATCGCCGCAACCTCCTCGTTCTACGTCTTCGCAAAATACGTGAAGCTCTGGGAACGAAAGCTCTCGCCTGGCAATCCGACAGCAAGCACCGACGAACGTGAGCTCCTCCCGCGTAGCGAGCCACCGGCGAGCGGCGAGGATCATGAGCCGATCCCGCGTAGCGAGCCGCAGGCGAGCGGCGAGCCCAATAAGGCCTGATGAGGATTTTGCAGCTCACCAGCGACTGGAAGTGGACGGGGCCGGCGGAACCGATGCTGCGTCTCGCCGAAGCGCAGCGCGCGCGCGGGCACACGGTCGCGATGGCGTTCCCGAGTGCGCCGCCGGATGCGGGTCGATCGCTCGCGAGCGAGGCGGAAGCCGCGGGCTTCGCATCGGTGCTGCCGCTCGATCGGCGCCGCGGCGTGCACCCGCTCGGCGACCGCAAGGACGCGGCGCTGCTGCGCGGCTGGGTCCGCGCCAACGAAGCGGATGTCGTGCACTGCTGGCACACGCGCGATCACCTGCTCGGCTGGCGCGCCGCGCGCGGCAGGCGCGATTCCACCGCGATCGCGCGCTCCTACCGGATCGCCGAGCGCATCGCGCGCACGCCGTGGAACCGCTGGCTCTTCGGCCCCGCGACCGACGCGCTGCTCTGTGCATCGCCCGAGACGGCTCGCCGCAACGCAGCGCTGCGTGGCGGTCGGCCGATCGCCGGCGCATTCGGCGCGGTCGATCTCGATTGCTATCAGCCGCTGCCGCGCGATCCGCGAATACGCGCATCGCTCGGCTTCGCGCCGGAGCACGAGGTGATCGGCATCGTCGCGCGCATGCAGCCGCATCGACGCTTCGATTTGTTGCTGGCGGCGGCGAAGGAACTCTTCGCGCGGCGCCCCCAGGCGCGGCTGTTGATCGTCGGCCGCGGCACGCATCGGGCGCAGGTTGCGGAGCGCCCGGCGGCGGAACTCGGCATCGCCGATCGCGTCGTCTTCGCGGGCTATCGCGCCGGTGACTACGCCGATGTGTTGCGCTCGATCGACGTCTTCACGTTCCTCGTGCCCGGCTCCGACGGCTCCTGCCGCGCGCTGCTCGAAGCCGCGGCGTGCGGGATTCCTGCGGTGACGACGCGCCGCGGTGCGCTCGCCGAGATCATCGTAGACGGTGAGACGGGGCTGCTCGCGGATGAAACGCCGGCAGCGCTGGCGTCGGGCTGGGAGGCGTTGCTAGCGAATCCGGCGCGCCGCGCTGCGTTAGGCGCCGCGGCGCATGCGCGCGCGCAGCAGTGCTTCGCGCCCTCCGTGCTCGCCGACGCCGTAGAGCGTCTCTATGCCGACGCAGCGAAGGGTCGGGGGTGAAGCGGTGTCACCTGGCTTCCATGCAGGGAGCGAAGAGATCCCAGCTCTCCCGGTAGACGGGACTCCGCACGCCCACAGCGCCCATCACCGTGTGGAAGAGATTGTCGTGGGAGACTTCCGCGTCGGCCCGCGCCGCAAGGCAAGCGGCGCTCGTACCCGTGCGCTGCTCGAATCCTTCCGACATCCAGATCAGGAACGGGACCTCCTTCTGGAACGCAGGTGCGAGCGCGTACGGCATGCCGTGCAGATACACGCCGTTCTCGCCGAGCGACTCGCCGTGATCCGACATGTAGATCAGCACGCCGTCCACGAACTCCGAAGCATCGCGCAAGAGCGCGATCTGCCGGGCGAGGATGTGGTCGGTGTAGAGGATCGTGTTGTCGTACGCGTTCTGCACTTCCTCGCGTGTGCATTCGTCGAGGCGGTTGCTGCCGCATGCCGGCGTGAAGCGCTCGAATTCGGGGGGATAGCGTCGCGCGTAGCTCGGTCCATGGCTCCCGATCTGGTGGAACACGATCACGGTGTCCTGCTTCAGATCGCGCAGCAGCGCCGGTAGATCTCGCAACATGTGGTCGTCGTAACAGTGCGCGACGGGACAGAGCGCGGGATCGCCGCTTTGCGCGAGATCGATGTGGCGCACGCGATCGCAGAGTCCCTTGCAGCCCGAGTTGTTCTCGCGCCACTCCACGTCGAGTCCCGCTTGCGACAGCGCATCGACGAGGTTGGTCGAGTACTCAGCGGCATCCGCGTCGAAGTCCTTGCGCCCTAGCGGCGAGAACATGCACGGCAGCGAAGTCGCAGTCGCGGTTCCGCATGAGGTCGCGTTTTGGAAGTAGACCAGCTCGTCGATCTGCGAGAGTTCGGGATTCGTCGCCCGCGCATAGCCGTCGAGCTGGAAGTTCGCGGCGCGCGCCGTCTCCCCGATCACCAGGAAGAGCACCAGCGGCTTCGACGCGGTGTGGTCGATCCGTGTCGCGGGGCCGACCGTATCGGTGAGCGGGATCCGCTCGATCCGATTCGTGTTTGCCGTCGCGAGCCGGAAGGTGTTGTAGACCGCGATGACCGGATTGAGGAAGTAGCGGACTTGTTTGTGTTCGTTGAAGAAGGATGCGTAGCGCGCCGACGACAGCAGAAAGCCGAGCGCACAGAGTCCCAGCAGGACGGCGACGAAGGCGCCGCGTTCCGCGATGCGCCGGCGCCAGCCGGGGGCTGGCATTTCGAGGCGCAGGATCACGATGCACGGCAGAACGCCAAGGAGCAGGAGGTAGAGCAGCAGCCGGCCGCTCATCAGTTCGGAGGCTTCGGCGGTATCCGTCGCGAAGACGTTGCGGAGCATGCCCATGTCCATCGCGGCGCCGTAGGTGTCCGAGAAGTACGCGATCGCTGCGGCGATCAGGAAGAGCACGCAGGCGACGACGCGGAGCAGCCGGCCCGGCAGCAGCAACAAGAGCAGCACTTCGAGGAGCAGCGCGATCAGCACGAGCGATGCGAGAAAGAGCACAGCCTCGAGCGACGGCTGCCACGTCGCGGCGGCTACTTCGCGCCAGAAGCGGAAGTTGTAGAGCGCGAGCCACAGCAGCGGCGCGCCGAGCACCAGTGCCAGTTCGGACGGAACTCGAATCGGTGTGCGCAGGCGGGTCCACCATCGCGGGGTGGGCGCCTTCGCAGTCGTCGTTTGCGTGACAACAGTGATTCCGCACCCCTTAGCAGTTGTGGGATGCCACCGCCGAACGCAGGTCTACGCCACGCTTCCGCTCTGGATCCCCACCAGCTCGCGGTACAGCCCCGGCTTCTCCATCAACTCGTCGTGGGTGCCGAGCTGCGATACCGCGCCGTCTTCCAGCACGACGATCTTGTCCGCGTGGCGGATCGTCGAGAGCCGGTGCGCGATCACGATGACGGTGCGGTTCTGCAGCAGCGCATCGATGGCGCGCTGCACGAGTTGTTCGCTCTTCGCATCGAGCGACGAGGTGGCCTCGTCGAAGATCAGCAGCGACGGGTTCTTCAGCAGCGCGCGCGCGATCGTGATGCGCTGGCGCTGACCGCCCGATAGTTTGGTGCCGGCGTCACCGACCGGTGTGTCGTAGCCCTGCGGCAGCGTCGCGGCGAACTCGTCCACGTAACCGGCGCGCGCGGCGGCGAGGATCTCGGCTTCGCTCGCGTCCGGCCGTCCGTAGCGGATGTTGTCGCGGATCGTGCCGCCAAATAGAAACGGATCCTGCGACACCACCGCAACCTGCGCGAGCAGCGCGTCGCGCGAGATCTGGCGCAGATCGACACCGTCAATTTCGATCGTGCCGGAGATCGGTTCGTAGAAACGCAGCAGCAGGTCGGCGAGCGTCGTCTTGCCGCTGCCAGTGCGGCCGACCAGCGCGACGACTTCGCCAGCACGCACGTCGATCGAAACGTCGCGCAGCACCGGTTCGCGGCCGTAGGAGAACGACACTTTTTCGATGCGGATGCCTTCGCGAATGCCGTCGATCGACACCGCGTCGGGGCGGTCGGCCGTTTCGGAGGGCGTGTCGAGCAGCTCGAAGTAGCGCTCGGCGGACGGCATCGCGTCCTGCAACTGCGTCCAACTCTTGGTGAGATCCTTCGAGGTGCGCTGCGTCGTCAGCATCACCGTGACGAAGGCGGCGAGCGAGCCGGGCGAGAGGCCCCAACGGCCGTCGAGCGCGAGCAGCGTGCCGGCGCCGAGCACCACGAGCCCGGCGATGTTGGAGAGTCCCTCGACGGCGCTGCGCGAATACACGCGGCTCGATACCACGCGCATGCTGCGACGGAAGAGGCGCATGTTGTCGCGCGCGAAGGCGGCCTCCTCGTGGGGTTCGGCGCGAAACGCCTTGATCACCTTGATGCCGGACAGGATGCCGACGAGGCGCTGTGTCACCTCGCCGACGGTTTCCTGGCGGCGTCGCGCGCGGGTGCGGATGCGGCGTCCGAAGATCGCCACGACGGCGGCCAGCGCCGGCGCGATCACGAGCGTCATGCACGTGAGCTGCCACGAGATCACGAGCAGCGTGCCGAAGCCCACCACGATCGAGATCACGCCTTCGATGACGTCACCGAAGAGTGTTCGCAGCAGCGAGTGGGCGATCATCGAGTCGTTCAGCGTGCGCGTCAGCGCGTCGCCGCGCTGCATGTTCTGGTGGTGCGCGAGCGGCAGGCCGAGCAGCTTCGTCGCCATCTGCTGCTGGATGTCGATCAGCACGCGACCCATCGCGTATTCGGAGAGATAGCTCTGGCCGAAGTGCGCGAAGGGCAGGATCAGCACCACGATCACGCCGGCCATCATCAAGCCCCAGAAACGATCCGCCGGCGTGAGGTCGCTGGCGATCGCGGGCGGCGGCGGCGGCGCGGCTTCGCTCGAGTCTGCGTGGGGCGCGCCGGGAAGCTTCGGCAGCGACAGCGTCAAGCGACTGGGATCCAGCACGCCAGGCAGCGCGAAGGTGGTGACGCGCGCGAGGCCGGGCCACGCGAGGCTCGGTCGCTCGCCGCCAGCGTGCGCGGCGGCGGCGGGGAGCACGTCGTCGATCAGCGGCTTCAGCAGATAGGTTCGCGCCATGCGCGCGCCCGAGTAGACGGTCGTGCAGAGCAGCCCGAGCAGCAGGATTCCGACGTAGGGCCGCGCGTATGCGACGAGTCGGAGCAGGGAAGATCGCTTCATTCGAGCGGAGGGGACCGAACCGGGCGGGCGGCGTCAACCCGCGGCTTCGATCGGCGGGTGCGCTGAGGAATGGGGAGACGGGCGTGGGAGGTGTGTCCCTCCAGTCAGCAGCCCGTCACTTCGAGGACCGTCCCCTTTCTCACCTTTCTCACTCAGGTGAGGTCGGAGAGGATGGCGTCGCCGGCGCGCCAGCCTAGGAGGCAGTCGCCCTCTACGCCGAGGACGCCGACTTCTTCGCGGGGGAGGCGGTAGACGGGCGGTTTCGAGAGCAGGCGCAGTTCGACTTCGCTGGGCCAGCCGGCGCCGTGGGCCGGATCTTCGAGCGCGAGATCGTCGTCCCAGCGCGGCCGGGCGGTCGCAGCGGCGCGGCGCGCGCGGTCGCGGGCGAAGGGCATCAGCTCGAGCAGCGACTCGGTGACTTCCGCCTCGGCCTCCGCAGCGGCTTCTTCACCGGGCGGCATCAGGTAACTCGCGATCACCTGGACCTCGCGGCTGGACTTCTCGGGGAAGAGGCCGATGCGCACCAGGTTCGCGCCCTCGAGCTTCGCTTTCGGGTCGCGCACGCGGATCACGCGGCGCGCCATGCCTTCGGGAATCGCATCGCGCGAAACTTTTAGAGCGGTCCAACCGCGATGTCGCAACACCGGCGGCGTCGGCAGGAAGTCAGGCGTGCCGCCCGACGCTTCGAGCCACGCGGCGAGCGGACCGAGCGGCGCGTTCAGAACCAGCGCGCGGCCGAACCAGACTTCGTCGCTCATCGCCGGCGCGACGCCCGCCATCTCGCCGACCGACACCAATTCGAAGCGGCCCGGCAGCAGCCGGATCTCGCCGTGCAGCGCGTGGAAGCGCCGGCGCAGCAGGCTGATCAGGGTCTCCTCGGCCGACTCGAAACCGGCGCCGCCTTCGAGTGCGCCGCCCAGCAATCGCGCGCGTGCCTCGGGCGGCGCATTCGGCGTCGCGACGTTCACCAGCGCGCGCACCTGCGCTTCGATCCACGGCGCCAGCGAGTCCGGCGGCTGACTCACTTCGCCCGGCAAGCCGCGCGCGTGTCGCGCGATGCGCGGCGCCGCGGAGCGGCCGAGTCCGGCGGCGGCACGCGACGCGCGCACCACCGGCGAATCGAGCAGCGCCTCGCGCTCGCCCGCGGCGGCTTCCGTCAAACCGCGCACGAGACCGCGCGCAACGTCGGGCTTCGCGAGTCCCCACGCGACGAGTTCTTCCGCGGTGCGCGCGGGCGATGCGACATCGACGCGCGCATCCGGCATCACCACCTGGTATGCGAGCGATTCCGAGGCGAGCCGGCGGCGATCGATCAGCGGCAGCGCCAGCACACGCAGACATGCGTCGAGCACGCCGCCGGAACCGCTGCCTGCGAGAAAGAACGGTTCGCGCACCGTCGCGGGCTGCCGCGCGGCGGCTTCCTCTTCGACGATCAACACGCGCAAGCGTCCCATCGCGAGTCGCACCGCGGCGATCAAGCCCGGCAACGACGAACCGAGCACCACGACATCCCATCGGCGCGCCCGCGTTCGCGATCGCGTGCCGGAGATCGCGACGCTTCGCATTCCTAAACGGGACGCCGCACGCGGACGTAGCGGACCGGTGCTTCTTCCGGCTGACGGCGCTCGATCGCGCCGATCCGGTAGGCGCGCTCGCCGAGGCCCTGCAGACGCTCCATCACTTCGTCCGCCTGATCGGGCTGGACGACGAGGATCATGCCGATGCCGCAGTTGAAGACGCGCAACATCTCGGTGTCTGCGATCTCGCCGTGACTCTGGAGCCAGTCGAAGATCGGCGAGCGCGGCCACGAACCGAGATCGATGCGGGCGCGCACGGTCTGCGGCAACACACGCGGCACGTTGCCGTCGAATCCGCCGCCGGTGATGTGCACGATGCCCTTGATCACGAAGTCGCGGATCAAGTTCAGGACGGGCTTCACGTAGATCTTGGTCGGCGCGAGCAGCACGCTCGCGAGCGAACCGTTCAGTTCTTCCACTTCCGCCCACAGATCGACCGAGCCGGCGCGCATGCCCTGCTCGAGCACGCGCCGCACCAGCGAGAAGCCGTTGCTGTGGACGCCGCTGCTGCCGATGCCGATCAGCACGTCGCCGTCGCTGATCGTCGAGCCGTCGATCACCTTGTCGCGTTCGACCACGCCGACGCCGAAGCCGACGAGTTCGATGTCGCCCTCGGCGTACATGTCGGGCATCGTCGCCGTCTCGCCGCCGAGCAGCGCGCAGCCCGCGCGACGACAGCCCTCCGCAATGCCGCGCAGCGCATCCGCCGCGATCTTGGTGTCGAGGCGACCCATCGCGACGTAGTCGAGGAACACCAGCGGTTCGGCGCCTTGCACGACGAGATCGTTCACGACCATCGCGACGCAGTCGATGCCGACGGTGTCGTAGCGACCGAGCTGCGAAGCCAGTTTGAGTTTGGTGCCGACGCCGTCATTGCTCGCGACGAGGATCGGGTCGCGATAGCGGTCGGGCGTCTTGAAGAGACCCGCGAAGCCGCCGACGCCCGACAGCACTTCGGGCCGGAACGTGGTGCGCGCAATGCGCGCGATCTCGGCGACGAAGCCCTCGTCGTGATCGAGATCGACGCCGGCCCGCGCATAGCTCGGGGCGCTCGGGGCCACTGCCGGATCAGCGTGATCTGCGGGGCGATCGGGATCGTCGGGGGTCGACACGACGAACAGGTAGAGAAGCGGAGGGTCTGGAGTCAAGCGTACGGGGATGCTGCTAAGGTCGGCCAGTGCGGATCGCAGTGGTGATCCCGACGCTCGACGAAGCGGAGACGGTCGAGGCTGCCATTGTGAGCGCACGAACCGCCGACGAAATCGTCGTCGTCGACGGCGGCAGTCTCGATCGGACCGCCGATCGCGCCCGGGCTGTCGGTAGCCAAGTACTCCTATCACCCCGCGGTCGAGCTCGACAGCTCGATCTGGGTTGGCGCGCGACCGGAGCCGAGGTGGTTCTCTTCCTGCACGCAGACACGCGTCTCCCGCTCGGCTGGGCCGACGCGGTGCGCAACGCGCTCGGGGATCCGCGCGTCGTCGGCGGTGCGTTCCGGCTGCGCTTCGACGAGCGTACGTTTGCAATGCGCTTCATCGAGTGGGGCGCGCAGCGCCGCGCCGCGTGGGCGGGATTGCCGTACGGCGATCAGGCGATCTTCGCGCGGCGCACCGCACTCGAAGCCATCGGCGGCATCGCGCAGGTGCCGATCGCCGAAGATCTCGATCTCGCGCGCGATCTGCGCCGCCACGGTCGCCTCGCTTTGCTGCCGCTCGCGATCGCCACTTCCGCGCGCCGCTATCAGAAGCACGGCGCGCTGCGCACCTGGGCGCGGCACACGATCGCGCTCGCCGCGTGGCGACTCGGCGTCGATCGCGCCCGCATCGCGCGCTGGGTGCGCGGATGAGCGCCGCGACCGCACCGGCGCAAGCCGCAGCCGACGACGCAGAGCGCCGCGCCTGGTCGCGCTTGATGGGCTACGCGTGGCGCAATCGCGTTCGCTACGCGCTCGGCGGCGTCGTGACCTTGGGCTACGCGGCCGGCTTCACGGCGGTGCCGATGCTGGTCGGCTGGGCGATGGCCGGCGTCGAGCAGGGCCTCGGACAGCGCGAAGTGTTGCGGCGCTGCGGCTGGCTCGCGGTCGCGACTTTGGCGCGCGGCGCGCTCCGCTACATCTCGCGCACGGCGCTTTTCAATCTCGCGCGCGAGATCGAATACGAGATCCGCAACGACTTGTTCGCGCACTTGCAGCGCTTGCCGCAGTCGTTCTTCCAGCGCTGGCGCACCGGCGATCTGATGAGCCGCTGCGTGAACGATCTCGGGTCCGTTCGATTGATGCTCGGCCCCGGCGCGCTCTCGCTGCTGCAGACGCCCGTGCTCTTCGCATTCGTGATCACCGCGATGTTCTCGCTGAACTCGACGCTCGCGCTGCTGGTGCTGGTGCCGTACCCGCTCTTCTTGTTCGTCGCGCGCGGCTTCGGTCGCAACATGCATCGCTCGAATCTCGATGTGCAGGAAGGTCTCGCGGCGCTGTCGAACCAGTTGCAGGAATCGATCGCTGGCGTCTCGGTCGTGAAGACCTACGCGATGGAGCCGGCGATGGCGGAGCGCTTCGACGTCGCCAACGAAGCGCTCTACCGCGCGCAGCTCGGGCTGGTGCGCGTCAACGCGTCGATGCCCGCGATCACGATGATGCTGCCGGCGTTCGCGATGTGGATCGTGCTGTGGGTGGGCGGAACGTTCATCGAGCAGGGCAAGATGCAGATGTCGGAGTTCTTCTCGTTCGCGATGTTCATCTACGAGCTGACGTTCCCGACGTTCATCATGGGCTGGGTGTTCGCGCTCTTGCAGCGCGGCCGTGCCGCGATGCAGCGCATTGACGCGGTGCTCTCGACGGCGCCGTCGATCGCGGATCGGCCCGACGCCGCGCCGGTCGAGGTGCTGCGCGGCGAGATCGAGTTCCGCGATCTGTCGTTCCGCTACGACGCGGGTCGCGAGCCGGCACTTCGCGGTGTCTCGCTGCACGTGCCTGCGGGCTCGGTGCTCGGCGTCGTCGGCCCGATCGGTTCCGGCAAAACGACGCTCGCGTCGCTGATCCCGCGCCTCTTCGAAGTGCCGACCGGTCAGCTCTTTCTCGATGGCGTCGACATCAACCGGATTCCGCTGCGCACGCTGCGATCGCATATCGCGATGGTTCCGCAGGACGCCTTCCTGTTCTCGATGTCGCTCGGCGACAACGTCGCGTACGGACTTCCCGACGCCGACATCACGCGGATCCGCGAAGCCGCCGAGCGCGCGCAGCTCGCGAAGGACGTCGCCGAGCTGCCCGACGGCTACGACACGCTGGTCGGCGAACGCGGCGTGATGCTGTCGGGCGGCCAGCGCCAGCGCACGGCACTGGCGCGCGCGCTCGCGCTGCGGCCGAGCATCCTGATTCTCGACGACACACTCTCGAGCGTCGATACCGAAACCGAGTCCGCGATCCGCCGCAATCTGCGCGAAGTCTTCGCGGGTCGCACGGTGATCGTGATCTCGCACCGCGTCGCGAGCGTGCGCGACGCCGATCAGGTCGTCGTGCTCGACGAAGGGCGCGTGGTCGAACTCGGTAACCACGAGGCGCTGCTGCAGAACGGCGGCCTCTACGCGCGCCTCGCCCACGATCAGGAATTGGAAGACGAGTTGGAACGCGAGGGAGCCGCATGAGCGCCGCGTTCCAGGAAGAAGAAGCCCTCGGCAAGGCGTACGACACGCACCTGTTTCGGCGGCTGTGGCGCTATGTCTCCCCGTACCGATGGCAGGTGGTCGCCACCATCGCGATGGTGGTGCCGATGTTCGCGCTGGAGCTGGCGCCAGCGTGGATCATCAAGAACGGACTCGATCGCGTGGTCGGTCCGGCCGCCGGTGTCGCGGGCGTGGTGCCGCACGCGCCCGCGCGCTTCGAGTTCCTCTTCGAGCCGCACCTCGGCATGTCGCCGCTCGCGTGGCTTGCCGCGCTGTACCTGGTCGCGATGCTAACGAGCGCAGGCTTCCAGTTCGCGAACGCGGTGCTGATGTCGCTGACGGGGCAGGCCGCGATGCGCGACCTGCGCCGCGAGGTCTTTGCGCACATCCAGAAGCTCCACCTCGGCTTCTTCGATCGCTATCCGGTCGGGCGTCTCGTCACGCGCGCCACCAACGACGTCGAGAACATCGCGGAGATGTTCTCGTCCGGCATCGTCGCGCTGGTGACCGACGTCGCGAAGATGATCGGCTTCATGGTGGTGCTCTTCCTGCTGGCGCCGCGTCTCGCGCTGGTGTCGTTCCTGGTGGTGCCGATCCTCGCCGCCGCGGCCGTACTCTTCCGGCGCGGCATTCGCGACGCATTCCGCAAAGTGCGCGTCCGCATCGCGCGCATCAACGCGACCTTGCAAGAGACCGTCACCGGCATGAAGGTGGTGCAGCTCTTCACGCGCGAAGCGCGCAACCAGCGCGAATTCGAGGAGATGAACGCCGAACACCGCGACGCGTGGATCGACTCGATCCGCTACGACGCGGCGCTCTTCGCGGCAGTCGAAATCGCGGGCGGCATCTCGGTCGCGGTGATCGTCGGCTACGGCGCCGGCTTCGCGACCGCCGGCACGCTCTACGTCTTCATCGACTGGATGCGCCGCTTCTTCATGCCGCTGCGCGATCTCTCGGCGAAGTACTCGGTGATGCAATCCGCGATGGCCAGCACCGAGCGCATCTTCCAACTCTTCGACACCGAGCCGGCGATCCAGGATCAGGCAGCAGAGCCGGAGACCGATCAAAGCCCGCGCATCGTGACGCCTCGATCCGCGCGCGGCGAAGTCGTCTTCGAGAACGTCTGGTTCGCCTACCAGAACGAGGACTGGATCCTCAAGGACGTCTCGTTCCGCGTCGCGCCGGGTGAGAAGGTCGCGCTGGTCGGTTCCACCGGCGCGGGAAAGACCTCGATCATCAAAGTGCTGACGCGCCTCTACGAAGTGAATCGCGGCGCGATCCGCCTCGACGGCGTCGATCTGCGCGAGTT
The DNA here is from genome assembly GCA_031396445.1 of Deltaproteobacteria bacterium. Lineage (GTDB taxonomy): Bacteria > Myxococcota_A > UBA9160 > UBA9160 > PR03 > PR03. Next base: position 10,251 of record JANNKU010000037.1, on the reverse strand, counting down.
GCCGCAGCGCGAGCTGCGCCAGCGCGTCGCGATGGTGCTGCAGGACGTCTTCCTCTTCAGCGGCACGATCGCATCGAACATCGGCCTCGAGCGCGACGACGTGACGCCCGCGCAGATCGAACGCGCCGCGCGCGCAGTCGAGGCGCATCGCTTCATCGAGAAGCTCCCGCAAGGCTACGACACCGTATTGCGCGAGCGCGGCAGCGATCTCTCGGGCGGCCAGCGCCAGCTTCTCTCGTTCGCGCGCGCTCTCGCCCACGGCGGCGACGTGCTGGTGCTCGACGAAGCGACCAGCTCCGTCGATCCGGAGACCGAGGAGCTGGTGCAGCACGGCATCCACGCGCTGATGGCGGATCGCACCTCGATCGTGATCGCGCATCGACTCTCGACGATCCAGGACGTGGACCGCATCCATGTGTTGCACCACGGTCGCATCGTCGAGACCGGCAGCCACGAACAACTGCTCGCGAAGCGCGGCGCGTATTGGCGGCTCTACCAGCTGCAGTTCGAGCGCAGCGAGGAGCCGGCGCGCGCCATCGCGTAGATCAGCGTTTGCCTTCATCGGCCCGTCATTCGCCCTTGCCAACCCCGCGCCCCCGGTGGTAACAAGAGGCGACCGAGCCCCCCTCGGACTTCCGACAAAGCTGCGACCCCCCAACCCCGACCTGGCCCGCTGGCCCCTCCACCAGTACGACCCGGTCCCGAGGTGCGCTTGCGCATCAAGTCCCTGCAGATCTCGGGCTTCAAGTCGTTCGTAGACCGCGCCGTGCTGGCGTTCAAGCCGGGCATCACCGGCATCGTCGGACCCAACGGCTGCGGCAAGTCGAACGTCGTCGATGCGATGCGCTGGGCGATGGGAGAGCAGTCGCCGCGCCATCTGCGCGGCAAGTCGATGGACGACATCATCTTCGCCGGCTCCGAGGCGCGCCCCGCGGTGGGCATGGCCGAGGTGGCGATCACCTTCGACAACACGGACGGCCGCGCGCCGGCCGAGTTCGCCGGCTTCACCGAGATCCAGATCGCGCGGCGCCTCTACCGGGACGGCAGCTCCGAGTATCTGATCAACAAGACGCAGTGCAGGCTGCGTGATGTGCTCGATTTCTTCCGCGACACGGGCATCGGCACGCGCGGCTACACGATCGTGGAGCAGGGACAGATCGCGGGCATCGTGTCGGCGAAGCCCGAGGATCGCCGCGCGCTGCTCGAAGAAGCCGCCGGCATCGGCAAGTACAAGGCGCGCCGCCGCGAAGCTGAACTCAAGCTGAGCGCCACCGAGCAGAACCTGGTGCGCGTGACCGACGTGCTCGGCGAGTTGCGCCGCCAGATCGCGACGCTGGAGCGCCAGGCGAAGAAGGCCGCGCGCTTCAAGCGCTTGCAAGAGCGGCTGCGGCTACTCGAGCTGTCGATCGCGGCGGAAGACCGCCGCACGCTCGAAACGGAGATCGCTGAGACGCGCCATCAACTCGACGTGCAGCGCGATGAGCTCGCCGCCGCCGAGACGAATCTCGCGGCGCGCGAAGCCGATCTCGAACGGCTGCGCCTCGAGCTCTCCGAACGCGAGCGCGCCGTCGTCGCCGGCAGCGAGATGCTTTTCGCGCTGCGCTCCGAAATCAAACTCCTCGAGAGCCGCATCGAGTACGAAGACCGCGAGCGCGCGACGCTCGCCGAGACGCGCGTTGCGCGCGAGGAAGAGCTGGCGCGATTGCGCGAGAACTTCGCCGCCGCGCGCGCCGAGGAGCGGAGCGCCACGGACGAGCTGGCGCAGGTCGAAGCGGTGGTCGGTGCGGAGCGCGAGGCGGTGGTTGCTCTCGAAGCGCAGGTTGCGGCGTCGGCGACAGCGCTGCGCCAGCTCGAAGCCGAGCGCGAGGCGGTGAATCCGCGCCTCGTCGATGCGCTCACTGGCATCGCGCGCGCCGAAGATCGCAGCGCGGCCGCCGAGCAGCGCCGCGAGGAGATCGCGCGCCGCTTGCGCAACGCCGACGAAGCGATCGAAGTGCAGCAGAGCGAGGCGAGTCGCGCCGACGCCGAACAGCGACGCCTCGAAGAAGGGCTGAACAATCTGCTCGCGGAGCGCGATCGGCTGATGAACGCGATGCGCGATGCGATCGACGGTCATGAACGCGCCGTCGCGCGGGCGAAGGGTCTCGCAGAGCAACTCCGCAGCGAGCGCGAACACCACGAGAAGCGCGCGGCGCGGCTCGCGTCGCTGCGTGAGGTGCTGTCGCGCGCCGAGGACGTCGGCGAGGGCACGCGCCATCTGCTCGAACAAACCGAGTCGATGCGCAACGCGCACGGCCTGCGCGCGCTGGTGCGCGATGTGCTCGAAGCCGACGCCGATGTCGAGCGCGCGGTCGAAGCGGTGCTCGTGGAGCGTGCCGAAGCGCTGGTGGCGACGGGGCTCGACGGCGCCCTCGCGGCGATCGATCGGCTGCGCAGCGGCGATGCCGGGCGCGCGGTGCTGGTGGTCGAGCGGCCCGATGAGCCGCTGCGCACCGGCTTCGTTCCGCTCGGCGAACCGCTGCTCTCGCGCGTTCGCGTCAGGCCCGGCTTCGATGGCGTCGCGCGCGCGCTGCTCGGCGACGTGAACCTGGTCGGCGATCTCGCCGAGGTCGCGAAGGTCTACGGCGGCGGTCGCACACCGGCGACCTTCGTGACACCGGCTGGCGACGTGCTCGGTTCCGACGGCGTGCTGCGCGGCGGCAGCGGCGGCGGCACCGGCCTGCTCGCCCGTGCGCGCGAAGTGCGCGAGCTGGAGTCCGAAGTCGAGACGCTTGCCGCGCACCTCGGGCTCGCGGTGATGGAGCACGAAGAGAGTGACACCGCCGCGGCGCGCGCGGCCGACGAGCTCGACAACTTGCGCAATCGCCATCACACGGCGGCGCTCGCCGTTGCGAACCACGAGAAAGATCTCGAACGCGCCCGCGAGCGCGCGAAGTCGACCTTCGAAGCCCACGAAGGGCGCGTGTCCGAGCGCTCGGAGTGGGTCGCCGAATCCGAGACGCTCGAAGTCGAGATCGGCACGCTCGTCCTTCGCCTCGAAGAGCTGCGCACGTCGCGCGCGAGCTGCCAGCGCGAACTCGACGCGCTGTCGCTGCGCATCGGCGAAGCGTCGCGCGAATTGGCGCGCAACGACGCGACGCTGACCGAACGCCGTGTCGCCCACGCGGCGCGCGCCGAGAAGCGCGATCGGCTGGCGGAAGTTCGCGCGCGCGCAGCGGCGGCAGCGGAAGAGTCGCAGCAGTGGATTGCGCGACGCGAGCGCGAGATCGAAGAGATCGAAGCGCGGCGCAGCGCGCTGGCCGAGTCGAGCGCGGTTGCGCGCGAACAGCTCGTCGCGAAGCTCAGCGACGAAGAGCGCGCGCGGCAAGACGCCGACGCCGCGCGCGACGAGTACGAGCGCACCGCCGCCTCCGTTCGCGAGCGCGAAGAGGAAGGCCGCCAGCTCCGCGCCGAGTGCATGGCGCGTCGCGAGCGGCTGCAGACCGGCGAGCTGGAGATTCGCGATCGCGAACTGCGCGTCGTGCAACTCGACGATCGCGTGCGCGAGCGCTGGAAGGTCGAGATCGCGAGCTGGACGCCGCCGGTGGCCGGTGACGTCGTGGCGGTGTCGCAATCCTTCGGTGAGGAAGCGGAAGAGGGGAGCGAAGCGGGCGAGGGCGACGACGCCGAAGCGCTGGTGTTGCGCAGCTCCGACACCGAATGGCTGGAGCGGCCGCGCGAAGATCGCGAGCGCCACACCATCGAACTGCGTCGCCGCGTCGAAGGCTTCGGCGACGTGCACATGGGCGCGATCGAAGAGCACGAAGAGATCGGCGAGCGTGTGCGCTTCCTCGACGAGCAGAAGACGGATCTCGAGAGCACCGTCGAATCGCTGCGCGAAGCGATCACGCGCATCAACCGCGCCAGCCGCAAGCGCTTCAAGGAAACCTTCGACGCGGTGAACGAGCGCTTCCAGCTCAACTTCCCGCGCCTCTTCGGCGGCGGCAAGGCGAGCCTCTCGCTGACCGAGACCGACGATGTGCTCGAAGCCGGCGTCGAAATCATGGCGCAACCGCCCGGCAAGAAACTGCAGAGCGTGATCCTGCTCTCGGGCGGCGAGAAGACGATGACGGCGCTCGCGCTGCTCGTCTCGCTCTTCCAGGTACACCCGTCGCCGTTCTTCCTGCTCGACGAAGTGGACGCCGCGCTCGACGACGCCAACGTCGGCCGCTTCAACGAGATCGTCCGCGAGATGGCAGTCGACTCGCAGTTCCTGGTCATCACGCACAACAAATCGACGATCGAAATCGCCGACGTGCTCTACGGCGTCACGATGGAAGACCGCGGCGTCTCGAAGATCGTCTCCGTGCAACTCCGCGACGCCTGAGGCGCGCTGTCACGAATTGATCTCGCGGGTATGCTCCTCCGCCCATGACGCAGATCGCTGGCTGGCTCGCTCCGCTCTTTGCCTGGATCGCCGCTCACCCCGACGCGGCGGTTGGCGCGGCACTCGCTGTTCCGTGGTTGATCGTCGCGGTGGTGGTAGTGGTGCGGCGCATCGCCGCGCCGGCGGCGAAGCCCGCGCCTGAACGCGCACCTGCGGCCGTCGCTCCCCAGCCTGCGCCGCTCGCGATTCCGAAGCTCGAGCCGCGGCGCGCGCCCGAGCCGGTTGCCGTGCGCGCCGAGCCCGCGACTGCGCCGAAGCCTGCGCCGAAACCCGCGCTGACTGCGCCGCCGCCTGTCGTTGCGGTTCCCGCGCCGCCGATTCTCGCGCCGGAGCTTGCGCCCGAGCCTGCGCCGCGGGTCGAGCCGCCGAAGCCGAAGGTCCGCCTCTTCGATCGCCTGGCGCGCACGCGCTCCGCATTCATCGGGAAACTCGGCGCGCTGGTCGGTGCGCGCAAAGTCGATGGCGACGTGCTCGAGGAGCTCGAGGCGCTGCTCTTCAGCGCCGACCTCGGCGTGAAGACGGCAGCGAGCCTGCTCGAATCGGTGCGCAGCCGCGCGAGCGGCGGCGACGCGAACCAGCTGCGCCAGGTGCTGCGCGAAGCGATGCTCGAAAAGCTGCGACGCGTCGAGGTGTCGCCGAAGGTCGCCGAGTCCAAACCGCACGTCGTGTTGGTGCTCGGCGTCAACGGCTCGGGCAAGACGACGACGATCGGCAAGCTCGCGGGTCGCTACCAGGCCGCCGGTCAGCGCGTCGTGATGGGCGCGGGCGACACCTTCCGCGCCGCCGCCATCGAGCAGCTCGAAGTCTGGGCCGAGCGCGTCGGTTGCGAGGTCGTGAAAGGGCAGGCGGGCAGTGATCCCGCGGCGGTCGCGTTCGACACCGTGAAGGCTGCGCTCGCGCGCGGCTGCGACGTGGCGATCATCGACACCGCCGGACGTCTGCAGACGAAGGCGCCGCTGATCGAGGAATTGAAGAAGATCGTGCGCGTGATCGGACGCGATGTGCCGGGCGCGCCGCACGAGGTGCTGCTGGTGCTCGACGCAAATACCGGTCAGAACGCGATCTCGCAGGCGCGCATCTTCACGGAAGCCGCGGGCGTCACCGGCCTCGTGCTCACCAAACTGGATGGCACCGCGAAGGGCGGCGTGCTGGTGGGACTCGCGGACGAGTTCGGCATTCCCGTGCGCTACGTCGGCGTCGGCGAGACGGTGGACGATCTGCGCGACTTCCATGCCGAGGAATTCGTCGATGCGCTCTTCGAGACGGAAGGAAGCGCCGCGTGAGTCGCTATGTGCTGGCGCTCGATCAGGGCACGACCTCGTCGCGCGCCATTCTTTTCGATCGCGACGGCGCCGTGGTGGCGTCCGAGCAACACGAGTTCCCGCAGCATTTCCCGAAGCCCGGCTGGGTGGAGCACGACCCCGCGGAAATCTGGGACAGCCAACTGCGCGCGGCACGCGGCGTGCTCGCGAAGACGAAGACGAGCGCCGCGGACGTCGCGGCGATCGGCATCACCAACCAGCGCGAGACGACGGTGGTATGGGATCGCGCGAGCGGTGAGCCGATCCACCGCGCGATCGTCTGGCAGTCGCGCCAGACCGCGCCGATCTGCGAGCGCTTGCGCGCCGACGGGCTCGAACCCGAAGTGCGCGCGCGCACAGGACTGGTCGTCGACGCGTACTTCTCCGGCACCAAAGTGCGTTTCATTCTCGACGCGGTGCCGGGAGCGCAACTTCGCGCCGAACGCGGCGAGCTGGCGTTCGGCACGATCGACGCGTTTCTGTTGCACAAGCTCACGAAGGGCCGCGTACACGCGACCGAGTACTCGAACGCGTCGCGCACGATGCTCTACGACATCCACGAACGCGAGTGGAATCCGTTGCTGCTCGACGCGTTGCGCGTGCCGCGCGAGATCTTGCCGACGGTGCAGGAATCGAGCGGGATCTTTGGCGAGACGGATCCAGAGTGGTTCGGCCGCGCGATTCCGATTGCCGGCATGGCGGGCGATCAACAGGCCGCGCTCTTCGGGCAGGGTTGCTTCGAGGCGGGTCGCGCGAAGAACACCTACGGCACCGGCTGCTTCCTGCTGCTCCACACCGGCGCCAAGCCGAAACCATCGACGACGGGGCTGCTGACGACGATCGCGTGGGGCGTCGGTGGCGTGGTCGAGTACGCGCTCGAAGGCAGCGTCTTCGTCGCCGGCGCCGCCGTGCAGTGGTTGCGCGACGGTCTGCACCTGATCGACGACGCAGCGGAATCCGAAGCGGCCGCGCGCAAGGTCGAAGACAGCGGCGGCGTGTACATGGTGCCGGCGTTCGTCGGTCTCGGCGCGCCGTACTGGGACGAGAACGCGCGCGGCACGATCGTCGGGCTGACGCGCGGCACGACGCGCGAGCACGTGATCCGCGCAACGCTCGAGTCGATCGCGTTCCAGACGCGTGATGTAGTCGAGTGCATGGCTACCGACGCAGGCATCCCGCTCGACGTTTTGCGCGTCGATGGCGGCGCGTGTCGCAATGATTTCCTGATGCAGATGCAGGCCGACGTGCTCGGCGTGCCAGTCGAGCGGCCGGGCATGCTCGAAGTCACCGCATTCGGTGCGGCCGCGCTCGCGGGACTCGCGGTCGGCTTCTGGCGCGACCGCAACGAACTGAAGTCGGTCACGACGCAGGGCTCGACGCTCTTCGCGCCGGGCGCCGACACGGCGCAACGCGATGCGCTCTACGCCGGCTGGAAGCGCGCCGTCGAACGATCGCGAAACTGGGAACAACCGTGAACTGGGAACAACCGTGAGCGGGGAACGGCCGTGAGCAAGCCGCTGGTGATCGCGCATCGCGGCGCATCCGCGTACCGGCCGCAGAACACACTGCCGGCGTTTGCGCTCGCCGTCGCGCAGCGCGCCGACATGATCGAGACGGATCTGCACCGCACCCAGGATGGCGTCGTCGTGATCACGCACGACGAAGAACTCGCAGGACTCGGCGGTGTCGGCGAGATCGCGGGCGCATCGCTCGCCGCGATCCGCGCGCTCGACGCGGGCGACGGCGAACGCGTTCCGCTGCTCGACGAGGTCCTCGACGGTTTCGGCGCGCAGATCCCTTTCAACCTCGAATTGAAGCGCGCGGTCCATGCCGACTACGAAGGCATGGAGGCGCAGGCGCTCGATGCCGTGCAATCGCGCGGCTTGCTCGCGCGCACGCTGTGGTCATCGTTCTACGATTCGGTGCTCGCGCGCCTGCGCCACCAGGAAGCGGCGGCGCGCATCGGCCTGCTGATCTCCGCGAGCTATCCGCTGCGGATCTTCGAACGCGCACGCGCACTCGGCGCAGAGGCGATCAACCCCGAGGTGTCGCTCGTGACGGCCGCGTTGGTCCAAGCCGCGCATGCCGAGGGGCTCGCGGTCCACGTCTTCACCGTCGACGACGAAGCGGAGATGCGACGCCTGCTCGATCTGGGCGTGGACGGCATCTTCACCAACCGCCCCGACCGGATGCGCGCGCTCGTGGACTCCCGCTGCTGGTAGATCACGCGACCGGGTCGATCCGCTTACGGTTTGGTGTAGCCAAACGAGGCGCCGCCGCTCGGCACGTAGAACGATCCAGTGGAAGACGTGCCGTTCATGCGATCGAAGCGGAGCGTCGTCGGCCCGTCGAATAGCAGGTCCGCCTTCCCGTCTCCGCTGATGTCGACCGCGCGTGCGAAGCGAAATTGTCCACTGGCGGGAGTGGCGAACAGCGCGCTCTCGACGCTCGCGACACCATTCATCAAATCGAGACGAAGCCGCGGGAGATAAGGCCCAGCGTGCGGCCTGTAGTAGCCGTCTGTCAGCTGCCAATTCGGCGCGTACGGGAGCGCACAGACCAGGTCGAGGCGGGCGTCTCCATTGAGATCGGCGAGTTCCAGCGCTGGGAACTCGCCGCGGCCGTTGTCGAGGAAGCCAGTCTGGAGGACCGTCCCGCCGTCCATCAGACTGATCCGGATTCGACGCGCTTCATTCACGACGAGGTCGTCGTTGCCGTCCCCATCCAGGTCGCCGACTCCGGCGACCAAACCTCTCTCCCCCGCAATGAAGAACCGTTCGCTGTCGCCGAGTGGGTTCATGTCGATCCGGGTGATGCCGACCTTTACGCCGCTCCAGACGAGGTCGCCGAGGCCGTTGCCGTCGAGATCGCCGATTGCGGCGAGTTTGAACGCATCGCCGCCACCACCGATGTACTGCTGAGAGTCGATCATCGTTGCGGATGCATTGAGCTTCGTAATGCGGATATCGGTGTAGGTGTCTTCGATCAGTTCGGCGCGTCCGTCCCCATCAAGATCCGCGACGAAGCGGACGTCGAAGTAACCGCCTCCGTCGCCGAGGAAGACTCGGCTTTTGGGCGTCACGCCGTCCATCAGATCGATTCGGGTCGCTCCGTAGCCATTCCAGACGACATCCGATGCGCCGTCGCCATCGACGTCTCCGCAGATGGGCCAGAAGAATCCGTAACCCCCGGGCCCAATCCCGAAGAAGCCCGATTGCACGACGGCAGCCCCGTTCCAAGTCTGGACCCGCCCAAAGGCTGGATTGAATATCAGGATGTCTTCGAGCGAGTCACGGTTGACGTCGCACTTCGCGCGTGAGGTGGCGGGCACAACGCCAATCGCCATCGTTGCAGCGATCAGCAGGACCCCGATCGGCCGCATGAGAGCTTCCTTGTCCCGCCTCGCAGTCGGCGACTCGCGCGGACTCCTCGCTCGAGGTCCCGCTGGCATACCCCACAACAGAGCCGACAACAGTACGACACTTCGTCGTTCTAGCAGATTGCGCACACAGGGTTGCTTGGCCTGCGGCGCAGACACGCGAAGGATCCCTCGCAGCGAATACCTCCCAGGGAACGATCTGGGTCGCGCCCAGGCTCGCCGCGGCGACTGCTTTCGGATGGTCTCCGAAGACCTGCATCCTGAAGAGAAGATCAGCGAGATGCCTCTAGAGAGCGCTCGCGAACGCAGCCGAGCCGAATCCAGCGCGAGCAAGCCGTGTTCCGGCCAATGGAATCGTTGCAGATCCGGGGCCAATCCTCTAAAAATTAGGCCTAGAAGGTCACTTAACTAATGAAATTCGATAGGTCTGACAGGCCAACTCCGCCTGATCTCGACGCCACCGACGTCGCGATCCTCGACGCGTTGCAGCAGAACTGCAAGCAGGGGCTCGCGGAGATCGGCAAGCAAGTCGGTCTATCCGCGCCGTCGGTAGTCGAGCGCATCAAGAAGCTCGAAGACGGCGGCGTGATCCGCGGCTACACGGCGCTGCTCGACGCGCGCGCGCTCGGCAAGGACGTGACGGCCTTCATCGGCGTCTCGATCGGCCACCCGAGCGCCTTCGAGCCCTTCGAGAAGGAGATCGAGTCCGAAGGCGACGTGCTCGAGTGTCACCACGTGACGGGCCAGCACACGCTGATGCTGAAGGTCCGCACCGAGAGCACCGAGACGCTCGAGCGCCTGATCGACCTGATCCGCCGCATCGAGGGCGTGACGCGCAGCGAGACGATGGTGGTGCTGTCGACGCATTCGGAGCGGACGCGCGTCGCCCTCGATCCCGCCGATGCACCGCCGCGGCGCCGCCGCCCGCAGCGCGCGCACAAGGATTCGCCGTGACCGCCGCGCACGGAGGAGGGCAGATGGAGCGACAGCAGGGACGACCGGATGCGCAGGGACTCTACGACCCGGCGCATGAACACGACGCGTGCGGCGTCGGCTTCGTTGCACAGATCGACGGCACGAAGTCACACGCGCTGGTGCACCAGGGCATCCAGGTGCTCGAACGTCTCGAACATCGCGGCGCCTGC
>JANNKU010000016.1:0-18556 GCA_031396445.1 Deltaproteobacteria bacterium | reverse complement strand
ACCACTGTCGCGATCTCGCCGGCATCGGCGGCGTGCTGCGGCCGGGCATCGTGCATCGACTCGATCGCGGCACGTCGGGCGTGCTGGTCGCGGCGAAGCGCGATGCCGCGCACGTCTCGCTCGCTGCGCAGTTCCACGATCACAGTATCGAGCGCGTCTACCTCGCATTGGTGCGCGGCGCGCCGGCCGAAGAGCGCGGGTCGGTCGATCGCGCGATCGGGCGCCATCCTACCGATCGCAAGCGGATGTCGGTGAGCGCCCGGCGCGGGCGCGCGGCGGAGACGCATTGGTGCGTCGCGCGGCGATTCGCGAAGAGCGGTGTCGCGCTGCTCGAGGTCCGACCGGCGACCGGGCGCACGCACCAGATCCGCGTGCATCTGACGGCGACGGGATTGCCGATCGTCGGCGATCCGGTGTACGGACGCGGCGGCGAAGCATTCGGCCTCGAGCGACCGGCGCTGCACGCCGCGGTGCTCGGCTTCACGCACCCGACGAGCGGCCAGCGGCTGCGCTTCGAGGCGCCGCTGCCGCCGGACTTCGCAGAAGCGCTCGCACGCGTCGCGCAGCGCGAGCAATCGGCATGAGCTGGCTGCGCCATCCGCTCCTCGATGCAGCGGGCGTCGAGCACGGCTTCGGTACGCGTGATTGCGTCGCACCGACGGGCCTCATTCGCGTGCGACAAGTGCATGGTCGTGACGTCGTGCAAGTGACACAGCCGGCGGACGCACCGCTCAGCGACGCCGATGCGCTCGTCTGCGCCGTGCCGAGTCTCGCGATTGGCGTCGTCACCGCAGATTGCGTGCCGGTGCTGCTCGCGACGCCGTCGGGAGCCGTTGCCGCCGCGCACGCGGGATGGCGCGGGCTCGCAGCCGGCGTGCTCACTGCGACGATCGCGGCGCTGCGCGAGATCGCGCCCGACGCGGATCGCGCGATCGCCGTGATCGGGCCGCACATCGGCGCGTGCTGCTACGAGGTCGATGCGCCGGTGGTGGGCGCATTCGCCGCCCGCTTTCGCGACGCGCTCGGCGAAGCCTCGCGCGCGTCACGCGTCGGCCATTGGAACCTCGATCTCGGTCGCCTCGCGCGCATCGATCTCGAACGCGCAGGACTCGCACGCGATCGCATTGCGACCATCGAAGGCGCATGCACCGCGTGTGATCGCGCGCGATTCCACAGCTTTCGACGCGATGGAGTGAGCGCTGGACGCCTCGTTCATTTTGTAATGGTGCATACATCCGGCGCTGCAATCGCTCTTGACACGCTAGGAGTGCCGACATAGGCTCGCCTTCGTTTCGAGCCAACCAGCCCATTTGCAGACCTCCCGCGAGATTCGACGTTCTCCTGATTCTGTAGGCTGGCATCTCGATTCCCTGATCGCAGCGACCCTGGACCTCGACGCACTGCGTCCCAGCGAGCTCCGCGAACGAAGCTGAGAGACCTCGATCGAAGTCGGACCGAAGCGAATTTCGGTCAACCAACGAGGCCGACGTTCCGAACAAGAGCGAAAGCCAAGCCCTTCAAATCTGAAGCGCGATCCGGAAGGTGAGTTCCTCCCGACCCCCGGACGCGACACGCACGCCGGCCTTCATTGCGCCGACGGAGCAGCCCAGCGGGAAGCCCCCGCACAATCCACCCGATCGACCGCAGCCCGAATCCAATCGAAGCGAACGACGCGATACCCGCGCAATCCAACCGAGGACCAGGACCCGTGAGCATGGACCGAACCAGTGAAACGCATAACGGTGGCATGGGCGGCAATCGTCCGCGACGCGGTCGACGGCGATCGCGCGGCGGCGGTGGTAATGGATCGGGCACCAACGGTTCCGGCCCCGGCGGCCCCAGCGGCCCCGGTCGCGGCAATCGCCAATCGCCGCAGGACATCCTCGATGTCGCGGATGAGATGTCGGAGGAAGAACTTTTCGACGATGGCGAACGCGTCGGCGAGAGCCTCGACGTCGCCGAGCTGAAGCGCACGCCGATGGAGAAGCTGACGGAGCTCAGCGAGTCGCTCGAAGTCGAGAACGCTGCGGGCATGCGCAAGCAGGATCTGATCTTCGCGATCCTGAAAGCCAACGCCGACAACCGCGGCAAGATTTTTTCCGAAGGCGTGCTCGAGACGCTGCCCGATGGCTTTGGATTCCTGCGCTCGCCCGACGAGAGCTACCTCGCGGGGCCTGACGACGTCTACGTGTCGCCGTCGCAGATCCGCCGCTTCGGCCTGCGCACCGGCGATTCGATTCGCGGTCAGATCCGCCCGCCCAACGACGGCGAGCGCTACTTCGCGCTGCTCAAGGTCGAGACGATCAACTTCGATGCGCCCGAGCAGCTTCGCCACCGCATCAACTTCGACAACCTGACGCCGCTCTATCCCGAAGAGAAGTTCAAGCTCGAGATGCCCGGCGTTGCGACCGGCCGCATCATCGATCTGATCGCACCGCTCGGGAAGGGACAGCGCGCGCTGATCACGTCGCCGCCCAAGGCCGGCAAGACGATGATCCTGAAGGACATCGCGAACGCGATCGCCGAGAACCATCCCGAGGTCTACCTGATCGTGCTGCTGATCGACGAGCGGCCCGAAGAGGTGACCGACATGCAGCGCAACGTGAAGGGCGAAGTGATCTCGTCCACCTTCGACGAGCCCGCGACGCGGCACGTGCAGGTCGCCGACATGGTGATCGAGAAGGCCAAGCGCCTCGTCGAACACAAGCGCGACGTCGTGATCCTGCTCGATTCGATCACGCGGCTCGCGCGCGCACACAACACCGTGGTGCCGCATTCGGGCAAGATCCTGTCGGGCGGCGTGGACTCGAATGCGATGCACAAGCCGAAGCGTTTCTTCGGCGCGGCGCGCAACGTCGAGGAAGGCGGCAGCCTGACGATCGTCGGCACTGCGCTGATCGAAACCGGCTCGCGGATGGACGAAGTGATCTTCGAGGAGTTCAAGGGAACGGGGAACAGCGAACTGGTGCTCGACCGCAAGCTCGCCGACCGCCGCACCTATCCCGCCATCGACATCAACAAGAGCGCGACGCGTCGCGAAGAACTGCTGCTCGACGACACCACGCTGAATCGCATGTATGTGCTGCGCAAGGTGCTCTCGCCGCTCAATCCGGTGGACTCGATGGAGTTCCTGCTGGAGAAGGTGAAGGCGACCGACTCCAACGCCGAGTTCCTCGATTCGATGAACTCCTAGCCTTTCGTCCCATCTCGGATCTTCGAAAACGCGACACCATCGTCTACATGCCACAGGTGTGCCGTGGCGTGGCATGCCTGCTGGTCGCCGTTTCGCACGGAGCCGCGCTGATCGACAGGTGGTTCGGCGTGAAGCCGATGCTCGGCCTGACCGACTTCGGTCCTTCTGGCGTGCACATGTTCTTCGTGATCAGCGGGCTGATCATCTACCACGCGCACAGTCGTGAACTCGACGACGTCAGCAAGGCACCGCGTTACCTGCTCAAGCGGATCGTGCGCATCTACCCGTTCTACTGGATCGTGTTCTTGTTGTTGGGCGGGCGAAAGGTGTTCAGCGGGCGCATGGAGATCAGCGATTTCTTCTCCAATGCGCTGCTCTTCAGCTCCAGCAAGTCTCTCGTCGTCGCGGTGAGCTGGACGCTGGCCTACGAGATGATCTTCTACGGGCTCTTCGTCGCGTTTCTCGTCAAGCGGACTCTCGGTGTCGCCGTGTTCGCGGCGTGGTTCGGATTGATCGCGCTGAACCATCGCCAGCCCTTCACCGAATCGATCTGGCTCGACCTGATCAACATTCTCTTCATGATGGGGCTGCTCGCTTCCGTCACATTGATCGCGATGCGCAGCCGGTTGGTCACGCGCCATCGGGACTGGATCGGCATCGCCAGCCTCGCCGCCGGTACGACCCTCTTCGCCTACACCGCCGGGTACTACCTGTCGTTGCCGGTAGAGCGACAACTGCAGTTGTGGAAGAGCGGGTCGTTGACGCTCGGCTTCGGAGCGGGCAGCGCGCTGTTGCTCTTTGCCTCGATCTCGGACCGGGTCGAAGCGTTCCTGAAGCGGCGGACGCTGATGCTGCGAATCGGCGACGCCTCGTATTCGATCTACCTGGTGCACTTCTATTTTCAGACGCGTGCGATGAGTGCGATCCGTTCGCTCGAGTGGGTGACACCGGGCGAGCAGACCCAGGCCTCGGCGCTGCTGATGCTCGCCGTCGTGATGGTCGTGTCGGTCGGCGCCGGCATGCTGATCCACATGCTGGTCGAGAAGCCCGTGCTGGCCAGATCTCGTCAGTGGCTGGGGCTTGGCCGCGGGCGGATGGAACGCGCCGCGCTTTCCTGAGTTCGATCCGCCGCGCAAACCGACTTTGCGCGGCACCGCACCCGCCGAGTAGATGCGCACCCTATAGTGCGCGCGGTGTCAGTGCGGACGACCTCCATCGACTCGGCCTGGCTGCGGCTGGGACTTTTCGCCGCGGCCGCCGTCGTGTTCGTCCGCACTGCCTGGCTCTGCGACGACGCCTACATCACGCTTCGAACCATCTCGAACTTCGTGGCGGGCTTCGGACCCCGCTTCAATGTCGCCGAGCGCGTGCAGGCCTTCACGCATCCGCTCTGGTTCCTGCTCGAGACGCCGTTCTTCGCGCTCAGCCATGAGAGCTTCTACACGTCGATCGCAGTCTCGCTGGTCGTGTCGCTGCTCGCAGTGGGCTGGCTGATCACGTGGCCGGGTGCGTCGCTCGGATCCGCCGCATTGGCGATCTGGTTGCTGCTGCTCTCGCGGTCATTCGTCGATTTCTCGAGCTCTGGCCTCGAGAACCCGCTCACGCATCTACTGCTCGCGGTTTTCCTTCGCGCCCTTTTGGGCGCTCCTTCGGATCTGCGGAAGCTGCGCATCGCCTCGTTCGCGGCGGGGCTCGTCGCATTGAATCGCATCGACATGATCCTGCTGCTTGCGCCGGCCTTGCTGCTCCTCGCGTGGCGTCGGCGCGAGGCGAAGGCGTGGGGAACGATCGCCCTCGGCTTCGTGCCGCTCGCGCTATGGGAACTCTTCGCGACGTTCTACTACGGGTTCCCGGTTCCGAATACAGCCTTCGCCAAGCTCGGTGCCGGCGTGGATGCCATGTCGCTCTACGGGCATGGACTGCAGTATCTGGCGAACTCGCTCCGCGAAGACCCCGTCACGTTGCCTGTGATCGGATTGGCGATCGCCCGCTCGGTGATAGGAGGCAGCGATCGCGAGCGCGCGGTGGCGCTCGGCGTCTTTCTCTACCTCGTCTATGTGGTGCGTATCGGTGGCGACTTCATGAGCGGGCGCTTCTTGTCCGCGCCGTTCTTCGCGTCGGTCGTCCTGCTCGTGTTGCTCCGGCCGCTCCCCGCGCGACCACTCCTTCGCATCGCGCTCGCCGCCGCTGCGGCTGTGCTGGCGGCGCTGGCGCCATATCCCTCCTTGGTGTCGGGCCGCGACTTTGGCGCGGACATGACGGCGCTTCTGGATCAGCACGGGATCGGCGACGCGCGGCGCTACTCGTTCTCGAGTTCCGGCTTGTTCAACGAGCACAGCACCGGGCCGAAGCCTTCTTCGCCGTTCGACACGCTGGGGAAGCTTGCGCGGCGCGAGCGGATTCCTCTGCTGCCCGAGATCTCGATCGGCATCACCGGTTTCCTGGCTGGCGAGGGAGTTCACGTCGTGGACCTGATGGGTCTCGCCGACCCCCTGTTGGCGCGGCTACCCGCGGTTCGCTCCGACCCCGACTACGCCGCCTTTCGCGCGCAGCTCGGCGTTCCTCCGACCTCCGACGACTGGATGACCGGCCATCTCCGCCGCAACCTGCCGCGTGGCTACCTGCGCACACTCCTATCGGGCGCCAACCAGATCGAGGATCCGGAAATCCATCAGCTCTGGGACAGGCTTTCCCTCGTGACCCGCGGCCCACTCTGGGACCGTACGCGGCTGAGCGAGATCGTCCGCTTGAATCTGGAGAACGGCGGCAGGCTCGTCGGTCGCGAGCGCCCGGATTTCGAGCAAGCCGATCTCGACGAAATATTGGATCTGCGTCCGGACGTTCCCGAGCTTCTGTTCCGGCGCGGCCAGATGCGTCTGGGACTCGGTCAGACCGCGGCGGCCGAGCGCGATTTCGCGCGCGCCGTCGAGCTCGACCCACAGCATGCGAACGCCCGTGCGGTCCTCGCGCGAATTCGCGCCGCGGCCTCTCGCGCCGACAGCGCGCCGCAGGAATGATCAGTCCGCGAAGCGACTGCGCTGAAGTTCAGATCTTCAGCAAGTAGCGCGTGAAGAGCGTCGTCAGTTCGTCGGCCATGCGTTCGCCGAAGAGTTCCTTGCTCGCGCCCATCGTGATGCCCTCGGTCGCGTGCAGGATCACGAGCGCGGCGAGATCGAGATCGTTCACGCGCAGTTCTGCGCGGTGCGCATCCAGCAAGGTGCGCAGGAACGCGAGTACGTGTCGCTTGCCCTGGGTGACACGACGGCGGAGCAGCGCGTTCGGCACGTGTTCGAGCTGGCGATAGAGATCGGGGCCGAGCGGCTGCACGGCGGCGAGTCCGACGAAGACGCGACGCAGCGTGACGCCGAGCGCCTCGCGCGGATCGGGTCGCTCGGCATCGAGCACGCGCTGGCTCGCGAGGGTTTCGCGGCGGATCAGCGCGTCGAAGACATCGTTCTTGTGGGCGAAGTACTGGTAGAGCGTGCCGACGCTGACACCCGCGACCTCGGCGATGCGATTCGTGGTCGCGCCGGCGTAGCCCTCGCGCACCAGAACCCGAGCCGCCGCCTCGAGGATCGCATCGAGCGTGGCATGTGCGCGCTCCTGCTTTGCCCGTCGTCGCGGAGACTTGGCCGATCGCGCTGCCATCGGAACTCCTCGTCGCAGAAAGCGAGTAGACGCGAATCTGAGTGATCGCTCATAATAATGCCAACGTTCCCTCTCGTGCGCGGGCCGCCTCTGGCCCCGAGGAGAATCCGATGGCCGAGCCGACCTACGCCTATTCCGGTGAGCCGCTGCGCAACCCGTTCCGCTATCTGCTCGCGCTGTGGCGAAGCGTTCGCGATCCAGCGAACACCGACGAAGTCGCCATCGTGGAACTCGGCCTGTTGCGAACACGCTTTGCGCGCCGTTTCGTGCGCCCCGATGCGATGTACGAGTTCCTCGCGCGAGATCCGCGAACGGCGGCCCAAGTGCGCACGATGCGGCCCGCGGCGCCGATCGATCTCGCCGCGCTCGCGGCGCTTCCCGAAGGCACGGTCGGGCGCGCGTTCGCGGAGCATTGCCGCGCGCGCAATCTCAACCCGAACCTCGTCAATTTCCCGACCACGACGCCGCAGGACCTGCTGCTGCACAACGTGTACGCGACGCATGACATCTGGCACGTGGTAACCGGTTGGGGCAACGATCTTCCCGGTGAGATGGGCCTCGGCGCCTTCTACGCTGCTCAGTTCGGAGCGCCGCCATTCTTCGCGCTGCTCTTCACGTTGCTGCTCTTCAACTCCGTCTTCTTCCAACCCGCCACGCTGCGCGAGCGAATGGATGCATTCGCTGCGGGCTACGAAATGGGTCGCCGCGCGGAGCCGCTCTTCGGTCTCGAATGGCCGAGCCTGTGGAGCACACCGATCGAAGAATTGCGCGCGCAGCTCGGACTCTGCGACGCGCGCATCGTCGGCGAGGGCATCCGCGCCGCGGCCTGAGCCACCCGCGCCGCCTTTCCTGAACTCGAATTCAGCTTCGCGACACCCCAGCGCAAGGCGCAGCGCCTATTCCTTTACTCGATCGCCGGGAACCGCCCGGCCAACGAACGAAGGAAGACGCCGCATGGATGCCTCGCAGCCCGTTCCGATCCGCCGCACGCCGGAGTCTGCAGCGACTCCGGGTTCCGCTGCGCAACTCGATTTCGCGCGACTCCGCACGCATCTCGGCGAGCGCATCATCGGCCAGCCCGATCTCGTCGAAAAACTTCTCGTGTGCCTGCTCGCCGACGGCCACATGCTCGTCGAGGGCGCGCCCGGTCTCGCGAAGACCACCGCGATCAAGACGCTCGCCGCGGCGCTCGAAGGCGCGTACCACCGCATCCAGTTCACGCCGGATCTGCTGCCGGCCGACCTGACTGGCACCGAGATCTTCCAGCCCGACACGGGCACCTTCCGCTTCGAGCGGGGCCCGCTCTTCCAGAACCTGGTGCTCGCGGACGAGATCAACCGCGCGCCGGCGAAGGTGCAATCGGCGCTGCTCGAGGCGATGGCCGAGCGCCAGATCACCGTCGGGCGTCACACCTTCGCGTTGCCGCCGCTCTTCCTGGTGATGGCGACACAGAATCCGATCGAGCAAGAGGGAACCTACCCGCTGCCCGAGGCGCAGCTCGACCGCTTCCTGCTGCACGTGCGCGTCGGCTATCCCGACGCCGTCTCCGAACGACGCGTGCTGCAACTGGTGCGCGACGAAGCGCAAGGTCATCGCAAGGAAGCCTTCACCGCCGTCTCGCAGGAGACGGTCTTCGCTGCGCGCCAGGAAGTGCTCGCGATCCATCTGGCGCCGCAGCTCGAGGAGTACCTCGTGCAACTGGTGATCGCGACGCGGCGACCGGCGCCGTACGGCGCCGGCCTCGCACGCCTCGTCCGCTACGGCGCGAGCCCGCGCGGCACGATCGCGCTCGACCGCTGCGCACGCGCCGTCGCCTGGCTCGCGGGTCGCGACTTCGTGACACCGGACGATGTGCACGCGGTGGCGCCGGACGTGCTGCGCCACCGCATCCTGCTGAGCTACGAGGCCGAAGCCGAGGGCGTGACGCCCGACGCCGTCGTTGCGCAGCTGCTCGCGGCGGTGCCGCTCTCGTGAGCGAAGTGAAATCGCAGGAACCCGAAACGGGCGTCGTTGCGAGCCGGCGCGAGCTGGTCGCGCTCGCGCGCGAACGCCTCGAATCACCGCGCGGTCGCGCGGCGCGCGTGAAGACACAGTTCGGCGGCGCGCGGGCGTCGCGCTTCCACGGGCGTGGCATGGAGTTCAGCGAAGTGCGCGCCTACCAGGCAGGAGATGACGTGCGTTCGATCGATTGGCGCGTGACGGCCCGCACCGGGCGTCCGCACTCGAAACTCTTCGAGGAAGAACGCGAGCGGCCGGTGTGGATCGTCGTCGATCTCGGCCCGTCGATGCGCTTCGGCACACGCGATGCGTTCAAGTCGGTGGCCGCCGCGCGCGCCGCGGCCGTGCTTGCGTGGGAGGCGCACGGCGAAGGCGAGCGCGTGGGCGGCATCGTGCTCGCACCCGGCTCCACCGTCGAACTGCCGCCCGCGCGAACGCGCCGGCATCTGCTGCGTTTCCTCGACGTGCTCGCCACAGGCACGGCGGTGGAAGGGGAGGCGCTCGCGGACGATCTCGAGTCGCAGCTGCGTTGGCTTGCGCCGCGCGTGCGGTCGGGCAGCCGCGTCGTCGTCGTCAGCGACTTCTATGCGCACGACGAAGCGCTCGCGCTGGCGCTGCGCGTGCTCGCGCGCCGCGCCGAGGTGACACTGGTGCATGTCTTCGATCCGCTCGAATCCACGCCGCCGCCGGCCGGCCGCTATCGCGTCAGCGACGGTCGCGAAGTGCGCAGCGTGGCATCCGGCCGCGGCAGCGCCTGGCAGCAGGCGATCACGCGCGAGTTCGATGCGCGCAAGGATGCGCTCGACGAGATGGCGCGGCGCCATCGCATGCAACTCGTGTCGCTGCGCACCGACGACGCGCCGGCCGCGGCGCTCGCGGCGGCGCGCGGTCACATTGCCAAAGCAGGAGCCGCGTAGTGGATCCGCAGCAGGCGAGCGCGCTCGAGCAATTGCGCGACATCCATCTGCCCGCCGCGGTCTCGTTCTGGCCGCTGGCGCCGGCGTGGTGGTTGCTGGCCGCGATCGTCGTGCTGTCCGTCGTCGCGGCGGTCTGGGCGTTTCGCCGTCATCGCCGCAGCGTGCGCCGCCTCGCGCTGCGCGAACTCGCGATGCTCGAGGCGCGCTATGGCACGGCCGATCAGCGCGTGGCGCTCGCCGTTTCGCTGACCACGCTGATCCGCCGCGTCGCGCTTCGCTCGTCCACGCGATCCGGTGTCGCGGCGCTGCACGGCGAACCGTGGGTCGAGTTTCTCTGCAGCAATGCGAAGAGCGAGGCGCGTTCGCCGCGCATCGCGCGCGACCTGTTCCAGACCGCGTATGGCGGAGAGCGCGCCGCGGCCGGGAATCCCGGCGAGTGGCTCGACTTCGCGCGGTCGTGGATCCGGGAGGTCGCATGATCGAAATGGCGCTCCCCTGGGCCCTCGCGGCCCTGCCCCTCCCCTTGATCGCGCGCATTCTCCTTCCTGCTGCGCGCGAACGGGGAGGGGCACTTCGCATTCCGTTCTTCCGCGCGCTCGCGGAAGCGTCGGCGCAGGGCGGCGGTTCCTCGCGTCGCGGCTACTTCGTCGTCGCGTTGAAGACGATCGCTTGGGCGCTGCTCGTCGTCGCCGCCGCGCAGCCGCAGTGGATCGGGCCGCCGCAGGCGGTGCCGACACAGGGACGTGACTTGATGCTCGCGCTCGATCTCTCCGAGAGCATGCGCACACCGGACTTCGAAGTCGGCGGTCGCGCGGTCGATCGCTTCCGCGTGGTGCGCGCGGTGGCGCGCGACTTCACGCTCAATCGCACCGGTGATCGCGTCGGGCTCGTGCTCTTCGGCACGCGCGCATTCTTGCAGGCGCCGCTCACACCGGATCTCGCGACGGTGGCGAAGCTGCTCGAAGAGAGCGAAGTCGGTCTCGCCGGCCAGGCGACCGCGATCGGTGACGCGCTCGGGCTCGCCGTGAAGCATCTGCACGAACGTCCGGAGGGCGATCGCGTGCTGGTGTTGCTCTCCGACGGCGAGAACAACGCGGGCGTGCTCGATCCGAAGCGCGCCGCCGAACTGGCGCGCGAGGCCGGCGTTCGTGTCTACACGATCGGCGTCGGCACCGGCAATGGGAACGGCAACCGGCGCGCGCAGCGACGCTCGCTGAATGGACCCGCCGTGGCTGACGAATCGACGCTGCGCGAGATCGCCGCCACCACCGGCGGTCGCTACTTCCGCGCCGACGACACCGAGAGTCTCGTCGGTGTGTATCGCGAGATCGACGCGCTCGAGCCGACGACCGGTGATCCCGCGACGGTGCGACCGGTGCGCGCGCTCTTCCCGTGGCCGCTCGGCGCTGCACTCGCAATGACCGGTCTGCTGGGACTCACCGGTGCGGCAACACAGGCCGCGCCGCTGCTCGGTGCGCGCGCTGCGACTGCGGCGCCGGGGAGGATTGCGTCGTGAACTTCAATCTCGAGACCTTCCACTTCCTGCGCCCCATGTGGCTCTTGGCGCTGTTGCTGCTGATCCCGATCGGTTGGAGCGTGCTGCGCCGCGCGCGCAGTGCCGGAGCGTGGGAGGGCGTCTGCGATCCGCATCTGCTCCGCCATCTGGTGACGAACGACACGCGCAGCGGCGCGCGTTGGCTGCTCGCGCCGCTCGCATTCGGCTGGACGCTTGCGACGCTCGCCGTCGCGGGTCCCACCTGGGAGCGTCTGCCGCAGCAGACCTTTCGCGAGCCGACGCGCACGGTCTTCGTGCTCGGCCTCGGCGACTCGATGAACCGGCGCGACGTGAAACCGAGCCGGATCGCGCGCGCGCGTCACAAGCTCCTCGATGCGATCGATCGAAGCGCGAGCGGTTCCGTTGCGCTCGTCGTGGTGCGCGACGAGGCCTTCGCGGTGACACCGATCACCGACGATCCGCACGTGCTGCGCGAAGCGATCCCGCAAATCGAAACGAAGCTGATGCCGGGCCGCGTCGTGCACCTGTCGCGCGGCATCGAGGAAGCCCTGCGGCTGCTCGAGCCGGTGGGCGTGCGCGGCGCGCGCATCGTGCTGGTGAGCGACGGCGCCGACGAGGATCCGCAGGCCACCGAAGCCGCGGTGCAAAGCGCCGCCAGCCAGGGCGCGCGCCTTTCGGTTCTCGCGATCGCGGACGAGAGCGAGCCGCTCGCGGCGCTCGCGCGCGCCGGCAATGGCAACTACGCCGCGCTCGCGATCGACGACACCGATCTCGATCTCTTGCTCGCCGCTCCCGATGCGGCGGATCTGGCGAGCGGCGCGGCGCTGACGAAGAGCGACATCACGGCGGACGACTGGAAGGACATGGGCGCCTGGTTGCTCTGGATTCCGCTCGCGCTCGCGCCCTTCGCGTTTCGCAAGGGCTGGGCGACGGCGCTGCTCGCTCTCCTCTTCGTACACCTCGCAGCGACACCCGCGCACGCGATCGATCTCGACATCTTCGCGCGCCCCGATCAAAAGGGCGCGCGCGCATTCGCCGAAGGTCGCTTCGCCGAATCGGCGCAGCACTTCGAGGATCCGGCGTGGCAGGCGGCGGCGCGCTATCGCGCAGGCGATTTCCCCGGCGCCGCCGAGGCGCTCGCCGCGCAGCCCGATGCGGCGTCGCTCTACAACCTCGGCAACGCGCTCGCGAAGGCAGGAAAGCTCGAAGAGGCGGTCGCCGCCTACGACCGCACGCTCGCCGCGACACCGAGCGATGACGATGCGCGCTTCAACCGCGATCTCGTGAAGAAGCTGCTCGAGCAGCAGCCGCCGAAGCCGCAGGAATCGAAAGACGAGTCGTCGGATTCCAAGCAGGACGAGTCCGATCAGCAGGATCAATCATCCGAGTCCCAAGGCGAGTCGGGCGAACCGAAGCAGCAGGATGCGGAGGACGCGAAGCCGCAAGACGGCGCGCCGGATCAGAAGGCGGGCGAAGAGAGCGACGCCGATGCCGGAGAGCAACACGAAGATGCGGCGAGCGAGCCGAAGCCGGGCGAAGGCGAGGACGCGCCGTCGCAGCAGCAGGCCGATGCGAACGAGCCTGGCGAGGACAAGGGCGAAGCGGCGGAGCCGCGTCCCGACGAAGGCGACGGTGCGCAGCCTGATGCGCCGCAAGACGCCGAGCCCGGTTCGCCGCTCGATCCGAACGAACGAGCGCCCGAAGGCGCTGAGCAGGGAAATGCGGCGAACCCGCCGAGCGCGGCGGAGCAGCAGCGATCGCAGTGGATGGCGCGCCTGCCGGATGACCCGGGCGGTTTGCTCCGCGAACGGATTCGGCGCGACTACCTGCGCAAGCAGGCCACGCGCCGTGCGGAGGATGGACAATGAACGCGCGCCGAACCGTGGCTGTCGCCATCGCGATGATCGCGTTCTGCGCCGCGCCGATCGCGGTGCACGCGAGTGATCCCAACATCGAGGTGGGGGTGCACGCGTCGCAAGTTGCGCCGGGCGATCCGATCACGCTGCGCATCCGCTTGCACGGCGACGCGGCATCGAGCAAGCCCGACCTCGCGCCGCTCGAGCGCGATTTCGAGGTGCTCGACGTCCACCGCTCGCACAACGCTTCGATCGTCAATGGCGTGCGCGACGAGAGCACCGACTACACCGTGGCGCTCCTCGCCAGGCGCGAGGGCGAGCTGCTGATCCCGGCGCTGCCGGTGGGTGACACCGCGACGGATCCCGTGCCGGTGCGCGTCGGCACGCAGGCTGGCGACGTCGCCGAGCGCGTGGAGGAGCCCGAGCCTCCCGCGGAGCCGGTGCTGCTCGACGCTCACATCGATCGGAGCGATCCCTACGAGCAGGAACGCGTCGTGTTGCGCATCAGCCTCTACGCATCCGGCGACATTCTCGAAGGCGCGCTCAGCGCGCCCGAGATCTCCGGCGCGGTGATCGAATCGATCGGCGAAGACAAGCAGATCGAAAAAGAAATTGGCGGCAAGCGCTACGGCGGAATCGAGCGCACTTACACGATCGTGCCCGAAGCGAGCGGCGATCTCGTGATCGCGCCGATCCGTTTCGAAGGACGCGTGCGCGTGCCGCGGCCGGCGCCCCAGCGGCGACGTGGCTACGGCAACCCGCTGCTCGATCAGTTCTTCGCGAACGCTCCGGTTCCGCGCGATCTGCTCGAAGGCTTCTTCGGCGGCGCGAGCCAGCGCGTCGCGATCGGCACGAAGCCGCTGACGCTGCACGTTCGGCCGCGGCCGGAAGGCGTCGCCAATCTCTGGTGGCTGCCCGCGCGTGAGGTTGCGCTGACCGAGCGCTGGGATCCGACCGCTGTGTCCGTGCGCGTCGGCGAGCCGATCACGCGGCGCATCGAAGTGCGCGCCGATGGTGTGTCGCCCGCGCAGCTTCCGGCGCTGCCGAGTGACGCGGTCACCGGCGTGAAGCAATACGCGGAGGCGCCGCGGACCACCGAGACGGTTCGCGGCACCGTGCGCATCGACGAGACCACGCTGATCCCAACGCAAGCGGGCGCCGTGACGCTGCCCGCGATCGAGATCGCGTGGTGGGACACCAAGGCCGACGCGTTGCGCAAAGCCACGTTGCCGGCGCGCAACATCGAGGTGCTCGCGGCCGCAGGCGGTGGCGACACAAAGATGGGTGCTGGCGCCGCACCGGCGCCGATCGCCGCTGCGGCGGAGCCGACACCGTCACCGCTCGCCACGGCGCTTCCGTCACAGCCGGGCACGCGCACGATGGCGGCGCTCGCGGCGTTGGCCGCGCTCGCGGTCTTCCTGCTCGGCTACTTCGTCGCGCGGCGCTCGCCGCGACGCCGAACGCAGACGGCGAGCTCCGACGCACCGTCGCCGACGTCGCGGCGCGCGGCCGAGCGCGCGTTGCGCCGCGCTTGCCGCCGCAACGATGTCGCTGGCGCCGAGGAAGCGGTGCGCATGCTGCGCCGCGCACTCGGTGCGGATGTCGCGCGGATGAACGAACCGGCGCTCGCGTCGGAGATCGCCCGCCTGCAGGCCGTGCGCTACTCGACCCAGCACGAGGCGTGGTCTGGCCGCGCGCTCTACAAAGCATGGCGACGGGCGCGCAAGGTGCGAAGGCCGGTGAACACGGCTGTGGCACTGCCGCCGCTCTATCCGGCGCCCTAGGCCGCGCGATGGGGATGGGGAGCGAGCCCGACGTGAAGGTGTTGCTGATCGAAGACGACGCCGTCACCGCCGAGTACCTGACCGGCGCGCTCGGCCAGGCCGGTCACCGCGTCGAGCACGCGGGCGACGGGCTGCGCGGCTTGAACCTCGCAATGACGGGAAGCTACGACGCGCTGATCGTCGATCGCATGTTGCCGGCGCTCGATGGGCTCTCGGTGATCGAGACGCTGCGCAAAGCCGGACGCGACACACCCGTGTTGATCCTCAGCGCGCTCGATGCAGTGGACGAGCGCGTGCGCGGCCTGCGCGCCGGCGGCGACGACTACCTGACGAAGCCCTTCGCGTTCGCCGAGCTGCTCGCGCGCCTCGAGGTGATCGTCCACCGTCGCAGTGGTGGCACCGGGCCGGCGACCGTGTTGCGTGTCGCCGATCTCGAACTCGATCTGCTCTCGCGGCGCGTGCGCCGCGGCGCGCGCGAGATCGACTTGAAGGCGCGCGAGTTCCAGATACTGGAAGTGCTGATGCGCAACGCGGGCCGCGTCGTCACGCGCGCGATGCTGCTCGAATCGGTCTGGGATTTTCACTTCGATCCGAAGACCAACGTGATCGAAGTGCACGTGAGCCGACTGCGCCAGAAGATCGACAAGGGTGAGGAGAGCCCGCTGATCCAGACCGTGCGCGGCGCGGGCTACGTGCTGCGGGCGGAGTGAAATGCGCAGCAGCATTCGCGCGCGCCTCGGCCTCGCGACGACGGCGCTGATCGCGGGCTCCGCGACCCTCGCAATCGGCGCGGTGTACTGGGCGACGGTGACCGCCGTGCGCCACGACTCCGAGGTGGCGGTGCGCAGCGAACTCGAATCGCTGCTCGGCACCTGGCGCGGCGGCGGCCTCGAGGCGCTGATCGGCGAAGTCGGTCGCCGCACCGGCGATCCCACCACGCAGGGCTTCGCGTACCTGATCACGCAAGAGCACTCGGTGCGCATCGCCGGCAATGTGCGCGCGTGGCCGAAAGAGATTCCCGAAGAGGCGAGCGTCGGACCCGTCGCGCTGGAGGTGGAACGCGCGGATGTGTGGCATGTCCGCTCGTATCGGCTCGAGTCGGTGCGACTCGATGGTGGGCGCTCGCTGCTGGTCGGCAGCGATGCATCCGCCGAGGCGCCGCTGCTCGCCGCGTTGCAATGGATCGCGCTCGGCGGCCTGATCTTTTCGGTGCTGCTCGCGATCGGCGCCGGCCTCACGGTGAGCCGCCGGCTGCTCGGCCGCGTCGAGAACATGCGCGCCACGATCGTGTCGATCCTCGGCGGTCGCAAAGAGGGTCGCGTGGCGCTCAGCCCCGCCGGCGACGAGTTCGACGAGCTCGCTTCGCACTTCAACCGCCTGCTCGACGAGAACGATTCGCTGGTCGCCCAGGTGCGCGGCGTGACGAACGACATCGCGCACGACCTGCGCACGCCGCTGCAGCGGATGAAGGGCCGCCTCGAAGCGGCGCTCGCCGCGCCTTCGACGCCGCCCGATTCGCGACGCATCTTCGAGGCGTTCGCGACCGACACCGAGCGGCTGCTCGATACCTTCAACGGTTTGCTGCAACTCGCGCGGCTCGAGAGCGAAGAGTTGCGCCGCTCGATGACACCGATTCCGGTCGAGGTCGTCGTGCGCGAGGTCGGCGAGCTCTACGCGCCGCTCGCAGAAGAAGCCGGGCTGGCGCTCGATGTCGTCGTCGAGCCGAGCCTCAGCGTCGTCGCCGACCGGGAGCTGCTCGCGCAGGCGATCGCGAACTTGATCGACAACGCGCTCAAGTACGGCGGCGGCGGCGACTCGATCCGCGTCGAAGCGCATCGCAGCGACGGCGGCGTCGAGATCGTCGTCGCGGACCACGGCGCGGGGATTCCCGAGTCGGAGCGCGAGCGCGTGCTCGCTCGCCTCGTGCGTCTCGACGCGTCGCGCGCGATTCCTGGAACCGGGCTGGGACTCAGCCTCGTCGAAGCGGTCGCGCGCCTGCACGGCGGCACGATCCGTCTCGAAGACAACCGTCCCGGCGTGCGCGCGGTGCTGCGCTTACCCGAGTCGCCCGCGTAACAGGCTGCTGACGCGCGATCGCGCGCTCTACGCAGGCAAGTGCTGCGAACGCTCCGCTTCGTGAGAAAGGTGAGAAAGGGGACGGTCCTGCCGCGGACGAAGTGCTGACTCGGGGGACACGTCTCGGCCAAGTGCTTCCCTGCAGTCACCAGCCCGTCAGTTTGAGGACCGTCCCCTTTCTCAGCCCCATTCTCCTCTTGCTGCGGCGGGTTGCTACGCGGCGCTGCGGACGCTACCTCCCCAAAATGATCTTTCCCGCCGAAAATCCCTCTCGGCATGCGCAAGTCCGGACCGTGCGCGGCGGTGTCCATCGCCACGCGGAGCACTAGCTCCGCCCAAGGTCCGCGGGGTCGTCGCCCCGCTCGTTCCGACTTCGTCCGCCCCCCTTTCGATCCCTCCCCGAGTTTCTGGAATCACCGGCCCCGCGAGTACCGTGGGCCCAGCCCGCTTCGAGGTTTCGATGTCCGAGCTGCTGCGCCGCATCGAGGAGTCCGAGGGCCGCGCCCGCGCCCTCGAAGAGCGACTCGCGGACCCGAGTCTCGCGGGCAAGTCGGGTGAGTTCGCCGAGTCGGCGAAGGAACTCGGCCGCTTGCGACCGCTGCTCGACGCCGGCGCCCGCTACCAGAAGCTGCTCCTCGATCTCGCGGGCGTGCGCGCGATGCTCGAGGAAGCCGACGACGAGCTGCGCAAGGAAGCGCGCGAAGAGATCGCGCGCCTCGACCCGGCGATCGAGCAGGTCGAGCGCGAGCTGCGGGTTCTACTCGTGCCGCGCGACCCGAACGACGATCGCAACGTGATCCTCGAAATTCGCGCGGGCACTGGCGGCGAAGAGGCGTCGCTCTTCGCAGGCGATCTCTTCCGCATGTACTCGCGCTACGCCGAAGGGCGTCGCTGGAAGGTCGAGCCGCTGTCGTTCTCGAGCTCGTCCTCGGGCGGCGTGAAGGAAGTCATCGCCGCCATCGAAGGCGATCGCGTCTACAGCCGCTTGAAGCACGAGCGCGGCGTACACCGCGTGCAGCGCGTGCCGACCACCGAGGCGCAAGGGCGCATCCACACCTCGACCGTCACCGTCGCGGTGATGCCCGAAGCCGAAGACGTCGAGGTGCAGCTCGAACCGAAGGATCTGCGCATCGACGTGATGCGCGCCGGCGGGCCGGGCGGCCAGAGCGTCAACACCACCGATTCCGCGGTGCGCATCACGCATCTGCCGAGCGGCCTCGTCGTGCAGTGCCAGGACGAGAAGTCGCAGCTGAAGAACAAGAACAAGGCGATGAAGATCCTGCGCGCGCGGCTGCTCGAGCAGGAGCAAGCGCGCGCGGCGGCAGAACGCGCGGCGGATCGACGCTCGCAGGTCGGCACCGGCGAGCGCAGCGAACGCTTCCGCACCTACAACTTCGCACAATCGCGTGTCACCGATCACCGCGCAGGCGTCACGCTCCACAAGCTG
Source organism: Deltaproteobacteria bacterium (assembly GCA_031396445.1). Lineage (GTDB taxonomy): Bacteria > Myxococcota_A > UBA9160 > UBA9160 > PR03 > PR03. The sequence continues at coordinate 121 of JANNKU010000016.1, read as the reverse complement.
CCCGCGATCCTCGACGGCGCGATGGACGAATTGCTCGACGGCGTCCACGTGGCGCTCGCCGAAGTCGCCGAAGGCCGCGCCCTGCCGCGCGACGAGGTGGACGAATGAGTTCCGCCGCCGC
>JANNKU010000015.1:0-11262 GCA_031396445.1 Deltaproteobacteria bacterium | reverse complement strand
CGAGAACGCGCTGCGGACTCGCGCGTCGTAGAGCGCGAGATCTTCCTTCGCGACGACATCGTGCCAGCGACCGTTCGTGCCCTTGTTCAAGAAGCGCCCCGAACCGCCCTCCCACATCAGTTGCGCGAGCGGCATCAGCGCGTCGCCATCGCGCTTCATCGAAGCGAAGCTCGCGCCTTCCACGAGCTGCGGCCAGATCGCGTCGGGAATCTCGATGTCGAGGAAGCGCGCGATCCGCTGCATCTCGCCGTCGCGATCTGCTTTGAGATCGTTGTAGTGGACGAGCAGCACATTTTCGCGTCGCCGCTCTGCCCAGAAAGAATTCTCGAGTCCGAAGAACGATGCGGCGGGATCTCCTCCATCGGACCCATTGCCGGCGATCCAATCGTGAAAGAACGCGCCGGCATCGTCGGCCGCGCGCGGATACCCGTCGCCGAACTTCGGATCGTTCTGGCTGATCGAATCGAGCATCGCCAGCCCTGCCGGCGTGAAGTTGCGCGCATGGTTGTGCAGCGACATGCAGGCGTCCCGGCCGTCGCGCGCAACGTGCAGAACCTTCACGTCTTCGTAGAGCGGCAGCGCCGACAGCGGCAAGTGGCTCTTCAAGAAGCGCCGATGGGTCTGCGACTCCATCGTCGCCATCAGCTGGTCGATCGGCGGCCCGAAGCGCGCATCGGGCCACGGCGACACATCCCAGAGTGGCCGCGCCAGCGGGCTCGCAAAGACCAGCATGCTGACGATGTGCTGCATCCAGGTGGTGCCGCACTTCGAGTATGTCGCGATGAAGATGTCATCGGCGCGCGGCTGGTATCCCGCCCAGCGCGCGCTGTCGAAGACACGAGTGCGGACTTCGCAAAGAGCGGGGCGCACGAGTTTCGGCATGGTCACCTCGATGTCGTTCGCATTTCGATCGATCGGGTTGCGCGGAACGCCTCACGCAAACCGCTTCAACTCCCGCCTTGCAATCACCATCTTGTGCACTTCATCCGGCCCATCCGCCAGCCGCAGCGCGCGCGAGTGACGCCACATCGCGGCAACCGGCGTGTCGTCCGACACGCCGAGTGATCCCAGGCACTGGATCACGCGGTCGAGCACGTTCATCAACATGTTGGGCGCGACGACCTTGATCATCGCGATTTCCTGGCGCGCGGCCTTCTTGCCGTGCGTGTCCATCTTCCATGCGGCGTAGTGGGTGAGCAGCCGCGCCTGGTCGATCTCCATGCGCGAGGTCGCGATCCATTCCTGCACGAATTGTTTTTCGCCGAGCTTCGAGCCGAAGGCGCTGCGCGCATTTGCGTGTCGGCACATGATCTCGAAGCCGCGCTCGGCCATCCCGATGGCGCGCATGCAGTGGTGGATGCGGCCGGGGCCGAGCCTCGCTTGCGCGATCAGGAAGCCGGCGCCGTCGAGACCGAGGCGATTTGCCGCGGGCACGCGGCAATTCTCGTAGTAGATCTCGCAGTGGCCGCCGCCGCCGACGTGGCCCATCACCGAGACGGCGCGCGCGATGCGAAAGCCGGGTGTGTCGGTGGGGACGATCACCATCGTGGCGCGCTCGTGCATCGGCGCGTCGGGATCCTTCACCGCCATCACAATGGCGAAGGCGGCGTTCATCGCGCCCGACGTGAACCATTTGTGGCCGTCGATGACGTAGTCGTCGCCGTCGCGGCGGACGAGCGTGCGCAGGCCGGTCGGATCGGCGCCCGACGTTTCGGGTTCGGTCATCGAGAAGCACGAGCGGATCTCGCCTTCGAGCAGCGGCGTGAGCCAGCGCTTCTTCTGTTCGGGCGTGCCGAACTCGGCGAGGATTTCGGCGTTGCCGGTGTCGGGCGCCTGGCAGTTGAAGGCGCGCGCGGCGATCGGGGAGCGGCCCATCACTTCACAGAGCGGTGTGTAGTCGAGGTTGGAGAGGCCGGCGCCGTATTCGGCGTCGGGCAGGAAGAGATTCCAGAGACCGATCGCCTTGGCCTTGGCGCGAATTCCTTTCATCACGGCCGGCTCGGCGTGCGGATCGTCCGACGCTTCGGTCTGTTCGTGGTAGACGCGCTCGTTCGGGTAGATCTGCTCGTCCATGAAGCGCTCGAGCTGCGCTTTTATCGCCTTGCACTTGTCGGAGGGCTCGAAGTCCATCGCGTCTACCTCTTTTTGTGGCGGCGTCAGGGAGTGATGCTGACCTTGATCGCGCCGTCGCGGCGATCGCCCGCGACATCAAATGCGCGCGCGATCTGGTCGAGCGGGATGCGGTGCGTGATGAGCGCTGCGAGCGCGTCGCGTTCGGCGGCGATCACGTCGATGGCTTCTGCGAAATCGGAAGTGCTGCGACCGCCCGCACGCAGGCCGTAGCAATACGACCAGGCCATCGTGATCTCTTTCATCAGCAATCCGAGCGGATCGATCGCGGCGCCGCCGAGAAAGACGCCGACGACGGAGATCGTGCCGCCGGGTCGCACCGCAGCGCTGGCTGCGCGCAGCGTGTCGGCGCTGCCGCCGACCGTTTCGACGACGAGATCGATCGCTGCTTCGCGTCCGAGTGCATCGAGTGCGAGCACTTCCGCTTCGGCTTCGCGCAGCACGCGCGTGGCGCCGAGTGCGCGTGCGAGCTCGGCCTGATGCGGATGGCGCGCGCTGATCCACACCTCGGCGGCGCCGAGTCGTCGCGCTGCGACGAGTGTCAGCAGGCCGACGGAACCGGCGCCCAACACGAGCACGCGTTGCCCCGCCTGCGCGCCACCGCGTGCGAGCGCGTGCACGACCACCGCCATCGGCTCCGCGAGCGCTGCGAGCTGTGGGTCGAGATCGCTCGGCACGCGGTGCACGCGATTCGCCGGCACCACGATGTACTCCGCGAGTCCGCCGGGCAGGTTCACGCCGTGCAATTTCGCGCTGCGACAGATCGCGTACGCGCCGCGTCGGCAATCCGCGCAGACGCCGCAGCTCCGCATCGGCTCGACCGCGACGCGCGCGCCGGTGGCAACCTCGGTGACGCCCGGGCCGAGCGCGTCGATCGAGCCCGCCGACTCGTGCCCTGGCGTCGTGCCGGGCGCAAAAAAGCCGCTGCCGAAGAGGTGCAGGTCGCTGCCACAGATGCCGCAGGCTTCGACCGCGACGCGCACTTCGCCGACTCCCGGTTCGGGAATCGGCACGCGCGCGATCTCGATCTCGCCGCGTCCACGTACGCAAGCAGCACGCATCTCGGGGGGCATTGCGGCGCGGAGACTACCAGCTCCAAGTCGTTCTGCTGCCTGCTCAACGCACGCGCCAAACCTACCGATGAGCCAACGTGTTTTACGAATTGGGTCTCGTGCTGACGGTCGCGATCTGCGGCTGGATCGCATTCGATCTGCTGCTATCGACGGGCTGGCGGCGCCGGTCGGTGGCGTTCGGAACCATGGCGGTGGCCGCGGGCCTGTGGGCCGCCGGTGATCTGCTGATGCGAACCGCGGTCGATGCGAGCGATCGCCAGTTTGCGCTGCGCGTGAACTACCTCGGCATCTGCGCGCTTCCGCTCGCGTTCGCCGCCGTCGCCGCGCAAGCCGCGCGACCGCGCTGGTGGCGCCACGCGCGCCTCGTGCTCGCGATCGCCGCCATCCTGCCGCTCGTCACCTATTCGTGTCTGTTCTGGGACAGCTCCGCCTGGTTCGTGGACTACAGCGTCGTTCCGCCGCGTCGCGGCCCGATCTTCTTTGCCAACATGTTCTACTCGTGGGGACTCACCGCGATCGCGTGGGTCTACTTCGCGCAGACCGCCGTGCGACTCTCGAAGGCGAGCCCCGCACGCATGATCGCGCTGGCGGCCGGCACCGCAGCGCCGCTCGTTGCGAACTTCATCCACATCGTGGTGATTCCGACCGGCGCCGATCCGACACCGGTGTTGATCGGCTTCGGCGCGCTGCTGATCCGCTTCGCGGTGATCGAGTCGGGTCTCGCGCTGCATCTCCCGATTGCGCGCGCCGACGTACTGGAGCAGGTCGAGGTCGGCATCCTGGTGGCGGATCTCGAGGGTCGCGTGGTCGATGCGAATCGCGCGGCGCGCGGTCTCACGCGCATGCTCGATCCGATCGGCAAGCCACTCGAAACGGTCTTGGCGGCAGCGCGCGAGCGTACCGACGTCGCGGTCGAAGTGAGTTGCTTCCCGCTGCGCAGCTCTGTCGCCGAGGTCGGCTCAGCGGCGCTGCTCGAAGACCGCAGCGAAGCGCGCCGGTCTGAGCAGCGTTTGCAACTCGCGGCGCGGCTCGAAGCGCTGGGCTTTCTCACCGCCGGTATCGCCCACGAAGTCAACAATCCGCTCGCGTTCATCCGGGCAAACCTGTCGCAGCTCGAGAAGCTCGCGCACGAGCTCTCCGATCCGCGTGTCGCAGCACTGCTCTCGCCGACCGCGCGCTCGCTGCTCGGTGATGCGAGCGAACTGGTCGGCGATACGCAGGAAGGCGTCGAGCGCATCGCGGCGCTGGTGATGCGTCTCAAGTCCTTTGCGCGCAACGATCCGCACGATCCGGCGCGTCGCGCGCAGGTGGATCTAGCGCGCGTCGCCGATGCGGCGATCGCGATGGCGACGGTCGGCCTGCCTGCCGGTGCCATCCGCCGGTTGGGCTGCGCCGTGCCGCGGGTCTGGGCCGTCGAGGGCGATCTCGTCCAGATCGCACTCAATCTGCTCGTCAACGCCGTGCAAGCAAGCGATGGCGACGTCGAGATCGAAGTCGAAGTGGCGCCCGCCGACGGCGGCGTCGTGCTGCGCGTCTCCGATCGCGGCAATGGGATCGACCCGGACGCGTTGCCGCATCTCTTCGATCCCTTCTTCACGACCAAACCGGCCGGCACCGGAACGGGGCTCGGCCTGTCGCTTTCTTACGACCTCGCGCGGCGCAACGCGGGCCGACTCGAGGCGAGCAATCGCGAGGGCGGCGGCGCGCACTTTGCGCTGTGGCTGCCGGTACAGGAAGGCGAGAGCGAGCCCGATCGCTAGATTGCCGCGATGGCGCGTTTGATCTTGATCCGTCACGGTGAGAGCCTTGCCAACGCAGAGCGACGCTTCACGCACGGACCGCACGAAGCGCTCTCGGCCCGCGGTCGCGACGAAGCGATGGAGCGCGGGCGCAGTGTCGCCGCGCGCTTCGATCCCGTTGCGATCTACGCCTCTCCGTTCGTGCGCGCGCTCGAGACGGCGCGCCTGATCGGCGCCGTGCTGGGTCTCGAGCCGGTCGTGATCGAGGCGCTGCGCGAGCAGGACTTCGGCACGCTGCGCGGGCAGTCCTACGAGACCGTGGCGCGCGAACCGATGTGGCACACCGATCGCTGGCGCTTCCGGCCGCCGGGCGGTGAGACACTGGAAGAGGTCGGACAGCGCGCCGGCCCCGCGTTCGACGAGATCGCCGCACGACATCTCGGCACCGAAGTCGTCGTCGTGAGCCACGGCGGTGTGATGGCGGCGCTGCAGGCGTGGATCTCGACACGGCGCTTCGAGGGCACACCGCAGCTCAGCGCGAACGCGGCGGGCTACGTGGTATGGCGTCGCGCGAGTGGCTACGAAGGGCCGTTTCCACTCGAAGCGAGCGGCGACGGGGACGCCATCGTCGGTTGATTCGGAAGATCCGCCGGCGCGTTGCAGTCGCGGGGCTAGCGATCGCTGCGCAGCACCGCGAGCGCTTCGGCGACGTTGCCATAGGAGCGTTCGAGCGCGGCGCGCGCCGTCTCTTCGTCGGCACCGGCGAGCTCCTGCAAGAGCGCGAGCGCACGTTGCCAGAGTTTTCGCGAGCCGGGGCGCAGATGCGTCATCCGATTGCCCTCGACGCGACCGAGCCGAACCATCACCGTCGTCGAGAGCGAGTGCAGCACCATCTTCTGCGCGAGTCCGGCCTTCATGCGCGTCGAGCCCGCAATCACTTCGGGGCCGGTGAACGGGGCGATCGAGATCTCCGCCGCGCGCGCGAGCGGTGAATCAGGATCGCAGGTGATCGCGATGCGGCGCGCGCCCTCTTGATACGCCACTTCGAGACCCGCCAGCGCGTACGGCGTGCGACCGCTCGCGGAGATCGCGACCACCGCATCGAGCGGACCGAGGTCGCGTGCGTGTAGTGAGGCGCGTGCGCTCTCGGCGTCGTCCTCGGCGCCTTCGATCGCACACACCAATGCGTCGGGTCCACCGGCGATCAATCCCTGGATGCGTTCCGCCGGGAATCCGAAGGTGGGCGGAATCTCTGCGGCGTCGAGGCAGCCGAGTCGACCGCTCGTGCCGGCGCCGATGTTGAACCAGCGGCCGCCGCCCGCGAGCACGTCCACGAGCGCATCTGCCGCACGCGTCATCTCGGCGAGCACCGCGGCGACGGCATCGATGGCGTGGCGATCTTCCGCATGGATCGCCGCGAGAATCTCAGCAGTCGAGCGGCGATCGAGATCACTCGTCGTCGCGAGCGCCGCTTCGGTGGGCGCCGCGCTGACGGACTCATGCTCTGCGCGCGAGCGGCGCGCGGGCCAATCGAGGATGTGCGCCATCGCGACGAGACCTCCCGCTGCACGGAGCAACTCGCTCCGCGCGCTGCATCGGGTAGGTGCCTTCTCGGCGCGAGGGGGTGACGTCCGAAGTGATCTCGCGAGTTGCTTGCTAGCTGCTGGTTCGCTCGATCACGGCGCGCACGATCAGCGGCCAGGCGACCGTTGCGTCCGTGAGAACCTCGGCGAAGCGACCGCCTTCGCTCGGCGGCAGGAACTTGCCCCACGAGATGCCTTCGGAGTACGTGCAGCCCGAGAGGCCGCCCCAATGCACGGGCTCGGGACAGATGCGCACGCCATAGCGAAAGCGTCGAACCGGCTCCGCGACGCCGAGTCGCTTCTCCGAGATCTCGAGGTAGGGCCCGACCTGCTGCGCCCAGTTGCGCGGCACGCCACCACCGATCGTCATGATGCCGATCCGTTCGTGCGCGCGAATGTGGTTCGCGTAGTGCTCGAGATCGAGGAACGGATCGAAGGCGCGTCGCACTTTGGCGTTCATTTCGCGGCGGCGGTTGTAGACCGCGACGTCGAGGCCCAGCTCGGAGTCGGTGAAGGCGGGAACGTAGACGGGCACGCTTTTCGCGACGGCGCTCTTCAGGATCGCACGCCCATCGGTGTGCGCGGTGAGGTAGCGACCGAGCGCCTCGGTGATCACTTGCGAGCAGAGCACGATGCCTTCGGGCAACCCATCGAGCACTTCGGAGACGATCTTTTCGGTGTCGTCTAGATTTTGTTCGAGTTCGAGCGTGTCGTAGACGCGGTTGTAGCCCTTCGCGAAGAGCTCTTCGTCGTTCATCGACGGGCGATGTTTGAAGTGCGACATGCCGGCCGCTTCGACGAAGCCGTGCGTCATCAGCGCGCCGGTCGCGACGATCGCCTGCACCCAGCCGCGATCGATCATCTCGCAGACGACGAGGCCTTGCTTCGCGATCGTCATCGCGCCGGAGATCGTCAGCACGCGGAAGCAATCGCGATCGAGCACCATCGCCTCGAGCACGTCGGCGGCTTCACCGAGATTGCGACCGCCGAACGCCGTGGCGGCCATGCCGCGCACCAGCGCATCGATGGTGCCAGCGGCAGCGACATCGAGCGGCCGCAGCGCTTCGAGCCCATCGTCGGTGCCGGTGTGCAGATCGCGGAGCTTCGTGTGCGTCGTCGTCATGCGTTCCTCATGGAGAACGAGATGGCTAGGACTCGGCGGCGAGCGGCGCCATAGCACTGGGGTCGTGAATCGGGAGTGAACAGGTCGTGCCGTGGCAGACGTAGGCCGTCGCGCGACCGCCCGTCGCTTCGCGACCGATGAGCCACGCGGGATCGAGTGAGGCGGGCGGGGCGGCGCCGGGGGCCACGACGATCACGGCGTCCTCGGGTGCGAGCACGCGACGCGCGCGATCGGCGAGCGCGGCGGTTGCGGGATCCGCGGCGTCGCCGATCACGACGGCGACGGAGAGGCCGCGTTCGGCGATCGCCGCGGCGCGCGCGAAGGTTGGGAACGCGCCGGGTGCGCGTTCGATCAAGTACGCGTTCGCGCGCAGCACGCGCGTGACGACGTCGTGCCATTCGCTGCGGCCGGTGAGCGCTGCGGCGCGCAACAGGCCGAGTGCTGCGGAGCCCGCGGCGTTGGGCGTCGCGCCGTCGGGTTCTGCGCGCGGGCGATGCACGAGTCGCTCGCCATCGTTCGGTGTCAGGTAGAGATCGCCGTCGGTCTCATCGAAGAAGCGCGCGACGATGTCGTCGGCGAGCGCCACGGCTGCGACGAGGAATCGATCTCCTGCGCCGGCGCGGTGCAGATCGAGCGTCGCTTCGAGCATCGCCGCGACATCTTCGAGAAAGCCGGTGACGTGAGCGCGGCCTTCGTTGTAGACGTGCGTGAGGCGGCCTTCGGCGTCGCGCATCTGCGTCAGCACGAAGTCGGCAGTGGCGACGGCGTCGGCGAGCATTGCGGCGTCGCCGAGCAGGCTTCCGGCGCGCGCGAGTCCCGAGACGAGGTAGGCGTTCCACGAGGCGACGCGCTTGCGATCGGTCGCTGGCGCGATGCGCCCGGCGCGCACCGTGAGCAAGAGCGCGCGTTCGGCGGCGAAGAGCGCGCGCTCGCGGCGCGCTTCGTCCACGAGTTGCGTCGTGCCGTGCTCGAAGTTTCCCATGCTGGTGACGCCGTACGCGGCGCAGAACGCAGCGCCGCGTTCGTCGCCAAGGACGCCGCGCACCTGCTCCGGCGTCCAGACGTAGTAGATGCCTTCTTCGCCTTCGCTGTCGGCGTCCTGGCTCGCGAACCAGCCGCCGTCGGGCGCCGCCATCTCGCGACGCAGATACGCGACGGTCTCGCGAATCGGCCACACCAGCTCTTCGTTCTTGCAACCATCGCGGCGCCACGTTTCGGCGTAGACGCGCAAGAGCTGGCCCTCGTCGTAGAGCATCTTCTCGAAGTGCGGGATGGTCCAGGTGGCATCGACGCAGTAGCGATGGAAGCCGCCGCCGAGTTGATCGAAGAGACCGCGGCGCGCCATCTCGCGACAACTCAGCAGCAGATGATCGAGCGCGGCGTGTGCATTCACAGCGGGCAACACGTCGATCGCAGCGAGCAGCGCTTCGAGGCTCGTCGGTGTCGGGAACTTCGGCGCGCCACCGAAGCCGCCCGCTTCGAGGTCGGCGCCTTCGAGCAGGCTCGTCGCGGCGTCGCGCAGATTGTGCGCACCGGGCGGCTGCGTCGCGACGCCCGCCGGCCGTCGCGAGAGCTGCGCCACCACCTGCGTGGCGCTCTCCTCGACTTCCGCGCGCTGCGTCGCCCACGCGCGACCGAGGCTGGACAACAGGTCGCGAAACGACGGCAATCCGTGTCGCGGCGCCGGCGGAAAGTAGGTGCCGCCGTAGAACGGTCGCCCATCGGGCGTGCAGAACACCGTCAATGGCCAGCCGCCATGTCCGCTCGTGCGCACCACGAAATCCATGTAGATGCGATCGACGTCGGGACGCTCTTCGCGATCGACCTTCACCGGCACGAAGAGTTGGTTCAGCAGCTCCGCAGTCGCGGCGTCTTCGAACGACTCGCGCTCCATCACGTGACACCAATGGCAGGCGCTGTATCCGATCGACACGAGCAGCGGCTTGTCTTCGGCCTGCGCCTTTGCGAGCGCAGCGGCGCCCCACGGATGCCAGTCCACCGGGTTGTGCTGATGTTGGCGGAGATACGCGGACGTTTCGTTCGCGAGGCGATTGGTCGGTGCGATCGGGCTGGTGGGGGCGTCGGAGTCGTGCATCGGCGCAGAGTAGCCGTCGGCTCTCAGCCGGCGCTGGCCCGCGGCGGCGCCGGAATGCCCAGCGCCTCCGCCAGGTACGGCAGCGCTTCGTCCGCGAGCGACAGATCGGGCGCGAGTCGCTTGCCGAGACCTTCGGCCGTCGCGAGCGCCAGGTTCACCATCGTCATGTGCGAGCGCGCCTGGATGTGGTGGCGCCGCAGGATGTCGAAGATGCGACCGATCTCGAGCGCGAGCTGCACGTTGCCGAGGCCGAGCAGGCGCAAGCGTTCGACGAACGCACAGATCTCGCGCTCGTAGGCGTCGTAATCGAGTGTCGCCGTGTGCGGGGAGTTGGAATAGAACGAATGCGCCACCGTCTTGCCGTCGCCGGTGGCGAACGAGAACAAGAGCTGCGCGTTCGTCAGCCGATCTCGATCGCTGAGTTCACCGACCAGGCCGAGATCGAAGAGCACGATGCGACCACTCGCTTCGAAGCGCATGTTGCCCGGATGCAGATCGGCGTGGACGAAGCCATGCGAGAAGATCATCCGGCACACGCAGCGCATGCCGGCCATCACGACGTGGCGCACGTCCACGCCGCTCGCCTCCAGCTCTTCCTCGCGCAAACCCTCGATGAATTCCATCGTCAGCACTTCATCCGAGCACGCTTCGTCGAAGAGCAGCGGGAAATGCAGGTCGGGCTCATCGAGGAAGTTTGCGCGAAAGCGGCGGTTGTGAGCCGCCTCGTTCAGCAGATGGATCTGGTGTTCGACGGCATCGCAGAAGGTCGCGACGGCTTCCTCGAGCGAGACGAGTCGCAGCGATGGCACGACGCGTTCTGCAAAGCGTGCGGCGACGAGCAGGATCGAGCGGTCGAGCGCAATTTTCTCCTCGACGTCGGGCCGTCGCACTTTCACGGCGACGAGCGCACCGCTGCTGCGCAAGGTCGCGCGGTGCACTTGCGCGACCGACGCGGCCGCGACGGGCTCGCGCTCGAAAGTCGCGTAGATGGCGTCGAGCGGGCGCCCGAGGCTCGTCTCGACGACGCGCTGCACGTCGGCGAACGGGAAGGGCGGCACTTGATCGCGTAGCTTCGCGAGCTCGTCCACGAGCTCGGGCGGCAGCAGATCGCCGCGCGTCGACGCGATCTGGCCGACCTTGATGAAGGTGGCGCCGAGGCGCTCGCAAAGCGCGACCTGCGCGCGACCGAATGCGCGCATCAGGCCGCTGCGGCCGTCGCGTCGCAGCCGCCACATTTCGCGCAGCAGCACTGCGAGCGCGACGACACTGCCTGCCACCAACTGGGCGAGTCGAACGGCGATGTAAAAGGCGTGACGCGCGCGCGAGTGATCCGACACGGCGCGCACCGTAACGCATAAACCTCGCCGCTCGGGCCTGATGATCTCGCCGCTCGCCGTTGGCTCGCTACGCGGGATCAACTCATGGCCTCGCCGCTCGCCGTTGGCTCGCTACGCGGGACGATGGGGATTGAGGTTGGTTGCTGGCTTGACCGCGAGCCTTATGGATGTCGCCGCTCGCC
>JANNKU010000131.1:0-22985 GCA_031396445.1 Deltaproteobacteria bacterium | reverse complement strand
TGGAATCTCGATCGCGTAGCGCTCGTCGGCGCCCGCGTTTTTGCGGAGTTCGGAGCGCGTCGAGTGCAGCACGCGCTCGCCGCTTGCGTCGAGGAGTACCAGGTAGAGATCGGGCCGTGACTCGGTGAAGTCGCGGAACGCCGCCTGTGTGAAGACGATCGCAAAGTAGCCATCGGCGTCGCTGCGCGTTTCGCCGAGCAGGTCGTCCGCGACGACGTCGGCGTCGTAGGCGCGCACCACGAGATCGAGCAGCGGACGTCCCATTCCCGGTTGGGACGCCTGCTCACGCACGACGCCGCTCACGCGGAAGCGATACGGCATGCGGCGATCAGGTCTGCTTCGCGCGCGGCCGCGCCGCGCGCACCAGCTCTGCGAGCGCATCACGCGTGCCGGCGACGAACTCCTCGAGATCCGGCACGACGTCGTAGTCCGCGCTGAAACCCCAGTAGATGTGACCGTCGTACGAGAGCAGCGCGATGCCGAGTCCGAGGTTGTCCATCAGCGGCACATGCGGGTACATCTCCAGCATGCGCGCGCCCGCCATGTACATCGGGATCTGCGGACCGGGCACGTTCGTGACGACCATGTTGAACGGCAAGAGGCGCGTCGCATTGCGCGCGCCGAGCGCCAGCAGTTGCGACGGCGTCCACTCGAGCGCGCCGGTCAACACTTCGGCGCCGACGGCGCTCTTCGAGTCTTTCAACTTCGCAGTGTGCGCGGCAATCGCCTTCAGCTGTTCGCGCGGATCGTCTTCGCCGACCGGCAGCGGCACCACCCACGCCGACACACGATTGCCGAGCGCGCCCGATTCATCCGCCGAGCGCACCGAGACGGGCGCCATGATGCGGAAGTCGAGACCCTTTGCGCGCACGCCGCGGCGATCGAGGAAGCGGCGCACGGCGCCTGTCACCACCGTGAGTACGACGTCGTTCAGCGAACCGCCGAAGGCTTTGCGCACGGCCTTCACGTCGGCGAGTCCCATCGTCATCCAGTCGAAACGGCGGTGCGGGCCGATCGGGCGATTCAGCGGCGTCGGCGAAGCCGAACGCAGCGTCGCGCCGAGCGTCTCGGCGGCGGCGCGCAGCTGCACGAGGATCGCCTGGCGCGCATCCTGCGCTTCGTTGACCAGGTGGCCGATGCCGCGCAGCAGCGTGAGCGGTGCAGCGGCGCGCCGCATCAGCTCGTGGCGCAGCAGCTCGATGCCCGACGGCGCGGGCCGCGGCATGAAGCGCGGCGATTCGGCGGGCACCGTCACATCTGGCGACAGACTCATCAGCACCTTCATCAGATCGACGCCCGAGACGCCATCCACCATGCAGTGATGCACTTTCGAGATCAGCGCGAAGCGGTCTTTCTCGATCCCCTCGACGATCCAGATCTCCCAGAGCGGTCGCTCGCGATCGAGATGCTGCTGCATCACGCGCGCCGAGAGCCGCTTCAGTTGCTCCTCGGATCCGGGGCGCGGCAGACTCGTGTGTCGCACGTGGTATTCGAGCTGGAAGTTCTCGTCGTCCACCCACACCGCGTGATTCTCGAATGGGATCCACGCGAGGCGTTGCCGATAGCGCGGAATCTCGTGCAGCGACGCGCCGATCATCGCGCGGATCGTGTCGGCGTCGATGCCGCCATCGGGACGCTTCAGCGGCCCGGCCTCGAAGATCATCGTCGAGGCGACGTGCATGTAGGCGTTGGGCCGCTCGAGCACCAGAAACGAATTGTCGAGCGCGGTCAGTCGTTCGTAGGCGTAACGCGGCATGGTTCAGCTCACAGTCTTGGGGACGTTGAGAAGCGTGTCGGCAATCTTCACGGCGACGGGGTTCACAAAGACGTGTCGCAGCTTCCAGAGCGGCGAATGCCATTGCTCGCGCGGCAGCGTGCCATCGAGCACCTCCGCAATCGCGCCAGCAGTCTTCTCGGCCAGCAGATCGAGGATGTTCTCGCCGATCTCGGCCGATGCGCCGCCGGGCGCTCCCGAATAGGTCTCTTCGCTGAAGTACGCGATGCCGGCCTTGAAGCCCTCGAACATCGCCGGGATCGACGCGAGCTTGCCGCGCTGGGTCTCCGGTTTGGCGCGGCCCTTCTCCGCCAGCCACAACTCGACGGTGCGACGCGGCAGTGCCTTGTACTCCGGATCGACCCACTCGGGATGCAGCGCGAGCAGCTGCGAGGTCTCGACCAGACCGCCATGTGTGTCGCCCTCGAAATCCGCCTTGTTCACGCCGGGCAGATGGCCGAGCACGTCGCCGAGTTCGGAGCCGCCGCCATTCAGCCGCGACAGCATCAGCGAGAACACCGACACCATGCGGATGCCGCGCTCGCGCGACACGCGATCACAGGCGGTCTCGATCGCCAGAAAGTGTCGGGGGCTGCCGTGGAAGTTCGAGACCATCACGTTCTGGAATCCCTGCGCGGCGAGCGAGCGGCCCATGTCTTCGAGCACGCGGATCGTCGTCGAGGCGCGAAACGCGATCGTGCCCGGCTGCGGCACGCCGTCACACGCGGCGTAGATGAACGGCAGCTTCAAGAAGGTGCGCGCGCGATGCGCTTCGGGCAGGAAGCGCAGCGTGCGCTGCGCGAGTCCCTCGCCTTCGAGCGCATCGGCGCCGAGCGGCAGATGCGGGCCGTGCACTTCGAGCGGCGAGCAGGTGACGAAGACGACCGCGTTCTTGCGATCGATTGCATCGAACTGGCGCTTGGTCAGCGTCTCCCAACGAATCCAGGTGGGCGTCTCGGACATGCGGGTGCCTCGCGAATTCAGATTTTTGGCCAGTCTATCCCAGCCTCGCGATGAAGCGGGCGCGCCCGAAAGGCTGCGCGTAAACTGGTACCGCCCTCCCCCCGTCTCGATGTGACCGCATCTGTCGCGCGCCGACCGCAGTCTGGGCCCAGCGCGGAGGAACGCCATGAAGAGTCCCAACCCCGATCTGTCGTTCGGCGGCGAGCATTCGTTCGGTGGCACCGACGAACCGATCCGCGTCGCCGACGCTCTCGATCTGCAGCTCCTGGTGCGCGATCGCGAGGTGATCGACGAGCTGCACGCGATCGCCGACCCGCGCGAACGCACGGAGTTCGCGCTCGCGGCGCTGCGCATCGGCGTGTTGTCGCTGCGCACCGTGCGCGGGCAGATCGACGTGCGCGCGGTGCGCGACGAAGTCGAGCGCATGCTGCTCGACCTGCGCAGCGGGCTCGATGAACACCGCACCCGCGTCGGCCAGGACGTCACCGCGGTGTTGCGCGAATACTTCGATCCAAAGGACGGCCGCTTCGCCGAGCGCGTGCAGCGGCTGGTCGAAGACGACGGCGAACTCGCGCGTGTGATCAAGGGCCACGTCGAGGGCTCGGACTCGGCGCTTTCACAGACCCTCGCGCGCCACGTCGGCATCGACAGCGTGCTGGTGCGCACGCTCGATCCGAAGAGCGGCGACGGCGTCGTCGCGAGCATCACGAAGCTGGTGGACGACGCGCTCGGCGGGCAGCGCAAGGTGATCCTCGGCGTGTTCTCGCTCGACAATCGCGAGGGCGCCCTCGCCCGCCTCGTCGAAGAGCTGAAGGGCAACAACGCCGAGATCGTTCGCGAGTTCTCGCTCGACGACGAGGACTCGGCGCTGTCGCGGCTGGTGCGCCGTGTCGAGCGCGCGCAGCAGCAGATCACCGAGGAGTTCACGCTCGATTCGGAGACGTCGGCGCTGGCGCGACTGCGCCGCGAGTTGATGACCAACGCGACGCAGATGAGTGAAAATTTCTCCGAGTTCCAGAAGAAGGTCGAAGTGGAACTCGCGAAGCTCGCCGCGACGCGCGCGGCGAACGCGAAGTCCACCGCGCACGGCCACGAGTTCCAGGGCGCGCTGCTCGGCTGGATCGAGCGCCGCGCGCAAGAAGCGGGCGACATCTTCGAGAACACCGGCAACACGACCGGCGCGATCAACCACAACAAGGTGGGCGACGCGGTGATCGAACTCGGCCCCGAGCACCGCGCGGCGGGCGCACGCATCGTCGTCGAAGCGAAGGAAGACGCGAGCTACCGCCTCGTCGGCGCGCGCGAAGAGATCGAGATCGCGCGCAAGAACCGGCGCGCCGAGGTCGGTGTCTTCGTCGTGTCGTCGCGCACGGCGCCCGAAGGCTGGGAACGCTTTCGCGTGATCGGCGCCGATCTCTTCGTCGTCTGGGATGCGGAGGATCCGACGAGCGACGTCTTCCTCGAAGCCGCGATCGCGGTGGCGCGCGCGCTCTGCCCGCGCGCGCGGCAGGGCGATCACCCGCAGATCGACTTCGACGCATTCGATCGCTCGATCCGCTCGATCGAGAAGCAGCTCGAAGGGCTCGAAGAGATCCAGAAGAGCGCGCAAACCGTCGAGAACGGCGCCGAGAAGATCAAGGAACGCGCGCGCATCATGAGCGCGAACCTGCTGCGCGCAGTCTCGACTCTCGACGAATGCTGCGAAGCCGCGCGCCGCGAGCTGGGTCCCAGCGCGAGCTAGACCGGTACCAGCATCGGCACGACGCGCGGCGTGACGCTGATCTCGATCGGTGTCATGCCCCACGCGTCGCCGTCGATTTGCACCGAGGCGGGCGCGGCGCCTTCCGCATCGATCGCGATGCGCGTTGCGGTGCTGACGACGACGTCGCTGCGCGCCGCGAGCGTGCCGCGACGCGCCGGCCACACGATGCGCACGAGGCCGGCGATCGACGCGTTGCGGAACAGGCACACGTCGAGGTGACCGGAGTCGGTGCGCGCGTCGGGCGTCACCGCGAAGAGGCCGCCGTAGTTCGGCAGGTTCCCGACGATCGCGAAGCCGCACGCGATCGGCGCGCCGTCATCGAGACGAACCATGAGGCGCGGCGGTTCGTAGCGGCGCAGTGCGCGCAGGATCGGCAGCGTGTAGCCCGCGTAGCCGAGCGGGCCGCGCCGCGTCGCGCGCACTTCTTCGGTCACCAGCGCATCGAAGCCGACGCCGACGACGCCGAGGAAGCGCGTCGCGTTGACGCAGCCGAGATCGATGCGCCGCACCACGCCGCGTTCGACCACCATCGCCAGCGCGTCGGGATCGCGCGGCACACCGAGCGCGCCCGCCAACATGTTCGCGGTGCCGAGCGCGAGCGGCGTGATCGGCGTCGCGCTCGGATCGGCGAGGCCGTTCACGACTTCGTTGAGCGTGCCGTCGCCGCCCGCTGCGACGATGCGATCGACGGCGCCTTCGCACTCGGCAACGCGACGACGTGCATCGCCAGGCGCGCGCGTCGCAAAGAGCTCGACCGCGTGGCCGCGCGCTTCGAGTGCGCGCACCAGGCGCAGCGTGCGCTCGCGGCCGCGCCCAGCGCCCGCAGCGGGATTGCCGATCACGAGCAACTTCAAGCCGTTCGCCCCGCCCCGCGCGTGTCGCGCGCGATCACGCCGTCTGCGAACGAGGGCGACGCGAGGCGAGTGTCGCGAGCACCGCGATCCCGATCACCAGCAGCACGGCGCTGACGCCCTGGTTCGCACCGAAGTCCGTGCCGCCGATCTGGAACCAGACCACCGACGGATCCTGGTGACGCACCAGATCGAGGAGCAGGCGCTCGACACCGACGAGCGCCAGGAACGCGCCGAAGACCGCGCCGTCGAAGACGCGTCGTTGCAACAGCAACGAGAGCACGACGAACGACGCTAAGCCGGCGAGCGACGAGTAGATCTGCGTCGCGTGTACGGCGTGATCGTGGAAGGTGACATCGACCGCGCTGCCGCTCGGGAAGCGCAGGCAGTACCAACTGTCGCAGGGGAGCCCGTAGCAGCAGGCGTTCAGCAGACAGCCGATGCGCGTGATGCCCTGGCCGAGCGCCACCGACGGCGCGAGCACATCGGCGGTGCGCAACATCGGCAGTCCCTTCCAGCGCATGAAGGCGAGCGCCGAAAGCGTCGCGAGCACGACACCGCCGAGCACCGAGAGGCCCGCGAAGCCGACATAAGAACCGCTGCGAAATGGATTGAGCGCATCGCTCCAGGAACCGAGCGGCGGCTGGAATTGCGCGGTGTGCGTCGCGACCCAGAGCAAACGCGCACCGATGATCGACGTCACCAGGATCAGCATGCAGACATCGAGCACGCGCTCTTCGTCGATGCCGCGCGCGGCCGCGCGGCGTCGCGCGACCCAGATGCCGACCGCGAACGCCAGCGTGAGAGCGACGCCGTAGCTCGGGACTTCGTAGCTTCCGATGCGGAACAAGATGGGATGCACGGCGCGAGGAGCATTGCACAGTGGTAGGCTGCGTCGCATGGGGTCGGAGCCGGAGCAAGCGCCTGATCTCGCGTCCGATCGCGACTCCGATGGCGCGGCGGGTCGCGAGGCGGAGAGCGAAGCGGATCGCGATTTCGTAGCGCGTGCTGCACGTCGCGCGATCGTCGGCCTCGTCATCGGCGCTCTCGTGTTCGCGCTCTTCTTCGTGATGAAGGGAGCGCTCACGCCGCTCGCCGCCGCATTCGTGATCGCGTATCTGCTCGATCCGATCATCGACCGCTTCGAAGCGCGCCGCGTGCGGCGCAGCATCGCGATCTTCGTGTTGCTCGCACTCGTCGCCGGCACCTTCCTCGGCGGCATCCTCTTCGTGTTGCCGAAGCTGCAGCGCGAAGTGAGCGCGCTGGCCGACAAGATGCCGGACTACCTCGATCGACTCGTCACGGTGGCGATCCCGAGCATCGAGCAGCGATTCGGCATCGAGCTGCCGCACACACTCCAGGATCTGATCGGAAGCGTGCGCAGCGGCGACATCCCGCTGCCGCTTGAAACGGGGCGCAAGCTGCTCGCCGGCGCGTTCTCGACGCTCACGTCCTCGCTCGGCGCGCTCGTCGGGCTGCTGGTGATTCCGATTCTCGCGTACTACGTGCTCGTGCAGTTCGACCAGATCGTCGCGCGCATGGGCGGCTGGGTGCCGCCGCGCCATCGCGATTATGTATTCGACAAAGCGCGCACCGTCGATCGCCTGGTATCGGGCTTCCTGCGCGGCCAGCTGCTGGTGGCGGCCTCACTCGGCGCGCTCTACGCGGTCGGCTTCGCGGTCATCGGCATCGATCTCGCGCTCGTCGTCGGCATCGTCGCGGGTGTGCTCGCGCTCGTGCCGTATCTCGGCAACATCGTCGCGCTGACATCGGCGACGGCGCTTTGCATCCTGAAGTTCGGCTTCGACTGGCATCTCGGCGCGGTGGTCGGCTGGTACGCCGTGTGTCAATCACTCGAGGGCTTCGTGTTGACACCGCGCATCGTCGGCCAGAGCGTCGGCTTGCATCCCGCCGTGGTGATCATCGCGTTGTTGATCGGCGGCGATCTCTTCGGCTTCCTCGGGCTGCTGATCGCCGTGCCGGGCGCCGCCGTCGTCAAGGTATTCGTCGATGAGCTGGGCGACGCATATAGGCGTTCTTCGCTCTTCGAAGCGCCGCCGGCCGTCGATCCCGAGCCGCCCGCGTAGCGGAGCTTCCTAGACGCGATCGAAGTTCGGCTCCCGCTTCTGCAGGAACGACGTCACGCCTTCCTTGAAGTCCGGGCGGTCGAAGCTCTCGATCATCAGCCGAATCGATTCGCGCTCGGCGTCGCCGAGCGAGTCGGTGAGGTTCTGGTAGACCTGGCGCTTCATGATCCGCATCGAGGCCGGCGAGCAGTGGACCGCGACGTCCTCCGCCCACGCGCGCACGCTGCTCTCGAGCTGGTCGTGCGGCACGACGCGATTCACGAGGCCGATGCGCTCGGCTTCGGCGGCGCCGACCTTGCGCGCGGAGAAGAGCAGATCGAGCGCGTGCGCGGGGCCGACCACGCGCGGCAGCAGCCACGAGAGTCCCCACTCGGCGATCAGGCCGCGGCGCGAGAACGCGGTCGTGAACACCGCGTGTTCCGAGGCGATGCGCAGGTCGCAGCAGAGCGCGATCGGCACCGCCATGCCGGCGCAGGCGCCATTCACCGCGGCGACGATCGGTTTGCGGATCGACATCAAGTACGTGTAGGTGCCGCGAAACGATTCGCCGACGTCGGGATCACCCGGCTCCGCAGCCAGCTCGGGCACCACTTCGGAGCTGCGCTTGCCAATCGTGATCGCTTGCAGCTTCTTCAAATCCGCGCCCGCACAGAAGCCGCGACCAGCGCCCGTCACGACGATCACGACGACCTGCGGATCCGCTTCGGCGCACGCCATCGCGTGCTTCAGCTCGGCGGCCATGCGATCGGTCCACGCATTGAGCTGCGCCGGCCGGTTCAGCGTGATCGTGGCAACGGGGTCCTTGACTTCATAGAGGATCTCTTCGTACATGCGCTTCTCCGATCCCGAGTTCGACGAGCTGCCGGCCATCGGCCGGCCGAGGTTACCCGATGCAAGAACCCGCGCGAACGGTGGCGCGCGCCGTCGCTGGCTTCGATCTGCTCGTGACCGGCTGCCTCGCCATACCCGGCGTCGAGGTGCGCTTCTTCGACGCGCTGCTGCGCATCGATGCGATGCTCGGCTTCGCCACGCCGACGGTCGCGCTGCCGCCGCTGGGTTTGCTGCTCGCGAATCTCGCGGGCGCCCTCGGTGTGCTGTGGGCGCTGGTGCGCATCGCGTGGCCGCTGCGACGCCTCGTTGCGTCGGATGCCGTCGCGCGCTGCGCGGTGGCGCTGCTGATCACGATCTCGATCGTGGCGCGCGGCGTGACACCGGTGCTCTACGCCTTCGTCGCGACGGAGCTGCTCGGCGCGGCGCTGCAGGCGTGGGCGCTCCCGCGCTTGCGCGATGCGCGCCGTTAGCGCTGCACGCGCATGCGTCGCGTCACTCGTCGGTGACGCAGCCTTCGGAAGCGGTGCGCACCGATCGGATGTACTTCGCCAATACGCCGCGCGAAGCGGGCAGCGGCGGCGCCGTCCACGCGCTGGCGCGGCGCGCGAGCTCGTCCTTCGGCACATCGAGTTCGACCAGACGCTTTTTCACGTCGATCGCGATGATGTCGCCGTCATGCACCAGCGCGATCGGACCGCCTTCCTGCGCTTCCGGCACCACGTGCCCGATGATGAAGCCGTGTGAGCCGCCCGAGAAGCGGCCGTCGGTGATCAGCGCGACGTCGTTGCCGAGCCCCGAACCCATGATGATCGAGGTCGGTGTCAGCATCTCGGGCATGCCGGGGCCGCCCTTCGGTCCCTCGTAGCGGATCACGATCACCGAGCCTTTGCGGATCTCGCCGCGTTCGGCGGCTGCAATCATGTCTTCCTCGTGATCGAAGACCTGGGCCGGGCCGGTGAAGCTCAGCCCTTCCTTGCCGGTGATCTTCGCGACCGAACCACCCGGCGCGAGCGAGCCGCGCAGGATCTGGATGTGCGCGGTGGCCTGGATCGGATCATCCCAAGGCCGGATCACGTCCTGCCCGGCGCTGAGACCCGGCAGCGCGGCGAGATTCTCGGCGAGGCTGCGGCCGGTGACGGTCATGCACTCGCCGTGCAACACACCGTGCTCGAGCAACAGTTTCATCACCGCGGGCGTGCCGCCTACGCGGTGTAGGTCTTCCATCACGTAGCGACCGCTCGGCTTCAGATCGGCGAGCAGCGGAACGCGGTCGGAAATCGCCTGGAAGTCGTCGATCGCGAGCGGAACGCGGGCCGCGCGCGCCATCGCGATCAGATGCAGCACCGCGTTGGTGGAACCGCCGAGCGCGCACACCACCGCGATCGCGTTCTCGAATGCCTTGCGCGTCAGGATCGCGCTCGGCCTGAGGTCGAGTTCGAGCAGGTGCCGCACGGCCGCACCCGCGCGCCGGCACTCTTCGATCTTCGCCGGATCCTCGGCGGGAATCGACGCGCTGTACGGCAGCGACATGCCGAGCGCTTCGATCGCCGACGCCATCGTGTTGGCGGTGTACATGCCGCCGCAAGCGCCGGCGCCCGGACACGCGTGGCGCACGATGTCGAAGCGCGTCTCCTCATCGATGCGCCCCGCGATGAATTCGCCATACGACTGGAACGCCGAAACGATGTCGAGCACGTTGCCGTTGCGGCCCCTGCCCGCCTTGATCGTGCCGCCGTAGACCATCAGTGCCGGGCGATCGAGTCGCGCCATCGCCATCACGCAGCCGGGCATGTTCTTGTCGCAGCCGGGAATCGCGACGAGCGCGTCGTACCACTGCGCACCCATGATCGTCTCGATCGAGTCGGCGATCAGATCGCGCGACGGCAGCGAGAAGCTCATGCCTTCGGTGCCCATCGAGATGCCGTCGGAGACGCCGATCGTGTTGAAGCGCATGCCGACCAGTTCCGCCGCGACGACGCCTTCCTTCACGCGCAGCGACAGCTCGTCGAGGTGCATGTTGCACGAGTTGCCCTCGTACCAGCAGCTCGCGATGCCGACCTGCGCCTTGTTCATGTCGGCTTCGCTGAGGCCCGTCGC
This sequence comes from Deltaproteobacteria bacterium, assembly GCA_031396445.1. Lineage (GTDB taxonomy): Bacteria > Myxococcota_A > UBA9160 > UBA9160 > PR03 > PR03. Next base: position 12,620 of record JANNKU010000131.1, on the reverse strand, counting down.
GAAGAGCATTGCCTGCGACGCGCCCTGGCTCTTGGGCTGCGTGATGCGGCGGGAAATCCGGTTCAGGGGCTCGGGCATCTGAGTGTCTCCGTGGCGCTCGAGGAGTCGAGGCTTTGGGAACCTAGCAGCCAGAACCCGCACCGAGCGCCGCGCGCGAGACTACTCGCGGCGTCCGCCGAGCACGCGGCGGAAGAGCTCGCTCCAACTCATGCGCTCGCCGCGATTGCGACCGGCGGCGAGCCAGAAATACTCGAAGAGCGCGAGCCGCCCATCGGGTCGCAGTTCGCGGAAGCGACCGTTCACCTGCAGCGATTCGCCGCCGAACAACTGCTGGAACGCGTAGCGCAGCGAGTCGGAGCCCATCGCCACATCGCAATCCTCGCGCCGCTGCAGCGAAGGCCGCAAGCCGTGGAAGATCGTGAAGCGAAACGCCTGCTGCAGATCATCGAGATACACCGCGGCTTCGGGAACGCCGAGCACGAGCAGCGTGGCGAGCGCCTGCGCCCGGCCCACGATGCTGGTGGATGTCGCCATGCGGCGGCGGAGTTCCTGCCTCGCGAAACGAAGTCGCAAGCGCAGCGAGTCCGAGTCCTTCCGCAGCCGCGCGCAGTATTCGCTGCCAGCCGCAACGAGCGCATCGACCGGAACCGGCGGGCTGTGGATTCGTTCGCGCGTCGCGAGCGAGTCGTAGTCGATCGCGTAGCGCGCCATTGCGGGCGCGGGATCGTGCGCAGCGCCGACCTCCCAACGCTCGCCCGGGTAGAGCACGATCGGAGCGGACGACGTGCGCGTTCGCAAGTGCTCGGCCGCTTTGTCGACGCGATTGTGGAACGCGTTCAGGTAGAAGTTCTCTTCGTGGCAGAACCAGACGAAGCTCGCGAACGGGAGCACGAAGCGCGCCGATGTCGCATTCGCGTGTACCACCATCCGATCCAGCATTGCGCGTGCGCCGGCTTCGAGTCGCTCGCGCGCCTCGGGATTGCCGTCCCACGCCGAGATCGAGAACTGCGTCGCGAGGAGATCGATCGGGCCCACTTTCTCGCGAATGCCGGCGACCTCCTCGGGCAGGTAGATCGCGCAATCGTTGAGATTGAGCAGCGTCGCGTCGGGACCGCGCAGCGCGAGCCATGAGTCGCCGGCGGTCCACGGCTCGCAGCGAACGCTCACATCCTGTGCGAGCTCGTACCAGCGGTCCGCCGCCAGCTCGAGCACGTCCTGGAAGCCCAGGCCGCGACAGAATTTCGCAACCTTCCCGTCGCTCGTAGCCTGGTAGAGGATCGTGATCTTCGCACGGTGCTCCGGCGCGATGCTGCGCAGCGTCGCCGGGCTGAAGTGATCGGGATGTTCGTGCGAGAACCAGATGTGCGTCACGTCGGCAAATCGTTCGCCGCCGAACACGGGCGGCGAGAGCAGCGCCCAGCCGTCGTTGAACGCTCTGCCGGAGAGCCAAGGGTCGCAGAGGAGCCGAACCGCGGCGGTCTCCGCGACGAACGACGAGTGATTCACAAACTCGATGTTCACGATGCCCCCGCTCGCGACGCGCGTGCGGGCAGTCGGTAGCGCACAAATGCGAAGCGCCGCCGGGTGCGATCCCCGGCGGCGCTCAACAGCGAAGAAGGAAAGCGGAGAGTCGCCTAGAGCCAGCGACGTCGCGAAGCCGTCGTCACCATCGCGAGACTCGCCGCGAAGATCACGATGGCACCCGGCTCGGGAATCGGCGCGATCGAGAAGCGGCCCTCGATCTCGGAGATCTGCGCGATGAAAGCCTGGCGGTTTCGCACGTCGAGCAAGATGTTCGTCGAGACCTGGACTTCGCCCGCCGGGCTGGCCAGCATCTGCTCGTCATCGGGATCCTGCACGCCGCCAGCCTGTCGGATGACGTGGAGTTCAATGCTTCCCGCCGGCGCACTCACCAGTTGATCGATGCGCGTCACGGCACCCCTACCGATCGCGGTGCCGGTGAAGCGAAGACCCGCACCGGTAATCTGTGAGGTCGGATTCGCAGTGACCGTGTAGTCGATCACCATCTGCCCGATTTCATCGCCGGCGGCGACGAGCGGGATGTCGAACTCGAGTACGCGAAAGCCGAAGCCGACTGCCGGAAGGGCTTCGACTTCGAAGAGCGACAAGTCCAGACCCGCCAATGCATTGTTCGCACTACCGACCGTTGCCGGCAACGTGACGTGGAATGCAGAGAAGGTCAGCGAGCCATCCGGCGTAGAGAAGCTCGCGCCAGCATTCAGATCAGCCAACGTGAGCGCATGCGCGCTTCCCGCGAGGCCGATCGAGAGCGCCACCAACAGCGCGCCTCTCGCAAATTGCTTGATCGGGTTGATTTTCGACATGTTCAGCTTGAGCTCCCGAGGTTTGCCGAGTTCGCAGGTCGGCGACGCGGGCGATTCGGAATCGCCCCTTCCATTACATAGTGACCTAGAACGCAGATAGGTTTCAACATTTTCGAGGGGTATTTCGCCCCAGAGCGAAGTTCCCCTTGGGGCCTAGCGGCGCTTGCCCGCGTGGGCGAGTCCAGCCAGGCCCAAGATCATCAGCCCCGCGGTCGCCGGCTCCGGTACCACGTGGTAACGCTGAGAAAGGCGCTCGATCGACGTGCTGCCGTCGTCGCCGGCGCTGATCACGAGGTTCTTGGTGATCGTCAGCGCGTTGTAGGTGCCGCCGAGCGACTCGTGGGAATCCGGAAGACTCCCGAACCACGCCACGAAGACGCCGAGATCGACCGCCGGAGCCTCGTCGATCAGCTCCGACACGCTCGCCGACGAACCGTCGCCAGTCGCCGTCGCGCCGAGGTGATTCCCCGCGGCGTCGATGCCCAGCGTCGAGGTCACCGTGAACTCGAGCTTCAGGTCCTTGAGCTCGCCGTTCGAAGCCGACAACGCACCCAACACGGTGGGCGTCACGTTGAATCCGACTCCCAACCCGTCTGCGACCAAGGTCAGATCGACGTTGTGAAGGTCGATCCCACCCGTCTGCTCGATGCCCGTAAAGGAGAAAGTCAGGTCGCCAATGGATTGGGACGTGCCTTCCAGCACATCGAGAAGGGTCGCACGAGCGCCTGACGGCACCCCGAGCGTTACTACAAAAACAGCTGCCGCACTCATCAAGCCAGCCAGTCGCATCTTCAGCTTCCTCCTGTACCGAACACCTTGGTTCCACTCGCTGAGTGGCCACGAGGCGTCCGTCGGTGACAGAAGGGGACCGGTTGGCGACTTCGACTTCCAGAAACGAGGCCGTACAAAAGGAAAAGGAAGCAGACCGCGTCGCGCGCGGTCCCCTTCCCTGCTCCCCCGAAGTGCAGGGAGAGTGCCAACTTCTAACCGTTCAAATTCAGATACTTAGTGATCTCATCCCGCGCTCGAAGTGGCATCGAGTTTCCCAATCTGAGGAAACCCGTCCCCGCTTGGGGATCTCCGCTGAGCGCCTTAGGATCGCCCGTGGATTCCAATGCGGCCGTTGCGCCCGATGAAATTTCGCCGTGTTTTCTAGAACCCTTGCGACGAATCTGCTTTGTTCCGATAGAGGCAACCTAGGAGAAACCTTGACGGGTTCGAAGGCACTCAAGGATCGGGCTCGCGGCCAGTTGCGGCCGGCGATACCGAGTCCCTGCACTTTTCGACGGCGTCGTGCCGTCGCCTTTGGCCCGTCCTGCGCTTGTCCCCGCTAGGACTAGGGCGGTCACAAGTCTCGAGGCGAAATGGCTGAGCAGCTCGAAGCAACCTACGGCCTCTCCCCGATTCAACAGGGGATGCTCTTCCATCACCTGTCGTCGCCGCACTCCGGGGTCGATATCGAGCAGATCGTCGCCAGCCTCGATGAGGCGCTCGACGTCAGCGCCTTCCAGCGCGCGTTCGAGCAGGTGGTCGCGCGCAACGCCGTGCTGCGCACGAGTTTTCGGTGGGAGATCGTCGACGAGCCGGTCCAGGATGTCCATCGCGCAGTCGTGCTGCCGGTGCTCATAGAAGACTGGCGAAGCGTTCCCGCGACGGAGCAGTCCGCACGCCTCGAAAACCATCTCCGCGCCGAGCGCGAGCGGGGCTTCGATCTCCGCGAAGCGCCGTTGCAGCGACTCGCAATCATCAGGACCGCGGAAACCCACTTCGAAGTCATCTGGACCTTCCATCACATTCTGCTCGACGGGCGCTCGTTCCCGATCGCGCTCTCCGAAGTCTTCGCGATCTACGATGCCTCGCTGCGGGGCGAGACGGCGCCGAGGCCGGCGCCGCGTCCCTATCGCGATCACGTCGAGCACGTTGCGCGACAGGAACTCGGCGACGCCGCCGCCTTCTGGCGCGCACGACTCGCCGGCTTCCAGACCGCGACGCCGCTGCCGGGCTCGTCCACCGCTGGTCGCGCGACGGGACGCGGCGAACGCGAGCTCGCGTTGCCCGCTGAACTCACCGCCACTTTGGTGCGTTTCGCGCGCGAGCAGGAAGTCACGCTGAACACGATCGTGCAGGGCGCGTTCGGCCTCGTGCTCTCGCGCTTCAGCGGCGAACACGATGTGGTGTTCGGCGCGACGCGCGCGGGACGCGCGACATCGGTCGAGGGCGCCGACGCGATGATCGGGCTCTTCATCAACACGCTGCCGGTGCGCGTGCAGATCGATCCGGAGCAAGCCGTCGGCGCTTGGCTGCGCGCGCTCCGCGAAAGCGAGCGCGCGGTGCGACCGCACGAGCAGACGCCGCTCGTCGAAGTCCAGGGCGCCTCCGCGTTGCAAGCGGGCGCGTCGCTATTCGAGAGCCTGCTGGTCTTCGACCACGATCTGCTCGATTCGCAGATGCGCGCGCGCGGCGCAGGTTCCGAGCAGCGCCGCTTCCGACTGCTCGAGCGCACCAACTACCCGCTCACGCTCTACGCGTATGCGGAGTCGCAGCTGCTGCTGAAGCTCTCGTACGACACGCCGCGCTTCGATGCGAGCGACGCCGATCGCTTGCTCGGACAACTCGCGCAGCTGCTCGAAGCACTCGCGCGTGATGCCGCGCGTCCGATCTCCGCACTTCCGCGACTCAGCGCTGCGGACGAGCAGTTGCTGCTGCGCACCTGGAACGACACGGCGACCGAGTACCCGCGCGACGCCTGCGTGCATCAGCTCTTCGAAGCGCAGGTTGCGCGCACGCCCGATGCGATCGCGATCGTGTTCGGCGATGCGAAGCTCACGTATCGCGAGCTGAACGAGCGCGCGAATCGTCTCGCGCATCATCTGCGCGCACTCGACGTGGGACCGGACGTGCGCGTCGGCATCTGCGCCGAACGCTCGCTCGATCTGATGGTGGGCCTGCTCGCGATCCACAAAGCGGGCGGCGCGTACGTCCCGCTCGATCCCACGTATCCGAAGGACCGCATCGCGTTCATGATCGAGGACGCCGACGTCCCGGTGCTGGTGACGCAAGCGCATCTGGTTGCCGAGCTGCCGCGTCACCGCGCGCGGCTGGTGTTGCTCGACGCCGACGAGCAGGAGTTCGCGCGGCTGCCGGCGAAGAATCCGATCTCGGGCGTCACGCCCGCACACCTCGCCTACGTGATCTACACCTCGGGTTCGACCGGCAAGCCCAAGGGTGTGATGGTCGAGCACCGCAACGTCGTGAACTTCATGACTGGAATGGATGCTCGCGTTCCGAGCGACGGCGACGATCGCGTCTGGCTCGCCGTCACGAGTCTCTCGTTCGACATCTCGGTGCTCGAGTTGTTCTGGACGCTCGCGCGCGGCTTCCGCGTGGTGCTGCACGAAGACGAGAGCCGCGTCGCAGCGCACACGGCTACCGTCCGCTTCCCCGATCGCCCGATTCAATTTTCATTGATGTACTTCGCGAGCGAGGACGGCGCGGGCGCCGACAAGTACCGGCTGCTGATCGAAGGCGCGAGGTTCGCCGACGCGCACGACTTCGCCGCGGTGTGGATGCCGGAGCGACACTTCCACGCGTTCGGTGGGCTCTTCCCGAATCCCGCCGTCACGGGCGCAGCGCTCGCCGCCATCACCCAGCGCGTAGCATTGCGTGCGGGCAGCGTCGTGATGCCGCTGCACCATCCTGCGCGCGTCGCCGAGGAATGGGCGCTGGTCGACAACTTGTCGAACGGCCGCGTCGGCATCTCGTTCGCGTCCGGCTGGCAGCCGCGCGACTTCGTTTTGAAGCCCGAAGCCTTCGCTGATGCGCGCCGCTTGATGATCGAGGGCATCGATCAGGTTCGGCGCTTGTGGCGCGGCGAGTCGCTGCCCTTCCCCGGACCAAACGGGCAATCGTTCGATGTGCAGACGCTGCCGCGACCGATCCAGCCCGAGCTGCCGGTGTGGCTCACCAGCGCGGGCAGCGCCGAGACGTATCGCAAGGCGGGTGAAATCGGCGCCTACGTGCTGACGCATCTGCTCGGGCAGACCGTCGATGAACTCGCGGAGAAGCTGCGCCTCTACCGCGATGCGTGGAAGCAGGCGGGACACGCAGGCGAAGGGCACGTGACACTGATGCTGCACACCTTCGTCGGCGACGACATCGAGAGCGTGCGCGCCACCGTCCGCAAGCCGATGGTGGAATACCTGAGCTCGTCGCTTGGACTGATCAAGAATTTCGCGACCACCTGGACCGCGTTCAAAAAGGGCGCCGACGGCGCAGCGGTCGATGATCTCGATCTCGACGATCTCTCGCCCGAAGAGATGGACGGCCTGCTCGAGTATTCCTTCGAGCGCTACTTCGAGACCAGCGCGCTCTTCGGAACACCGGATCGCTGTCTCGCGATGGCCGATCGCCTGAAGGGCCTCGGCGTCGACGAGATCGCGTGCCTGATCGATTTCGGTGTGGATGCAAACGTCGTGCTCGAGCATCTCGGCGATTTGAATCGCGTGCGCGAACTCGCGCAGCCGCGCAGCGCCGTTCGCGTCGAACAGGTTTCCGTCGCAACGCAGATCGGGCGCCATGGCGTCACGCACATGCAGTGCACGCCGACGCTCGCGAGCATGTTGCTGCAGGGCGAAGACGCGGGCGCACTCGCTTCGCTGCGCGTGCTCTTGATCGGCGGCGAGGCATTCCCGGCGTCACTCGCCGCGCAGCTCGCGCAGATCTCCCCGGCGCAGATCGTCAACATGTACGGCCCGACCGAGACGACGATCTGGTCCTCGACGCACGCGGTCGATGGCCGCGACGAATCGATCCCGATCGGCCGCCCGATCGCCAACACCGAGCTCTACGTGCTCGACACCGAACGGCGACCGCTGCCGCTCGGCGTCGCCGGCGAGCTCTACATCGGCGGCGACGGCGTGACGCGCGGCTATCTGAATCGCCCCGAATTGACCGCCGAGCGCTTCGTGCCCGATCCGTTCCGCAAAGCAGACGGCGCGCGGCTCTATCGCACTGGCGACCTCGCGCGTTGGCGGCCCGACGGCGTGATGGAGTTCCTCGGCCGCATCGATCACCAGGTGAAGATTCGCGGCCATCGCATCGAACTCGGCGAGATCGAGAGCGCGCTCACCGACCACGTTGGCGTGCGCGAAGCCGTCGTGATCGCGCGCGAAGACATCCCCGGCGACGTGCGCCTCGTCGGCTACGTGATCCCGTCCGAATCGCACGCGCTCTCGTTCCGCGAAGCGGGTGCCGCGGCGAAGGAGCTGCGCGAGCAGCTGCGCGCGCGCTTGCCCGAGTTCATGGTGCCTTCGCACTTCGTCGTGCTCGAGGCGTTTCCGCAGACGCCCAATCGCAAGATCGATCGCAAAGCGTTGCCGTCGCCGATCGCCGCAACGCCGGTGCAAAGCGCGACCGAGACGGCCGCGACGCAGCCGAATTCCGAGATCGAGAAGTCGATCGTGACGGTGTGGCGCGAAGTGCTGCACATCGAGCGCGTCGGCATCGACGACAACTTCTTCGACCTCGGCGGCCACTCGCTGCTCGCCGTGAAGGCACACCGACGTTTGTCGGCCGTGCTGCCGCGCAAGATCTCGATCACCGATCTCTTCCGCTTCCCCACCGTGCGTGCGCTCGCCGAGTACGTGAGCGAAGGCGAGACGGGCGCTTCGCGTGAACAGACCCAGGATCGCGCCGAGCTGCGCCAAAAGGCGCTCGCGCAGCGCCGCGGCCTGCGCAGCGGCCGTCGCGACCGCGGCGAGGACGGACCCGGATCGTGAGCGAGCCGCTTCACGACTGCGGTGACAACGCCATCGCCATCGTAGGCATGGCGGGCAGGTTTCCGGGCGCGCGCAGCGTCGATGAGTTCTGGCTGAACCTGCGCAACGGCGTCGAGTCGATCCGCCCGCTCACGGACGAGCAGTTGTTGGCGGCGGGCGTGGACGCATCCGCGCTGCGTGATCCGCACTATGTGAAGGCAGCGGGCGTGCTCGATGACGTCGCGCTCTTCGACGCCAGTTTCTTCGGCTTCAGCCCGAAGGACGCCGGCATCCTCGATCCGCAGCACCGACACTTCATGGAGTGTGCGGTGACCGCGCTCGAGCACGCGGGGCACGCGCCAAAAAAATTTCGCGGCTCGATCGGCGTCTTCGCCGGCTGCGGCATGAACTCGTATTTCATCAACAACCTGATCTCGAATCCCGAACTGGTGCGCTCGGTCGGCCTCTTCCTGCTGCGCCACACCGGCAATGACCGCGACTTCCTCGCGTCCACAGTCTCCTACAAGCTCGATCTGCGCGGCCCGAGTGTCGCGATCCAGACCGCGTGTTCGACTTCGCTGGTGGCGGTGCACGCGGCTTGCCAGAGCCTGCTCTCGGGCGAGTGCGACATGGCGCTCGCCGGCGGCGTCACGATTCTGGTGCCGCATGGCCAGGGCTATGCGTACCGCGAGAACGAACCGGTGTCGCCCGATGGCCACTGCCGACCCTTCGACGCGCGCTCGGCGGGCACGGTGGTTTCCAGCGGCGTCGGCATCGTGGTGTTGCGCCGCCTCGACGACGCGCTGAACGACGGCGACACGGTACACGCCGTGATCCGCGGCAGCGCGATCAACAACGACGGCGCGGGCAAGATCGGCTACCTCGCACCCAGCGTCGGTGGTCACGCGACCGTGGTATCCGAAGCGCTCGCCGTGGCGGGCGCTAGCGCCGACACCATTCACTACGTCGAAGCGCACGGCACCGGCACGCCGGTCGGCGACCCGATCGAGATCGCCGCGCTGACGCGTGGCTTCCGCGAGACGACCGAGGACAAGCACTTCTGCCGGATCGGTTCGCTGAAGAGCAACATCGGGCATCTCGATACCGCCGCTGGTGTTGCGAGCCTGATCAAGGTCACGCAGGCGCTGGTGCATCGCGAGATGCCGCCGACGCTGCACTTCGAAGCCCCGAATCCGGAGATCGACTTCGAGTCGAGTCCGTTCGTGGTGAATGCCGCGCTGCGGCCGTGGGAGCGCGGCGAAACGCCGCGACGCGCCGGCATCTCGTCGCTCGGCATCGGCGGCACCAACGCACACGTCGTGCTCGAGGAAGCGCCCGCGCTTCCGGCGACCGACGCGCCGACGCAGGCCTGGCAATTGTTGACGCTCTCCGCGAAGTCCGTCACCGCGCTCGACGTCGCGACCGACAATCTCGCGGCGCACCTTCGCCAGCACCCCGACACTGCGATCGAGGACGTCGCGTTCACGCTGCAGGAAGGTCGCGAGGCATGGGATCACCGACGTGTGATCGCCGTGCGCGACGGAGCCGATGCGGTCGCCGCGCTCGAGCAACGCAACCCGCAACGCGTCTTCTCTGCGCGACGCGAGGGCGGCGACCCGCGCATCGTCTATCTCTTCCCGGGCGCGGGCGCACAGTTTCCGAACATGGCGCGCGATCTCTACGAGCAGCAACCGGTCTTTCGGGCCGAGATGGATCGCTGCCTCACGTGGCTACGCACGAACGTGGACATCGATCTCGCGGCCTCGCTCTACCCGGCGCCGGGCGCCGAAGCCGTTGCCCGCGCCGATCTCGAGCGCCCGTCGCGCGCGCTGACGGCGATCTTCGCGACCGAGATCGCGCTGGCTCGCTTGTGGAGTTCGTGGGGCATCGAACCGACTGCGATGATCGGCCACAGCCTCGGTGAGTACGCGGCGGCATGTCTCGCGGGCGTGATGTCGCTCGAAGATTCGCTGCGACTCGTCGCGCTGCGCGGCACGCTCGCAGATCGCATCACCGGCGGCGCGATGCTGTCGATCCCGCTGCCCGAAGCGGAAGTGCGCGCACTGATCGGCGACCACCTCGACCTCGCCGCGGTGAATGCGCCGCTCTTGTGTGTCGCGTCGGGCGGCCTCGAGCCGCTCACCGAGTTGCGCGAGCAACTCGCGGCGCGCGAGATCGAGTGCCGGCTGATCCCGGTCGCCGGCGCGGGCCACTCGCGATTGCTCGATCCGATCCTCGACGAATTTGCGCGCGGAGCGGCGGCGATTCGCTTCTCGCCGCCGCGCATCCCGTACGTCTCGAACGTCACCGGCACCTGGATCCAGCCCGACGAATGCTGCGATCCGACCTACTGGGTGCGGCATTTCCGCGGCATGGTGCGCTTCTCCGACGGGCTCGGAACTCTGCTCGCAGACGACGATCGCGTGTTGCTCGAGGTCGGTCCCGGCGGCGCACTCGGATCGATGGCGCGCCAGCAGCCGCGCAAGCCGCGCGCAGTGGTGCCTTCACTGCGCAAGCCGGACGACCCGATCACGGACGTCGGTTTCGCGGTGAACTCCTTCGGCCGGCTCTGGGCAGCCGGCGTGGCCGTACCGTTCGCGAAACTACGCGGTGACGGGCGTCGCCGCCGCATCCCGCTTCCGACCTATCCGTTCGAGCGTCGCTCGTTCTGGATCGAGCCGGGCCGACCCGCACTGGCAGCGGACGCGGAGCGATCACTCGAACGGCTCACCTCCTTCGACGACTGGTTCTCGCGCCCCGCGTGGCGACGCGCGCCGCTCGCGCCCGCGAGTTCCGCCACGACGCCCGAGCGCTGGCTCGTATTCGCGGATGCGACGGGACTCGCGAGCGATGTGATCACGCGACTGCGCGCCGCCGGTCACGACGTCACGACGGTGCGTCCCGGCGATACGTTTTACTGTTTCGGCGATCGCGAGTACGCGCTGGCGCCCGAAGCCGGCCGCGTCGGCTACGACGAACTGGTCTCCGCGTTGGCGTCGCGCGATCAGCTGCCAACCCGGATCGCACACTTCTGGACCGTGACCGCAGACGAATCGTTCCGGCCCGGCTCGAGCTTCCTGCACCGCAACCAGGAGTGTGGGTTCTACAGCCTGCTCTTCCTCGCGCAGGCGCTGAGCGGTCAAGGCGGCGCGATGCCGCGCCATATCGCGGTGGTATCGAACGGCATGCAGAGCGTTTCCGGCGAACGCGTCACGTATCCCGAGAAGGCGACGCTGCTCGGCCCGGTGCGCGTGATCCCGCACGAGTGGAACGGGGTCGCGTGCCAAAGCATCGACGTCGAGCTGCCGCCGCATCAGCCGGTGCGGCTGTTCCGCCGCAAGCAGGCAACCGGAACGCCTGGCGTCGCGCTCGCGGAGGCGCTGACGGCGGAGTTGCTCGCGGCGCCCGCGGCGCCGACGGTGGCGTATCGCGGCGGCGAGCGTTTCGAAGAGACGCATGAGCGTGTCGCCGTCGGGATGGCGCCCGATCGCGCGCGGCTGCGCGACGGCGGCGTCTATCTGGTGACGGGCGGTCTCGGCGGCATCGGCTTCGCGCTGGCCGGGCGACTCGCGCGCGAGCATCACGCGAAGCTGGTGCTGGTCGGCCGCTCCGCGCTTCCGCACGAGAGTGAATGGGAAGCGTGGCTTCATGCGCACGGCGCGCGCGACGCGACGAGCCGCCGCATCAGAGCCGTGCGCGAACTCCGCGCCGCCGGCGCGGAGGTGATGGTGGCCGCCGCCGACGTGGCGGACGTCGAGCGCATGGGTGAAGTGCTGGCCGAAGTGAAGGAACGCTTTGGCGTGCTGCACGGCGTGTTGCACGCGGCCGGCTCGCTCGAAGACGGCGTGATCCAGACCAAGACGCCCGAGCAGATCGAGCGCGTCTTCACGCCCAAGCTGCATGGCACGCTGGTGCTGTCGCGTGTACTCGAGCACGAGCCGCTCGACTTCGTGGCGTTGTTCTCCTCGACGAGCGCATTGCTCGGTCCGCCCGGCCAGGTGGACTATGTGGCCGCGAACTGCTTCCTCGACGCTTTCGCACAACACCGCGACGCGCCCTTCACGGTCGCGATCAACTGGGGCGTGTGGAACGAAGTCGGCGGCGCCGCAACGATCTCGCGACGGCTGCGCGGCGAGCGCGATGTCGACGCGAGTCGCCTCACCGGCAATGCGCTGCTCGGCGAATGCCTGGCCGAAGGTCCGAAAACGTGGCTCTACGCCGCCGAATACCGCGTCGCCGAGCAGTGGATGCTCGACGAGCATCGCTCGAAGGCGCAGATCGCGATCGTGCCGGGCACCGGCTACCTCGCCATTGCCCGCGCCGCGTTCTGCGACGTCACCGGCGAATCAGCGGTCGAGATTCGCGACGTCGCGTTCCTGGCGCCGCTCGCGGTCGGCGACGACGAGGTGCGCAGCGTGGAGGTCGAACTCACGCGCGACGCGGACGGCTTCGAGTTCGAGGTGCGCAGCGGGGAAGCGGGCGAGCTGCACGCACGCGGTCGCGTCGCATCACTGCGTCA
>JANNKU010000130.1:0-4102 GCA_031396445.1 Deltaproteobacteria bacterium | reverse complement strand
ACTCGGCCGAAACGTCCTCGGCGGGCGCCGATGGGCGGCTTCGCATCGGCGCTTGGATCACCGCGTGGGGAATGTTTCGGCCGAGTCCCCCGCCCGCGCTGGGCATGCGACTGCTTTCGGGGAAGTGATCAGCGTCGGCGGCGTGCGAGTTCGAGCAGCGCGAGCGAGAGCAGGGCGGCGAGCGGCGCGGCGGTGGGCTCGGGAACCGTGGTCGTCGCCATCACGACCGGAGCAGATTGGTTGGTGGCGAGCCAGGCTTCGAGCAGATCGTCGCCGACACTTTCGAGGAACGCGTTGCTCTTGTCGTTCGCCTTCCACAAGAACTGCAGGTATTCCCAGCTCGTGGTCTGGTAGAGCAGCGCGATTTCGGCGCGAGTGGCGCCGGCGGGCGGATCGAGGGGCACGTCGTCGTAGTGCAGATAGGTGGCGCCGGCTTCGGGTAGCACGCCGGTGTCGAGGTAGAGCGTTGGCGGAACGGGCAAGGCGTTGCGCTTGTGGGCCTCGGCATAGTCCATCTGCCAGGGCGGAATGCGGTTGTCGCGGATCACGACGTCGTTGAGCATCAGGTGGAAGCTGGGCGTGACGGGATCGGCGCCCGGCGCGGCGGCGTCGCCAAGTGTGGCGGTGACGGCGCCGCTAGCGGGATCGAATGCCAACGGTGTCGTCGCGGCGACGCCGAGGGTGTCGATGAGGCGCGTCGCCCAGGCTTTCGAGATGCCGCTCTCGACGCCCCACCGATGGGTGTGCGGATCGTCCGGAGCAAGCAGGGTCTGCACGATGTCGGGTGAGTCGCCGTCGCCGTCCAGATCTTCGGCGACCGCGAGCGGACCGTAGGCGCCGTCTTCGCGGATCGGCGCGCCGCGCACGCCGTACCACTTCACGTTCAGCCAGATGCGGCGGCCTTCGGGGTAGCCGGTGAAGAGCTTGTGACCGCTGAGGTTCACGATGCGCACGGTGTTCGCGAGCACCGTCGGCTCTGCGCTGAGCTGCAGCGACACCGCAGTGCGCAGCGATGCTTCGGCGCGCGCGATCGCGCTGGTCGTCGCTTCGCGCGCGGCGGTATCGAGACCACCGCCGAGGCGCAGGCGGCTCGCGCCGTGCAGCGTCGCATCGTCGAGGTAGAGGATCGCACGCGGCGCCCAGGTGTTGGCGCCGGTCAGATCGTGTACCGGCAGGTCGCTGCGCTCGTTGGCGATGAAGCAGCCCTGCGCTGCCGCCGGGCGCATGTGGCAACTCTGGCAGCTGAAGCCGCGCGGCGTGCCGTCGGCGTAGGCGCCGCCATCGGGTGCGCTCGCTTCGATCACGCGTTGGATCGCGCCGCCCGGTGTCGTGAGCTCTGCCGGCAGCGTGCTCGCCGCCGCGACCGTCGTCGTTGCGAGCGCGCTCGCGATCCACTCGCTGTAGGTGCGTTGCTCGACGCCGTAGGCGTAGGGGGGATTGCGGACGCCTGCTTTCGCGAGAACCGGGCCGTTCGGCACGCCGCTGAATGCACCACTCGGGAGCGCTTCGGCGAGCCGACCGTGCGCGGGCGCGAGATCTCCCGTCAGCGGATTCGAGACATCGTGACAGCTCCCACACAATGCCGCGTCGCGCTGGAAGGAGGACTGCCTCCAGGCGTGGAAGTTTCCGACTTCCGGGTCCGCGTAGGGACCGAGACGCGAGATCGCTGCCGGGGTCGAGGCGTCCTGGAAGAGCGCGATCATCGCGTTGCCGTTGAACGCCTCGTTCGCGCAGGCCGGGGCGCCGCCCGCGCAGGGGATGCCAGTGCCGACATCGCATGCGACACCGGCCAGCGCATCGCCGGTTGCGCAGACTGCGCCAAACGCGGCGAAGTTCGGCGCCTGCACGCCAACGACACCCGGCTCCGACGCATCGGGGTTGGCGAGGCGGTGACACAGATGGCAGGTCACGCCATCGGCGTCGTCGTCGAGCAGAGCCGATCCGTCGGAGGGCACGGAGCGACCTTCGATCCAGCCCTTGGAGACGTGGCAGCGGATGCAGGTGTCGCCCGCTCCCGGGAAATCCTGCTCGGCGATCGCCAGCGCGGCCCACATCAAGGGGTCGCGACTTGCGTGGGCCATCATGCTCCCGCGCCAACTGCGGTGGATCGACGTGTCGCCGTTGCCGAGGCCGTCGAAGTGGCATTCCTCGCAGGCGCCTGGTGTCGCAGTGCTCGGCAGCAGCGCGAGCAAGTCGGGCTGCACGAGCGCGAGCCCGCTCACGATCTCCGGCGGCTGCGAACCGCGCTGCACGACCTCGGTAGGCGGCAATGCCGCGCCGACACGCGCGAGCATCAACACGGCGAGCGTCACCTGGATGCGGAGTGCGATGCGCATGGCGCAGCGAGCCTAACCGAAGCGCGTCGCGCGGCGCCGTCGTTGGGCCGTTCAGCTCCTGTGCCGCGGCAGTCTGCGACGCAGCGACGCCATCGCCACAAACGTCGCGATGCCGAGCGCGCTCGCACTCGGCTCCGGCACCTCGTACACCTCGCCGTCGAACCAATCGACCAGATAGAGCTCACCGCTGCTGCGGCTCCCGAAGCCGGTGACTACATCGATGGAGCCGATGTCAGGGGTGAGTTCGGCGCTGCGATCGACGGTGTTCGTGACGCCGCCGGCGCCGTTCCAGACGAAGCTCCGGATGAAGCCCTGGCAATAGTCGGAGTAGAAGTAGTGGCCGCGCACCGACGGATCCGAACCGCGATAGACGGCGCCGCCGGTGATGGCGCCGCCACACGAAGGTCCGCTGTGCGCGTATTGGAAGACCGGGAACTTCACGTTCGCAGACTGGCTGCAGAGAGGATCGCCCGGACACACGGCGGTGTTTTGCCCGTTGCCCTCAAATGCGCGCCAGCCGAAGTTCGGACCTGCGCCCGTGAGCGCGCTCGCTGCGAGCACGTCCACTTCCTCGTTCGCATCCTCTCCGACATCGCCGATGTAGAGATCGTGCGTGAGCGCATCGAAGCTGAAGCGGTACGGGTTGCGCAGGCCCTTCGCCCAGATCTCGATCGCCGTCGTCGCCGGCAGTTGCGGACACGCGGCGCCACCGGGCACCGTGACACCGTTCGCGGGCACCAGCGCCAGGTTGATGCGCAGGATCTTGCCGAGCGGCGAGCCCGCATTCTGCGCGCAGTTGTTGGGATCGTTGCCAAACCAGCCGCCGCCGTCGCCCGTGAGCATCCACAGCAATCCGTCGGGACCGAACGCGATCGTGCCACCGTTGTGATAGGCCTCGCTGGTGTTGGCCTGTGCCAGCGGCTTCGCCATGCGGAGAATCAGCTTCTCGGTCGCCGGTGTCGCGACGTTCGCATTCGCGCTGACCTGGAAGCGCGCGACGATCACGTCGCCCGCGCCGGGATACGGCGGCGTCTCGACGTAGAGCACATAGAAGAGACCGCTCGTCGCATAATTCGGCGCGAACACGAGGCCGAGCAGGCCGCGCTCTTCATCGTCGAAGCTGAAGATCTGGATGCGCGCCGAGAGATCGAGGAACGGTGTCGGCAACACCGCACCGGTCGCGGCGTTCGAGATGATCTTGATGCGCCCCGTCTGCTCGACGATGAAGAGCCGCGAATCGTTGGGCGGCGAGGCCACGAACACCGGTTGTGCAAATCCGGTCGCGACGCGTCGCGAAGAGACCGCGCTCGCGTCGATCGCATGAACTCCGATCGCGAGCACCAACACACAGAAACCCAGGATTCGTTTCATGCGACCTCCCCTCGGATCGTCGACTCGGCGTTTCCGGGAGTCTATGACCGCGCGGAGCGTGTGCGGGGAGATTCGTTGCGATCGAATGTCGCCAGAACTGGCGACAGCGCGGAGGCGGCTTCGCTCCGTTGGTGCGAGGCGCGCGGGCGGTGGACTCGGCCGAAACGTCCTCGGCGGAAGTCGATTGCGGCTTTGCAAAGAGTTTCGGCGGGCCGCCTGCGGAATGTTTCGTCCGAGTCCCCCGCCCGCGCTTGGCACGCGACTTCGGATGCAGATTCAGAAGCAGAACGGATGGCGAGTAGCGGGGGCGGGGCGTGCGGCCAAAACATTCCGCACGCGGTATAGGCGGGACCAACCCGAAGCGGGGACGGGCCCCCGCCGAGGACCTTTAGGCC
>JANNKU010000079.1:0-10137 GCA_031396445.1 Deltaproteobacteria bacterium | reverse complement strand
GCTCGGCAACCTGCCCTTCTCCTCGGTCGTGCCCGCGCCGACCGACGGCGGCGGACTCGAGCAGGTCGAGACGCGCGTGCAGAAAGCCAGCCACGACGCGGCGCTGCGCGACTTCGGCATCGAGGTGACGAGTTTCGGTGTGACGCGGCTCGGCTATCCCGCGCAGAATCTGCAGAGCGTCTTCGCGCGGATGCGCGCCGAGCGCGAGCGGATCGCGCGCGGCTATCGCTCCGAGGGCAAGGCCGCCGCGCAGAAGATCCGCGCCGAGGCAGATCGCGAGCGCTCGACGGCGCTCGCCAACGCGGACTCCGAAGCGGCGCGCCTCAAGGGCGAAGGCGAAGCCGAAGCGGCGCGTGTCTACGCTGACGCCTATCGGGGTCACGAAGAGTTCTACCGCTTCATCCGCACGCTCGAGAGTTACGAGAAGGTGCTGAAGGACAACACCACGCTGGTGCTGCCGGCGGACTCGCCGTTCCTCGAACTGCTGCTCTCGAAGCGCGTGGGTGGACGCGCAGCCGGCAGCGAGGGCGGCGCGCGGTGACGCGTTCGCGGCTCACGCGGCTCTTGCTCGTCGGCGTTGCGCCACTGCTGCTGCTCGTGTGGCTATCGGCGGGCGTTTACAGCGTCGAGTCGGATCAGAGCGGTGTCGCGTTCGTGCTCGGCCGCGTCGTCGGCCGCGATGTGCTGCCGGGCATCCACTGGAATCCGCCGTGGCCGATCGGGCGCGTGGTGGTCGAGAAGACCGCGACGAACTTCACGATGCCGGTGGGCTACCGGATGCTCGAGCAACCCGGCGCGGCGGCAATCTCCGATCTGTGGTTGACCGGCGACACCAACGTGGTGACGGCGCGCCTCGACATCCAATACAGCATCAAGAGCCTCACCGACTTGCAGCTCGCGCACGAAGCGCCGCGCGAACTCTTACGCCGCGCCGGCGAGCGCGTGCTCTCCGAGTACCTGGTCTCGGAGAACGTGGACGCGATCCTGACCACCAAGCGCCGCGAGCTCACCGACTTCGTCCGCAAGGGCGTGCAGAAGATCCTCGACGAGCACGGCGTCGGCATCCAGATCCAGGCGGTGGGCGTGCAGGAATTGGCGCCGCCGCTGCAAGGCGAAGTGCGCAGCGCGTTCCAGGAAGTGCAGAATGCCAACGCCGATCGCGAGCGCGCGGTCTTCGAATCGCGCTCGTACAAAGCGCAGGTGGTGGCCGAGGCGCAGGGCGAGGCACAGCGGCGGGTCGCCGAAGCGACCGGCGATCGCCACCGCCGCATCGAGATCGCGTCCGGCGAGGCGGAACGCTTCCGCTCGATCGCCCGCGAGCACGACCGCGCGCCCGGCGTCACCGAAGATCGTCTCTATCTCGAAACGCTCGAGCGCATTCTGCCGAGCGTCCAGAACTATGTGGTCGAGCCGGGATCGAATGGGCGCGTGAATTTGCGTGTGACGCAATGAGGTCCTGCGCGATGCTGCTCGTCGCGGTGGCGACGCTATTCGGCGTCGCGGCTTCGGCGGAAGCGCTGCGCATCGTCACGACGATCCAGCCGCTGGCGCTGCTCGCGCGCGAACTCGGCGGCGATCGCGTCGTGGTGACGGCGCTGGTGCCGCCCGGCGCGAGTCCACACACCTTCGAGCCGCAGCCGAGCGACGTGCAGTCGCTGGTCGATGCGCAACTGCTTCTCGAAGTCGGCGGCGGTCTCGACGGCTGGGTGCGGCCGCTGCTCGCCGCGGCGGCGGCCAAGCCCGATCGCGTGACACTGCTCGATCTATCCGCCCTCGATCCGCTTCCCGCCGACGCAGCCGAGGCGCACGAGGGCCGCTTCGATCCCCACGCCTGGCTCGATCCGCTGCGCGTGCGTGACGTGATGGCGCCGGCGCTCGCCGCGAAGTTCAGCGCGCTCGATCCGGAGGGACGCTCGGCGTACGAGAGCGGGCGCGATGCATTCGTCACGCGCCTCACCGCGCTCGACGCCGAGATTCGCGCGACGCTGGCCGGACGCGGTCGTCGCTACGTCGCCTTCCACGCGGCGTGGCGCTATTTCGCGCAGCGCTACGCGCTCGAGGAAATCGGCGTCGTCGAGGAATCCGCCGGCGAAGAGCCCTCCCCGCGCGAACTCGCCGCACTGGCGCAGCGCGCACGCGATGCGCACGTGCCCGCAATCTTGATCGAGCCGCAACTGAATCCGCGCATCGCACAAATGTTGGCGCGCGATCTCGGCCTCGAGACGGTGCTCGTCGATCCAAACGGCGATCCCGCCGATCCGGAGCGAGCCACCTACCTGGGATTGATGCGCTGGAATGCCCGCGCCTTCGCGCGCGGACTCGGAGCGGCGGCGCGATGAGCGAACGCCCGGCTCTCGATGAGATCGTGGTGCGCTGCGAGAACGTCGCGGCCGAAGTACATGGACGTCGCGTGCTCGAAGGGATCTCCTTCGAACTGCGCGCCGGACGCTTTCTCGGTGTCGTCGGACCGAATGGTGCGGGCAAGACGACGCTGCTGCGCACGCTCCTCGGCCTCGTGCCGATCACGGAGGGTCGCATCGAAGTGTTGGGGCGACCGGCCGGTGCGTCGGCCGACGTCGCGCGCCAGATCGGCTACGTGCCGCAGCGTCACGCGATTGCGTCGCGCTTCCCAGCGCGCGTGCGCGACGTCGTGCTGATGGGGCGGCTCGCGCACTTCGGCACCTGGCGGCGGCCGCGGCGCGAGGATCATCGCGCGGTGGCGGAGTCGCTAGCGCGGGTCGGCATCGGCGATCGCGCGGAGCGCTCGATCGGGGCGCTCTCGGGCGGCGAGCAGCGCCGCGTGATGCTCGCGCAAGCGCTCTGCGCGAGTGAGCGCTTGCTCGTGCTCGACGAGCCGACGATCGGCCTCGATCTGCCCGCCGAGCACGCTTTCTATGCACTGCTGCGCGAGCTGCAGCGCGAACTCGGACTCGCGGTGATCGCGGTGTCGCACGATCTGCTGGCGCTGGCAGCCGCCGCGGACGAGCTGATCTGCATCAACCACAGCATGCACGTGCACGGCAATCCGGACGAGGTGGTCCACAGCCACGCGCTGCGCGAGGCGTACTCCTGCGAGTTCAACTTTTTGGCCGGTGAGATCGCGCATCACGAAAAGCTCGGGCGCAGCGACTGATGTTCGAATTCGCCTTCATGCAGCGCGCATTGATTGCCGCCGTGGTGATCGGGATCGTCTGCGGAGCGCTCGGCTTCTTCGTGGTGTTGCGGCGCCTCGCCTTCATCGGCGTCGGCATCTCGCACTCGGCGATCGGCGGCGTCGCGATCGGCATCGTGCTCGGCATCTCGCCGCTCGCGACGGCCGCGGTCTTCGCGATCGCGGTGGCGCTCGCAATCGCGCGCCTCAGCCGGCGCCAACTGCTCTCCGAGGATGCCGTGATCGGCGTGTTCTTCTCGGCGTCGATGGCGCTCGGCGTGGTGCTCTTCTCACTACAGCGCGGCTATCAGCAAGATCTCTTCGGGTACCTCTTTGGCAACGTGCTGGCGGTCTCCGAGACCGAGCTGTGGGTGCTCGGCGCGCTCGGCGCGGCGGTGCTGGCGGCGCTCGCGATCGGCTTCCGGCCGCTCTTCTTTGCGGCCTTCGATGAGGAGGTGGCGCGGGCCTACGGCCATCCCGTCGACGCCCTGAACACGACCCTGCTCGTACTGCTCGCGATGACCGTCGTGATCGGCGTCCGGCTGGTCGGCGTGGTGCTGGTCGAAGCCCTGCTGGTGATCCCGGCCGCGACGGCGGCGCTGTGGGCCGGTCACTATCGCAATCAGATCCTGCTCTCGACGACGCTCGGCGCCGGAGCCGGCGTTCTCGGCCTCGCACTCGCCTACTGGCTCGACCTCGCGGCGGGAGGCGCGATCGTGCTGGTCGCGGCCGCCGCCTTCTTTTGCTCGCTGGCCTTGCGCCAGCTCCGGCCGGCCTCCTGAACCCCTGAGCGGAGGCGGATCGCTGTGCTAAACAGCCGCCGCTCCAAACAAACAGAGTGAGAACGCATCGATGGCCAAGACATCACAGGTTCACCGCGATCTGCAGCGCAAAGTGCTGATCGCGAAATTCGCGGAGAAACGCGCCGTGCTGCGCGCAAAGCTCCAGGATCCCAACGTCTCGATCGACGAGAAGATCGCCGCGCAGGTCGGCTTCGCGAAGCTGCCGCGCAACTCGTGCCCGACGCGCAAGAACAACCGCTGCGCCCTCACCGGCCGCTCGCGGGGCTTCTACAAGAAGTTCGGCGTCTCGCGCATCATGCTGCGCGAGCTGGCGCTGGCGGGACAGCTTCCCGGCGTGCGCAAGTCGAGCTGGTAGTCATGAAGGCCGAGATTCATCCGGACTACCACAAAGTGATTTTCATCGATAGCGCCACCGGCACCGAATGGGTGACGCGCTCGACGCTGACTTCGGCCGAGAGCCGCGACGTCGAGGGCGAGACGCTCCCTGTCGTGCGACTCGAAATTTCGAACGTCAGCCACCCGTTCTGGACCGGCCAGCTCCGCGATACGACGCGCGGCGGCAAGGTGGACGATTTCCGACGCCGCTATGGCTCGAAGAAGTAGGGGATCGAGATGCCGCGCCGTTGTGAGCTGACGGGATCGAAAGTTGCGAGCGGGAACAATGTCTCCCACTCGAACCGACGCACGCGCCGAACCTTCGCGCCCAACTTGCAGAACGTGACGCTGCTCTCGAGCGCACTCGGCCACTCGATTCGATTGCGCGTGACGGCGCGCGCACTGCGCACCGTGCACAAGGTCGGCGGTCTCGACGCCTACTTGCTCGGCACCGCCGACGTGAAGCTGCCGCCCGAGGGACTCGCGCTGAAGCGGCGCGTACGCAGAGCCGTGTCCGGCGGCGCGAAGGCGGCCTCCGCCTGACGATGCTCGCCGCGCAGCGTGCGCGGATCGCGGCGGTCACAGCCGTCGCGCTGCTCGCGCTCTTCGTTGGCCAGCCGCTGCACGGTCCCGCTGCCGGTGGTGAGTTCCACGGCGCCACCACCAGCTTCGCTTCGGCTTCCGGCGAAGCGGCGCCCGCTTCGCACCACGCGCATTCATGTCCGCTCTGCCGCGCCGCGAATCAGGCGCGCGTTGCGATCACCGCCGCGCCGCAGGCGATCTTTGCGGCGGTCACCTTCCATCACGCTCTCGCTCCGGCAACGCCGGACCGCATCGCGCGCCGACTCGATCTCGGCGCCACCGGTCCGCGCGCCCCGCCCGCCTCGCTCTCCTCGCTCGTCTAGGCATCGATCCCAGACAGCACGGCGATGGTCGTGGAACGCCTCCGTTCCCGGCGCATCGCCTCGCGACCGGCTTTCCCGCTCGGGTACCGGTCCGAAGGAGAAGCGACGTGCGATTCCCCAACCAGATGAACGGGAGGGCCAGGCGTGTTCTGCGCTGCATGGTCAAGTTCCTCGCGGCCGCCGCGATCCTCGGCGTTGCGTCCCGCGCAACGGCCACCAAATCGGATGACGAGTTGGCCCACGTGAAGGCCGAGCTCGAGAAGACGCAGTCGGAACTCGGGGCGACGCGCGAGCAGCTCGACGCCACCCGCGCTGCGCTCGAAAAGCTCGCGGACAAAGTCGATCGCATCGAGAGTGGTTCGACTACGACCGCGAGCATCGCGCCGAGCGCACCGCGCATCGCGCCCGTCAACGCGGACAACCCCGCGATCTCGTTCGTCGTCGATACGGCGTTCAGCACCGGCAATCTCGACCCTGGCTACAACTTCTCGTTGCAGAGCGGGGAACTCTTCATCTCCGCGCCGATCGATCCGTTCCTGCGCGGCTACGCGAGTCTCAACGGATCGAGCGACGAAGGTTTCGGCCTCGAGGAAGCGGCGCTCGTGACGACGTCGCTGCCCTGGAACCTGACCGTGAAGGGCGGACGCTTCATGTCGGACGTAGGCCGCATGCCGCATTGGCACAACGAGCAACTGCCGTTCGTCAATCGGCCCGAGTCGATCGAACGCATGTTCGGTGGCGAGACGATCTCGGAAGGCGCCGAGGTCACCTGGCTCGCGCCGATCGACCACTACGTTCGCGTCACGGCGGGGCTCTACAACGCGATCGGCGCCGAGAACTCCGAGGAGCTTCTCGACGACGGCTTCGAAGGCCGGCGCTCCTTCAACGAGTTGACCTGGCTCGTGCACCCGTCCACCTACTTCGATCTCAGCGACACAGTGAATCTCGAAGTCGGCGGCACCTGGTTCACCGTCAACAGCGACAGCACGCGCAACCTCTTCGGCGCCGACGTGACGCTGCGACACCAGCCGGGGACGAGCGGCCTCTACCAGGGGCTGGTGGTCGGCAGCGAGTGGTACTGGAACAGCGAGCGCTTCGACGAGATCGAAGTCGGCGTCGATGCCGACACCGGCGAGCCGCTCTTCGGCACGCAGCGCTTCGAGCGCAACGGCGGCTATGCCTACGCCGAGGCGTTCCTCGGCCGCCAGTACTCGGTCGGTGTGCGCGGCGACTACGCCGAGAACATCGCGGGCCCGTCGGGGCGACAGCGAACGCTGTCGGCGTTCGCAACCTGGCTGCCGTCGGAGTTTCAGCGCCTGCGCCTGCAGGGCGATGCGATCGCGCAAGACGGCATCGAAGGCGGCGACGGTTACCAGATCACCCTGCAATGGACCGGGTTCCTCGGGAGTCACGCGCATGGCTTTTCCGCTCGTTAGTCTCGTTTTCGCAATCGGGGTGATGCTCTTTGGTGTGGCGCAGCCCGCAGCCGCTGTTCTGCGGGTCGTCGCGTCCACTCCTGACGTCGCCGACATGACGCGGCAGATCGGCGGCGACCGCGTCGAGGTGGTCACGCTCGCCGCGGGCAGCCAGGATCCGCACAAGGTCCCCATGAAACCGAGCTTCGTCACGAAGCTCAATCGTGCAGACGCGTTGGTCGTGAACGGCCTCGGGCTCGAGCACGCGTTCCTGCCGCCGCTGCTGGAGGTCGCGAGCAACCCGAAGATCCTGCCGACGGGGCCTGGCTACATCGATGCGTCAGTCCTCATTCAGCCACTCGAAATCCCGACCTCGCAGAATCGCTCCCAGGGCGAGCTGCATCCGCTCGGCTCTCCGCACTTCAACCTCGATCCCGTGCGCGGCAAGCAGATGGCGAAGGCGATCGCCGACGGTCTCGCGCGCGTCGATCCGGAAGGCGCAGCCGACTATCGGAGTGGACTCGAGCGTTTCAACGGCGTGCTCGACGCAAAAATCGCGGAGTGGGCGCAACTGGCGGCGCCACTGCGCGGCGTGAAAGCCGTCTCGTACCACCAGGATCTCGTCTACCTCGCCGACCGCTATGGCTTTGGGATGGTCGACACGATCGAGACCAAGCCGGGCGTGCCCGCGACGCCATCGCATCTGGAAGCGCTGATCGACACGATGAAGCGTGAGCGCGTGCAGCTCGTGATTC
This sequence comes from Deltaproteobacteria bacterium, assembly GCA_031396445.1. Classification (GTDB taxonomy): domain Bacteria; phylum Myxococcota_A; class UBA9160; order UBA9160; family PR03; genus PR03. The sequence goes on along the minus strand of JANNKU010000079.1, from coordinate 2,733 downwards.
GCGAGATCGCCTACGAGATGCCGCTCGCGCAGACGGTGGCGGCACGCACCGGCGCGCAGGTCGCAACGATCTCGTCGATGGCCGGCGGATTGCCCGGCACGACGGGCTACATCGACAGCGTCGAAGCCAATCTGAAGGCGCTGGTGGCAGCGCTGCACGCCGCAGCGAGCGAGTGAGTCGTGCCCCGTACACTGCTTCGGGTCGAGGCGGCCGACTTCGGCTACGAGGGACGCGCGATCGTGCAGCGCGCGTCCCTCGTGATCCACCCCGCCGAGTTCGTGGTGCTGGTCGGTGCGAACGGCAGCGGCAAATCAACGCTGATGCGCGGCATGCTGGGCCTGCTGCCGCCGCTCGCGGGGCGTGTCGAACGCCGCGCAGACCTGCGCATCGGCTATGTGCCACAACGCGAGACGCTCGATCCGCTCTACCCGCTCTCGGCCAAGGACGTCGTGATGATGGGCGCCGTGCGCGACCTGCGACCGTGGCAGCGGGTTCGCAACGTCGATCGCGCGCGCGCGGTGGCCGCACTCGAAGCCTGTGGCGCCACCGGCTTTGCGCGGCAACGCTACGCCGCGCTGTCGAGCGGACAACGCCAGCGCGTGTTGCTCGCACGCGCCCTCGCAACGGATCCCGAGCTGCTGCTGCTCGACGAACCCACGGCTGGCGTCGATCCCGAAGCGAAGCGCGCGCTGCTCGATCTGCTCGCAGCGCTCGCGCACACGCGGCACCTCGCGGTGTGGATGGTCACACACCACCTGCACGCGATCGCGGGTCGCGTCGATCGCATAGCGACGGTCGAGGAAGGCCGCGTCGCAATCGAGGTGGCGGCATGATGGATTTCTTCTCGGCGGATTTCTTGTTCCGCAACGCGATCCTCGGCGGACTCGGCGTCGCGCTGCTCTGTTCCGTGCTCGGCGTCTACCTGGTGCTGCGCCGCCTGGTGCTGATCGGTGTCGCGCTTCCGCAAGCCAGCGCGGCGGGCATCGCGGGTGTCTTCTGGCTGAGCGGGCACGCACACGCGGAGGGCCAGGCCGCGCATTTCGTCGCGCTCGCGGGATCGCTGGCCGCCACCTTCGCAGCGCTCGCGTTCCTGCTGCTCGGGCGGCGGCGCGCGCGGGTGCCGGCCGAGTGGGGCGTCGGCGCGCTCTTCGCGATCAGCTCCGCCGCCACCGTGCTCTTCGTCGCGCTCAACCCGACCGGCGATCTCGAGATGTCGAATCTGCTGCGCGGCGAATTGCTCGCGATCACGGTCCGCGATCTCCAGGTGATCGGCGCCGCGATGACAGTGGTGGGCGCCCTCTTCGTGCTCTTCCGCCGCGAGCTCTTGCTCACCGCGTTCGATCCCGAGTTCGCGCGCACGATCGGCCGCAACCCGCTGCGCTACGACGCGCTGCTCTATGCACTGCTCGGTGGCAGCATCGCGCTCGGCGTGATGAACGTCGGGCCGCTCGTCGTGTTCGGCTTCCTGGTGCTGCCGGCGCTCGCGGCGCTGCGCATCGCGCCCGGCATCGCGAGCGCATTCGTCATCGCGGCTTGCATCGCGGCGCTCTCCTTCGTTGGCGGCTTCGCGCTCGCCTATCGCGCCGATCTTCCCGCCGGCCCCGTCGGCGTCGCGGTCGCAGCGGCGATCTGGGCTGCGATCGGTGTCGCCGCGCAAGTGCGCGAGCGGCGCAGCGCAGTCGCGGCGATCGCGATGCTGCTCGCGGCACTGCCGCTGCTCGGCTGTGGGGGCACCCTCTTCGGAACCAGCAACGCACGCGCGCTGACCGCGTTGCCGCGCGGATCGCTGCCCGAACTCGATCCCACGCGACCGATCGCTGTGTTGCCGATCGAGAACGCGACGCATCGAGATCTGCGCCTGCAGAATACCAACCCACTGAAGGATCTCGCGCGCGCGGCGGGCGATGAGTTCGCGCCCCCGCCGGCCACGGTGCCCGATCTCTTGCAGCAGCGCGCAGTCGCCGAACTGCAACGCCGCGGCTTCTCCGTCACCGACCTCGAGACGGTGCGCGCCGCCGCCCCGCACTCCCATGACGACGCGCTCTCCGCGGTTCACGCCGCAGCGCGCGCAGGCCTCGACGGCTACGTGCTCTACGGCGCACTACACCGCTTCACGATCACCAACTCGGGACTGCTGCTGATCCGCCTCGATCTCACGCTGCTCGACACCATCGGCGAGAAGGTGCTCTGGACGGGCGACGCGACGCGGCCCGTCTCGATCCTCTCGGCGCTCACCACCCAGGAAGTGCTGCTCGACGCCGGCGGCCCGATCTTCGCGGAGGCCTTCGGCTCCCGCTGAACACGGCACTAGCGAAACGTCTCAGATCCTCGACGACTCGGGTCGATACCCCCGAAACGGGGGACACGTGGCGAGAGCGCGCGCGATCATTTTCATCTGGCTCACGTTCTTCGCTCTGAGCGAATCCGCCTCCGCTCCGTCCCTGCCGACACCCGATGCAGTCGCGATGATTCAGCCCTCCCCCTGCAAGCCTCTCGAAGCCACCGAGATCACACTCGAGTGCACGAAGCCGGCGCAGACTCTCTCGAGCGCGAGCTTTCTCGGCATCGACCCACATCCGAACGCTCGCGCGGCCGAAGCCATCGCGGCGTTCCCGCAGCCGAGCGAACGACACGAAATAGCCAACTCCCCAGCAAGCGTCCCGGAACCCGCATCCCTGCTCCTACTGGCGCTCGGACTCAGCACCTTCGCGATCGCACAAGCAGCCAGCACTA
>JANNKU010000057.1:0-15119 GCA_031396445.1 Deltaproteobacteria bacterium | reverse complement strand
CGCGGGGGTTCGGGGGGGGGGGGGCGCGGGGGGGGGCGCGCGCCGGGAGCCGGCGGCGCGCGGCGAGATCATCAGGCCTGCTGCCGACGCCGCATCCGTGCGTAGAGCGGGAAGAGCACCAGCGCGATCTCGAAGCCGATGCCGCAACCCGAGCTCGGAGCCTCGCTGTCGCGCCACGGCTTGTTCGCGCACTCGGGGTCGGAGCCGTTGGCGTCGCCGTTGCCCGCGCCGAGGATCGATACGCCGGCGTCGAAGTCGGTGCCGATCGCCGCGTCGTCATTGACGCCGTTCTGGCACTTCGGGTTTTCCGTCTGCCAAAGCGGGTCGAAGCAGCCCTTGTCGCCGTCGCCCGCGACGAAGAGCGGATCCGCTTTGGTCGCGGGATCGAAATCGTTGCGGCCGTCGCCATCGTCATCCACGCCGTTGTCGCACGGAAGCGTCGGCGCGCGCTCGTCGATGTCGCTGGTGTTCGCGCAGCCGGGATCGGCGGCGTCTTCCACGCCGTCGCCGTCATCGTCGATGCCGTTGTCGCACGCGGGAATGCTGGAAAGACCGTAGACGCTGACGGCGCCTTCGATGTCGTCGGCCGAAGGCTCGCGGTTGATCACGTTGCAGCAGTTCGCGTAGACGTACATCACTTCGCCCGGGCCGAGCAGCGGGTGGCCGAGCCCCATCGCCGCGTGACCGAGTTCGTGCAGAAAGAGATTTTCGAGGTCGTTGCCGGCGATGCCGATCGTCGCACCCTCGGCGCCAGCCGGGATGATGAAGGTCTGCAGGAGATTGAAGACGATGTCGCCCGCGACCGCGTCCGGGAAGACGAGATCATTGCCCGGCGGTCCGTAGCCGACGCCGGCAACCCACGAGAATCCGGAATTGGCGAGCGGCGCGAATGCGCTGACACGAATGTCGGGCGTCGTCGCGGTGGGCGCGCCCATCTGCAGACCGGGATCGGTGACGGGGCCGACGAAGGTGATGCCCGAAACCGCATGCCACGTAGCGAACGCGCGCTGCAGCGCTGCATTGAAAGCGCCGGCGCCGTAGACGCCATCCACTTGATTGCGTAGCTGCGTGATGTTGGAGGTGCCGACGATCTCCGGCTTCAGCGGGAAGTTGTTGTGCATCATGGTGCCGTCGGGCACGAAGCCCCACGTCACGGTTGCGGGATTGGGATGAACCGGGTCGTCCCACTTCGAGCCCCAGCCGCCACTGCCGAACTTCACCCAATCTGCGTGAGCGGGTGTGGCGCAGGCGAGAAGCAAGAGCGCCGCAACGGCGCGCGATACCAGCCAGAACATTCGCGTGTGGAGCGTGAGCATGGGAGCCTCCGTGGTCGCTTCCCTGTGAGCTTCCGTTTTCGGGGTTGTAGCAGCTCCGCCCCGGATCGGTCATCTCGGGCCGGTCCGGCTCCGCTCAGAGAGCCCGGACGCGCTTCCACTCTGCGAGCACGTCCCATAACTCGGCCCACTTCTCGACGTACGCATCGTCGATTGCGCTGCCCGCGGCGAGGATCGCCTCGATGTCGGCGCGATCCTGGGTGCGCGCTGCGATCAGCTTGTGAACGATCACGTCCTCGATGCGCAGCACGCGAACGGGGCGATCAGAGCGCCCCGATCAGTACCCAGCGAATGCCGAGCCCGTCGAGCACGGCAGCGAGATCATCGAGCGCGTCTCGCGCCACGAGCGGCAATCTCCCTCGCGCGCTCGTAGAGACGGAGGTGGGAGCGCAGCTCCTCTTCGTCCTCGCCCGCGATACCGGGTTCTGCGAGGGCCCCGAGCGCGACGCGCATCGCATCGAGACGATCGAAGATCTCAGCAAGCGAAGCGGGCGGCGTCTCATCGCCGATCGGCTCGAGACCATGAGCGACACGCTTCAGGTAGGCACGATCTTCGGCTGACGCGCGCGGCTTCGACACCTTCGCACTATACGCAACGCGACCCGCGCCGCGGAAGCTTGCCGCGCCATCGACCGCCCGCCATGCTGGCCGCCCCTTCTGCGCGAGTGCAACTTCATGAGCGATCCTTCCGAGTTCGAGATCGTCGCGTACGAGCCGAGCCCCATCGGGATGATCTGTTTGCGGCGGCGTCACGCGCCGTCCGAGCCGGATGGCTACGTCACCGAGATCACGCTCGATGAGCGTTTCCTGATGAGCAGCCACGTCACGGACTCGGAGCGCGCACTCGCGGTCCATGCGTTCGCGATGCACACGGGGCGAGAGCTGCAGGTGCTCGTCGGCGGCCTCGGCCTCGGCTACACCGCGCAAGAAGTGCTGCGCTGCGAACGCGTCGCGCACGTGGACGTGATCGAGTTCCTTCCGCCGGTGATCGATTGGCACACGCGCGATCTCGTGCCGCTCGCGGCCGAGCTGAGGGCGGACGCGCGCTTCGCGGTGATCGAAGGCGACGTCTATCGCCACCTCGCGAGCGCGCCCGAGCAGCGCTACGACGTGATCCTGATCGACGTGGACAACTCGCCCGACGAACAGCTCGGCGGCGCGAACGCCTCGTTCTACACCGAAGCGGGTCTCACGTTGGCGAAGCAGCATCTCGCGGAAGGCGGCGTGCTCGGCGTCTGGTCGTACGCCGACAGCGCGACCTTCGAGCAGGCGCTCGGCCGCGTCTTTCGCGGCGTGCGCGTGCAGCCCGTGAGCTTCGAGAACGGCGTCATCGGCGACACCGAGACGAACTGGCTCTTCTTCGCGCGAGGCTGAGCGCGCGCTACTCGACCCAATCGAGTTCGCGGATCGCGACGCTTCCGGGGATCACGGTCCCGAACGGTTCGCCGTGCCAGCCGGCGCTCGTGACGTACCACTGGCCGGTGTCGGGATCGACGAGATATTCCGGCGCGTGCGCTTCGAGTCGAGCCGCGCCCTCGCCTTCGCCACCTCCGAAGCTCCCGAAGTCGAAGGGATCGGTGGACGTGAAGAGCCGCGTGTCGTGATAATCGCGCGGACCCGCGCCGCTCGTCGTGTAGGTGATCGAGAGCCAGAACTTCCCGTCGTGGCGGAACACGAAGGGCGATTCCGTCGCGGCCCACGGCGGCTGCTTCGGCGCCGACTCCGGCGTCTGCAATGCGAAACGGACGAAACGCCAGTCGAGCAGGTTCTCGGAAACGCACACGCTCACCGCGCCCGCGCGGCCGCGCTTGCCGGTCGCGTAGAGGAGCCACGAGTCGTCGTCGAGGCGGAAGATCATGCCGTCGCGCATTACCGCGCTAGTCGGCGCGCCGACGAGCGAGCACGGCGCTTCGTGCCAGCTCTCGAGTCGCGGATCGTCGCAGATCGCGGCGCGCAAGAGGTCCGGGCCGTAGAGCATCACCCAGCGCTGGCCATCGAACGCGACGCTCGGCGCCCACGCGCGCGAACCGAAGTCACAGACGCGGCCGTGTTCCTTCCACGCGACACTGGTGAGCGACGGCCCCGAGCCGTGACAGAAGAAGCGCTCGCGGTGCGGATCGATTTCGGGCGTCTCCTTGGTGATGCCGAAGACATGCCAGCGATCCTTGGGTCCGCGGATCACGCAGTGGTCGTTCACGTAGGCGCCGGTGCGTGTCGGCGTGAAGAGCGCGCGCCAGCCATCGCCGCCGAGTTGGGGTTTGGTCATTCGACGCTCGTGAGCCAGTCACGACTTCGCTTCGAGGAATTACTCGCGCTGCATGCGTCGCAGGTACTCGGTGTCGAGGTAACGGCGGAGGAGATCTTCCTCGATCTCGTCCGTTCGCTCGTCGTCGCGAGCGAAGACGCGGCGTCCGCCTGCGAGCACCTCGAACGCGAGCACCGGACTCGACGGGCGCAAGAACGCGAGATCGACCGACAGACCCGTAGCCTCCGCAATCGCGCGGCGCAGTCGATCCTCGGCATCCAAGCCGAGCGAGCGTCCCCGCGCCTCCAGCACGGCAACGTCGAGATCGCTGCGCTCGCGTTCCTCACCGCGCGCGCGAGCCGAACACGTAGGCCGCGAGCACATCGGGTTCGCGCTCAGAGCCTGTGAAGGAATCGCCGACCGAGCAGCGCGCTGCGCCGACAGGCCAGATGCAAGGCGCGACGACGAGCCATATCGAGATATGGCGAGGAGGAGCAACGCAGCAGATGGCCTGTCGCCGCAAGCGATGCGACCAAGGCGATTTCTTCACAGGCTCTCAGCTGCCTGCGCGATGGCGCGTTCGAGCGTCGTTGCATCCAGACTCGACATGCGGCCCACGTTACCGCGCTTCTCGGTTCCCCCACCGCCCTCTGCAGTGGCATCATGCGAGCCGCCAACAAGTCGTGAAGGGGGATGCCTTGAACGTTCGACGTGCGATGAGCCTCGTGACGCTCGCCTTGCTCGTTTCATCCGCATGCGGCAACGAGAGTTCCGTTGCACCCGCCGCGACCGACATCGGCGCGCAGGGCAACACCGCGCCGACGCGCTTCACCGCGGCGTCGAACGCCGCCGTCTCGAAGGCGCTCCCGCTTGCCGACCAACAGGACTTCGAGGACGCGCAGCGCGGCCTCGTCGCGAGCGACCCGGACTTCGTCGTGGAGGACGCAGCAGGCAATGCGATCTCGGAAGCCAGCTCCTACGCCTTCGTCACCGGCGACGCGCCGCCGAGCGTGAATCCGAGCCTCTGGCGCCAGGCGAAGCTGAACAGTGTCAGCGGTCTCTTCCAAGTGACCGAGGGCGTCTACCAGGTGCGCGGCTACGACGTCGCGAACATGACGCTGATCCGCGGCGACACCGGGTGGATCGTCGTCGATCCGCTCACCGCCAGCGAGACCGCGGCCGCCGGGCTCGCGCTCGTCCGCAAGCATCTGGGCGATGCGCCGATCGTCGCGGTGATCTTCACCCACAGCCACATGGATCACTTCGGCGGCATCGCGGGTGTGTTGCCGGACGAGGCTGCGCAACGCGGCGTCCGCATCATCGCGCCGCTCGCCTTCGTCGAGGAAGCGACCAGCGAGAACGTGCTCGCGGGTCTCGCAATGGGGCGTCGCGCAAGCTTCATGTACGGGATGCCACTCGAGCGCTCGGCGCGTGGCCATGTCGATACGGGGCTCGGCAAGGCGCCCGTGCGCGGCAGCTTCGGAATCGCCGAACCCACCGAGATCGTCGATCGGACCGGGCAGGAGATGACGATCGATGGCGTCCGCTTCGTGTTCCAGTTCGTCCCGCACTCGGAGGCGCCCACCGAGCTGACCTTCTACCTCCCCGATCACAAAGCCTTGTGCGGCGCCGAAATCGTCTCGCACACGATGCACAACCTCTACACGCTGCGCGGCGCGAAGGTGCGCGATGCGCTCGCCTGGAGCGGCTACATCGACGACGCGATCCAGCGCTTCGGCGACGCCGAAGTGGTGTTCGCGAGTCACAGTTGGCCGATCACCGGCAATGCGCGCGTGCTCGACTATCTGAAGAAGCAACGCGACGTCTATCGCTTCCTCCACGACCAGACGCTGCGCCTCGCGAGCGCCGGCCTCGGCCCCGAGGAGATCGCGGAGACGGTCGAGCTGCCGTCCACGCTGCGAACCACGTTCGCGAACCGCGGCTACTACGGCACCGTGAGCCACAACACGAAGGCGGTGTACCAGGCGTACTTCGGCTGGTACGACGGCAATCCCGCGCACCTGAATCCACTCCCGCCGGTCGAAGAGGCTGCGCACTATGTCGAAGCGATGGGCGGCGGCGGCGAAGTGCTGCGCAAGGGCCGCGATGCAGCCGACCGTGGCGAATACCGCTGGGCCGCGACGCTGCTCAACCAGCTCGTGTTCGCGGAACCGGAGAACGAGGCGGCGCGCGAGACGCTCGCTGGTGTCTACGATCAGCTCGGCTATCAGGCGGAGTCGGGCCCGTGGCGCGACGTCTATCTGACCGGCGCGTTGGAACTGCGGCGCGGCGTGCAGAACAGCGGCCCCGAGATCGCTTCCGCGGCCGGCCTGCTGCGCCACCTGCTGCCGGGCGAGTTCTTCGACGCGATGGCGACACGACTCGATGCCACCAAGGCCGATGGCAACACGATGGCGATCAACTTCGTCTTCATCGATCTCGGCGAGACGCACGTCGTCACGCTGGAGAACGCCGTGTTGCACCACCACCTGCGCGACGCCGATCCCGCGGCCGTCGCGACGGTGAACCTCACGCGCGATTTCCTGGTGCAGCTCGCGACAGGCCAGGCCGGCTTGCGCGAGATGATCTTCTCGGACGATCTCGCGGTGACGGGCAGCCGCCTCGACTTGCTCTCGTTCTTCTCGCTCTTCGACAAGAGCGACGGGCGCTTCCCGATCGTCACACCTTGAAGTGTGCGGATCCGCGCGTGCGGCGTCGGCGCAGCAGCCAGAGCACGCCGACCAATTCTGCGCCCAGACCGCAGTTGGTCGACTCGCTCATCGCATATGCCGTCGTGCACAAGCCATCGCGCGGTGCGAGCGGCGTACCGCCGTTGGCCGAGGCGCCGCCATCGAAGTCGATCTGTCCATCGCCGTCGTCGTCGAGACCGTTCTGGCAGAGCGGATCCTCGCGTACCGCGCTCGGATCGGAACAACCGGGATCCGCGGGCCAATCGACCAGGCCGTCGCCGTCATTGTCAGAGCCGTCGCCACACGGCTGCGAGGTCGGGTAGGTGATCCGTGCGATCCCGAAATCGGCGCCGATCTGGGGATCGCAACTCGTCACGGCTGCGACCTGCGGGCTCGTCGCCGTCGTACTCCCGAGCGGGATGCAAGCGAGTTCGGGGCCCGTCCAGCGACGTCGCCAGAAGCAGTAGTCAGCGTTGTGGCTCTGATGCGCGAGCGGCCAGTACACATTACTGACCCCGGTAAAATTTTCTGGTGACGACTGGTAGAGGTAGTTGTATAGGGTCGAGTTCGACGGGTTCGCCGGGGTCGCCCCGCGGAGACCGAGGTTTTCGATCACGACGTTGCAACGCGTATCTGTGTTCGGCGCCTGATTGTCGTAGGCGCTGTCCACCCCGACGATCGTGTTGAATTGGATATCGATGCGCGTCGCGTTGGGCATCGGGAAGATCGCAACGGAACTCCACGTGAGACCGTTGGACATCCGCGTCTCGCTGACGAGGTTTCCCGCGACGATCCAGTCACGACTGGCGACGATTCCCTGCGTCGAGTCGTGGATGACGTTGTTCGCCACGAACACATGCGCCGAACAGAAGTTGCCGGCGGTGATCGCTTGGCCGTTCGCGCCCGAGCCGCCGCATGCTTGGCTCGCCGACGTCGGACGAAAGCCCCAGAGGCGATTGTTGGTGACTCGCGTCCAGCCCGCCGGATTCGAGCCGGGGTCGAGCTTCAAGTCGATGCCGTTCTCGGCGCAAGCGCATTCGCCGTCTGCATCGGGCGCGCCGGTATCGCAGTCGATGCGCTTGGCCTCCGTGAGGTAGATGTCGTTGCCATCGATCACGGTCCCGTGCTGGATACCGGGCTCGCTGCAATTCGAGGTGTGACCGGCGACGGCGATCCCGTCGCCCCAGTCGTAGATCTCGTTGTCGAGGATCTTGTTGTAGTCGTTGTTCTCGGCCGTCGTATTGCCCCAGGCGATCACCACGCCCTCGTAGTCGCCCGGGCGGCGCGTCTGATTGCCGTTGCGGATCACGTTCCCCTGGATGCTGTTGAAGATTGCGCGATTGCCGTTGTGGGCCGCAACGACGACCGCATTCTGTGTGGCGAGCAGCGGCACATGCTCAATGCCATCGATCAGGTTGCCGTCGAGGATGTTGTGATCGCCGCCCAGGATCGTCACGAACCACGCCGTCGAGCCGTTGCGCGGCTGGATCGTGAGGCCCTGGATCACCCACCAGAGTCCCGTGATCCGCAGACTCTCGAAGATGGCACGCTCGGGCCGATTGATCGCAGCGCGCTTGCCGTCATGCGCGTCGAAGCGGAGCGAGCGTCGGCGCGACTGCGAGCCCGACGCCGTCAGGAGCAGTTCGCCCGCAGCGCGGTAGTCGCCAGGCTGAACGCAGAAGACGTACTTGGTCGGGTCGTTTAGCTGCGCGAGCGTCGTCATGAAGTTCGACTGCGTCACGATGACGTCGCAGAAGAACATCTCGGTGGTGCGTTCGAGGTAGGGCGAATCCGCGAGCGGAACGATCGCGAGCGCGGAGCGCGCGGCGACCACGGCGAAGGCAACAAGAGCCAGACGCGATGCAGAAGGAATGGGCGCCTCGTCTCGATGCAGCAAGAGGCCTGTCGGAACGGGGTGGCAGCATGGACCTCAGATCTGGCGAGCGCGCCGGAGGTAGCACAGTGCAAATGGGATGCAGATCCCTACCCATGAGATTCCTCACGCGCGCGGTGGTTCGCGTCATTCCGCTTCGCACAAAATGAAAAGACCCGGAGACGCAATGCCTCCGGGCCTTCTCGAATCGGCGTTCTACTTCGCGAGCGCGACTACTCCGGCTTCCGATACACCGCGACCACCGCCGCACCGCCGAGCCCGATGTTGTGCTGGATCGCAGCCTTCGCACCCGCGACCTGGCGCTTGTCCGCCGTGCCGCGCAGTTGCCACGTCAGCTCTGCGCACTGTGCGAGACCGGTCGCGCCGAGCGGGTGGCCCTTCGAGATCAGACCGCCCGAAGGATTCACGACCCACTTGCCGCCGTAGGTCGTCGCGCCCTCGTTGATCAGATCGCCGCCCTTGCCGATCGGGGCGAGCCCGAGCGCTTCGTAGGTGATCAGCTCGTTCGCGCTGAAGCAATCGTGCAGCTCGACGACCTGCACGTTCTCCGGGCCGATGCCGGCCTGCTCATACGCCTGGCGCGCCGCCTGCTGCGACATGTCGAAGCCGACCATCTTGATGCAGCTCTTCTCGTCGAAGGTGCTGGGCAGGTCGGTCGCCATCGCCATGCCGGCGATCTCGATCGCCTGATCCATCAGGTTGTGCTTCCGGACGAAGTCCTCGCTCGCAACGATCGCCGCGCCGGCGCCATCGCTGGTGGGGCAACACTGAAGCTTGGTCAGCGGATCGAAGACCATCGGCGCGTTCAGGATGTCTTCGAGGCTGTACTCCTGCTGGAACTGCGAGTACGGGTTGTTCACCGAGTGTTTGTGGTTCTTGTGGCCGATCTTCGCGAAGACCTCCGGCTTGGTGCCGTACTTCTCCATGTGCTCGCGACCGGCGTTGCCGAACATCTGCGGCGCGGCGGGCGCCTTCGCGAAGCCGCGCAGATCGATCATCGCCTTCATGTGCTTGTCGAGCGGCACGGTGCGATCGGTGTACTTGATGCCGAGCGAGCCCTTTTCCATCTTCTCGAAACCGAGCGCCATCGCGCACTCGACGAGACCGCCTTCGACGAACTGCTTCGCCATGAAGAGCGCCGTCGAACCCGTCGAACAGTTGTTGTTGACGTTATAGATCGGCACGCCGGAAAGGCCGATCTCGTAGACGGCGCGCTGTCCGCACGTGGAATCGCCGTAGCAGTAGCCGACCGCCACCTGCTCGACGGCGTCGTACGGAATCTTCGCATCGGCGAGCGCGTTCTGGCCCGCCTCGCGCGCCATGTCCGGGTAGTCCCACTGCTTCGAGCCGGGCTTCTCGAACTTCGTCATGCCGACGCCAATCACGTAAACCTTGCGACCCATCTGTTCGTTCCTTCGTTCGTTGGGGTTCGACTAGCCTCGCAGCGCGCTCGCAGCCATCTCTCTCCACAGTTGGAGAAGGCGACGGCGAGCGGTGTCATCGCTGCGCAGGATCTTCTGGAGCGCCATGCCGCGCGCCAGATGCATGGTGAGTTGCAGCACCGCGTCGAAGCGCTCGGCCGAGGCGAGATCGCCCGCGACTTCGCGCCATAGCGACGTCAGTCCACGACCGGCGACGCGCTCGAATTGGACGAGCGAGCTGTGCAGCTCCGCGTCGGTGCGCGCCGCGACCCAGAGTTCGAGCGCAGCATCGAAGAGCGGACCGCCGAAGGCTTCCGTCACGAGATCGAGCAACGCGTCGAGACGATCGGCGCCGGTGGCGGCGGGCAACGCTTCTGCGCGTCGACGCAACTCGGTGGCGCGGCGCGCGGCCAGATGCGCGACCGCCGCGACGACGAGATCCTGCTTGCGCGGGAAGTGGTGCACCTGCGCGCCGCGCGACACGCCGGCGCGCTCGCAGACGGCAGTGGTGGTGGTGCTCGCGTAACCAACCTCGACCAGCGAGGCGATCGTCGCATCGAGCAACCGCGCGCGGGTCTCCGCGCTGCGCTCTTCCTGGGTACGCCTGAGCCGCGGCGCCACGAGAGGGGCTTGCGTCATCGGCGCGCACCCTAGACCGCAACAAAGAAACAGTCAAGACTGCTTGTAACTCCCGTCCTCCCAACAAGTTGACGCCAAACAAGTTGACTCCCGGCATGGGCGGCGGCATGGGTGGCGGCGGCTACGGTTGCGGGATGGAACGTGCTGTCGTGATCGAAGAGACCGGGGGGCCCGAGGTGATGCGGGTCGAGGCGCGGGATCCGGGCGCGCCGGGGGCGGGCCAGTTGCGAATTCGGGTCGCGGCGGCCGGTGTGAACTTCATCGACGTGTACTTCCGGACGGGGCTCTACCCGCGGCCGTTGCCCTTCGTCGCGGGACTCGAAGGAGCGGGGCGCGTCGAGGCGATCGGCGCGGGCGTGAGCGGCGTCGCGATCGGCGATCGCGTTGCGTGGGCGTCGGCGCCGGGATCGTATGCGGACATCGTCCTCGCGCCGGCGACGTCGGTGGTGCCGGTGCCCGATGCCATCGCCGACGAAGTCGCCGCCGCCGCGATGTTGCAGGGCATGACCGCGCACTATCTGGTGCACGCGATTCGCGCGCCGGAAGCCGATGGCAGTGCGCTCGTGCACGCGGCCGCGGGCGGTACCGGCTTGTTGCTCGTGCAGATGCTGAAGGCCGCCGGCATGCGCGTCATCGGCAGCTGCGGCAGCGCGGAGAAAGTTGCGTTGGTGCGCGACGCGGGCGCCGATGTCGTCGTGCGCTCGGGCGAAGCGGAGTTCGTCGCGACCGTGCGCGCTGCCACTGGCGGTCGCGGCGTCGATGTCGTTTATGACGGCGTCGGTCGCGCCACCTTCGACGACAGCCTCGCGTGTCTGCGGCCGCGCGGCCTGCTCGCGCTCTTCGGGCAAGCCAGTGGCGCCGTGCCGCCCTTCGACTTGCAGCGCCTCAACGCCGGCGGATCGCTGGTCGTGACGCGTCCTTCGCTCGCGCATTTCGTCGCGACGCGCGACGAGCTGCTGATGCGCGCGGGCGCCGTGCTCGGCGCGATCGCGCGCGGTGCGTTGCAGGTGCGAATCGGCGCGCGCTTCCCGCTCGCCGCAGCGACCGACGCACACCGCGCGCTCGAGAGTCGCGCCACCACCGGCAAGGTGTTGCTGCTTCTCTGAGCGCTACGCGCGATACGGGAAGTAGCGCTTCAGGCGCAGCATCGGCGCTTCGAGCAGCGCCCAGCTCGCGCGCGCAAGCGCGTAGCTGACGCCGATCGCGAGCAGCCAGAACCCGAATTGCGCGATCACGAAGTGCTGCGGATGGTTGCCGGGCGTGAAGAGGCTCACGGCCAGCATCCCGACGAAGAAGTGAAAGAGGTACATCGCGTAGGAGAATTTTCCGAAAGAGCGCAGCCAGCCGACTTCGAAGCAACGCGCCAACGGCGACGTCGCGCGCGCCGTGAGCACCCAGACCAACAGCGAGCCGTAGACCGCACAGAGAAGCGTGTAGCCGAGCGTCTGCATCACCGGATCGGTGTTCAGCGCAAGTACTTGTCGGGTGATCGCTTCATAGCCGGTCACCACCGGCTGGCCGAGCCGAATCTTCGCCTGCACTGCGACGAGGAGCGCGAGCGCGGTGGGCAACACGATGCGCGCGATCCGCGAAAGCGCCGCGAGTCCTCCCGCGCGCCGCGCGAGAATCGCGATCGCCGCTCCGGTCGCAAGCGTGTCGAGCCGGCACGGTGTCAGCGTGTAGGCGGCGAGCGGCGACGCGCCGGCCACCACCAGCGCCCAACGCAAGAGCAACGCGGCGACGATCGTGCCCGCGCAGATCTGCAGCAGCCGTCGCTCGCTCGCATGCCGCACGACGAATGGCCACAGCAGATAGAAGTGCTCTTCGATCGCCAGCGACCAGGTGAGATCGAGCGTCTGGTGCTGCCACACACCGGTGATCGCCGTCTGCACGTTGGAGATGAAGAGCCAGTACCAGAACTGTTGGTGGTTCGCGCCGGGGTTCCAGAAGTAGTTGACCGGCGCGAAGAACGACATGCGCGGGACCAACAACAAGAAGAACACGAGCGTCGCGTAATAGAGCGGGAAGATGCGCAACACGCGACGCGCATAGAAAGCGCGGTAGTAGGTGCTGCTGTCGCGTGCGGTGAGCAGGATGCCGGTGATCAGGAAGCCCGAGAGCACGAAGAAGAGATCGACACCGGACCAACCCACCGACGGCAGGATCGTCAGCGCCGAATCGAGCGACGTACGCGCGAGCCCGTAATGCGTCGTGTGGTAGAGCATCACGAGCAGGATCGCGAAACCGCGAAGTCCATCGAGACGCGGGTCTCGCGCTTCGCCAGGAGCGATCGTCTGTGTCGCGGGCTCGCTCAAGGGACGGCGAGGATCGCAGGATGATCTCGGCGAGTCGAGCGCAGCCTCAGGACTTTCGACTCGCTCCGCCCTCGACCGGCAACTCTTCCATCGGGTAGAGCGGCACGCCTTGCTTGGCGAGTTCGAAGAACTCCGGGCCCATCGGGTTGATGCCGCGAATCGGCATCGAGCCGCGGCGAATCGTCCAGTCCTTGGGGGCGAGTTCGCCGGCGCGCAGGAAGTGGCGCTCCGCCGCCTCCGCCACGCCGCGTTGATGCAGCCACCACGCGAGCGCGCGATGCGCGCGTGCGAGCTGCGTCTCCGCTGTCGGCTGGATCTGGTGCGAGCGCACCGTCGCGGGATCGAGCGCGCCCTTCCCTTCGCGCACCCATGCGCGCAACGCGTCGAGATACGGCGCCGAATGCTTGCCGTGGAACGCGGTGAAGGTGTCGGTGCCGAATTGCGAATCGTGCGGGCGCACGATGCGCCCCGCTTCGTCGATCCAGATCATCGTCGGAACGTTCACGACGTGATAGAGCTCGGCCACCACGTGCTGCGTATCGATCAAAGACGGATGCGTCGGGCTCGCGCGCTCGATGTACGGGCGCGCATCTTCAGCATCTTTGTCGAGCGCAACGGTGATCGGGACGAAACCGTGCGAGCCGAGTTCTTCGTAGATTGCCTGCCACACGGGCAGGTCCTCGCGGCAGCCTCACCAAGATGCGTAGACGATCAGCAGCGCTTTCTTGCCGCGATGCGCCGAGAGCGTGTGGAGCTGGCCGTGGAGATCGGGCAGCGAGAAATCGGGAGCTTCGAGCGTGGCGAGGCTTGCGCTGCGTTCGGTCGCGGAGGTGCCGAGTGCGGCGACGCGCTCCGCGACGTCGAGCGCGAGCGGCCGATCGAGAGCGCGCGCGAACGCGGCGAGATCGACGCCGCGCGCGTCGGCCAGCGCGGCGCGATCGCGCACGGGAATGCAGACATCGCCCTGGCAGAGGCCTTCGGGTTTCAGCGCCCAGCCTGTCGCATCGCGCAAATCATCCGGTGTGATGCGTACCGCGTCGCCGTCGATGCTCGCGCGCAGCGAAGTGACGCGTTCGCCGTCGAGCAGCGTGAAGAGTTCGGACGTGGCCATGGCGTTTCCTCCGGGCCGGCAAGCTAGCATGCGAAGCGATGCCGACGATCGAGCGCGAAGGCGCGACGCTCTACTACGAAGTGCATGGCACCGGACCTGCCGTGGCATTCGTGCACGGTTCGGGCGGGAGCGCGCTCTCGTGGTGGCAGCAGATCCCGCATTTCGCGGCGCGCCATCGCGTGGTCGCCTTCGATCACCGCGGCTTCGGTCGCTCGACGTGCTCGCCCGCGGCGCTCGAACCGTGCCACTTCGCGGACGACCTCGCTGCGATCCTCGACGCGGCCGGCATCGCGCGCGCTGCGCTCGTGTGTCAGTCGATGGGCGGTTGGACAGGGCTGCCGTTCGCGATCGCCCACCCGGATCGCTGCGCGGCGTTGGTGCTCGCAGGCACACCGGGCGGCGTTGCGACGGAGCGCATTCAGCGCGATTCGGCCGATGTTCCGAAGCGCATGGGCGAGCGCGGCTTCCTTGGGATGGCGCTCGCGCGCGCCTTCATCGCACGGGATCCGGCGCGCACGTTTCTCTACGAGCGCATCGCTTCGCTGAATCCGCCGACGACGCTGGGCGCGATCCTGCCAAAACTCGTCGCGCAGCGCGTCGATCCCGCGCACCTCGTCGCGTTCCGCGTGCCGACACTGCTCGTGGTCGGCACGGAGGACTCGTTCTTCTCGGTCGAGGGTTTGCGCGAGGTAGCGGCCGCGATTCCGGGTGCGCGACTTCGCGTGCTTCCGGGCGCGGGTCACTCGGCCTACTTCGAGGAACCGGACGTCTTCAACGGAGTCGTCGATTCGTTTTTCGAGGAGGTCGAGCCATGGGCGTCTTCGTGATCGTCGGCCGCGACGGCGCACGCGGTTTGGAGCTGCGCAAACAGCATCGCGACGCGCATCTCACGAACCTGCGACCGCTCGCCGACGCTGGCCGTGTCCTCTACGCCGGCCCGCTGCTCGACGAAACCGAGCAGCCCTGCGGCAGCGTGATCGTGTTCGAAGCGGAGAGTCTCGACGCCGCGCGCTGCTTTGCGGCGAGCGACCCGTACGTGGTTCACGGCATCTTCGAGAACTACGAAGTCTTCGGCTCGCGCCAGGTCTTCCCGGCCGTGGATAGCTGACCCGCTAAAGCGTCAGCTGCAGCGAGGCTTCCGCCACCACGCGGCGAATGCGTCCCAGCTCGATGTCCGGGATCGCCTGGAAACGCACGCCCATGCCGTGCGGCAGATTCGTGCGACGCAGGTTGCCGGGCACGCTCGTGTAAACCACGACGCCAGCCGCGCACACCGGGTTCGGCCACAGATCGAGTTCCACCGAGATCGCCGCATTGCGCATCGACGGGCGCTGCGTGTCGAGATACACGCCGCCACTCGACAGCGTGTAGACGCGTGCCGGCTTGCGCCGTCCCGCCTGGATCACATGCGCGGGGATGTCGATCGGTGCGCGCGTCTCGCCGCGCGAAAGTTCCTGTACGCCGAAGCCT
>JANNKU010000132.1:0-27329 GCA_031396445.1 Deltaproteobacteria bacterium | reverse complement strand
CCGCTTCCCAAGAAGGAATTCTCCATCCCATGATCGAAAACGAGTACGTGGTGGGTGCTTGACGAACCACGGCAAGCAGGCAGACGAGGCGTTGCTCAAGGCTGGCGCCTTGCAGAACGCCATTTTC
Organism: Deltaproteobacteria bacterium; assembly: GCA_031396445.1. Taxonomy (GTDB): domain Bacteria; phylum Myxococcota_A; class UBA9160; order UBA9160; family PR03; genus PR03. The sequence continues at coordinate 27,202 of JANNKU010000132.1, read as the reverse complement.
AACAGCGCCAACTTTTCGAGCATTGCCACCGACGAGAAGGGCGTCATCCAGATCTTCAACGTCGGGGCCGAACGCATGCTCGGCTACGCGGCCGCAGAAGTGATGAACCAGATCACGCCGGCTGACATCTCGGACCCGCAGGAGGTGATCGCGCGTGCCGCTGCGTTGAGCCTGGAACTCGGCACCGCGATCACGCCGGGCTTCGAAGCGCTGGTCTTCAAGGCCGCGCGCGGGATCGAGGACATCTACGAGCTGACCTACATCCGCAAGGACGGCAGCCGCTTTCCGGCAGTCGTCTCGGTCACGGCCCTCCGCGACGAGCTCGACGCAATCATCGGTTATCTGTTGATCGGTACCGACAATACGGCGCGCAAGCGGGCGGAAGAAGCGCTGCTCGAGGCCGGGGCGTTGCAGAACGCCATTTTCAACAGCGCCAACTTTTCGAGCATTGCCACCGACGAGAAGGGCGTCATCCAGATCTTCAACGTCGGGGCCGAACGCATGCTCGGCTACGCGGCCGCAGAAGTGATCAACCAGATCACGCCGGCCGACATCTCGGACCCGCAGGAGGTGATCGCACGTGCCGCTGCGTTGAGCCTGGAACTCGGCACCGCGATCACGCCGGGTTTCGAAGCGCTGGTCTTCAAGGCCGCGCGCGGGATCGAGGACATCTACGAGCTGACCTACATCCGCAAGGACGGCAGCCGTTTCGCAGCAGTCGTCTCAGTCACGGCGCTCCGCGACGAGCGCGACGCAATCATCGGTTATCTGTTGATCGGCACCGACAATACGGCGCGCAAGCAGGTGGAAGCCGAGCGAATGCTGCTCGATCAGCGCGTGCGCGACCAACAGTTCTACACCCGATCGCTGATCGAATCGAACATCGATGCTCTGATCGCCACAGATCCGCGAGGCATCATCACCGATGTCAACAAGCAGATGGAGGCGCTCACCGGATGCACGCGTGACGAGCTGATCGGCGCGCCGTTCAAGGGCTACTTCACGGACCCGGCGCGAGCCGAGGCGGGCATCAAGTTGGTGCTCTCCGAAGGCAAAGTCACCGACTACGAACTCACCGCGTGCGCCAGGGACGGGCAGGAAACCGTCGTGTCCTACAACGCGACTACCTTCCACGACCGCGATCGCAAGCTGCAGGGAGTGTTCGCCGCCGCTCGCGATGTCACCGAACGCAGCCGCTTCGAAATGCAGATGCGGGAGCAGGCGGCGAAGTTGTCGGAGCTGCACCGTCGCAAGGACGAGTTCCTGGCGATGCTGAGTCATGAGCTTCGCGGCCCTCTGGCTTCCATCACGAACGCCGTTCAACTCCTTGGTCTCCAGCGGGGGAGCGAGAGCCTGCTCCAGCAGCAAGCCCGCGGGATCATCGAACGACAGATGGGCCAACTTCAGCATCTCGTTGATGACCTGCTCGAAGTTTCCCGCATCACCACGGGCCGGGTTCAGCTTCGCCGCGAAACGGTTGCCATCAGCAGCATCGTGGAAACTGCGGTGGAAACCGTTCGCCCGCTGATCGAGCAACGCGGGCACGAACTAACGGTGTCGCTGCCGCCTGAACCAATCCTGCTGCACGCCGACTCGGCGCGCCTGGAACAGGTGGTGGTGAACCTGCTCGCCAATGCCGCCAAGTACACCGAGGAAGGCGGTCACGTCTGGCTGAACGTCGAACGAGAGGGCGATGCGTGTGTGTTGCGGGTGCGGGACACAGGCGTCGGCATCACCCCGGAACTACTTCCTTGCGTCTTCGACCTCTTCACACAGGCGGAACGATCCCTCGACCGCTCACAAGGCGGATTGGGAATCGGACTGGCTCTGGTGCAACGGCTCACAGAACTGCACGGTGGGAAAGTCGAGGCCTCCAGTGTTTTGGGGGAAGGCAGCGAGTTCGTGGTGCGCTTGCCGGTGGAGCCGATTTGCGCCCCGCCGCTGCCGTTGCCGGTCGCTGAAATCGGTCAGCCGACCACACGACGCTTCCGGATTCTGGTGGTGGACGACCACGTGGATACGGTCATGAGTTTCTCGATCCTGCTGAAAGCGTCGGGACACGATGTTCGGAGTGCTCACGACGGGCCGACGGCAGTGCAAGCGGCCCTCGCCTACCAACCGGATGTGATGCTGTTGGACATCGGCTTGCCGGGCTTGAACGGCTATGAGGTCGCAAAGATGATTCGACAGCAACCCATTCTCCAGAACGTCGTGCTGATCGCCTTGACGGGTTATGGCCAAGATTCAGACCGGCAGGCCTCCCTGCACGCGGGATTCGATCACCACCTGGTGAAGCCCGCTCGGGTGGAGCAGTTGCAGAAAATCCTGGCGACCGTCTCGGCGCTGCTGAATTGATGGGGCTGTCGACGCTCGCTCCCAGCTTCGGTTTCCCACCCGGCCCCTACACAGGCGCGGTTCCCGTCGCGCGTGCACCGGCCGCTACTAGCAGAGCAGGATCAGCAGGATGATTCCAGGGATGATGAAGAGAAAGAAGCCGAGCACGATCGCGATGATCTCTCCACTCGAGTAGTTGCATCCGCTCGTACGCAAGCCGTCGCTGACGATCGAGCCCGACGACGCGAGTTTCACGAGCGAGCCGAAGTGATCCGCGACTTCGGCAGGCGACTGTGCGGTGCGCATACGCGCCTCGTACGTCGCCATGCGCTTTTCGGCGTCGCGCAGCGATCCAGAAACCCAGCCGAGTTTCGCCACCACGGAACGCGCTTGCTCCACGGGCGCGACGGCCATCTCTTGCGCCGTCGCGAGATCAGGCGCTGCCGCGATGCGATCGCGGAGCGCGGTCAGCTCCGCGATCGGTGCGCAATTGCAGCTCGGCGGCTGCTGGCTGGCGCGGGCAGGTGCGCTCGCGGACGACAGCGAAAGAGCGAGGAGTAGCGGCGCGATCCAGCGCAGATTGGTGCGCACGCTATCGACTCGACCGGCGCAGCACCGGCGTGCTCGCCACCGCGCTGGCCCAGTTCGCCTGCGCGAACTCCCAGTTCACGAGATGGTCCACGAAGGTCTCGAGATAGCGCGCGCGCTCGTTGTGGTAGTCGAGGTAGTACGCGTGCTCCCAGAGATCGGCGCAGAGAATCGGAGTCTCGCCGTAGCGAAGCGGGAGATCTGCGTCGGGCGTCGTCGTGATTCGCAAGCCATCGCGGTGCGACACCAGCCAGAGCCACCCCGAGCCGAAGTGCTCCGCACCCGCTTCGAGGAACTCTCTGCGCAATCTCTCGAAGCCGCCGAAGTTCTTGTTGATCGCTTCGTTCAGCGCGCCTTCGGGCGCGCCGCCGCCATCGGGATGCATCGATCGCCAATAGAAGTCGTGGTTCCAGATCTGCGCCGCGTTGTCGAAGATCGGGCCTTCGGAGGTGCGGATCATCCACTCGAGCGTCGCCGTCTCTTCGGGCTTGCCCGCGATCAACTCCTTCAGCTTCTTCACGTAGCCGGCGTGATGCTTGTCGTAGTGGAGCGCCACGGTTTCCCTGCCAATGTGGGGTTCGAGCGCGTTCTTGTCGTAGGGAAGAGGCTTGAGTACGAGGTGTTCCATGGCGCGACTACGGAGCAACTCGCGTGCCACCTCCGCGTTGGCTCTCGCGCGATCGCTACGCCCTGCGAATCACGGCGCTTGTAATTCTTTCTGCGCGAGTTGTAGGAATCGCCGTCGATCCTTGTTGAGCGTCTTCGCGCGCGATCGCTCCGACACTTCTGGCTGGCACGAGACGTGCTCTAGCAACGGTCCAGAGGTAACCCAATCATGCTCGGAACCGTTCTACTCGTCCTGCTCGTATTGATGTTGCTCGGCGCATTGCCCACATGGCCGCACTCGAAAAGCTGGGGCTACGCGCCGAGTGGCACGCTCGGCACCGTGCTGCTGATCGTGTTGATCCTCGTCGTGCTCGGTCGGATCTGAGGTGACGAGCGTGTCGAAGACGCCGCATCTCTCGGACGTGAAGCAGCTTCGCGACCGCGCCCGACAGCAGATCGAGAAGGGCGCCGTGACGGCCAACTATGGCGCCGACCGCAAGGTCGTCATCGAGTTGCTGAACACGGCGCTCGCGACGGAGCTCGTCTGCGTGCTGCGCTATCGCCGCCACTACTACATGGCTTCGGGATTTCGCGGCGCGACCGCGGCCGCGGAGTTCCTCGAGCACGCCGTAGAAGAACAGGTGCATGCCGATCAGCTCGCGCAGCGGATCGTGCAACTCGGCGGCGAGCCGAATCTCGATCCCGATGGACTGCAGACGCGCAGCCATTCCGAGTACGTCGCGGGCGACACGCTCGACGAGATGATCCGCGAGGACCTGGTTGCGGAGCGCATCGCGATCGAAAGCTACGGCGAGATGATCCGCTTCATCGGCGACGGCGATCCCACTACGCGGCGCATGCTCGAAGAGATCCTCGCCAAAGAGGAAGAGCACGCCGACGACATGGCCGATCTGCTGCGCGTCGTGGGCGGCTAGCCGCGTGGATTCGCGCATCCACGCGCGCGTCGCGCCTTCGCTCGGTTCTGCGCTAGGGCGCGCAATCGATCTCGCGCAACAGGTGGCGACCGACGAAGTGCGCCTGCTGCAGATCGAGTCGCAAGAACGCGTGAGCGGCGCGCTGCGCCGCGGCGCCTGGGTCGGCTTCGGTGCGCTCTGTCTCGCCGTTGCGTGGATCGGCGCCTGGGCTGCCGCCGTCGTCGCGCTCGAAGACCAGTACTCGTTGCAAGTGCGGCTCGCGCTGTTGGCGATCGTGCAATGCGCGCTCGGCGCGTTGCTGCTCGCGCGCGGCCTGCGCCGCGAGGCAGATGTGCGATGAGCGCGGCGTTGTCGCGCGAAGTATTGGAGGCGCGCATCGTGCGCGACCGCGAAGCGCTCGCCGAGGCGCTGATCGATTTGCGCGAACAAGCGCGCGCGGAGGTCGATCTGCGACGCCGCGTGCGAGAGCATCCTTCGGCTTGGTTGGCCGGAGCGCTGGTGATCGGATTGCTAGTGGGCGTGCGGCGATGAAACGCCGCGCCCGGGGAGACGACGATGCGAGAAGCGAGCGAACGGATCGAAGAGAGCACGCCGATTCTGGAACGCCCCGAGGTGAAGGAGCAGGTGGAGCGCGTGCGCACGCACCTGGAGGAGCTCGACACACAAGCGCGACGCGTGGTGCAGGAGCGACCGCTCGTAGCAGTGGGAGCCGCGCTCGTGTTCGGCTACGCGCTCGGCCGTCTGCTGGCGCGGCGCTAGGTCGCAACATGGATCCCCAGCACATTGCCGAGGAGTTGCGAACGCAGCTTCGCGAGCGCCCCTACTGGACGACCGCCGCGATCGTCGGCGTCGGCTGGATTCTCGGCCGAAGTCTGCCGGTGCGCGCCGTGATCGCGCTGGCGGGCATCGGCGTGCGCGCTGCCATGACCGGCGCGCTCGAAGACATGGTGATCGATCGCGTGCGGCCGCGGGCTGCGCGCACGGAGGAAACGACATGAACGTCCACAGCTTGGCGACGAACCTGGCAACGAAGCTCGCGGCGGTCCCGGAACGGGCGCTCGAGGCGCTCCCGAGACTCCCGGAAAATCCGTGGCGCCCGCGCCGCACCTGGACGGCGGGCGAAACGATCGCCGCATTCGGCCTCGGCCTCGCGGCGGGAGTCGTGATCGGGCTGCTCTTCGACAGCGGTCGCAGCGCCATAGACGACGTCGATCCCATCCTAGAAGAGAACGCCACGACCTAGCCGGGAGTCGCGGCATGACCCTTGCTCTCGAATCGCCCTGCGCCCGCGTGAGGGTCCCGTGACTCGCGCAGGCTCTGTTTCAGGCGGGACGAGCCGAGAAAATTGAAGAATCTACAATCACCGGACATGTCCGATGGCAACCGCGGCGATGGCACGCGAGTCGAGGGTTTGGGTCCTGCCACGATCCTCGTGATCCTGGTGCTCGGCGCCTCGCTCACTCTGTTGTTGTGGAACAACGTCAGTCGCCACTTGGATGTCGAAACCGAGCGGCAGACCCAAGGCTATGCGAGCGCGCTCGGCAACGTGCTCGAGGCGGAATTCAGCCGGCTCGACACGTCGATGCGTCGTCGCGCGCAGATCTGGGTGACCGACGCATTCACGAAGGATCTCGCGGCCTGGCGGGATGACGTGGACATCGTGCTCGCCGAGAACCCGGCTTTGCTCGCGGTGCTGCGTGCAGATCCGAGCTGGGAGATCGCGGGTTCGACGGAAGGCAAACAGCTTCTCCGCGAGATCTTTCCCCAAGCGCGGCAGCAGGTGGTGGACGCCGACGGCGAGTTCATCGTCGGGCCGCTGCTCGCCTCGGATGGTCGCGAAGTTCTCGGTGTGCAGGTGCGCGCGTCGAGCGACGGTATCGACAAGCGTACGGTCTTCGCGCTTTTCGACGCGCAGCGTTTCATCAAGGATCTGCTCGACGAGCGCGCGCTCGGCTTCGCGCTGGTCGTTGGCGCGGACGGTCACGAGATCTATCGCCGCGAGCGGGTGAACGGTCACCTGCGGACTTCGCTCCGCAAGACCGAATCGATCGTGGTGCCGAACGGCAAGCCGTGGCGAGTCGAGGTCACACCGGTCAGCGAGATCACGTCGGCCGCGTGGGAGCACGGGCCGGCGATTGCGCTGGCGGCGGGTTTGCTGCTGTCGGGGCTGATGGCATCGGCGCTCCACTTCGGAACGCTCTCGTGGCGTCGCGAGCGGATGCTTCGGCGCGTCAACACGGCGCTCGAAGAGCAGATCGTCGATACGCGCCGGGGGCAGGGCGAGCTGCTCGAACTCTCGGAAGCGCTCGAAGCCCGCGTGGCGACGCGCACCGAAGAGCTGAACGAGACGATCGTCGAGCTCGAGACCTTCAACTATTCCGTGTCGCACGATCTGCGCGGGCCGCTCGGCGCCGTGATCAACTTCGGCGCGATCCTCCAGGAAGACTACGGCGATCGGCTCGACGAGACGGGCAAGGATCACCTGCGGCGCATCATCGGCAGCGCGTCATCGGCCGTCTCGATGATGGACGCGCTGCTCGCGTACTCGCGCAGCGGCCGCACCGAGCTTCGCAAGACGCACCTCGACATGCAGCGCGTGGTGCAGGAAGTCTGCGACGAGCTGAAGGGCAACTACCCGCAGATCTCGTGCGCGGTGAAGGTGGGCGATCTTCCGAACGCATACGCCGACGAGAACATGATGCACTTCATCTTCGCCAACCTGATCTCCAATGCCTGCAAGTTTGCGCAGAAGGGCGAGACACCGTACGTCGAGGTCGGCGGCAACCCCGGTTCGGGCGAGACGGTGTATTTCGTTCGCGATCACGGCATCGGCTTCGACATGCGCTTCGAGCAGAAGCTCTTCCGCGTTTTCGAGCGGCTGCATGGCACGGACGAATACGAAGGCCACGGCGTCGGCCTCGCGATCGTCGCGCGGATGGTGCGACGTCACGGCGGACGCGTCTGGGCGCAAGGCGCCGTCGGCAAGGGCGCCACCTTCTCCTTCACGGTTGCGACGACGGGAGCAGACACGGATGGAAGCCTCGCGGGTTGATGTCTTGTTGGTCGAGGATGACGCGAACGACGTCGCGGTCGCGCTGCGCGCATTCCGCCGGCATTCGATGGAAGATCGCGTGCACGTGCTGCGCGACGGCGCCGAGTTGGTCGACTACCTGCAGACCCACAATCTGCGCAGCCACCCGCCGAAAGTGATCCTGCTCGATCTGAAGATGCCGCGACTCGATGGCCGCGCGGCCTTACGCGAGTTGCGCAGTCGCCCGGAGACGCGCCACATCCCCGTCGTCATCGTCTCCTCGTCCGATCAGCAGAGCGACGTCCGAGAGTGTTACGAGCTGGGTGCGAACTCGTTCGTGGTCAAGCAACTGAACCCCTGGTCGCCTGGGACGTATCTGGTGGACGCGGTCCGCTACTGGCTCGACCTGAACCAAGTCGCGTCCTGAGGGAGAATTCGAATGCGCACACTGCATGCCGTGATCATCGACGACGACACGAATTTCCGCGTGAGCCTCGAGTCGCTGGTGCAGCGCGAGGGATTCGAGACGCGCACAGCGGCCTCGCTGGCCGAAGCGCGCAAGCTTCTCGAGGTGGGAACGCCCGACGTGTTTCTCGTCGATCTGGGTTTGCCCGACGGTGACGGCCTCGCGTGGCTGCGCGAAGAACCCGCCGCGGCATCCGCCGAGGTGATCGTGATCACCGGCAGCACCAGCGTCGATTCGGCCGTCGATGCGCTGCGCGGCGGCGCGCTCGACTACCTCGTGAAGCCGGTCGATCGCGCGCGATTGCGCACGGCGCTGGTGAACGTCAAGCGAACGCGCGCCCTCAAGGAGGAAGTCGGATCGCTGCGCGGCGAGCTGCGCGACCTCGGCCGCTTCGGCGCGATGGTCGGTCGCTCGAAGCCGATCCTCGAGGTCTACGACCTCGTCGCGCGCGTTGCGCCGACCGACGCGACGGTGCTGATCACCGGCGAGAGCGGCACCGGCAAGGAGCTCGTCGCCGAGACGCTGCACCGCTGCTCGGCGCGCAAGGACGCCGTGCTGCTTCCGGTGAATTGCGGAGCGGTGTCACCAAATCTCATCGAGAGCGAACTCTTCGGTCACGAGCGCGGCTCCTTCACCGGCGCCGATCGCCAGCGGAAGGGCTACTTCGAGCGCGCGAACGGCGGCACGCTCTTCCTCGATGAAGTGACCGAGATGCCGATCGAGATGCAGGTGAAACTACTGCGTGTGCTCGAGACCGGCACGGTCGTGCGCGTCGGCGGCAACGAGCCGATCCGCGTCGATGTCCGCGTCGTGGCTGCCACCAATCGCGATCCGGCCGAAGCCGTGAAGGCAGGCAAGCTCCGCGAAGATCTCTACTACCGCTTGAACGTGTTCCCGATCGCGCTGCCGCCACTGCGCAATCGCCCAGGCGACATCGAGCTGCTGGCGGGGCATTTCCTCGCCCAACTGAATCGCGAAGCGGGGACGTCGAAGGCCTGGAGTCGCGCCGCACTCGAACGGCTGCGCGCCAACGTGTGGACGGGCAACGTGCGCGAGCTTCGCAACGTGGTGCAGCGCGCGTACATCCTCGGCGACGACGAGATTCGCGCCGAAGTGCTGCCGCTCGCCGTCGAAGCGCCGGCGGTCGAGGCGGAGAATGGTCAGGTGCTCCAGATTCGCGTCGGCACCTCGATCGACCGGGTCGAGCAGCGGCTGATCCTCGCGACGCTCGAACTCACCGGCGGCGACAAGAAGAAGGCCGCCGAGATCCTTCGCATCAGTCTGAAGACGCTCTACAACCGGCTCAATGTCTACGATGCAGGCCGGAGTGCGCTCGCGGATGAATCCGCGGCGGGTTCGACCTCGAGCTAGCGAGCGTCCAGCGGACGATTGCAGATTCTGCACAGCGCTTATGACAGCGATGCGTCTGCAAGCGCGCTGCATTCGCTTTCATCTACCGAAACTCTGGCATGTCACTTGCTCTCTTCGAGGCAAATGCTTTCGAGGAGAATCAGCATGCAACGAAGATTTCGACAGGTCGCGACTACCGTTTTCAGCGCCGCGCTCGCTCTCGGCGTGGCGAATGCATCCGACGCCGCACAGCGTCCCGACGCATGGGTGACCACCAAGGTGAAGATGTCGCTGCTCACGACCGAGGGCTTCTCGGCGGTCAACGTCCATGTGGACACCGTGGACGGTCGCGTTTCGCTGCACGGTTCCGTTCCGACCGAGGGCGAGAAGACGCGCGCAGAACAGGTGGCGGCCAAGATCGAAGGCGTCACCAAGGTGCGAAACCTGCTGCAGGTCGTCGCGCCGAAGAACGAAGCGAAGACCGACGCGACCGACGCGCAGGTCGATGATCGCGTGAAGGCCGCGCTGAAGGCCGACCGCGCGCTGGCGGATTCGACGATCGCCGTGCAATCGGTGAATGCGGGTGTCGTGCTGCTCTCGGGAAAGGCGCGCACGCTGAGCGATGCCTATCGAGCCGTCGATGTGACGGCCGGCGTTCCCGGCGTACGCCGCGTTGCGAGCGAAATCGAGAGCCCCGACACGCTGGGCGACGACGAGTTGTGGCGCAACGGCGCTTACGACGCGCTCGTCTATGAGAACTCGACGGCGCGCGACACGTGGATCACGACGGCGGCCAAGGTGCGCCTGATCGCGAACAGCGAGACGCCCGGCTTCGACATCAACGTCGATACCGAGGGAGGCATCGTGACGCTCTTCGGCGTGGCTGCGACTGCGACCGAGAAGCAGGCTGCCGAAGCCGAAGTGCGCAAGGTCGACGGCGTGAAGAACGTCGTGAACGACTTGCAGGTCGTCGCCGAGGCGAAGCAGGATCGTGTCGAGCGCAAGGATGACCAGATCACCTCGGCGATCAACACGCGCATGAAGGCGCACAGCGGTCTTGCCAACTCCAAGATCGATGTCGCCGTGAGCAACGGCGTTGCGCGCCTCACGGGCACCGTGAATTCGCGCTCGGATCAGGTCACCGCCCTCACCGTCGCGCGTTCGACGGATGGTGTCGTGCGGGTGATCGATGAGTTGAGGCTCGAGCTGCCGGCGGTGAGCGCTCGGTGACAGCGATCCTGTCCAGGCGTTCGAGCCCCGGCCCGGGAAGCATCAGCTTCCCGGGCCGTTCCCGTTTTCAGACCTCGCACGCGATGGCCGCGAATGAGGAGCCAGCCATGGACATTCATGAAGTCCTGAAGAAAGACCATCGCGCCGTTCCGGATCTCTTCGAAACGATCGGAGCAACAACCACGGAGCGCGCGGAGAAGGGCCGTAAGGATCTTTTCGGGACGCTGCAGGAACAGTTGCTGGCGAACGCGCAGATCGTGCCATGCATTGGGAGGCGTTCGAAGAACACAGCGTTTTTCAAGATCGCGCGCAAGCACTTTTCGAAGGAAGAGGCGCAGCAGATCGGTGAGCAGATTGTGCAGGCGCGCAAGGCAGACCTGATCGGGTGGTGATCGCTCGCAGCGAGTCTGCTGCCCGCCCACACCGCGAGCCTATCGCGATCCGTGTGGGCCGCGCGCGCTCAGCGAGCTCCGACGCTCCCGTCGAGCCGCGGTTGGAAGGACTCGATGAAGGCGTTGCGCACGACATTTCCGAGCGTCGTCCAGAATCCGATGCGCGGATCTTCGACAGTCCCGGAGATCGGGATGCGCGTTGCAACGCGCTCGTTCTCGCGGTCCTTGAAGATCTCCGCGGTGGTCCCCACGATTCCTTCCCACAGCGATGCAAAGAGCCCCTGTTCCTTGCGTTCCTCGTTGAAGCGGAGGACATCCACGTTCTTCAGGAACGGCTTCATGTATCCCTTGAATTGGCCATTCGTGGCAGTCAGCTCGGTGTAGAGCGAAAACCCGCCCTGCTGAACGTCGAGGTGCAGGTACGCACGCAACAGGTCGTTCCATTGTGTGAGGTCGGCACCCGTGACTTCGCTGTCGAGATCGAAGTCCGGTTGCGACGCGAACGGGTCGAACGAAGCCTGCGCACGCACCTGGCCGGCGTTCATCGGCGTCGCGCGCAGCGTCAACTGCGCGATGCGATCCGCCGACAGCGATCGGCTGTTGGTCAGATTGTGGGCGATGAGCTCGAGATGATGGAGGTAGACGTCCACCTTCGGATCGGTCTGGAACGCGCGCAGGTGGACGCTGCCATCGCGCACCTCGACGCGGTTGATCTTGACGGGGAAGAGGCTTTCGACGGTGGCGCGCCAATCCTCGCCCGCACCGGTCTGCTGTTGCGCCGCGTTCGGCGCCGCAACGAGATTGATCTGCGGACGCAGGAACTCGACCTCGCCCACCACCGCGCCGTCGAGGAGCGCGCGCCACTCGATCGAGAGATCGACCTGCTCGCTGGACAGCAACGCCACGGGAACGCGTCCGTTGCGCTTTCGGATCTCGACGGCCTCGATCGTGTAGGCGCCGCGGAAGAGCGCGACGTCCACGTCACCGATGCTGCCTTCGTATTGCTCGTTTCGATCGAGGACGCGGTTCACGTAGCGCTCGATCGCGATCGGCAGCAGCGCACGGAGAAGCACCAGAACGCCGATCGTGATCGAAGCGGCGATCAGCGTTCTACGCGATGGACTGCGCCGCGCGAGCCATCTGCGCGGCACGAATCAGGTACTGGCCGGGATGGGTTCGCGCGGCTCATCATCAACGGCGTCGCTGTTGGCGGCGCGCGCGCAATGGTCGCAGCAGAAAATCACGGTGCCGCGATCGACGCCGTGTCCGATGATGCGACAGTTGCAGTGCTCGCACTGCGGCGCGAGCGCCTGGATGGCGCACTCGAAGCTGTCGAAGACGAAACTGGTTTGATCGGCCGAGATCACGCGGAACGCCTTTTCATAGACGTTCCCGCAGACGACACAGCGGTCCACCATGGCTGGATCCTCCTCTCCGTTCAGATGGAGCAAGAAGCAAGCCAAACAAAGATGTGACCTTCGGGCTGATTCGGGCTGATTCGGGCTGTCGGCACACACCGTGCAAAACAAACGGAACGGCATTGCCTTGCAAATTGGGGAATCGACATGGAACGCAGCTCTCGCGTCGATCTCGCGACCTTCCTCTCTCTGGTGTTGACCATCGCAGTGCTCTATTTGGGACGCGCGGTCTTGATGCCGCTCGCGCTCGCTCTGCTGCTGACCTTCGCCATGGCGCCGCTCGTCGATAGGCTCGAGCGGCGTCACTTCGGACGGGCGCCGGCCGTGATTGCGCTCTGCCTGCTGATCGCCCTGTTCGCGACCGGAATCGGCTGGATCGTTGCGCGGGAAGCGGGACGCCTGGCCAATGACCTGCCCCAATACCGAACGATCCTCCGCGAGAAGGCCCACGCACTGCGCGGTCCGATTGGATCACTCGCGGGCGCAGCGGACGAGGTCACGCGACTCGGCGACGCGATCGAGCCTGCGACGCGCGGAGCGCAGTCGCCGCAAGTGCAAGTCGTCGAGAAGCCGAGTGTGCTCGGTGCGGTCGGCGGACTGCTCTTCCCGATCCTGGGCCCGCTCGGCACGGCCGGACTCGTCGTCGTACTGGCGCTCTTCATGTTGCTCGAGCACGAGGAGCTCCGCGATCGGATGATCTGGCTGGCCACAGGCGCGCGCGATCTCTCTCTCACCACGCGCGCGCTCGACGAGGCAGCGACACGTGTGAGCCGCTACCTCGCGATGCAATCCCTCGTCTGCGCCATTCAGGGTGTCGCCGTCGGACTCGGCTTATGGGCGATCGGTGTACCCGGCGCCGCACTTTGGGGCGCGCTGTCGGCCGTGTTGCGATTCGTTCCGTACTTCGGCCCGTGGATCGCGGCCGCGCTGCCGATCGCGCTGTCTTTTGCAGCGTTCCATGGCTGGACACAGCCGATGCTGACGATCTCCCTCTTCGTGGCGCTCGAACTCGTGACCAGCAACGTGCTCGAACCGTGGCTCTACGGAGCGAGCGTCGGACTGTCGCCCTTTGGTGTGATTCTCTCCTCCGTGTTCTGGGCGTGGCTCTGGGGAATCCCAGGCTTGTTGCTCGCGACACCGCTCACGGTCTGTCTCGTCGTCGCAGGTCGCTACGTGCGCGGCTTGGAGATTCTGCCCGTGCTGCTCGGAGATCAGCCGGCGCTTCCAGCGGACGTGCGGCTCTACCAACGACTCGTCGCGCTCGATCTCGACGAAGCCGCGACGGTGCTCGCCGACGCGAGCTTCGAACGGAGCCTCGCCGATCTCTCCGACCGCATCGTGCTCCCCGCGCTGCGGCGGCTCGCAGACGACGATCAACGCGACGCGCTTCCCGACGCGAAGTCCGCCGCAGTGCGCGAGCGGCTCGAGGAGCTGCTGACCGGTGTAGAGCTCCGCGCCGCCGCTTCCGAGTCTGTCGCCGCGGGCGTGCGCGTGCTCTTCGTCCCCGCGCTCGACGACAACGACGCGCTGGCCGGGCGCTGGCTGGCGCGTGTTTGTGAAGCAAACGGCGCGCAGGCAGCGCACGCGTCGCCGGACTCGCTGGCGAGCGAAGTCGTCGAGCGCGTCCAGGCGGAGATGCCCGACGCGATCTGCATCAGCGCGCTCACGCCGCGATCCGGCGCGCATGCGCGGTTGCTCCAAAAGCGCCTCGAAGCGGCGCTTGCTGGTCGCGATGTGCTGATCGGACTCTGGGCCGCGCCCTTGCACGAACTCGGCGATCGCTCGCCGAGCGCGAGCGAACGCAGCGTTCGGATCGCCAGCGCAGAGGAATTGATCGGAGCGCTGCGCAGTCTGCGCGTGCGCATGGGCGGTGGAGTTGCACCGCTCCACGCGCAGGAGTGAGCGCGCAGCGCCTCACCCAACGAGCGGGTGGTGGCGTTCGGGCGTCCTTCGATCGAGAGATCAGACGGGTGTCGCCTCGCCGGTCGTCTTGACGGGTTCCGCGCCCGCCTTCTCGAAGATCTCCGCGGCGAGCGAGCGCATGTCGCTGTCATCGGTGTGTACAGAGATCAGGATCTCGCCGTCCGCGATCCTTCCCGCGTACCGCTCTGCTTCGTACGCGGGGATGCCCAGTCCGACGAGTGCGCTCGCGAGTCCGCCCACGGCCGCGCCGGCTGCCAGGCCCGACAACGCCGCGAGAATCGGACCCGCCGCGATGAGCGGCGCGAGCCCCGGAAGCGCGAGTGACTCAATGCTGACCAGCCAACCGAGCGCGCCTCTCAGCACGCCGCCCTCGAGTGGTTCGTTCTGCTGCATGGCGGGGAAGAGCACCGAGATGGGATCAGACTCGAAGCCCGAGTCGCGCAGCTCCCCGACCACGCGCTCCGCCTGATCGAGACGCTTCACGATGCAGATGACGGCTCGTTCCACGTTCTTCGTTCCTTCTGGCCGTATGCGTTGTCGCGGTGCGGATCCACGTATAGCGGCGTAGGACGCAGTCAATCGTCGGGGCGGAGCAAAGGGAGTCAGCGCGCTTCGACGAAAAGTTTCAACGGCTCGAGTTGCGCGCCGAACTCGCGGTGGATGTCGCTGATGCCGCGGCAATCGAGTTCCAGGTCGAGTCTCGTTGCGTTCGCGTGTCGGGCAAAACTTCGGTTAGCCCGGCGTCCCACGCGAGCGCGCCGGGAGCGACGGTCCTAGAAGGCTTCGACGTTCGCAATGCGAGGGCATGGGGAGGAGGCGCCCCGTTTCGAGCGGGGGGAACATGGCCACGAGGCGCCTCCACGGACAACACAACGCCTAGCGATTCGCCTTCTGGCGAACCTGGCCCTTCACTTCGCGAAGCTTGCCCTTCGCCATCGTCTCATCGTCATCGACGATGTCGCCGACCTTCTTCTGCACCTTGCCGGCAATCTCCTCGACCTTGCCCTTCACGCGCTCGCGGGTCTTCGCCGCAGACTGCTCCGCGTGTCCTTCGAGTTCGCGCGCGCGGCCCGTCACTTCGAGGCGTTCACTGCCGACGACCCTGCCGACGGTCTTTTCCACCTTGCCGGCAATCTCCTTGACGGCACCCTTGCTGCGCTTGATTCCATTGCTCATCGATGACTCTCCTGCGTGTCTAGCGCGCCGGCGCAGCCGGAATCGGCTGGCCGGCGTCTAGCGTTGTCGAACGAAGCTCTCGAGTGTCGCTACACCGGTGGCGATCGCGTGAGCCCGCCGCGCCCGGCCACCAAGCTGACCAGGAACATCACGAGGAACACGACGAACAGGATCTTGGCGATCGACGCCGCGGTTGCGGACAAAGCGCCAAAGCCGAGCACGCCGGCGATCAGCGCGATGACGAGGAACGTGAGGGACCAGTTCAGCATGTGAGTTCTCCTTTGATCGAGACAAGGAGCAAGGTGCATGCCAGCGGCGCACGCGCGCCAGGGTCGCGCGCGCCTTGCAGCGACGCGTCGCCGAGGAATTGCCGATTGCGTTTGTAGAAACGGGAGGGTCGTGTTCCTCGAATTGGGTCCGGATTTAGCTGAGGTCGGTCCGCTGCGCGAAGAGTCCGGCGCAATCAAGCCGCGTAGCGCAGCGCATGCCTCCGTCCGTTCGGGATCCTTCGCGTCGGCGTGAGCCTCCAGTAGTAGAGCGCCCAACGCTCGGCCATTCCGACGCGCGCCGGGAATAGCCGCGCGGCAAGAACCTCCTCGACCGTGAGTCTTCGTCCGAGGATCCCAAGCCGTTGTGCGGGCGTTGCATCACGCTTCCGCTCCGAAAACGACTTCAAGTAGTTCCGCCACACGACGAGCACGAAGAGCCGCTCGGCCGCACTCTGTCGCCGCTTCGAAAATGCGATCGTCTCGCGCTTGTGATTCGCACTCGAATGGCGGATCAGCAGATCCAGCAGGTTCACCGGGAAGAGTGGATTCTGCGGCGTTCGTGACACCGTCGAACGTGTGGTGGCATGCGTGATGTCGCGATCACGGATCCTCGCGAAGGCCCTCGGATAGGCAGGATGGTCGTCGGAATGGATCTCAATAGGAGCGCCGACGGGCGCCACGAGTTCCACGAGCGCCGCCATCTCGCGTTCGATTGAGCGCGGATCGGGGCGACCAAACGCAACTTCGAGTTGGGTGCGACGCTGGTGCTGCTGCGCCGTCATGCGTCCCTTTCGACGCAGCTCGCTGTCGGTGAAGCCGTAGACGTAGTGCGATCCGGCGCCGACGGCGGTGTGGAAGTGGACCGGTGTGTACTGGCTGAACTCGAAGGTCTCGAAGCCGTCGACGACGAGCGGTTCACTGAGTGCTTGCTTGGGACGCAAGCGCTCGTGGAAGAGCAGACAGTGCCGACCGAGGCGTTCGACCTGGCGAAGCACAGTGGTGGGAGAGACGCCGAGATCGCGTGCAATCTGGCGGTACGCCGAACAGGAGAGCAGACGCAGGAACAGCTTGCGCGGGAGGTCGGGTCGGCGCATCCAGTAGGTCAGCGCGAAGGTCTGTGAACTGAAGGACCGGCCGCAGAGCGAACAGCGATACCGCTGCACCCGGTGCGGGGCCGTGTCGCGATGGAAGAAACCCTTCTTTTTGAAGCGCCAACCCCGCGGATCTGTGTGGAAACGACATTTTGAGTTCGGGCAGAAGCGCGGGCGCGGTGTGGACATGACAAGCGAGAGAGCACGTCATGTGCCAGGAACAATCTAAGGAGCACAACCTACAACTTGCTGGAGTCGCGCGGTTTCGGCGCGAGCCGTCGCACCCACGATTCGGGAGCGCGCGTCATCACTTCCTTCAGCAGGTTCATCTGCCACGGGAACGTGAAGGTGTCGCGCCGCGCTTCGATCGCCTCGGCCATCACGCGCACCGCGTCGTCGAGCTCGACCAGGAACATCATCGCCGACGCGCCCTCTGTCATCGGCGTGCGCACGAAGCCGGGGCAGATCGTCATCGCGTGCGCGCCGCTGCCGTGCAGATCCATGCGCAGCCCGTCCATGAACGTGATGACCGCCTTCTTCGACGCCGAGTAGGCGACGCGACCCGGCATCGCGCGGTGCCCCGCCATCGACGCGATCGCACAGAGTACGCCGGCGCGCTGCTCGATCATCTTCGGAATGAAGGGCACGACGGTGTTGGTGACGCCGATCACGTTGATCTGCATCAGCCGCGCGACTTCCTCGGCGTTGCCCTCGTGCAGCGCGCTGCGGATCCCGACGCCGGCGTTCGCAATGACGAGGTCGATGCCGCCCGCGTCGGCGAGGAAGCGCAGGGTCGCGACGCGCATCGCGCTGGTGTCGGCGACGTCGGCGGGGAGGACGTGCACCGTTGCGCCGCTGGCGCGGAGTTCCGCGGCGAGGTCGGCGAGCAGCGCAGCGCGGCGCGCGACGAGGCCGAGCGTGGCGCCAAGCTTTGCGTAGTGTCGCGCCAATCCCGCGCCGAGCCCGCTCGATGCGCCGGTGATGAAGATGCGTTGCATGTTGGCTCCTGATAGCCCGACGACGCTAGCAGCGCCCGCCTCGCGGCAGCTCTTCGAGTGCGAGGTCGGCGGGACATCGATGCGTTCTCATCGAGCCCCGGAGCCGACACAAACTTGACAGCCAACCCATTGCGCACCGACAATGGCGGGCCGCATGTCGTACCTGCAGCGCAACTCGAAACAGAGCTGTCCGGTGCTCATCAACAGCCAACGGAGTCGCCCGATGGAACGCATTTCCTGGCGACTCGGGTCTTGCCTCGGGGCTGCGGTTCTCGGCCTGGGTGCCGGCACGCCGGCTGCGTTCGCCAACTGCAACGTGATCCCCGGAACGGTGAACTCCTTCCGCGGCGGGATCGGGTCCGTGGACCGCCCCTTCGCAATGCCGGGGGATCTCGTCGAGTTGACGATCCGACCCGAGGTCTGCGACGCACGCTCGACTGGCGTCCAGGACTGGACCGGGAATGGCAGCATCGACGCCAATGACTTCGTCGTCACCGTGCTCTTCGAGCCTCCGAACGGGGGAGCGAAGAACGCGGTCGTCGTCGCGTCGAGTTGCGCAGCCGTCGCACCGAAGCTCTCGACTTGCAACGCGCAGCTCGGCGGCGGCAGCGCGACCTGCGTCGAGGCGACCGGCGTCGATCTCGTGCCGATCCCGAGCTCGATCGCGAGCAAGCTGCGCTTCCGCTTCCCCGACACCGACGATCGAGTCGGCACACCGAGCGACGACCGCACGCTCGCGGGCCCAGCGACGATCGCGGTGACGGCTTCGACCGCCGCGCTGCCGTGTAGCCTCGCGACGACGCGCTGCGCCGACGCAACCGGACTCGTCGCGTGCGTCGACGAGCTCTACGCGATCGACGGCACCTGCACCACGACGCCTGCCGAGATCGATGCGAGCTTCGGGTCCTTCACGGCGCTGCCGCCGCCCAACAACTATCAGACGGTCTGCACGACGCAGGCCGGGAGCCCGTGCACGGGCGGTGCGCCCGAGGTGCGCGTCACCACCGACAAGTCCGGCGATCTGTTGATCCCGTGGGACTACCGCGGCGTGCTGGTGCGGCTCGACGACGTCCCGATCCCGCGGCTGGTGCGCGCGAGCACCAGCTTCGACGCCTTTGCGGGCGGCATTCTCGACCCGATCCAGATCCCCAGTGACGCATTTTTGCGATCCTTCTCCCCAGAAGGCCACCGGCTTCCGCCGATCTTCACGCCACTCGCGGACCCGAACGCCGTGGGCCAGGCAACCCTCTTTGGCTCGGTCGACGCCCCGCTCGGCGTGATGCGGATCGCGCGTCAGGCGTGCGTCGGCGGCGCGAACATGGGCGACGCTTGCACGACCGCTGCGCACTGTCCTGGCTCGACCTGCAGTGCACCGATCTTCGAGCTGCGCGATCGCTTCGACGCCGGTGTCGGCCCGGTGGTCGTCCCGAACTCGCAGTACACCGCCGACGCGCAGAGCCCGGTGCCGATCGACGGGCTCAGCCAGACGGCCGACGTCTTCGCCTTCACGACCTCCGAAGCCCTCATCGGCCGCGATGTGAACGGCGACGGCGATCAGACCGATCCGGTCGTGACGATCCGCAACCACCACACTGGCCAGGTCGAGCCGATCGGCGTCGCGGGCAGCGAGGGCCGAGCAGCGACGCGCATCCACGAGCTGCCGTTCACGTATCCCGCCGTCGCCACCGAGAACGACGTCGTCGCCTTCCTAGAGCCGGAGCCACTGCAGGGCAACCTCGACGCGACCGGTGATGGGGACAAGGCCGACACCGTTCTGCGCGTGTTTCGGGCGAGTGGCGGCGCGACGAACCTAATCCCGAGCCTCAACGCCTGCGGTGAGGCGGATCCCCAGATCAACGGACGCTCGCTCGTCGTCTCCGACGGCTTCGTCTTCTTCCGCCGCCGCGAGAGCGACTGTGCGCGGCATGTGAACCAGCTGGTCGGGATTCAAACCAACGGTCAGCAGCCGATCGATCCCGCCGGCTCGCGAGCCGGCGACGTCCGCGTGCGCGGCATCGGCTCCGACGGGCAGCGCGTGCTGCTCGGAACCGCCCATGCCGGTTTCGCGCCTGGAAAGACTAGAGAGTGGCAGGACGGTCAGCACGTCTACCCGTTCGAGGATGTCTTCGTGCGCGATCGCACACTCGCTTCGACGGAGTGGGCGAGCAAGAACCGACTGGGGCCGATCGCGCAGCCGGATAGCTGGCCGGAAGCCGCGTTCCTCGCTGGCCCACAGGATCTGATCGTTTTCTTCGATTCGTACGCGGTGTACGCCGGAACCGGCGCTCCCACCAACATGGACAACATCTACGGCTACCAGCGCGACACGGCGATCATGTACTGGATGAACCCCGCTCCGGCGACGTCGTTCCCAAACTTCGGTGCGCGACTCGCCCTGCCTGGGCCGTCGGTATCCCCGGACGGCCGATTCCTGCTCGTGGATTCGCTTTCGACCAACATGGTGCCGAACCAGCCTCCCCCGTACGGCGAACACCTCTTCGTGTTCGATCGCTTGTTTGGCGTCACCGAGATGGTGGACGTGAACGATGCCGGCCAGCCCACCAACTACTTCGTTGGCAACGCGGCAATGAGCGCGGACGGGCGCTTCGTCGTCTTCGATGGCGCCTCTGAAGATCTCTTCAGCGATCCGGCTCAGCTACAACAAGTGCAGCAGAACCCCTCCCTCACCCTCCAGGCCTTCGTACGCGATCGAAAGGCAGGAACGACGGAGGTCGCCAGCGTGTCGACGAACGGTGACCTCGGCGGCTCGACGTGTCGGCCGAATGGAACTGCGACGAAGCCTTGGGGGATCAGTGCGGACGGGCGCTTCGTGGTCTTCTCGTCGGCCGCATGCGATCTGGTCCCCGGCGACACGGACGGTACGGTGGACGTCTTCGTGCGCGACCGCCTGCGGAAGACGACCGAGCGCGTGAGTGTCGCTAGCGACGGCACCCCACTCGGTGGCTACGCGCCACGCATCAGCGCCAACGGGCGAGCCGTCGCGTTCCGAAGCGACGGGTACTACCTGTACGACCGCATCACGGGCATCACCGACCGGTTGACCAAGCGAGCCGATGGGAGCCCGGCGACGATTACGCCCGAAGGCGAACTCGACGCGGATGCAACGACGTTCGCCTTCACGGGCTACGAGACCGGCATCGTCGCCAACGACGCGAATCCGTCGGCGGACGCCTTCATCCGAATCCCCGACCCGACCGACACGGCGAACGACCTGAACAACGAAGGCGATCTGCGCGACACCGTGCTCTCGGTGCTCGACACGAACACCGACCCGCCGACGCTCTACGGACAGGTCGGCATCGCGGGCAAGACGGCGGTCGCGGTGAACATGGCGGCCTTCCTGGGACCCGAAAAGGGTTACGGCCCCGGCTTCGACTTGAACCAGGATGGCGATCTCGACGACGACGGCGTGCTGCTCCACTTCGCCCCGAGCACGACGCTCACCTTCAACCTATCGCGCGCGGCCTCGGACGTTGCGCTCTCGCCGACCTGGCTCGCCGTCGCTACGTCCGAAGCGAAGCATTTCGGGCAGGATCTGAACGGCGACGGCGACGCGAGCGATCAGGTGCTCGCCGTGATGCGGCCCTCCGAAGCGGGCTTCGCTCCCGGTGCCTGGGTGAACGTGGGACAGTCGGTCTCCGGGCCGATCGCGATCGCGGGCTCGCGCGTCGCGTTCCTCACGTCCGAGGCCGATCAGGGCAACACGGACCTCAACGGCGACGGCGACGCACTCGACCAGGCGCTGCAGATCTACGACGCGGAGACCGCAAGCCTCGCCAACACCGGGCAAGCGGCCGAGGAGTTCGTGCTCGGCGACCAGGTCGTGGCCTTCCGCACGCTCGAGTCCGCGCAGGGGCCGAACGGTGGGACCGATCTCAACGGCGACGGCGACAAGAACGACGCAGTGCTCCAGGTCTACGACCTCGCCTCCGCGCTGGTGTACAGCAGCGGATTCGCGGCCACGCCTTGCAAGCTCGAAGCGTGCGATCCGCGGGTTCCGTATCGCGTGTCGGGCCGGGCCGTGAGCTTCCTGGTGCTCGAGCAACAGCAGGGCGGCCAGGATCTGAACAACGACGGCGACGCCGGCGACGTGCTGCTGAAGGTCTACAGCGCCACCGCCGTCGCTCCGGCGCAAACGATCGCCGCGGTGAGCGCGGGCGTCTGCACGACCACAGGCGTCGCCTGCGCGAGCGACGCAGACTGCGGTGGTGGGAGCTGCTACGTGCCGCCCGGGCGCTGCGACCTCGATCTCGGCACGGCGTGCAACCCGAATGAGACGAGCTGTGGCGCCGGTCAGTACTGCAAGCCGGTGGCTCCCGACACCGGTACCTGCCACCAACGCCTGAACGCGTGCAAAGGCGATGCGGAGTGCGCAACCCCCGCCATCTGCACCGAAGATGCGCAGCAGATCCAGCGTCTGGTGGGGCCGCTCGCGACGACACCGGCTTCGAACCCCGGCGACCAAGTGCTCCCGAGCGCCGGCATCTGCCTCGAGAGCACCGGCACGACCTGCGCCAGCAGCACGGACTGCGCCGCCGGCGAGTTCTGCCGCGGCGGCGCCTGCCAGCATGAGCACGGCGCCTGCCGCACGGTCGCCGACTGCGCCGCAGGCGCTTGCGCGCTCGACCTCACCACCGCGACCGCCGCCGACCGCGACGGCGACGGGCTCGCCGACCCGATCGACGACTGCCCCGACGACACCAACTCGGATCAGATCGACACCGACCAGGACGGCATCGGCAACGCCTGCGATCGCACGACCTGCGGCAACCACGTGCTAGAAGCCGACGAGCTCTGCGACGACGGGAATCTCGCCAACGGCGACGGCTGCTCGACTACGTGCCACACCGAAATGCCGGCATGCAGCGATGGCATCGACAACGATGGCGACGGACGCATCGACAATCCGAACGATCCTGGCTGCGCGACCACGCTTGGTGTGAGCGAGAGTCCCCTGTGTCAGGACGGTGTCGACAACGATAGCGACGGCAAGATCGACTTCGACGGCGGCGCGGTCGCCAATCACGGCGTCCCGCTCGCGGCGCCGGACCCCCAATGCGCGACGCCGACTCGAAGCGAGAGCCCACCTACTTGCGGCCTCGGCGCCGAGCTCGCGTTGGTGCTGCTCGCGCTCCGCGCTCGGCGCGGACGCCGTTGCGCAACGGCGCCGCAGGACCGTTAAACGGCCGCCCTCGTCGGCGCTGGGCCCGCGCGCCGCAACGCCGATGCGGCGCAATTTCCCGAGGATCTTCGCGCCAGGACAGACAGCACGCGGGTCTGCGCAAGGCACTCGGTCTGGATCGGCGAGCGGGCGCTACGTGTCGCGTGCTGCGCGACGGCGACGCCGCGGTGGGCGACGCGGTCGAACTCGAACCCGCTTGATCGCGCCGGGTCAGGGCGTGCCGACGTCCTTGCGCTGGAAGAGCACGCCCGGTTCGTGCTCCGCTGCGTACTCGGGCGTGAGGAACGCGTCGTAGCGTTTGTCGTTCAGGAGATGCCGCTCGAAGAATGCGGTCAGGTAGAAGTCGCGGATGCGCTGCGCCTCCGCGATCGACAGCAAGGCCGAGCGACAGTCGCGATGGAAGTCGCCGCCGAGGTTCCTGAAGAGCTGTGCGGCGCCGGCTTCGGGGACGCCGAGGTCTGCGATCAGCGATTCAGCGAAGTCGCATTGCCAGGAGAAATGGCCATGCGTCGCGCCCGCAACGTCGGCGCGGTAGATCGGCCGGCCGGTCGCGAGATTCCAAGGCTTCGTGATGTACGGATCGATCGTGACGTCCACGTCGAGCGTGCCGCCCATCAGGAACATGGGGACGTCGATGGCGGCCAGCTCCGCGTCCGTGCTTTCGATGTTCGTTCCGGGCGCCACGCCTGCGATGGCGCGCACACGCGGATCCGGTGGGACATCGGGGCCGGCGCTCGGCTCGGAGCGGCCGCTCACCATGTGCATCGCCGTCCAGCCGCCGAACGAGAAGCCTGCGACGCCGATGCGATTGGGATTGATGCGCAGATAGAGCGGATCGAGCGGGTCTGCATTGCTAGCGAGCAGGCGGTCGATCACGAGCGAGACGTCGAGAGGCCGCCCGCGTCGCAGGATTTCGCCCGAGGCTCCGAAGTTTTGGTTGTTCCCTCCCACGTGACTTGGCGCCGCCGTCACGAAGCCATGGCTCGCGAGCGATTCCATCAGCGTGCTCGCCTCGGTGCTGATGCCGCCGCCGCCGTGCGAGTACACCACGAGCGGGAATCCGATCACGTTGACCGCGTCGGCGTCGTCGAACGACACGCCCGAGTAGACACCCGTTCCGAACAGGTGGTAGTCGTAGAAGCTCGGCGAGCCATCGGCGTCTTCGGGGGCGACGGGGTACCAGAGATCGACGGGAATGGCGCGATCTTCGCGCGTCGCATCGACGATCTCGAATACGACGTGTCCCACCGCATACGAGCCCGGATCTGCAGGAGATTGGAAGCGCCACCGTCCTGCGTGGGCGTCGGGTGCGATCCAGAGAAGCGTTGCGGCGAGCGAAGCCAGAAGTCGCGAGCGACAGGGCATGGCGCCGGGCTCCTTCCCCCCAGCGCCGTTCTATCACGCTTCGGTGTCGATGGCTATTTCCCGAGAATCTTCTGGCCGGCCTTTTTGATCTCTTCCGCATCCGGCGGGCGATCGACCTTCGGCACCGCGCGGCCGCGCTGCACCGCGGGCCGCGCGCCGACCGCATCGAGCCAGCGCTTCAGGTGATCGAGTCCATCGATGGGAATGCCCGCCCATTCATGAATCGAGACCCACGGCCAGGTTGCGATGTCGGCGATCGAGTAGTCGCCGGCGAGGTATGCGGCTTCGCCGAGTCGGCGATCCATCACTTCGTAGAGTCGCCGCGTTTCTTTTTGATAGCGCTCGATCGCGAACGGAATCTTTTCTGGCGCATAGCGGAAGAACACATTGGCTTGTCCCTGCATCGGGCCGACGCCGCCCATCTGGAACATCAGCCACTGCACGACGCGCGAACGACCCTTCGCATCGGACGGGATCAGCGCGCCGGCCTTCTCGGCGAGGTAGAGCAGGATCGCGCCGGATTCGAAGACGGCGAAGTCGCCGGCGTCGCGATCGACGATCGCCGGGATGCGGCCGTTCGGATTGATGCGCAGGAACGAATCCTGTTTCTGATCGAGTTGATCGAGTCGCAACGCCTTCACTTCGTAGGGCAGCGCCAGCTCTTCGAGCGCGATCGAAGCCTTCCAGCCGTTCGGCGTCGCGGCCGTGTAGAGATCGATCATTGGGCTTCGTCCTTGCGTTGGAACGACACGCCGGGTTCGTTCGTGGCGGCGTACTCGGGGGTGAGGAACGCGTCGTAGCGATCGTCGCCCAGCAGGTGCTTCTTCAGGAATGCGGTGACGTAGAGATTCGCTGCTTCGCGCACGACGGCGATGTCGAGCGCCGGCGGCAGACAACTGCCGCTGTACTCGAGCCCGAGGCGGTTGATGTCTGCCAGGCTCACGCCGAAGTCGAGCAGCGCCTGGCCGATGTCGCAGGCGTTGGCGAACTGCAAGTGTGTCGCGCCGATGATGTCGGTTCGATAGAACGGCCGGCTCGGAATGAGGCCCCACGGCCGCGTCGTCTCGGTTTCGATCGGCGTCGTGTCGTCGAGCGTGCCGGACACCAGCAACACCGGAATATGAATTGACTGGAGCTCCGCATCCGTGAGGATGCCGCTCGCCGGTGCGATCGGGACGATCGCCTTCACGCGCGGGTCGGGCGGGATGTCGATGCCGTCCTGCGGGCGGTGGAATCCGCTCGCCGTCGCGAGCGCCGTGAAGCCGCCGAAGGAGTGGCCCATGACGGCGACCGAGCGCGCGTTGATCTTCGCGTAGAACTCGTCGCCCGGATCGCGGCTGCGCGCGAGCATCAGGTCGATCAGGAACGACACATCGAGTGGTCGGTTGCGGGCTACGACGAGGAACGGATCGGGCGCGCCGGTGCCGATGCACTCGTTGGTCGAGTTGCCGGTGTGATTCGGCGACACGACCACCATGCCGTGACTCGCGATCGCTTCCATCAGCGGCGTTGATTGGAAACTCACGCCGCAGCTGCCGTGCGAGAAGATCACCAGCGGGAAGCCGATCTCGACCGCGGCAGCCGTGTCTTCGTACGCAATCGGCGAGGAGAGTCCGAGACCGAGGAACTGGAAGTCGTAGAAGGTGCCGGGGCCGTCGAGGCGATTTTCGTCGGCCGGGTACCACATCTCGACGCGCAGCGTGCGGTCGTTGCGCGCCGGATCTACCGCCTGGAAGACCGAGTGGCCCACGGGATAGAGCCCGAGCTCGCCGGGATCTGCATAGCGCCAGCGCCCGGCCTCGGCGTGACCGGCCACAACCAACAACAGGACAAAGACGAGTGAATACGGCAGACGACGACGCATGGGGGGCTCACTTTCTGCTTGGATCGCAGCGCTGACAGCGACAGGTTGGAATTCCGACGAGGTGCGCGAATGCCGCGGGAGAGTACCGGCGTGAGGCGCGTCGCGACACCCACCGCGAATCCCGGTGGTTGGCCGCGGCGGACCCTGCAAAACTGCTTCCCATGGACGCGATCCGAGATGCGCAACGGAACACGGAGGCAATCGCCGGCGTCGTGACGGCGGTGAGCCGCAGCGCGACGCACACGATGGCGAAGCCCAATCGCGAATCGATTCGCCTGCTCGCCGGCCTCGGCGTCGAAGGCGATGCACATGCGGGTGTCACCGTGAAGCACCGCTCGCGCGTCGCGATCGATCCGAATCAGCCAAACCTGCGGCAGGTGCACGTGATCCACGCCGAGTTGCACGAGGAGCTCGCCACCCGCGAGATCCTGGTTGCGCCCGGCGCGATGGGCGAGAACATCACCACGCGCGGCGTCGATCTGCTCGCGCTGCCGACCGGCGCGCGGCTGCACTTCGGCGCGAGCGCCGTCGTCGAGGTGACGGGCCTGCGCAATCCCTGTGGTCAACTGAATGGCATCGCGCGCGGCTTGATGGCGGCCGTGCTCGAACACGACGCCGCGGGCAACGTGATCCGCCGCAAAGCCGGCGTGTGCGGGATCGTCGTCGCGGGCGGCGACGTGCGTCCCGGCGACGGCGTGCGCGTGGAGCTGCCGGCTACACCGCATCGCGCGCTCGCTCCGGTGTGAGGCGACCTCAGTCCGCGAGGTCGCGCGGATCGCCGGCGACGATGCGGCCGTGCTCGATCCACCGCGCGAGCGCAGGCGAGAACGCGCTGCGGACTCGCGCGTCGTAGAGCGCGAGATCTTCCTTCGCGACGACATCGTGCCAGCGACCGTTCGTGCCCTTGTTCAAGAAGCGCCCCGAACCGCCCTCCCACATCAGTTGCGCGAGCGGCATCAGCGC
>JANNKU010000128.1:0-10177 GCA_031396445.1 Deltaproteobacteria bacterium | reverse complement strand
CGGCTTCGGCGACGTCTACATCGTCAGCATCGGCAGCGGCCAGTTCCACTAGATCCGCTGATCCGCCGGTGATCCGCCGGGGCCGGGCGTCAGGTTATTTTTTGTCAGGTTATTGCGCGACGACTTCGGCCTGCGCCAATGCCTCGCAACAATAACCTGACAAAAAATAACCTGACGCCCGGCCCCGGCGGATCACCGGCGGATCAGCGGATCTTGTGGATCTGGCCGCTGCCGATGCTGACGATGTAGACGTCGCCGAAGCCGTCTTCGCCGAAGGCGGCGACGCCGCTGATGGCGCCGCTGTTCGGCCGGATCGACGCCGTCATGTCTACGAGGCCGGTCGGCAGGATCGCGAAGATGCGGTTGGTGCAGTAGTCGGTGAAGAGGTACCCGCTCGCGAGGAACGGCGCGGAGCCGCGATAGACGACGCCGCCGGTGATCGCGCAGGTGCCGCTGACGTGTGTCGCGTACTCGTGGTAGGGAAACGTGAGCGTCACCGGAGCGACCGGGTTCTCGCAGGGCTGACCCGGATGCGGCTCGTTGCAGCGCGTGCCTTCCTGCACGTCCCAGCCGTAGTTGCGACCGCCCGGATCCGTCGCGGGCTCGTAGTCGACTTCTTCGCGTGCGCCCTGACCGACATCGCCGATCCAGAGGTCGCCGTTCGCGCGGTCGAACGAGAAGCGGAATGGATTGCGGAAGCCGAGCGCCCAGATTTCGTCGCGAATGCCGTCGGGCCCGACGAACGGGTTGTCGGCCGGAATCGTGTAGGGCGCGGTCGGCCCGCCGCTGACGTCGAGACGCAGCATCTTGCCGAGCAGCGAAGTCATGTTCTGCGCCAACTGATTGGGATCGCCGCCGCCGCCGCCATCGCCGAGTCCCCAGTAGAGTGCGCCGTCGGTCGGCGAGAACGCGATCGTGCCGCCCTTGTGATTGGTGAGCCCCGCCGGCTGATCGATGGTGAGCAGCACGAATGCGCTCGTCGGCACCGCCAGGTTCGGGTTGCCCGCATTCGCCTGGTAGCGCGCGAGCACCGAGTCACCGGCGTTGTTGATGTAGTAGAGGTAGAAGAGCCGGTCGCTCGCGTAGCTCGGCGAGAACGCCATCCCGAGCAAGCCGCCTTCGCCCGCGTCTTCGACCAGCGTGTTGATGTCGAGGAACGGCGCCGCAAGTACGGATCCGTTCGCGACGATCCGAATCGTACCCGGCTTCTCCACCACGAAGAGTCGCGCGTCGCCCGCAGGCGCCGTCAGATAGATCGGCTGATTGAATGTGGTGCCGACGCGCACGGCGCTGAGCACCGGGTCGCAGCTCGCCGACGCAAGTGCCGCGCACGCCAATGCTGCGAGCCCCAGGCGAACGCCGCGCAAACGCGCAGCGCGTTGGAAGATTGCATCCGATGCACACGAGATCTGCGTTTGCATCTCGGCTCTCCTCGTTGCGGGTGACCGAGATGGGCCAGCCGTTTGGAGAACGCAAAGTGCAAGTTCGGGTCCAGACGCTGCGGATGCGCGGAAAGCGATCGCAACGCACGAGCCGACGCGCTGCGCTTCGATTGCGCCTTCGTCCGTGTACTTTGAACAAGTGCGCAGCTTCGAGAAGGTGCGCGCGGCGCCGACCCTCAGCTCTTCTTCAACTCGATCAGGATTTCGTGATAGGTCTTCTTGCCGACGTTGAGCGCCCACTCGAAGCCGCCCTTCGGAACCGGAACGGTGTTGCCGTTCGCAGGAACCACGCCGACGAAAGGATCCATACCCGTCGATTTCGGTGGAATGCCCGCGACCAGATCGCCCGCCATGATCACCAGGTAGTAGTCGTGTTCGTGGCGATGCAGATCGGAAGCCTCGCCCGGCGCGAGCTTCAACTCCCAGATGCGCACGTTGTCGTCCTCGAAGAGCACCTGACTCCCGACGCCGCCGATCGGATCGTTCGCATGTTCTTCGCGAAATTTCTCCATCCGCTCGCGAAGCTCGGGGCTGGGATCGAGGAACTCGGGCACGCTGAAGCGCATGGGATTCTCCTTGGGGGCCGGGTAGGCGACGGAGCGCGGAGGAAACCCGCGATGCGCGCGGCTGTCAATCGCCGCGCGCGGCCGGCGCTGCAGACCGATGCGCTCGCGTCGCGACGACGCCCAGCGCGAGCGCCAATGCCAGCAACGGGATCACGCTCCACGTCGCGCTCGCTGCGAGCGCGCTCGCGGTCTCCTCGCCGAAGATCCGCGGCGCGAGCGCCAATCCATAGTGCGCGACGAGCGGCACCGGGTGCGGCACACCGTCAGCACCCGGCACATCGACGTCGATGCCTTGCAGCAGCGCGACGGCGAGACCCGCGAGTGCGCCGCCGGCGATCAGCCCGGACGAGAAGAGCGTGCCTGGCGACGAGTCGGCTTCGGTCTGCACGCTGGACTTGCGTTCGACGACGCGTCGCACCACGCCGCCGAGCGCGATCGCTGCGGTGGTCGGCAGCGGGATGTAGACGCCGACGGCGAACGGCAGCGATGACACACCACAGAGTTCCATCACGATCGCGATCGCGACGCCGAGCAGCACGAGCCCCCACGGAAGTTCGCCGCCGAGCACGCCGTCGATGATCAAGCGGAAGAGCTGCGCCTTCGGTGCGTCGAACTTGGTGACGACCTTCTCGACGCGTCCGTCCGCACCGCGCTGTTCGGGCTCGGTTCCGCAAACACCGGGATCGACGCGGAACGCGATGCGCTCGTCGGCGCCGATGAGATAGCGGCCGACGGCGACGCCTTCGGTCGGCTCGCGCACCATCAACACGCGCCACGCTTCGCCACGAAAGTGGATCGGCGCGGCTGCGAACGCGAGCGCGTCCGGCGGCGCCGACGCGACGCTCGCCGCGTTCGCAGTGAACGCGGGGTGATCCGTCGCAACGAAGGTGGTCGCCGCGCGATCGAGCGCGACCAGGATCCAGCCGATCGCGAGCGCGCTGGTCACGACGCCGACCAGCAGCGCAAGTTGCTGCGCGCGCGGCGATGCGCCGACCAGGTAGCCCGTCTTCAAGTCCTGCGAGGTGGTGCCCGCGTTGGCCGCCGCCACACAGACGAGTGCCGCCGTCGCGAGCGCCATCTCCTTGTACGAAACGCCCGTGCGCCCCGCCGCCGCGAAGAGCAGACAGGTGGCGAGCAGCGTCGCCACCGTCATCCCCGACACCGGGTTCGACGACGAGCCGATCTCGCCGGTGATGCGACTCGATACGGTGACGAAGAAGAAACCGAAGAGGACGACCAGCGCGGCCGTCACGGCGTCGATGCCGAGCGGCGGCGCCACCGCGATCGCGACGCCGAGCGCGAGCGTGCCGCCGATCGCGACCCGCAGCGGCAGATCGCGGTCAGTGCGCGCGCGTGTCGCCTCCGCAGCGCCGACGTTCGCGATGCCTTCGCGGAAAGCACGCGCGATCGTCGGCAGCGTGCGCACCAGCGTGATGAGGCCGCCCGTCGCGACGGCGCCGGCGCCGACGTAGAGCAGGAATGCGTTGCGCACCTGGCCCGGCGTCATCGCATGCACCGGCACCGCGCCGGCACCGATCAGTGGCGACGTCAGATCCGGACCGAAAATGTGGATTGCCGGGATCAGCACCCAATACGAGAGCACGCCGCCGGCGAGCATCACCAGCGCAATGCGCGTGCCGACCACGTAGCCGACGCCGAGCAGTGCCGGGTTTGCCTCGATCGCGAACGAGCCGCCCGGCAACACGCGCGCGAACGACCAGCTCGCGACGTCGCCCCAGAAGCGGCCGAGTCCGCCGAGCAGCGCGAAGCCCGCGCCGCTGCCGAGCCCCGCGAAGACGGTGCGCGCCGATACACCGCCGCGTTCGCCGGCCAGCAACACCTCCGCGCACGCCGTGCCTTCGGGATACGGCAAGCGATCGTGCTCTCGAACGATCAGCCCGCGACGCAGTGGGATCATCATCAACACGCCGAGCACGCCGCCGATCAGCGCGACGAGCGTGGTGCGCAACAGATCGAGCTCGAAGCCCATCAGCAGCAGCGACGGCAACGTGAACGCGACGCCCGCCGCGATCGACTCGCCGGCCGAGCCCGTCGTCTGCACGATGTTGTTCTCGAGCGTGGACGAGCGGCCGAGCGCGCGGAACGCAGTGATCGACAACACCGCGATCGGAATCGAAGCCGAGACGGTGAGCCCCACCTTCAGCCCGAGATACACCGACGACGCCGCGAACGCGATGCCGAGCAGCGAGCCCAGCAGCAGGGCGCGCAGCGTGAGCTCGCGCGGGGCGTTGGTCGATGCCATCGCCTGCGTCGGTAGTCGAAGCGGTGCCGCCGTGTCAACGCTCGCGTAGAGTGCGACGCGAGGAGGCGCCCCCATGACGAGCTTCGATCTGGTCGTCGCAAACGGAACACTCGTCGACGGCACCAGCGCCGCAGCACGCCCCGGCGAAGTCGGCATTCGCGACGGCCGCATCGCCGCGCTCGGCACCCCCGGCGAACTCGCGCCGCACGCCGCCCGCACACTCGACGCGCGCGGCGGCGCGATCGCGCCCGGCTTCATCGACATCCATACGCATTACGACGCACAACTCTTCTGGGATCGCATGCTCAGCGTCTCGCCGTGGCACGGCGTGACGACGGTGGTGGTCGGCAACTGCGGCTTCGGCGTGGCACCCACGCGACCCGCGCACCGCGATCTGATCCTGCGCACACTCGAAAATGTCGAGGGCATGTCGCTCGCCGCGCTGCACGCAGGACTCGGCCGCGAGTGGCCCTTCGAATCCTTTGGTGAGTTCCTCGGCGCGATCGAAGCGCGCGGCACCGCAATCCACATCGCCGCACTCGTCGGCCACACGCCGATCCGCACCTACGTGATGGGCGAAGCCGCGACCGAGCGCGAGGCGACGGCCGACGAGATCACACAAATGCGTGCACTGGTCGCGCAAGCGCTGCGCGACGGCGCGATCGGCTTCGCGACGTCGAAGGCGATGACGCACGTCGGTTACGAGGGACGACCGGTGCCGAGCCGCGCCGCGGCGCACTCCGAGATCGAAGCGCTCGCCGCGTGTCTCGGCGAAGCGGGGCACGGCGTGTTGCAGTGCACGATCGGCGCGGGACTCTTCGTCGAAGAGCTCGGCAAGATCGCGCACGCTATCGGTCGCCCGGTCTCCTGGACCGCGCTGCTCGGCGACATGCTCGGTCCGACTGGTCATCGCGGCGTGCTCGAACGCTGCGCGGCGCTGCAAGCCGAAGGTGCGCGCGTGTTCCCGCAGGTGTCGCCGCGCCCGCTGCTCTTCGAGTTCCAGTTCAGCGCGCCCTTCCCGTTCGAGAGCCTGCCCTGCTTCAAGTCGGTGTCGCAGGCCGATCTCGCTGGCCGGAAGCGCATCTACGCCGATCCCGACTTTCGCAAGCAGATGGGCGAGCAGATGCGGCGCTGGCATCAGGTGGTGATCTCCGCGTGTCCCACCGATGCGTCGCTCGAAGAGCGCACGGTCGCCGATGTCGCGCAGCAGCGCGGCGTCGATCCCGTCGATCTGGTGCTCGATCTCGCGCTCGCCTCCGATCTCGAAGCGCGCTTCCGCGTCGGCATCTTCAACACCAACGACGACATCGTGGCGGAGCTGCTCGCACATCCGGCCAGCATGCTCGGGCTCTCGGACGCCGGCGCACACGCGTCGCAACTCTGTGACGCCGGCGCGCCGACGACCTTGCTCGGCAAGTGGGTGCGCGAGAAGCGCGCGCTGACGATCGAGGAGGCGGTGCGTCGGCTCACCAGCGAACCCGCCGAGGTCTTCGGCATCAAGGACCGCGGCCGGCTCGCGGTGGGACTCGCCGCCGACATCGCCGTCTTCGATCCCGCAACGGTGGAGTGCGCGCCAGTGCGTCGCGTCTACGACTTGCCGACCGGCGCGGATCGACTCGTCGCGGATGCGATCGGGATACGGGCAGTGCTCGTCGAGGGAACGATCGTGCGCGAGGCCGGTCGCGACGCGATCGATGCGCGCGGACCGCTGCCGGGCCGCGTGTTGCGCGGCAGTTGAGCTAATAGATCCAGCGGTGCGGGAAGGCATCCCAGTGTCGGGCAGGATCCCACCAAGCGCGCGATCCCGGCGAGCGCGACCACGGAGGACAAATGCCCGAACGCGACCACCTTGACAGCGTAGAAGCGCGGGCCGCAATGGTCTCAAACTGCCGGCTACCGCGGCACTACTACATCGACATCGGCAATTGCTGCAACCTGCGCTGTCCCTTCTGCGTCACGGGCACGCTGCAGAACGCCACGCCGAGCGGATTCATGTCGCTCGAGAACTTCGGGGTCATTCTCGACAAGATCGCTGGACATGCCCAACTCATATCGCTGTACAACTGGGGCGAACCCCTGCTCAACAAGCAGCTTTTCGAGATCATCAAGCTGGCTGCCGACAGGGGCATCCGCGTGCATATCGACACCAACCTCAGCACCTCCGACTTCAGCGATGTGGACGCCGGGCGCTTTGTGGATTCGGGGCTGCACTCGCTGTTTGCCTCGATCGGCGGGGTGACCCAACAGGTCTACGAGACCTACCGCGTCCGCGGCAAGGTGAACCGCGTGTTCGAGAACATCCGGAAGATCGTGGCTGCCAAGACGCGGCTACAGAGCGAACACCCCATCCTGGGCTGGCAGTACCACGTCTGCTCCTTCAACGAGCACGAGATGGGCATCGCCCGTGAGAAGGCAGCCGAGCTCGGCATCCGCATCGTCTTCAAGCGCTTGAGTTCACCGGATCCAGCGTGGTGGTCATCGCTGCACGGAGAGGCTCAGACGGTGCTCGAGGGCGCCAAGTGGTTCAATGAGACGTACGCGCCGCCTGGCAATCCCGACCTCAACCGCGTCGAGTTGCATCCGTGTGTCCCTCACCCTTGTCGCCAATTGTTCGGCACGATGATCGTTGCCTGGAATGGCGACGTGATGCCGTGCACCACAGTCGAAGGTCCTGACCACAGCATGGGCAATCTCTTGCGCGACTCATTGCAGGATGTCTGGAATGGCGTCGAGTTCCGGAAGAGTCGACAGTTCATCATGAACTACGGCCCATCGCAGAACGGCGGGTCGGTCTGCGAGCGGCTGAGTTGCCCCCTCGTCGATAAGAGTGCACCGGACGCTGCCGACATTCTGCCCGTCTTTGTCTCTGATTGAAGCATGCTGTTTGGTGAGCTCATGTACTGAGGCCTCGGATTCTCCGGACTCGGATTGCCCACTGGATGGCCGCCAATCACCAGCGCTGCGCGCTCGACAACTCTGAAAACCTGTTCGTGATCTCCTGCGCGGTGCGACCTGCGTCGGCATCGATGGAGGCGCGGAGTTCCCGAAGCACGCCGATGCCCGAGGACACCATCGCGGAGGCCGCGACGGTGCCAGCAATCGCCCCACCCGCGACGAACCATCCGGCGCCCGGCAGCCGTGAGCCCGTCGCGACCGTGTCGAATTGCTTGATCGGCTGCCAGCCCGCAGCCGTCACATGGAAGACCTCGACCTGGGTCCGAAGCTCGGTCGCCCCTACACCGAATCCGATCACGAAGCGTTTCGTCTCGAGCCTTCGTCGATCCGTACGAACTGCCCCATCACGACGACGTCGTTCACGCCCGGCGGGCTTGCTCCAGAGGCGCGCACGGCCGGCAGACCGAGGGCCGTGATCTGCTCGACCAACCGGGTCGCGAGCGTGTCGGCCACCGCCTGGCCGAGCAGCTCCAGTTCCGCGACCGGCAGCCCGGCCGCACGCCTGGCAGTCTGGACGGGTGACGAGACCACGCTCACGTCGGCAGCGCCGGTGTCGAAGTCGAACACGAGGACGCGCGCAGGTCGCGGCAGGCTTCGTTGCCCCGCGCGTTCGAGGTTCTCGACAGGAGCCCGCGCGCAACCGAGGCTGAGCGCGACTGCGATTGCCAACCCCATCGCCATTCGAGCGCGTCGAATCGTCGATCGTTCCATCGGACCACCCTTCCGCAGTCGCGGACCCGCGGCATCCACCTCAGTCCCTGTGTGTGTCAAACGGAGCCACCGCCACGCGCTCCACGCGGATGCGCGCGTCAGGTCGTGCGCAGCAGCCGCGCGATCGCGCCGATGCGACGCCGCCACTGCGGCTCGTCCGTCGCGATCCGGTGGAGCGTGACGCCCGCTTCGACTTCGATCTGCTCGAACTCCGCAACACTGCGCTCGTAGCGTTCGGGCCCGGCGTCCGAGGCGTCCCGTCCGCGCTTCATTCGGCGCGCGAGTCGGGCGCGCGCGGTCGCTGCCGCGCAGACCGTCTCGACGATCGTGAGCTCGATCCCGCGATTGCGAGCGAACGCGGCGACTGCATCGCGGTGTCGCCGTTTCGCGTAGGTCGCGTCGAGGATCGCGACGCGACCGCCGTCGAGAACCGGATTCGCGCGCGCGAGCAGTTCGTCGTAGACGGCGTCCTTCGCGGTGTCGGTGTAGAGCCCGACAGCGGCGCCGCTGCGATCGGCGGCATCGAGACCGGCCAGGTGCTTGCGCACGCGATCCGAAGCGATCACCACGCCTTGTGTCGCATCTGCGAGCGCGGCGGCCGCGGTGCTCTTGCCGGTCCCAACGACGCCCGTTGCCAGCACCAGCGTGCCGCCCGGTCGCGGCGCGAGCGCGCGCGTGGCGAACGACACGTGGCGCGCGGCGCTCTTCGCCGCCAGCTCGCGCTGCGCGGGCGCGATGTCGCGATCCACCGCGGCGAGCGCCGCGACCTTCGCGCGCACCGCGGCGCGATAGCTGATGAAGTAGTCGACCACGCGATAGAGGTCGAAGTCGTCGGTCTCGGCTGCGTAGTTGCGGAGGAAGCGCGCGGCCCAGCGCGCGCGACCGCGGTACGCGAGGTCCATCGCGAGAAACGCGACTTCGGCGGCGGCGTCGATCTGCCGCAGGTCGTCGCGGAACTCGAGACAGTCGATCAGGATCGGCGCGGCGCGGTCGGTCTCGAACCAGACGTGTTGCAGGTGGACGTCGCCGTGGCCGTCGACGGCGCGGCCGTCGCGGCGTCGCGCCTCGAACGCCGCGGCGTGTCGCTCGGCGAAATCGCGCGCGCGGCGACCGAGGCGCTCCCAGCCGGCGCGGTTTTCATCGACCTGCCCGGTCGTCGCGGTCACATTGTCCAGCACCGGGCGGTGTACGCGTTCGCGCCATTCTTCGGGGCTCCACGGACTGGGCACGCCGAGACGATGGCGCGCGTGGAAGCGGGCGAGCGTATGCGCCACCGCGTCGAGATGGTGTGCGCGCAGCGCGCCGCGCTCGAGCATCGAGAGCGCGTCGTGGCCGTCGGGCAGGCGGCGCATCACCAGCACCAGCTCATGCGGATCGGCGGTGAACGCCACCGGGTCCGGATCCGCCGTCATCTCGCCCACGCGCACGCCATCCGTGCTTTCTTCGACGCGCGCGACGCCCAGATACACGTCGGGCGCGAGGCGGCGGTTCAGCAGCAGTTCGCGAACACAGTCGGCGTTGCGCGCGGCGCGCGTGCCGAAGTCCAAGAAGCCGAGCGACACCGCCTTGCGCAGCTTGTAGACGCGCGTCGGCGCGAGGACCACGTGGGAGATGTGGGTCTGGATCCAGCGCACGCCACCCGCCGCATCCGGATCACGCGGGTAGGCGCGCGGCTCGGAGAGCGCCGCGACGACACCGGACGGGAGCGGCTCGGAGGGCGACGAAATGCGGGGCCTCGCTGCGCGCTCATCGGAGCGCTTGCGGAACGAGCGGTCGATTGCGCCTCAGCAGGTAGCGCCGATGGAATCGCGCGACCAGCGCGAATCTTCTAAACCACCCGCATGATCCGCCTCGCTCTGCTGCTGATCGGCGCGCGTGCGATTCGGCGCCAGTGGCCGCTGGTTCCGACGATCGGCGCGCTGTGGATGCTGGTCGGCGCCTTGTTGATCGCGGACGTGACGGCGGATCGCGTGCTGTCGGTCGGGATCGAAGCGCTCGGCATCCTGCTGATCGTCGAAGGCCTGACGGCGACACTCGCAACGCTGGGCACGGGCGCCCGCGCGAAGCGGAGAATGCTGGCGCGCCCGCTCGCGGTACTCGAGCAGGGCGATTCGCGGCGCCGGGAGATCCCACTCCGCGATGGCAATTCCGGCGAGGCGCCCGAGTCGCGCCACCTGTTCGTCCTGGTCGAGCGTCTCGAAGCTCATCCAAGCCTCGCCTGGTCTTCGCCGTTCGGTGAC
>JANNKU010000127.1:0-15563 GCA_031396445.1 Deltaproteobacteria bacterium | reverse complement strand
CGCCTTGTCGATCTGATCGAACGGCACGAAGTCCGCCAAACCCTTCTTCGCCTGACGCTGCGTGATCGCCGCCGTCAGCGTCGTCTTGCCGTGATCCACGTGCCCAATCGTACCCACGTTCACGTGCGGCTTCGTCCGCTCAAACTTCGCCTTGCCCATGGTCTCTCTCCAGCCCCTCGCTAGCGGTTTACGATTTTCGCGGCGACCGCATCGGGTACTTCCGCGTAGTGGGAGAACTGCATCGTGTAGGTCGCGCGTCCCTGCGTCATCGATCGCAGGCTGTTCACATATCCGAACATCGCGGCGAGCGGCACATCCGCACGGACGACATGCGCGCCGGCGCGGAGTTCCATGCCGGTGAGCGAACCGCGGCGGCTGCTCAGATCGCCTTGCACCGGACCGACGAAATCGTCGGGTGTCACGACCTCGACCTTCATCATCGGCTCGAGCAACGTGGGATGCGCGTCGCGGAGCGCTTCGCGCATCGCAATCGAGGCAGCGATCTTGAAGGATCGCTCTGACGAATCGACGTCATGCGCTTGTCCATCGAGCAATCGCACGCGCACGTCGATCACCGGATAGCCGGCGAGCTCGCCGCTCTGGAGCGCTTCGTCGCATCCCTGCCGAACGGCCGGGATGTACTCGCGCGGAATCGGCGCGCCCTTGGTGGCATCGACGAACTCGAAGCCCTTGCCCTGTTCGTTGGGACCCAATTCGAGAACGACCACGCCGTAGTCGCCGGAGCCACCGGTCTGCTTGATGTAGCGACCCTCGGCGCGCACCGTCTTGCGGATCGTTTCCTTGTACGCGACCTGCGGCGGGCCGACGTTGGCGCCGACGCGGAACTCGCGAAGCAGGCGGTCGCAAATGATCTCGAGGTGAAGCTCGCCCATACCGGCGATGATCGTCTGGCCCGTTTCCGGATCGGTCGTGACGCGGAACGAGGGATCTTCCAGCGCCAGGCGCTCGAGTGACTCGCCGAGGCGATCCATATCGGCCTGCGTCTTCGGCTCGATCGCGATCGAGATCACAGGCTCGGGGAAGGTCATCGATTCGAGTGCGATCGGATGGCGCGTATCGCAGAGCGTGTCGCCCGTCGAAACCGACTTGAAGCCGACCGCGGCGATGATGTCGCCCGCGTATGCCGCCGGGATTTCCTGACGCTTGTTTGCGTGCATCTGGAGCAGTCGACCGACGCGCTCCTTGCGATCGCGGCGAACGTTCAACACCTGCTGGCCGGTCTCGATGCTGCCCGAGTACACACGCAGATACGTGAGGTGTCCGACATGCTTGTCGGACATCAGCTTGAAGACGAGCGCCGCGAAGGGCTCGCTGTCGTCAGCCTTGCGCGTAGTCGGCTTCTCGCTCTTCAGATCGATGCCTTCGACCGGCGGTACGTCGAGCGGCGACGGCAGGTAGGAAACGATCGCATCGAGCAGCGGCTGCACGCCCTTGTTCTTGAAAGCGGAGCCACAGACGACCGGCACGACACGCAGTTGCAGCGTGGCCTCGCGAAGCGCCGCGCGCAGTTGATCGGCGGGGATCGGCGCCCCTTCCAGATAGAGCGCCATCACGGCTTCGTCCGCATCGGCGGCCGCTTCCACCACGATCTCACGCGCCGCATCCGTGGCGGCCGCGAGTTCCGCGGGAACTTCCGCGACTTCGAAGCTGGAGCCGAGACTCTCGTCGTCCCAATAGATCGCCTTGCGCTCGAGAACATCGACGACACCGCGAAAACCATCCTCGGAACCGATCGGCAGCTGGATCGGCACGGGATTGGTGCCGAGACGCGCGCGCATCATCTCGACCACGCGATCGAAGTTGGCGCCGATGCGATCCATCTTGTTGACGAACGCGAGACGCGGCACGCGGTAGTGATCCGCTTGTCGCCAAACCGTCTCCGACTGCGGCTCGACGCCACCGACGCCGCAAAACACGGCGACCGCGCCATCCAGCACCCGCAGCGAGCGTTCTACCTCGATCGTAAAGTCCACGTGCCCCGGTGTATCGATGATGTTGATGCGGTGATCTTGCCAGGAACAGGTCGTCGCGGCGGACGTGATCGTGATGCCGCGCTCCTGCTCCTGTTCCATCCAATCCATGGTGGCCGCGCCATCATGGACTTCACCCATCTTGTAGTTGACGCCCGTGTAAAACAGGATCCGCTCCGTAGTCGTGGTCTTACCCGCATCGATATGCGCCATGATGCCGATGTTGCGGGTCCTCTCGAGCGGAGTCGTCCGAGCCATTTCAAAGAACTCTCGTCCCTAGCGGGACGATCTCACCACCGGTAGTGCGCGAACGCCTTGTTGGCGTCGGCCATACGGTGCGTGTCTTCCTTCTTCTTCACGGCCTCGCCGCGCTCATTGGCGGCATCGATCAGCTCGTCGGCCAGCTTCTCCGGCATGCTTCGACCGCTCCGCGACCGGGCGTACTGCACGAGCCAGCGCATCGCGAGCGACGTGGCCCGTTCGGGTCGCACTTCGATCGGCACCTGGTACGTGGCACCGCCGACGCGTCGCGACTTCACCTCGATGCGCGGCCGTACGTTGTCGAGAGCACGGCGGAACATCGCCAGGGGGTCGTTGCGCGTCTTGTTCTCGATCACCAGGAACGCGCCGTACACGATGTGCTCGGCGGTGCTCTTCTTGCCACCGCGCATGATCACGTTCGTGAAGTACCCGACCTGACGGTCGTTGTACTTCGGATCGGTCGCGTGCTTGCGCCGTGCTACTACGCGTCGCCTCGGCATGTTCCCTCTCGTTCCTGGCCGGTGTCTGACACCGACGTCTCGTCGAAAAGACACGGCCGGCGGGACTTCCGTGCCCCACCGGCCGCAAATCGAAACCTGCTACTTCGGGCGCTTCGCTCCGTATCGAGAACGGCTCTTGCGTCGATCCGAGACGCCCTGCGTATCGAGGGTGCCGCGCACGATGTGGTAGCGGACACCGGGGAGATCCTTCACGCGGCCCCCGCGAACCAGCACCACCGAGTGCTCTTGCAGGTTGTGGCCGACGCCGGGGATGTAGGCCCAGACTTCATTCCCGTTCGTGAGTCGCACGCGAGCAACCTTGCGCAGCGCCGAGTTCGGCTTCTTCGGCGTTTGGGTACACACGCGAGTGCATACGCCGCGCCGCTGCGGCGACTGGTCGAGGTCGGGCGACTTGCTCTTGCGGCGCCGCGTCTCTCGACCCTGGCGCACGAGCTGTTGAATCGTCGGCATGCGCTGTCGGGTCCCTTCGTGTGATCGCGGTCGCTGCCAGTCTTGCCGAAGAACGGGCTCTGCAGGAGCCATCTCTTGGGCAGGCCGCGACGAGGCGCGGATCGAAGACTGGAGATACCACGCCCCTGAAACCCGACCACGACTGCGGAGAGACCGGAAGCATCCGAGCGCCGACCCGAAAGCGGGCGGCAGATGATTCGGGTAAAGCTCTCCGCGGGTTGCGGAAGGGCCGCAGCAAGCGCGGCCTTGGATGCAAAATCGGCCGCACGATAGCCGTGTACGATGCTCTGTCAACCGCTTCGAGAGCGGCTCCCCGCTAAGCGCGGGTCGGTTCGGCGCTGCGACCCCCCGGGGTACACACCGTCGCGTTCACAGTCTTCGAATCATTGCCGATCACGGAAGGCCACCAGCGTCCGGCGGCTCCATGCTGACCGGAGATTCGGATACGACGATGCCGCGCGCGCTCGGTAGCGACAGCGTCGCGACTCCGCCCGGCTGCTCGGCCATCCCTTCCGGTGCGTCGACCTGGATCCCGATGTTCTTGTATCGAGCCATCCCGGTTCCGGCCGGGATCAGGCGGCCCATGATCACGTTCTCCTTGAGACCGTGCAGCCGATCGGTTTTGCCCCAGATCGCCGCCTCGGTCAGCACCTTGGTCGTCTCCTGGAACGACGCGGCCGAGATGAACGACTCCGTCGACAGGGACGCCTTGGTGATCCCGAGCAGCAGCGGCTCTTCCTGCGCGGGACGACCGCCCTGCGCGAGGACCTTCTCGTTGGCCTCGAGGAAGAGCCACTTGTCGACGTGCTCGCCGACCAGGTAGTCCGTGTCTCCGGGATCCTTCACGCGAACGCGGCGCAGCATCTGGCGAACGATCGTCTCGATGTGCTTGTCGTTGATCTTCACGCCCTGCAGGCGGTAGACCTCCTGGACCTCGTCCACCAGGTACTTCGCGAGTTCCTTCACGCCCTGAATGCGCAGGATGTCGTGCGGATTCGCGGAGCCATCCATCAGCGCTTCACCGGCGCGGACGCGATCGCCCTCGTGCACGCCGATGTGCTTGCCCTTCGGGATCAAGTACTCGCGCGGCTCACCACCATCCGGCGTGACCAGAACGCGTCGCTTGCCGCGCACGTCGGTCCCGAACGAGACGGTGCCGTCGATCTCCGAAACGATCGCGAAGTCCTTCGGCTTGCGGGCCTCGAAGAGTTCCGCGACGCGCGGCAGACCGCCGGTGATGTCCTTGGTGCGGGTGACTTCGCGCGGCATCTTCGCGACCACATCGCCGGCTGCGATCGCGCTGCCGTCCGTCGCCGAGATGTACGCGCCCATCGGCATCAGCTTGTCGTGCAAGCCCTTCCCGTCCGGACCAATCACCGAGATGCGCGGCCGGAGCGACGGATCCTTCGCCTCGACGATCACCTTCGACGCCAGGCCGGTGAACTCGTCCACCTGCTCGCGCATCGTCTGACCTTCGATGATGTCGACGAAGCGAACGGTGCCCTTCACCTCGGCGAGAATCGGATTGGCGAAGGGGTCCCACTCGAGCAGCGAAGCTCCGGGCTTCACCGGCGTGTTGTCGGCCACCTTCACCCAAGCGCCGTAGACGACCGGATGTCGCTCACGCTCGTGGCCACTGGCGTCGTAGATGACGACCTCGCCGTGGCGATTGCTGGCGATCTGGCGTCCCTGCTTGTCCTCGACGGTGCGCAGGTTGACGAAGCGTGCGTCGCCTTCGGTCCGCGCTTCCGCACTCGACTGTTCGGCGCGTCGCGTGGCTGCGCCGCCGATGTGGAAGGTGCGCATCGTGAGCTGCGTGCCCGGCTCGCCGATCGACTGCGCTGCGATCACGCCGACCGCCTCGCCGAGGTTCACCATCTCACCGCGCGAAAGGTCGCGCCCGTAACACATCTTGCAGACACCGAACTTGGTCTCGCAGGTGAGCACCGAGCGGATCAGTACGCGCTCGATCCCCGCCTCCTCGATGCGCGCGACCTTCGCCTCGTCGATCTCCTCGCCCGCCTTGACGATCACGATCTTCTCGTTGCGGGGATCGACGATCTTCTCGACCGTCACGCGACCGAGGATGCGCTCGCCGATCGGCTCGATCACCTCGCCGGCCTCGACGAGCGGACCCGTGATGAGGCCGTCCTTCGTACCGCAGTCTTCGAGCCGGATGATCATGTCTTGCGCGACGTCGACGAGTCGACGCGTCAGGTAGCCGGAGTTGGCGGTCTTGAGTGCGGTGTCCGCGAGACCCTTTCGCGCACCGTGCGTCGAGATGAAGTACTG
This sequence comes from Deltaproteobacteria bacterium, assembly GCA_031396445.1. Taxonomy (GTDB): domain Bacteria; phylum Myxococcota_A; class UBA9160; order UBA9160; family PR03; genus PR03. Next base: position 10,048 of record JANNKU010000127.1, on the reverse strand, counting down.
GAGAACCGAGAGCCCCTCGCGGAAGTTCGAGGTGATCGGCGTCTCGATGATCTCGCCCGACGGCTTGGCCATCAGACCGCGCATGCCGGCGAGTTGGCGCATCTGCTGCGCGGAACCGCGCGCGCCCGAGTCGGCCATCATGTAGACCGAGTTGAACGACGGCACGCGGACATCGACGCCATCGGCGTCCTTCGCGATCTCGGTGCCGATGTTCTCCATCATCTGCGAGGAGACCTTCTCGGTCGCCTCCGCCCAGATGTCGATCACCTTGTTGTAGCGCTCGCCGTCGGTGATCAGACCTTCCTGGTACTGCGCCTCGATCTCGCGGACCAGTTCGTTCGCGCCCTCGATGATGCGGCCCTTGTCGGCCGGGATCGTCATGTCGTCGACGCAGAACGAAATACCCGCACGCGTTGCGAACTGGTAGCCGAGCGTGCGCAGTCGGTCGGCGAGGATCACCGTGGCCTTCGAGCCGAGGCGTCGATACGCCTGGTCGATCAGCTCGCCGAGCGCCTTCTTGTCCATCACCTTGTTGATGATCTCGAAGGGAATCTCGCCGGGGACGACTTCGCGCAGCAGCACGCGACCGGCCGTCGTCTCGATGCGACCGCCTTCCATGCGCACTTCGATGCGCGCATGCAGCTCGAGTTCGCCGGCGTTGTAGGCACAGACGACCTCTTCCGGGTTCGCGAAGAGCATCCCTTCGCCGCGCGCCGGAGATCGCTCGCGCGACATGTAGTAGCAACCGAGAACGATGTCCTGCGTCGGGCCGATGACGGGACGTCCCGTCGCCGGCGACAGGATGTTGTTCGTCGACATCATCAGCACGCGCGCTTCGATCTGCGCTTCGATCGAGAGCGGCACGTGCACCGCCATCTGATCGCCGTCGAAGTCGGCGTTGTACGCCGCGCATACGAGCGGGTGGAGCTGGATCGCCTTGCCGTCGATCAGCTGCGGCTCGAAGGCCTGGATGCCGAGCCGATGCAGTGTCGGCGCGCGGTTCAGCATCACCGGATGTTCGCGCACGACTTCAGCGAGGATGTCCCAGACCTCGGGACGTTCCTTCTCCACCATCTTCTTCGCGGCCTTGATGGTGGTCACGTAGCCGCGCTGCTCGAGCTTCGAATAGATGAACGGTTTGAAGAGCTCGAGCGCCATGCGCGTGGGCAGACCGCACTGGTGCAGGCGCAGCTCCGGGCCCACGACGATCACCGAACGGCCCGAGTAATCGACGCGCTTGCCGAGCAGGTTCTGGCGGAAGCGACCCGACTTGCCCTTCAGCATGTCGGAGAGCGACTTCAGCGGGCGCTTGCTCGGGCCCGTGATCACGCGACCGCGACGGCCGTTGTCGAAGAGCGCATCGACCGCTTCCTGCAGCATCCGCTTCTCGTTGCGAATGATGACCTCGGGAGCGTTCAGCTCCTGGAGGCGCTTCAGGCGGTTGTTGCGGTTGATGACGCGGCGATAGAGATCGTTCAGATCGCTGGTCGCGAAACGGCCACCGTCGAGCGGCACGAGCGGTCGCAGATCCGGAGGCAGCACCGGAATGATCTCGAGGATCATGTGCTCCGGGCGGTTCGTGGATTCGCGGAAGGCGTCGAGCACCTTCAGGCGCTTCGCAAGCTTCTTGCGCTTCGCCTCTGAAGTGGCGTCGCGCATTTCGAGGCGCAGCCGCTTCGACTCACCCTCGACGTCGATCTTCGAGAGCAGATCGCGAACGGCTTCGGCGCCGATGCCGAACTCGAAACCCTCGCGGCCCCACTTCTCCTTCATCTCGAGCAGTCGCTCGTCCGAGAGCAGCTCACCGGCCTTGAGATCGGTCTCCTTCGGGTCGGTCACGATGTACGACTCGAAATAGAGCACACGCTCGAGCTCGCGCAGCGAGATCTCGAGGATGTTGCCGATGCGCGACGGCAGCGACTTCAGGAACCAGATGTGCGCGACGGGCGTGGCGAGCGTGATGTGACCCATGCGCTCGCGGCGCACCTTCGATTGGATCACCTCGACGCCGCACTTCTCGCAGACGACTCCGCGGTGCTTCATGCGCTTGTACTTGCCGCAATTGCACTCGTAGTCCTTCACGGGACCGAAGATCTTCGCGCAGAAGAGCCCATCGCGTTCCGGCTTGAAGGTCCGGTAGTTGATGGTCTCCGGCTTCTTCACCTCGCCGTGCGACCACTCCCGGATCTTCTCCGGCGACGCGATCGAGATGCGGATCGAGTTGAAGGCCAAGGGATCCTTGGGCTTCTCGAACAAGTTGTAGAGGTCTCTCACGGATCCCCCCTATTCGACTTTGTCTTCAACGAGATCAACGTCGAGTCCTAGAGCTTGAAGCTCCTTGACCAACACGTTGAAGCTCTCGGGCAAACCAGGCTCGAGCGTCATTTCGCCCTTCACGATCGACTCGTACATCCGCGTGCGACCGCCGACGTCGTCCGATTTCACGGTCAGGAACTCCTGCAGCGCGAAGGCGGCGCCGTACGCTTCGAGCGCCCAGACCTCCATCTCGCCGAGGCGCTGACCACCGAATTGCGCCTTGCCACCCAGCGGTTGCTGCGTGACGAGGCTGTACGGCCCGATCGACCGCGCGTGGATCTTGTCGTCGGCGAGGTGGTGGAGTTTCAGCATGTAGAGCACGCCCACCGTGACATCGCCTTCGAAGGGATCCCCGCTGCGGCCATCGAAGAGCACCATCTGGCCCGACGTCGGCAGCTTCGAGCGAATCAGCTCCGCCTTGATCTCGGGTTCGCCTGCGCCGTCGAAGACCGCCGTGGCGACGTGCACACCCGGCGCGACGCTCTTCGCGAGCGACAGGATCGCATCGTCCGAAGCGCCATCGAGCACGCGCGATGTGCCAGGATCGTCGTAAGCGACCTTCAGTGCTTCACGCACCTTCAGGATCTCGATCCCGCGATGCTCGTCGAGCAGCGCGTTCACCTGCTGGCCGAGGCCGCGTGCGGCCCAACCGAGATGCGTCTCGAGAATCTGTCCGACGTTCATGCGCGACGGTACACCGAGCGGGTTCAGCACGATGTCGACCGGCGTGCCATCCGCCATGTACGGCATGTCCTCCTCGGGGAGGATGCGCGAGATCACGCCCTTGTTGCCGTGGCGACCGGCCATCTTGTCGCCGACCGACAGCTTGCGTTTGATCGCTACATACACCTTCACCATCTTGAAGACGCCGGGCGGAAGCTCGTCGCCCTTCTTCAAGCGGGCGATCTTCTCGTCGAAGACGGCCTTGATCACGCCCGAGCGCTCTTCAATATTCAGGAAGATGCGCTCGACCTGTTCCTGTACGCGCGCGTCGGTGACCTGCACGTCCTTCCAACGACGCTGCGGGATCTGGCTCAGCTTCTCGTCGGCGATCACGTCGCCGCTATCGAGCCACACTTCCTTGCGACGCTCGTCGGCGACACGATTGGCCGCCGTCTTGCCGACCAGGACTTCGCGCACTCGCAGCAGCGCGCTCTCGCGAATGATGCGCGTCTCGTCTTCCTGATCCTTGCGCAGCCGCTCGATCTCGAGCTCTTCGATCGCGCGGGCGCGCTCGTCCTTCTCGACGCCGCGGCGTGAGAAGACCTGCGCGCCGATCACGATGCCCGATACGCCCGGCGGCACACGCAGCGAGGTGTCGCGCACGTCGCCGGCCTTCTCGCCGAAGATCGCGCGCAGCAGGCGCTCTTCCGGTGAGAGCTGGGTCTCACCCTTCGGCGTGATCTTGCCCACGAGAATGTCGTCCGGCTTCACCTCGGCGCCGATACGCACGATGCCGGCCTCGTCTAGATCCTTCAGCGCTTCTTCGCCGACGTTCGGGATGTCGCGGGTGATCTCTTCCTTACCGAGCTTGGTGTCTCGCGCGACGCACTCGAACTCCTCGATGTGGACCGAGGTGAACGAGTCGTCCTTGACGACGCGTTCGGCGATCAGGATCGAGTCTTCGAAGTTGTATCCGCCCCAGGGCATGAACGCGACGACCACGTTGCGCCCGAGTGCGAGCTCGCCGCGTTCCGTTGCCGGACCGTCCGCGATCACCTGTCCTCGCCGAACGCGATGGCCCGGCTTCACGATCGGGCGCTGGTTGATGCAGGTGTTCTGGTTCGAGCGCTGGTATTTGATCAGGTTGATGATGTCTACGTTCGAACCCGTGCCGTCGTCGTCATCCGGCTTGATCACGATGCGGCTGGCATCGACCGAGACGACCGAGCCGTCGCGCTTGGCGACGACCGTCACGCCGGAGTCGCGCGCGACGACCGCTTCCATGCCGGTTCCGACGAGCGGCGCCTGCGTCCGGAGCAGCGGCACGGCCTGGCGCTGCATGTTCGATCCCATCAGCGCGCGGTTGGCGTCGTCGTGCTCGAGGAATGGGATCAGCGATGCGGCTACCGAGACCAGTTGGTTCGGCGACACGTCCATCATCTCGATCTCATCGCGCGGCGTCATCTGGAACTCGCCGGTCTTGCGTGCCTGCACGCTCTCCGCGACGAGTCGCCCGTTTTCATCCATCGCGGCGTTCGCCTGCGCGATCGACAGACGCTCCTCGTCGAGCGCTGACAGGTACTTCACCTCGTTGGTCACGATCGAATCGCGCACGACACGGTACGGCGTCTCGATGAAGCCGTAGTCGTTGACGCGCGCGAAGGTCGAGAGCGACGCGATGAGGCCGATGTTCGGACCTTCCGGGGTCTCGATCGGGCAGATGCGGCCATAGTGGGTCGGGTGCACGTCGCGCACTTCGAAGCCCGCGCGTTCGCGCGTCAGACCGCCCGGCCCGAGGGCCGAGAGACGCCGCTTGTGCGTCACCGCCGAGAGCGGATTGGTCTGGTCCATGAACTGCGAGAGCTGGCTCGATCCGAAGAACTCCTTGATCACCGCCGAGACGGGTTTGGAGTTGATCAGGTCGTGCGGCATCAGCGTCTCGATCTCCTGGAGAGACATGCGCTCCTTGATCGCGCGCTCCATGCGGACGAGACCGATGCGGTACTGGTTCTCGAGCAGCTCGCCGACGACGCGGACGCGGCGATTGCCGAGATGATCGATGTCGTCGATGCGCTTGGTCGGATCCGAGCCGTTCTTCAGATCGACGAGGTACTTCACGGCGGCGAGGATGTCGTCGCGGCGAAGGATCGGAAGTTCGCCCAGCGGGATCTCTTCCGTCGGCCCGCTCTGTCCGCCCGGCTGATAGGTCGCTCGTTCGTCCGGGCTGAAGCTCAGCTTGTGATTGAGCTTCAGGCGCCCGACGCGCGAGAGGTCGTAGCGCTCGGGATTGAAGAACAGGTTGTGGAAGAGATTCGTCGCGGTGTCGAGCGTCGGCGGATCACCGGGGCGCAGGCGCCGGTAGATGTCGATGATCGCCTCTTCCTGCGTCGCCGTCTTGTCGGCGAGCAGCGTGTCACGCACCGACGTTCCGGTGAGCACGGGATCGAGGTAGAGGAGCTGGAACTCGTCGATGCCCCGCTCGAGGAAGGAGTCGAGGTGGGACTGCGACACTTCCTCGTTGCACTCGATGATGACTTCGCCGGTCGCCTCATCGACAATGTCGACCGGGGAGACGCGCTTCACATTGTCTTCGCGGACGAGATCTTCGAGGCCGATCGGAATCCACGTGATTCCGGCCTCGTTCATCCTGCGCAGGCTCGCCTTGTTGAACTTGCGGTCCTTGCGGACGAGCACGTTGCCGGCGGGATCCTTGACGTCGTGTGACGAGCGCTGGCCTTCGAGAAGCTCCGGATCGACCTTCTTCAGATAGCGCGGCTTCTTGCCGTCCATCTCGGTCTTGATCAGCTCGGGCTTGTAGAAGTAGGAGAGCAACTCTTCGGTGTTGTAACCGAGCGCCTTCAGCAGCACCGTCGCGAAAATCTTCCGGCGGCGGTCGATGCGGGAGTAGATCATGTCCTTGTGGTCGAACTCGAGGTCGAGCCACGAACCGCGGTACGGAATCACGCGGCAGGAGAAGAGCTTCTTGCCGGCGGCGGATACGGTTGACGACGTGGTGGTGTCGAAGAAGATGCCCGGCGAGCGGTGCAGCTGCGACACGATCACGCGTTCGGTTCCGTTGATGATGAAGGTGCCGTTGTCGGTCATGATCGGGATTTCCCCGAAGTAGACCTCTTGCTCCTTCACATCGCGGATCGTCTGCGCGCCCTCGGCATCATCCCAGGCTACGAGCCGGATCGTCACCTTGAACGGCGCGGCGTAGGTCATGCCTCGCTGCAGGCACTCCTGCACGTCGTACTTCGGCTGCTCGAGCACATAGCCGACGAACTCCAGCGACGCGGTGTCGTTGAAGTCCTTGATCGGGAAGATCGAGTTGAAGACGGCTTGCAGCCCCGCGTTCTCGCGCTTCTCTGGTTCGATCTGTGTCTGCAGAAAGCGTTCGAACGACTGCTTCTGGATTTCGATCAAGTTGGGGATCTCGAGGATCCCGGGGATCTTCGAGAAGTCCTTGCGGACCCGGGGTGCGTTCTCGGAGAATTGGATCTCTGTCACGACTCCGACTCGCCCTCCAATAGAGATGGTGCGGGGCTACCGGGCGCCTTGCGCCTCGGGATCGCCGCGCGGGATACGCGCCGTGGCGCGTACGAGCGGTCGCGAGCGGCGCGGGCGCCGCACGCGACCTCGCGAGAGCTACTTGATGTCGACCTGGCCGCCTGCCGCTTCGATCTGTGCCTTGATCTTCGCGGCTTCGTCCTTCGACACGCCTTCCTTCACCGGCTTCGGCGCGGCCTCGACGAGATCCTTGGCCTCCTTGAGGCCGAGGCTCGTGATCGCGCGAACCTCCTTGATGACCTGGATCTTCTTGTCTCCCGCGGAGAGCAGGATGACGTCGAACTCGGTCTTCTCTTCGACCGGTGCAGCGGCGGCGCCCGCTCCGGCGGCAGCGACGGCGACCGGCGCAGCGGCCGAGACGCCCCACTTCTCTTCGAGAAGCTTGGCCAGCTCGGCGGCCTGCATCACGGTGAGGCTCGACAGTTGATCGACGATGACGTTGAGATCAGCGGACATTTCCAAACTCTCCTTGCAGATCGAAACGGTCGAACCCTTGTGCGAGCCCGGCTCGACTTGGTGCCCGACGATTGGTGGTTGTCGCGCAGAGGCCGCGAACTCGAGGGACCGCCTCCGCGGTCCCGGAAATCACTCGGTGGCGCCGGCCGCCTCCATTTCTCTCTGATGCGCTCCGATCACGCGTGCGATCTGTGCGCCGGGCGCCGCAAGCAATCGCGCGAGCTGAGCCGCAGGTGCTTGCAGAATCCCGATCAACTTGCCGCGAAGTTCATCCAGCGACGGAAGCGTGGCCAACAGCGCGATTTCTTCGATGTCTAGCGCGTGCCCGTCTACGACCGCAGCGCGAAGCTCGAACGGCTGCTTCTCCTTGGCGTAGTCGACGAGCATCTTCGCGAGCTTCGCCGGATCGCCAAATGAGAACGCGACCGCCGTCGGGCCACTGAAGTGCGGCATCAGCGATGCGCCAGCGGAGCCTTCTGCCGCTCGTCGCAGCAGCGTGTTCTTCGCTACGCGGTACTCGAAATCACCGGAGCCTGCAGCGCGCATCTTCGCCCGCAGCGCGTCGACACTGGCAACGTCGAGACCGCGGTACTCCGCCACGAACACGCTGGTGGCGCGCGTGAAGCGGTCGTGCAGCTCGGCGACTTCGAGTTCTTTCTGCGATCGGGTCAGCACCGCAAGGCTCCTCTACTCACGCGACCTTCGCGACTTCGACCGACGAGGGCTCGACGCGCACGCCGGGGCCCATCGTGGTCGAGATCGAGATCTTCTTCAGATAAGCGCCTTTGGCCGACGCGGGCTTGGCGCGCACCAACGCGTCGATCAGCGCGGTCGCGTTGTCGACTAGTTGATCCACGCTGAACGATTTCTTGCCGACGGAAACGTGCACGATACCGGCCTTTTCGACGCGGTACTCGACCTTGCCGGACTTCTGTTCCGCCACTGCCCGCGCGACATCCATCGTCACGGTTCCGAGCTTCGGGTTCGGCATCAAGCCGCGCGGACCGAGAACGCGACCGAGACGACCTACCACGCCCATCATGTCGGGCGTTGCGATCACGCGGTCGAACTCGAGCCAGCCTTCCTGGATCTTCTTGGCGAGGTCGTCGGCGCCAACGTGATCGGCGCCCGCGGCCTGCGCTTCCTTTTCCTTGTCGCCCTTCGCGAAGACGAGAATGCGGACCGTCTTGCCCGTGCCATGCGGGAGCACGATGCCGCCGCGCACCATCTGGTCAGCGTGCTTCGGATCGACGCCGAGATTCACCGCGAGATCGACGCTCTCGTCGAACTTCAGCGCCGGCGCGTTCTTCAGTAGCTCGACCGCGTCGCGCAGGCCGTAGCTCCGCTCCTGGTCCACGGTCGCGATCGCCTGCTTCATCCGCTTGGTCTGCGGCACCGACTAGCCCTCCACATCGATGCCCATCGAGCGGGCGGTTCCGGCGATGATCAGCATCGCTGCTTCAATGTCGTTGGCGTTGAGGTCGGGAAGCTTCAATATCGCGATCTCACGCACCTGCGCCTTCGTCACCGTCGCAACCTTCACGCGATTCGGCTCTCCCGAGCCCTTCTCCACTTTCGCAGCCTTCTTCAGCAGAATGGCCGCCGGCGGAGTCTTCAACTCGAAGGTGAAGCTGCGATCCGCATAGACGGTGATCACTGCGGGGATGATCAGCCCGATCTTGTCTTGCGTACGCGCGTTGAAGGTCTTGCAGAACTCCATGATGTTGACGCCGTGCTGGCCGAGCGCGGGACCCACCGGCGGCGACGGGTTCGCCGCGCCTGCGGGACACTGGAGCTTCACGATCGCGACGATTTTCTTAGCCACGCTGCGCCCTCATTCGATTCACCTGCTGCGGTCCTACGCCTTCTCGAGTTGCGTGTAGTCGAGTTCCACCGGAGTGGCGCGACCGAAGACTTGCACCATCACGCGGACCTTCTCTTTGTCCGGCCGGACTTCGTCGACGAAACCCTGGAAGTTCGCGAAGGGGCCGCTCGTGACACGAACGTTCTCGCCACCCTCGAACTTGATCTTCGGCTTGGGTTTGACTGCGCCGTCCTTTATCTGCTGGGTCATCCGCGCCACCTCTTCTTCGGAGATGGGCGTCGGTTTGTTCGCTGCGCCGCCGACGAAACCGGTGATCCGCGCAGTACCGCGGACGATGTGCCAGGTCTCGTCGTTCAGTTCCATTCGGACCAGGATGTAGCCTGGGAAGAACTTTCGCTTCGAGGTGCGCTTCTCCCCTTTCACGACTTCGACGACCTGCTCCTCGGGGATCAGGATCTCGTCGAAGAACTCTTCCTTTCCGAACGCCTTGGCTCGCTCGAGCAAACCCTGCTTCGCCTTTTGCTCGTGACCCGAATATGTGTGAACGATGTACCAGTGCTTCGCGACCGTGTCGGCCTTCACGGGAGCAGCCGCAGCGGCTGTCGCCGTCGCGTCGAGCGCCGCATCGACGGGGCTGTCCGGGGTCTCTTCCATCATGACAAAATCCACGCGAGAACCTTGGCGAGCGTCAGATCGACAACGCCGAGCACCAGGGTGATTACGCCGACGACGACGAGAACTCCGATGGTCCCTCCGACCGCTTCCTGGCGCTGGGGCCAGGTGACTTTTCGCAGCTCCGTCCGCACGTCGAAGAAGTACTGGCGAGTGCTCTGCACCCATCCAGCCGGACTCATCCGCTCTTCTTCGACTTCCTTGGTCACGCGACTCGCGCCTCTTCTACTGGCTGTGATGCCAACTCATCTGCGACTTTGCCGACCCGAATTCTTCTCGCCGCAGGCGGTGTTTGCTGTGGCAGGCGCGGAGGGACTTGAACCCCCAACCCCCGGATTTGGAGTCCGGTGCACTACCAATTGTGCTACGCGCCTAGACTCCTCAATCCGGCTACACCGGCTCTTCTACTCGATGATTTCCGCGACGACGCCGGCGCCGACGGTGCGGCCGCCTTCGCGAATCGCGAAGCGCAGCTCCTTGTCCATCGCGATCGGCGTGATCAGCGTCACCACCATCTCGATGTTGTCGCCCGGCATCACCATCTCC
>JANNKU010000107.1:0-51264 GCA_031396445.1 Deltaproteobacteria bacterium | reverse complement strand
GATGTCGCGCCAACCGGGCGGGCCGGCGAAGGGATTCACCTGCTCGTGTTCGTAGCCGAGGCCCTTCTCGGCCAGCACGACGCGCACCTTGCGAACGAACGGGGACGGGCTGGCACCGAGCAATACGAGCGACATGGGGATACTCCTGGCGAAACGTTGCGACGCGCCCGCGCACTCTATGCGGACTCTTCGCAGGGCACCACCTCGCGAGACTCTCGCGGCTAGAGTGCGATCGCGATGACGACGGAGCGCGCGGCAACACGGCAGGGCTGGGGGCTTTGGCTTCGACTCACGCTCTACGCCGCGATGCTGCCGTCACTCCTCATCGTGCCGTTCGGCATCGGGCGCTCGCAGAGCGCCGTCGCATGCGTCGTCGTTGGGCTCGCGCTCTGCATCGCCGCGGCCGCGTGGCCGCGCACGCGGCGCGCAGTGGCGACGGCGTTCGCAGCCTCGCGCGTGTTGCGCGGCATCGATGCGCTGCTGTGGAACGCGGCGTTGATCCTGCTCGTCGGCGAAATCGTGCTCGCGGTTGCGGGGCGTTTCGTCAGCAGCCCGCTGCTCGTCACGCCGAACGCGAGCTCGCGGGAACACATCGAGAAGGCGCGTGAGGATGTCTTCGCATACTTCGGCCGCGATACCGGCAACGCGCGCGGCTACACCGATCTGGAGCCGCGCAGCGACGCAGCGAACACGATCCGCATCGTCGCGCTCGGCGACAGCTTCGCCTACGGCATCGTCGGCTACGAGAAGAACTTCCTGACGCTGCTCGAGAGGAAGCTGAGTGCGCGCGTCTGCCGTCCCGTCGAAGTGTCGAACCTTGGACTGCCGGGGCTGCAACCGAAGGACTACCTGCAGATGCTCGCCGACGAGGGCATGGCGCAGCATCCCGATCTCGTGCTCGTCAACCTATTTGCCGGCAACGACTTCCAGCGCGTGGGCGATGCGACGCCGTTCGATGCGCGGAACTGGCGGCTCATCGGATTCGCGCAGCGCCTCGCACGCTACGCGGCCGAGCGTCGGCGCAACGCGGAGCCGGGTGCGCCGCAGATCGCTGCGCCCAAAGGCTGGCTGGCGGCGCCGAACGGTTTTTCGCCCGAAGCGTATATCGACCTCTCCGCGAAATACGCGCCGCTGTTGCGCCGCGAGCGCGAGGCCGTGGTGCAGACCGCCATCGACGACACGCTCGCGACCATCGGCGAGATCGCCGCGCTCGCGGCGCCGACACCGCTCGCAGTCGCGGTGCTGCCGACGGAGCTGCAAGTGAATCCAGGACTGCGCGCGGCGGTGCTCTCGCAACTGAAGCTGCGCGAACAGGATCTCGATCTCGACACACCGACGCGCGAAGCACGCGCGCGTCTCGATGCGCGCGGTGTCACGGTGATCGATCTGCTGCCGGCGTTGTCCGCCGCGGACCGCGACGGCAACACCTACGCAACGCGTGACAGCCACTGGAACGAACGCGGCAACGAGGTCGCAGCGGAAGCGCTCGCCGCAGCGCTCGAAGCGAGCGTGCGCCGCATCGCGGAGTCGAAGCCAGCGGCGCTCTCCCACGATCCGCAGCTTTGACGCAGCGGAGGAGCGCTGGGCGCGCGACCACGCAGGCGCCGCTCGAAACTCACTACGGTGGGGGCTGCGTTCGGCCGACTCAAAGTCCTGGCTTGCAGGGAGGGCCGAATATGAAGCTCACGACGATCGCTCAGAAGACCACCGTGTTCCTCGGACTCGTCGCGCTCGCGACGCCGCTCGCGATTGCGACGGGCTGCGCGCCCAAGGGCGAAATCCGCGGCGAAATGGTCGCACCGCAGGGCGCCGGCAAACAGGAAGCCGCCTACGACCTCGGCTACCGACAGGGCGCCCGCGACGTCGATACGCACGAGACCTCGGACTACGCGCGCCACAACCGATCTTTCGAAGCGGCGACCGAGCAGTCCTTCGCGACCGGCTACACCGATGGATTCTCGGGCGTCCGAAATCGTTACGGCGCACCGGAAGCGCGGGACTGGATGCGCCAGGACAACCCCGGCTCGAATTGATCGACGCGCCGCACGGACTCGTGTCGTGCGGAGGCGGTCTTGCGTCATTCCCCTAGGATGCGCGCATGCCTGTCGCGCCCATCGTTCCGCTCGAAGCCGGCTGCCCTTGGGAGCCGGTTTCTTCGCTCTGGCTTCCCAACGTACGTTGGTGTGAGGCGCAGCTCTGTTCGCTGGTGGTCGAGCCGGCGAACACCTGGTCGAATCTCGCGTACGTGCTCGCCGGTCTCGCGCTCTGGTGGATCGGAAGTCGTCGCGGCGAGCGCACGCTGCGCATCTTCGGCGTTGCCGAGATCGCCGTCGGGATCTGCTCGCTCGTCTACCACATGAGTTTCTCGGGCATCCTGCAAGTGCTCGACTTCGCCGGCATGTATGTGTTCACGAACTTGTTGATCGCGCTCAATCTCGTCCGACTCGGCGCGCTCTCGCACCGCCGCTTCTGGCCTGTGTATGCAACGAGCGTCGTGGCATTCACCGCGCTCACGGTGGCGCTGCGCTTCACGCCGTTCCCGATCCAGGGAATCGTCTTCGTACTGATCCTCGCGATCGTCGTGACCGAGGCGATGCAGCGCGCGCGCGCCGATCTCGATCGGCGCTTCTTCTACGCGTCACTCGTCACGCTCGTCGTGGCGGCGGCATTCTCCGCCGCGGACGTGACGGGCGTGCTCTGCGATCCCAACGATCACTTCGTGCAGGGCCACGCGATCTGGCACGTGCTGGGAAGCCTTTCGCTGATCTTCGCGGCGTGTTTCTATCGACAGTTCCCGGACCTATGGGAATCCCAACAGGAGAATGCATGAGCGTCCAGCGCCTTCAGCCCGGCAAGCGCCTCTCGCAGGCCGCCGTCCACGGCGGACTCGTCTACAGCGCCGGCATCGTCGCCGACGATCCGGTGCCCGACGCGCGGAAGCAGACCGAACAGATCCTCGCGCAGATCGACCGCCTGCTCGCCGAAGCCGGCAGCGACAAGAGCAAGATCCTCTCTGCGACGATCTGGCTCAGCGACATCCGCCACTACGCCGCGATGAACGAAGCGTGGGATCCGTGGGTCGCGCCGGCCGACACACCCGCGCGTGCGTGCGTTGAAGCGAAGCTCGCGGCTCCACAGTATTGGGTAGAGATCCGGGTGGTGGCGGCCATCTGATCGGCGGGCGCGGCGTCCGCATTGCGGATTCGCCGTAGTGGCGCCGGGTGGCTACAGACCGGCGTCCGTGAGGCGCCGCCGGCGGACGAGTATCAACAACGATCCGAAGCTGGCCGCGCCGACGAGAATCGCAGCGGGTTCGGGCGCCGCGATCGCGAGCGTGTGGAACTTGCCGGCCGCGACGGCGGTGACGCCGCCGTTCAGCGACGCGGGCGGCGTCGAGATCTGGTCGACGTCGTAGCCCCAACAGATGGGCTTTCCGGTTTCCGCCTGGATCGCACAGCTGTGGTAGCCGCCGGCCGTGATCGCGAGGGCTGTTCCGTCCGTGCCGTCCACGGACGGGGGCGGAACCGACTGGCCAAAGAAGTCGTAGCCCCAGCAGACGACCGCCCCGGTGCCCGCCTGAATTGCGCAGCTGTGGTAGCCGCCCGTCGCGATGGCGATGGCTGTGCCGTCGCGGCCGTCGACTGATCGCGGCGGTGTCGCCTGGCCACCGTGGGTTCCATCGACGTAGTCGTCGTTCCCCCAGCAGATGACTTTCGCGGTGTTCGCCTGGATCGCGCAGCTGTGAAAGGTGCCGGCCGCAATGGCGATGGCCGTGCCGTCCGTTCCATTCACCGACGGCGGTGGTGTCGCCTGACCGCTGTAGGCGCTGGCGAAGTCGAGGTCGGAGCCCCAACAGACGACGTTCCCGGTATCTGCCTGAATCGCGCAGTTGTGGTCCTCCCCAGTCGCGATGGCGACGGCCGTGCCGCCTGTGCCGTCGACCGAGGACGGCGCGAACGCTTCGCCAAATTCGTTGTCGCCCCAACAGACCACGTTGCCGGTGTTCGCTTGAATCGCGCAGTTGTGGATGGACCCGGCCGCGATGGCGGCGGCCGTGCCGGTGGTGCCGTCCACCGACTCGGGCGCTTGCGCGCGGCCGGCGTAGTTCTCGCCCCAGCAGATCGCATTCCCGGTGTTCGCCTGAATCGCGCAACTGTGGTAGCCGCCGGCAGTGATCGCCGAGGCCGTACCGGTGCTGCCGTTCACGTCAGCGGGCGCCGATGTCGAGCCCCAGCAGACGACTTTCGCCGTGTCCGCCTGAATCGCGCAGACGTGCTCCCTGCCGGCCGCGATGGCAGTGGCGGTGCCGGTCGTTCCGTTCACCGTGGGCGGCGTCGAATCTTGTTTGTAGCGGTTTAAGCCCCAGCAGAGGACGATGCCGGTGCCCGCCTGAATCGCGCAGCTGTCGTAGCTACCTGCCGCGATCGCGGACGCAGATCCCGCCGTGCCGTTCACTTCAGGCGGCGGTGAATTTTCGCCGTCGAGGTCATAGCCCCAACAGACGACGCTTCCGCTTCCCTGCTGAATCGCGCAGCTACGAAAATCGCCGAGCGCGATGGCGGTGGCGGCGCCTGCCGCGCCGGTCACCGCTGGCGGCGGTGACGACTCGCCCTCGGAGTCGCTCCCCCAGCAGATGACGTCTCCGCTGCTCGCTTGAATCGCGCAGTTATGGCTGCTGCTGGCCGCGATGGCGATGGCGGTGCCGTCCTCACCATTCACCGCTGGCGGCGGCGTGGTCTTGTCATAACCGTTGTTGCCCCAGCAGACGACGATCCCGCTGCCCGCCCGAATCGCGCAGGCGTGGTAGGTGCCGGCCGCGATGGCGGAGGCCGCACCGGTCGCGCCGTTCACGGTCGCCGGCGGCGCAGATTGGCCATAGGAGTTGTCGCCCCAACAGACGACGCGTCCGGTGCCCGCCCGAATTGCGCAGCTGAAATTTTCGCCGGCTGCGACGGCGGTGGCGGTGCCGCTCGTGCCGTTCACCGACGGCGGCGGCGTGGCCTTGCCGTAGTGGTTGCTCCCCCAGCAGACGACGCTTCCGCTGCCTGCCTGGATCGCGCAGTTGTGTCTAGCGCCGGCCGCGATCGCAGTGGCCGTACCGGTCGCGCCGTTCACCGTCAGCGGAGGCACAGCCTGGTTGTAGATTTCGCCGCCCCACGCCACCACCGAGCCATCCGCGTGTGCGGTGCTGGCGGCGAGCCACGCGGCCGCGAGAGCCATGGTCAATCTGGTGATGCGCGTGACAGCGAAAGACATCGCGGCATCTCCTTCGCGCGGGGCGACACATCGCAGCCTATCACGGGGCGCTTGCGGAGCGGTCGGGAACGCGCAGCAAGGCGGCAACGCCGACGTCACGGTGGCGGCGTGCCGTTGCGCGCGAGCGCGTTGCGACACTTCGAGGCGTTGGGGCGGGGAGAAATGGTGGCCCAGGCCAGAGTCGAACTGGCGACACCCGCATTTTCAGTGCGGTGCTCTACCAACTGAGCTACCGGGCCACCGGGTCGGCGATCTTAGGGGAACGGTTCTAACGCGTCGACCCGTTTTGTTTGAGCTCTCGCACGATGTCGGCCCAGTGATTCGCGTCGGGCGCGCGGTTGTGCGTGAGGCTCACGCCGTCGGCGATTCCGGCGAGGCGCGTGCGCAACTTGTGAGCGATCTCGCGGCGCGGGCCGACGACGGCGATGGCTTCGAGCACGTCGTCGTCGATCAGCGCTGCCATCTCGTCCCAGCGTCCGAGCTTCGACATGCGGTTCAGCTCGACGTGCAGGTCGCCCCAGCCGTGGCAGTCGAGCGTCGAGCGGTACGCGGGGGTCGAGCCGTAGAAGGCGAGTTGTTTGCGCGCGGCGATGACGACGCGCTCGAAGGCTTCGTCGCCGTCGGCGGTGACGACGAGGGTTGCGCAGATGATGTCGAGATCGGCGCGTTGCCGACCGCTCCTCGCGAGTCCGCGTTCGAGCGCGGGCAGCGTGCGTTCGAGCAGCGACTTCCGCGACTGGAACGGATGCGCAAAGAAACCATCGGCGACTTCGCCCGCGACTTCGGTCATGCGCGGGCCGAAGCCGCCTAGATAGATGGGCGGCGGGCCGAACGGGTTCGGGCCGGGGTCGAATGCGGGGATCATCAAGGTGTGTCGATAGAACTCGCCTTCGAAGCGCAGCTCCGCCTTGCCTTCGAAGCGCGCGAAGATTGCGCGCACGGCGAGCGCGAGTTCGCGCATGCGCGCGGCGGGTCGCGACCACACGGAGCTGAAGCGATTCTCGATGTGGGGGCGCACTTGCGAGCCGAGACCCAACAAGAACCGTCCGCCGCTGATCGATTGCAGTCCGTACGCGAGGTTCGCGAGATTCATCGGGTTGCGCGCGAACGCGATGGCGATCGCGGTGCCGAGGCGCAACGTGTTGGTGTGTTCCGCGGCGAGCACGAGTGGCAGGAACGGATCGTGCTTCGCTTCGAAGGAGAAGGCGCCGTCGTAGCCGATCGCTTCGAGCTCGGGGAACAACGTGCGCGCATCGCGCGGATCTTCGAGCGGCGCGGTCGTGTAGATCTTCACGCGGGGTGCAACTACGAGCTGAAGCCGCGCACGAAGAGGGGTTCCAGCGGCGCGTGCGCTTCGATCGCCGCAATCTCCGTATCGCGCGGCGATGTCGCGAACGTCTCTGCCGCGCGAATCGTCGGCGCGAGCAGGCGCAGGTCGCCCGCCGCGTTCACGAAGACGCTGGGACGCGCGAGCGCCCAGT
This sequence comes from Deltaproteobacteria bacterium, assembly GCA_031396445.1. Lineage (GTDB taxonomy): Bacteria > Myxococcota_A > UBA9160 > UBA9160 > PR03 > PR03. The sequence continues at coordinate 44,527 of JANNKU010000107.1, read as the reverse complement.
GCACGGCGCGTTCGATGTCGGCGGCGTCGGTGAGCGGTTCGTACCAGGTGTCGTGCGTCGGCGCGCTGCCGTCCTGCCAGCGGCGGCGCGCGATCGACTTGATCGTCTGCACGGCGACGTTGCGTTCGCGACAGAGCGCGAGCAGTTGCTCGAACTCGGCGGCGTATTGCGCGTCGCGCAGCAGCGACGGATTCATCGGGAGCAACACCGAATCGAATTCGAAGCGTTCGAGACTGCGCAGATGCATCGCGGCGACGCGCGTGCCGTGGCCCGTGACGCCGATGAAACGCACTCGGCCCTCGTCGCGCGCTTCGATCGCAGCGCGCAGCGCACCATCGCTGCCCATCGCGATCTCCCACTCGTCGGGCTTCACCAGATTGTGGAGTTGCAGCAGATCGATGTGGTCGACGCGCATGCGTTCGAGCGAGTGGCGGATCTGCTGCCGCGCGGCGGAGTAGCTGCGCTCGCCCGTCTTGGTGGCGAGGAGGAAGCGGTCGCGGTGGCGGTCCATCCACGGGCCGATGCGCAATTCCGCGTCGCCATACGAGGCGGCTGCGTCGATATGGTTCACGCCGGCGTCGAGCAGCTGCTCGAGCGTGCGGTCGGCCTCGTGCTGGCTGGCGCGCCACAGCGCTGCGGCGCCGAAGATCAGGCGCGAACTCGCGTGGCCGCTGCGACCGAAGGCGAGGGTTTCGATCACGGCGTTTCTCCTGCAAGCGGGGGTGATGAAGGCCGAGCCCTTGAGGCATCGCGGAACATGGACGATACACCCCGCGCGGAGGAATCCTGATGAGTGCCGAGCTTCATTCGCCCACGGAGTCGCAATCGGTTGCGCTGCGCGCCGTCCCGCGCTCGACGCTCACCGACATGCTGATCACGATGCTGCGCAACCAGGGGCGCGTGGACATGCTGTCGCCGTTGCAGCGCCTGCACGAGCGTTACGGCAATGCGGTGATGCAGGCGACGCCGCTCGTCAAGATGGTGAATCTCTTCGGGCCCGACGCGAATCGACTCGTGTTGCTCGATCGCGACGGCATCTTCTCCTCGCGCAAACCGTGGACTGCGATCATGGGTCGCATCTTCCCGAACGGCCTGTTGCTGCGCGACGGCGACGAGCACAAGCACCACCGCAAGATCATGCACGAGGCCTTCAAGCGCGCGCCGCTGCGCGAGTACGCGGCGCGGATGAATCCAATGATCGCGACGGGCATCGAGAAGTGGGGCGACGACGGCGGCAAGCGCCTCGCGTTCCCTTCGTTCAAGGCGCTGACGCTCGACATCGCGGCATCGATCTTCGTCGGCGTCGATCTCGGCCCCGCGACACAGAAGATGAACGGCGTGTTCGAGAATCTGGTGGCGGCGTCGATGTCGATCGTGCGGCTGCCGATTCCCGGTCTCGAGTTCCAGCGCGGTCTCGAAGGGCGCAAGTTTCTAGCGCGCTATTTCAGCGAGCTGCTGCCGAGCAAGCGCGCCGGTGCGGGCGGTGACATGCTGAGCCGCCTGTCGCGCGCGCAGGACGAGAGCGGCGAGCGCTTCACCGACGCCGACGTCGTCGATCACATGATCTTCGTGATGATGGCCGCGCACGACACCACCACCAGCGCGCTCACGTCGATGACCTACGAGCTGGCACGCAATCCGCTGTGGCAGGATCGCGTACGCGAAGAAGCGTTTGCGTTGGGCAAGCCTGCACTCGAGTTCGACGAGCTCGATCGCGCGCGCGATCTCGGGCTGGTGATGAAGGAGACGCTGCGCCGCTATCCGCCGCTGCCGGTGATCCCGCGCGTCGCGCAGGCCGACTTCGCATTCGATGGCTACAACATCCCGGCTGGCTCGATGGTCGTGGTGGCGCCGATCCACACCCATCACATGCCCGAGTGGTTCCCGGCGCCGCAGGTCTTCGATCCCGAACGCTTCGCGCCGGGGCGCGCCGAGGATCAGCGTCATACCCATGCGTGGATCCCGTTCGGCGGCGGGCCGCATCACTGCATCGGCCTGCGTTTCGCGGAGGCGCAGGTGAAGGCGATCATGCATCAGATCGTGCGGCGCTATCGCTGGAGCGTTGCGCCCGACTATCGGATGCCGGTGCAGCAAGCGCCGATCTCGAAGCCGCGCGATGGGCTGCCGATCCGCTTCGAGCGGATCGACTGAGCGCTCCGACACCAACCAGCGATCAGCCAGCACTCACGAAGTGGTTGACTGGATTCGCTGATCGTGGTAATTCCGGTTTCACCCGTGCAGAGGAGCCGTCTCACGATGGCATGCAACATGACTCAGCGAATGCTCGCCGATGCCCACCGTGCCGATCGCGGCCGCGGGCAGGCTGCGCCGCGAAAGGCCTCGATGGCCGTCCGGCCGCGGCCCATCGGCCGCATTCGCAATTCCACGGGAGATCGTGTCCGTCCATGAAGTGAGTGGCGCCCATACCGGCCCACCACGAAGGCCGCGGACACGAAGAGTGTTCGCGGCCTTCGTGTTTGTTGCTCAGGAGCTACTCATGGCGACTCCGATTTCCAGATCCGCCCCGTTCGCCGCCCGCGCACCGAAGGCCGGCGGCGTTCGCGAAGTGGCGCTGCTCGCGTATCCGATCGTGCTGACGCAGATGTCGCAGACCCTGATGCAGGTCGTCGATTCGATCTTCGTCGGTCAGCTCGGCGCTGCGCAGCTCGGCGCGCTCGGTTTCTCGGCCATCTGGCTCTGGACCGTGATGAGCGTGTTCGCCGGCACGGCCAACGGTGTACAGACCTTCGTGTCGCAGCTGCAAGGCGCGGGCGACGAGCGATCCTGCGGCGCCTGGGCGTGGCAGGGGCTCTACGCGGTGGTGCCGCCGCTGACGGTCGCGGTCTTCGCCTTCGTCGCGATCGCCGATTGGCTCTGGACGATCGCCGGCGCGTCTCCCGAAATTCGCGAGCACGCGATGGCCTACGCGAGCATGCGTCCCTATGGCATGGCGGGGCTGGGCGTGTGGATGGTGCTCGCCGCCTTCCTGCGCGGCATCGGCAATACGCGCACGCCTCTCGTCGCGACGATCGTCGCCAACATCGTGAACGCGCTGCTCGCTTGGGCGCTGGTGTTCGGGCGTCTCGGCTTGCCGCAACTCGGTGTCGAAGGCGCCGGGATCGCATCGTCGATCGCCGAATGGGTCGGCGCCGTGATCCTGGTGATCGCGATGGCATTGCCGACCGTGAAGCGCCGCTACGGCACGCACTTCACGCCGCCCGACCTGCAAGCGATCCGGCGCTTTCTCCGAACGGGTCTCCCGATCGGCGGGCAATGGCTGCTCGACATGAGCGCCTTCGCGATCTTCACGACCTTCGTCGTGCGCATGGGCACCAACTCGATCGCGGCGAACCAGGCGATGATCTCGCTGCTGTCGATGTCGTTCATGCAGGCGATCGGGATCGGACTCGCCGCGACGACGCTGGTCGGTCGTTACAAGGGCGCGGGCGATCTCGCCTCCGCCGTACGCAGCTACCGCTCGGCGCGCAAGCTCGGCGTCGGGCTCGCCATCGGCATCGCGGCGCTCTTCCTGCTCGCGCCCGACGCGCTGCTCTCGATGTACACGAGCGACGCCGAAGTGTTGCGGCTCGGCCGACCGCTGCTGGCGCTCGGCGCTGCCTTCCAGCTCTTCGACGCGGTACAGATCGTCGCGGGCGGTGCGCTGCGCGGTGCGGGCGACACACGTTGGCCCTTCGTGGTGCAGACGAGTCTCGCGTGGTTCTTGCGCCTGCCGCTCGCGTGGTTCTTTGCGGTGACGCTCGACGGCGGTGTGCTGGGCGCGTGGTACGCGGAATTCGTGTTCATCTGTGCGCTCACCGCGGTGCTGATGGCGCGCTTCCGCTCGGGCGTCTGGAAGGCCGTGCAGATCTGATCGTCAAGACTCGCTCGCCGCGGCGCCGCGCTTCGCCGGCTCGATCGTCAGCGACTCGATCACGACATTCTTCAAAGGGCGATCGGGCGGTCCATGCCGTCCGTATTCGTCGCGTGGTACGCCGACGATCGCATCGACGACTTCCATGCCCGCTATCACGCGACCGAATACGGTGTGCTTGGCGTCGAGCTGCGGCGCCTCGCCGACCAGGATGAAGAATTGGCTGCCACCGGTATTGGGTCCAGCGTTCGCCATCGAGACGATGCCGCGTCGGTGGTGCAGTCCCTTGATCTCGTCCGGGATCTTGTAGCCCGGTCCGCCCGTGCCGTCGTTGCGCGGATCGCGATCCTTCGAGAGCGGGTCGCCGGTCTGGACCATGAAGCCGGGGATCACGCGGTGGAACGCGATGCCATCGTAAAATTGTGTGCCGGCGAGCTTCTCGAAGTTCGCGACGGTTTGCGGCGCTTGATCGGGGCGCAGCGCGATGCGGATATCGCCCATCTCGCGCACACGCACTACTGCGACGGGCAGCGTGTCGAGCGGCGGCTCGGGCGGCTCGACCGCCGCCGGCGCAGAGGCCTGCTCGCGATTGCAAGCCAGGAGCGCCGTCACCAGCACGACCCGCGAGACGCGTAGCCAGGCGCGTCTCACGGTTGCGTCACCCATTCATGGACGCGCGCGGCAACCAGATCGGGATGCGTGACCGGCAGCATGTGACTTCCCTCCGGAACCAGATCGAGTTTCGCATGTGGCAATCGCTTCGCGAGATCCTCGGCGACCGCTGTGGGCACGGAGCGATCGTCGGCGCCTTGCAGCACCAGCGTCGGCGTCTGGATCGCCTCGGGACGCAGTTGCGCGTAGCCCCCGTTGCGGTCCTCGGCGAGCCACGAGTCGACGGTGCCGGGCAGCGCCATCTGCGCCGCGCTGCGATCGATGAAGCCGGGCGGAATGTTTTCGGCGCCGGAAAAAGCCTGAGCGAGCGCGCCTTCGAGCACACCGCGACCGAGCGTTGCGACCGACGTCACGTAGCGAAACACGGCCGGCCCGATCGGCGAGCGCGCGAGTCGCCCGATGAAGTCGCGCGGATCATCCTGGAGCGCCGGTCCCACCGAACCGAGCAACACCAGTCGGCTGACGCGTTCCGGGTGTTCGAGCGCAAAGGTCTGCACCACGCCGCCGCCGTAGGACCAACCCACCAGCGCGGCGCGCGGGATCGCGAGTTGATCGAGGAGCGCGCCGAGTTCGCGCGCGTTCGAGCCGAGTGTGTAGGCGTCGCCAGCAACCGCAGGGCGACTCGACCAGCCGTAGCCGGCGCGGTCATAGACGACGACGCGATGGCCGAGCGCGGCGAGCTTCTCGGGCACGCTCGCCCAGTCGCCGATGTTCGATGGCAATCCGTGCACCAGCACGATCGGCGTTCCGCTGCCGACTTCCGTGACGTTCAGCTCGAGGCCATCGCCGATCGCAACGGCGCGGTCGCGCGGCGGCAGCGCCGACAGGTCCGGCGCGCCGCCCAACATCGGAATGGCGGCGAGCAACGCGATGACGGTGAGCGTGATGATGACGAGAAGGCGCCGCATCGCGCGCAAGGTAGCGGCCGAAATGGGTAGCGGGACCCCGCGTATTTCGTTCCGCGCCGACGCCAGAACGATCGACGCGATGTGATAGGGTCGGCCTCCCATGCGCAGACTCCGCCGCGTTCTCGTCTCGAGCTTCGTCGCCGTCGTGTGGCTCGCGCTTTCGCTTCCGTCGCGCGGCGCGGCGCCGGCGCCCGCCGTCGGCATTCACGGCATGGTGGTGGCGGCCGAGCGACACGCCGCAGAAGCGGGGGCCGCGATGCTGCGCGCGGGCGGCAATGCCATCGATGCGGCGGTCGCGACATCGTTCGCGATCGGCGTGACGGAGCCGTATCACTCGGGCATCGGCGGTGGCGGCTTCTTGTTGATCCGACTCGCAAGCGGCGAAGTCGTCGCACTCGACGCACGCGAGACGGCGCCCGCTGCCGCGAGTCGCGACATGTTCGTCGCGAGCGGTGTTGCGAAGGATGCGTCGCGCGCCGGACCGCTCGCGGTCGCGACACCCGGCATGCTCGCGGGCCTCGCGCTCGCACTCGAGCGCTACGGCACCAAGTCGCTGGCGGAAGTGATGGCGCCTGCGATTGCGCTCGCGGCCGAGGGCTTCCCGATTTCGCTGCGCCACGCGCGCGTGCTCGAGGCGTGGAAGGCGATGGGCCTCGCCGAGCGATTCCCCGAAACCGCCGCGATCCAGTTGCCGCCTGCCGGCACGCCGATCGCGCCGGGCTGGAAGCTGGTGCAACCCGAGCTCGCCGCGACGCTGCGCAAGATCGCGCGCGTCGGGCCGGCGGAGTTCTACACGGGTAAAACCGCAACGGCGATCGCGGCGGAGGTGCAGCGGCGCGGCGGTGTGCTCACTGCGAGCGATCTCGCCGGCTACGCGCCGGTGTTGCGGCCGCCGCTGCGCGGCAACTACCGCGGCTTCGAGGTGATCTCGTTCCCGCCGCCGTCGTCAGGCGGTGTCGCGCTGATCCAGATGCTGAACATTCTCGAAGGCTTTGATCTGCGACCGCTCGGCGCGGGTTCGTCGGCGTCGATCCACCGCGTGGCCGAGTCGATGAAGTTCGCGTTCGCCGATCGCGCCGCGTATCTCGGGGATCCCGACTTCGTCGCGGTGCCGACCGAGCAGTTGATTGCGAAGGAGTACGCGGCGAAGCTGCGCGCGCAGATCTTGCCGTCTCGCTGGCATCGCGCGCCGTGGACGTGGGGCGAGGACGAGTTGGCGATTCGCGTTCCGGGGCCGGGGCTCGGTGCGCTTCCGCTCTCGGCAGGGCGCGCAGCGCCTGGCCCTCCGGTTCATCACGGCGGCGGTACGACGCACTTCTCCGTCACCGACGCGGCCGGCAACGCGGTCGCGACGACCCAGACCGTGAACCTGCTCTTCGGCTCCGGCATCACGGTGCCCGGCACCGGCATCGTGCTGAACGACGAGATGGACGATTTCTCGATCGCGCCGAATCAGCCGAACGCGTTCGGTCTCGTCGATGTGAACGGCACCAACGCGGTGGCGCCCGGAAAGCGGCCGCTCTCCAGCATGACGCCGACGCTGGTGCTGGAGAACGGCAAGGTGCGCATCGTCGCCGGCTCTCCCGGCGGACCGCGCATCATCACGACGGTGTTGCTCGCGCTGCTCAACATCCTCGATTTTGGCTTGGACCCGTCCGAAGCGATCGCCGCGCCGCGCTTCCACCATCAGTGGGTGCCCGACGAATTGTCGATCGAAGCGGGGATGCCCGCCGACGTACAGGAAGGCCTGCGCCGCCGCGGTCACAACCTGAAGGTGGCCGAACGAAACTGGTCGAGCGCGCAGGTGATCGCGATCGACCCGAAGACCGGCTGGCATCTCGGCGCCACCGATCCGCGTACCGACGGTCTGGCGGTGGGTTACTGAGATGAGAAGCGCCTGGATCGACGTCGCCACCGGGCGCACGCTGAGTGGCCTGCGCCTCGTGCTCAGTGCCGGCGTTCCCGGTCCGTGGGGCGAATCCGCAAAGGGAATCTTCCACGCGAAGGAGATTCCGTTCGCGCGCGTCACGCAGAATCTCGGCGGCGACAACGACGCGTTGCGCGCGTGGACCGGTCGCGACGACGCGCCGATCGCGATCTGGAACGATGAGAAGCCGCGCGACAACTGGATCGACATCGCGATGCTCGCTGAACGCATCGCGCCCACGCCGCGCTTGATTCCCGACGCGGTCGAAGCGCGCGCGCTCGTGTTCGGGCTGGGTCGCGAACTCTGCGGCGAACAGGGTCTCGGCTGGTGTCGGCGCTTGATGTTGGTGCACCAGCTCACGCAAGCGGCGCCAGACCTTCCGGTCACGCGTTACCTCGCGACGCGCTACGGCTACGACGCGGAGGTCGCCGCAGCGGCGCCGCAACGAGTCGCCGCAATTCTGCGCGCCTTCTCCGCGCAATTTGCGGCGCAGCGCGCGCGCGGCAGTCGCTACCTGGTCGGCGACGCGCTCTCGGCGCTCGACATCTGGTGGGCCGCCTTCGCCGCGATGATCGAGCCGCTGCCGCAAGAGTTGTGCGCGATGCGTCCGGATACGCGAGCGGTCTACGTGTTGCGCGATCCCGCCGCGCTGGCGGTGCTCGATCGCGCGCTGCTCGATCATCGCGATTTCATCTATCGCGAACATCTCGAGCTTCCCGTTCGCCTCTAGATTCCCCACTCGAAGCCGAGCACCACGCGATCTTCGCTGCCGAATTCGCCGAAGACACCGTTTTGCGTGCCATAAAAAAGATCGACGCCGAGCCAGATCCGCAGATCGTCGCGCAGCTCGTAGGTGGCCTTCGGACGCACGAGGCCGTCGCCCTGGTTCAGGTTGTGGATCCAGATCGTTTCGAGCGTGAGGGTTTCATTGCGGAACTGGCGGCGCGCGAGCAGCGTCACATTCGTGTCGATGCGATCGCGCAGCAGACCTTTCGGATCATCGGTGAGCACGGTCTGGAAGACCTGCGCCGAGAGCAGCGTCTCGGGAATGCCGTACCAATCGAAACCCAGCACGGCGCCGAACTCGCCGGTCTGCGCGACGCCGTCGAGATCGTTCGGGTCATCGACAGGAAGGAAGCGTCGCGTGGTGTAGGCCGCTTCGGCGCGCACCGTGAGATTTCCGTAGGCGTTGCTCGCGCTGCCGCCGATCACCGCGGTTCGTTGGTAGCCTGGCTCGACGCGCACGGTCGGGACGGCGCCGCTGAGATCGATGCTGCGGTACGGGATCGGGATATCGTCCCAGTGCCAGAGTGCGTTCGCGCTGAGATCGAAGCCCTGCCAGAACGCGGTCAAGCGCGCGCCGGCGTCGGAGTTGTGCAGCGCGCTGCTGGGCAAGTCGGGGTTTTGCAGATCGACGGCGACACCAGGCGGTGGCCGCGGACCGACCAGCCGCGGCGCGGTGAAGGCGAAGGTGCCGTCCTGCGGCGGCAGATGGTGCGCGCTCGGATCGGGGATCCACAGCAACTGCAGTTGCGTCGCACCGATCGGGATCTCGGTGTTCAGCGTCCACAGCGGAATCCGCGAGTCCTCGAAAGTCGGCAGGATGAACTCGCGGAAGTCCTGCGGGTTGACGACGTCGAGCACCTTGAGTCCGTCGGCCTGACCCCACACGACCTGCTGTTTGCCGGCGCGCAGCCACGCCGGGCCGATCTTGCCCTGCACGTAGAGCTCGCGGACTTCGATCGAGACGCGATCTCCAAAAGAGATCGGTCGCGTGTAGGGCGCGACATCGCGTTCGAGCGGCAGCCCAGGTTCGAGTCGATCGAAGACGTCGCCGCGCAGCCGGCCGATCGCGCCGAGTTGGAAGTGACCGGGCAGATCGAAGCGTAGCGTCGGTTCGATGCGGAGCTCGAGCTTCTGCGAGTCGCCGTCGTGCGTGCCGATCGCCGACTCGAGATTGAACTCGGTGGTGATCCAGCGCGCGTCTGCTTCCACGTCCGCAGCGGCATCGGGCGCATCGGCTGCCAAGCTCGCGCGACCGGTCACGAGACCGAGCACGGTCGCGATCACGGCACCGAGTCGCCGCCCCCGCTTCATGACTCGGCGGGCCAGGCGCTTCGCGCCATGCGACATGCATCCCCCCAAGCCGCGCATTCTACCCGCCGCTTGGCGGAGCGCGCGGTCCGCGGGTACGTTGCGCCGCCCGAAAGAACTCGCGTACTGGGAGGCCCGCATGACCCTGCGATCCGCGTTGTCCTTCAGCCTCGTACTCGCACTCTTCCTCGCCGCGCGGCCTGCTGCCGCCGCCGAAGCCAAACCGTCTGCAACGAAAGGAGGGCCTGCCGTGGTAGTGCTCGAAACTTCGCTCGGCACGATTGAGATCGAATTGAACGCCGAGAAGGCGCCGATCTCGGTCGAGAACTTCCTCGCGTACGTGGACGCCGGCTACTACGACGGCACGCTCTTCCATCGCGTGATTCCCGACTTCATGATCCAGGGCGGCGGCTTCGATGGCTCGATGAAGCAGAAGACGACGCGTGGGCAGATCAAGAACGAGGCCGACAACGGGCTCACCAACCAGCGCGGCACGGTTGCGATGGCGCGCACCAGCGACGTCAACAGCGCCACTTCGCAATTCTTCATCAACGTCGCCGACAACGGCTTCCTGAACCACGGCGGTCGCGACTTCGGCTACGCGGTCTTCGCCAAGGTCACGTCGGGCATGGACGTCGCGGACAAGATCGCCGCCGTGAAGCGCGGCGCGCAGGACGTGCCGTCCGAGCCGGTGGTGTTGAAGAAGGCGAGCCGCAAGTAGCTCGTACCGCAAACCGGAGCGCGTGAGCGCATCGGCTAGTGTCGTTCGACTTTGAACGAACCGACCGCGACCGCCGCCATTCTCGCGGTGATCGGCCTGTTGCTGATCCTCGCGGGCCTGGCGAGCCCGCTCTCGACGCGCGTCGGTGTCCCCGCGCTCGTGCTCTTTCTGGGACTCGGCATCCTCGCCGGCTCAGAAGGACTCGGCGGCGTCGCCTTCGACGACTACCCGCTCGCGTTTCGCTTGGGCTCGATCGCGCTCGTGCTGATTCTCTTCGACGGCGGCCTCAACACGTCGGCGACCGTTGTGCGCCGCGCGGCGTTGCCGGCGGGATTGCTGGCAACGATCGGTGTCGCGCTGACCGCTGCGATCGTCGCGGGCGCCGGCATCGCGCTCGGGCTCCCGCCGCCGACCGCGTTCCTCGTCGGCGCCGTCGTTTCCTCCACCGATGCGGCCGCCGTCTTCTCGGTGCTGCGCACGAGCGGCGTAAGACTGCGCGGCTCGACCGGCGCAACGCTGGAACTCGAGTCGGGCCTCAACGATCCGATGGCCGTCTTCTTGACGATCGTCGCAACGGAGTGGGTGCTCGGCGCGCCGCAGAACGCCGGCTCGATCGCTCTGCTCTTCGCCGAACAGATCGTGCTCGGCGCGTTGGTGGGCGTGGGCGCTGGCTACGCGGGACGCGCGCTGCTGCGCACCGTGCGGTTGCCGGCGGCAGGCCTCTACCCGGTGCTGACGCTGGCGATCGCGTTCGTCTCGTTCGGCGTCGCGACACTGCTCGATGGCAGCGGATTCCTGGCGGTCTACATCACTGGGATCCTGCTTGCCGCGGGATCGATCCCGTACCGCGCCGGTGTGCGCCACGTGCACGACGCCCTCGCATGGCTCGCGCAGATCGCGATGTTCGTGATGCTCGGCTTGCTGGTGTTCCCGTCGCGCCTGCTGTCCGCCGTACCGATCGGCCTTGCGCTCGCCGCGACGCTCGCATTCCTCGGCCGACCGCTCGCGGTGTTGCCGCTGCTCGCGCCGCTGCGCTTGCCGCGCGCCGAGAAGTTGTTCGTGTCGTGGGTGGGATTGCGCGGCGCGGTGCCGATCGTGCTCGCCACTTATCCTGCGGCGCGCGGTGTCGTCGGCGGCGACGAGATCTTCCATCTCGTGTTCTTCGTGGTGCTGGTGAACTCCTTCGTGCCGGGTGCGACGGTGGCGTGGCTGGCGCGGCGCCTCCATCTCGCGAAACCGGCGCAGTCCGCGCCAACCGCGAGTGTCGAACTGGTCTCGCTGCGCGAGTTCCCCGGCGACTTCCTGTGGTACCGCGTCGCGGCGGCATCCGCGGTTGCGAGCGAGCACGTCCGCGATCTCGCGCTGCCCGAAGGATCGGCGGTGAGTCTCGTTGTGCGCGGAAGCAATGTGCTGGTGCCGCGCGGCAGCACGCGACTCGAAGTGGGCGACGAGGTCTGCGTTTTCGCAAAGCCAGAGACGCGCGCGTTTCTCGACCTCGCGTTCGGCAGCGACGAGCAGCCCGGCGACTAGCCGCTCGCTAGGGCCGGACCACCGCGAGCGTATACGCGTCGAGATCGACGATGCGTCGCGCGACGCGCAGCACCGTCTCCGCATCCACCGCTTCGACCTGCGCGGCGTAGCGACGCTGCGCATCCGGGCCGAGGCCGTAGCGCGCATCCGCCGCCATGTGCGCGGCGCGCGCGGCGGCGCGCTGGCGATCGATCTCGAAGTTGCCCGCGAGATAGCGCCGCGCGCGATCGAGTTCGCCGTCGGGCGGCGGCGAATCGAGGAGCGTGCGCAGTTCGGCGAAGATCGCCTGCTTCGCCTCGTCGAGTTTCTCGGGCGACGTCGCGACGTACACCGCGAAGAGTCCCGGCGCGAGGCCCTCGATGTTCATCGCGTTCACCGCGTAGGCGAGGCCGCGGCGGTCGCGCAGTTCGAGAAAGAGCCGGCCGCCTTGACCCGCGAGCAACTGTGCGATCACTTCGAGCGCGAAGCGATCTGGATCGTGCAGCGTGAGACCGCGGAAGCCGACGACCAGATGCGCCTGCGCGCGATCCTTGCGCAGCTCCACCTCGCGCACTTCGCGCGGCGCCGGCTCGGCGGGCACATCGTTCCAGACGAATTCGCTCGGATCGAGATCGGCGAGACGCTGCGTGATCGCTTCGGCGACCGCATCGGGATCGACGTCGCCCGACACGGCGAGCGAAAGGTTCCCGCCGCGCAGCCAGCGCGCGTGGTGCGCGAGCAGATCCTCGCGCGTGAACGACGTCACCGTCTCGACGCTGCCGATGATCGGCAGCCGATACGGATGCGTGCGCCATTGCGCCTGCGCAAAAATGTCGAAGACGCGCGCGCCGAGGCGATCCTCGCGGCGCGCGAGCGCGGCGAGCGTGTCCTTGCGCTCGCGCTCGAGCTCGTCGGGATCGAAGGCGGGCTGGAGCATCACTTCCGCAAACAAGTCCAGCGCCGGCAGCAAGCGCTCGGAAAGCGCTTCGAGGCCGAGTCCAAAGCTGTTGCGTCCCGCGAACGGATCGATCTCCGCGGCGATCGATTCGATCGCGTGCGCCAGCTCCGCGTTGCCGCGCTGGCGCGTGCCGCGCATCCACATCGACGTGACGAACTGCGTGATGCCGGCGTTGCGCTCGTCCTCGATCAACAGGCCACCGAGGAGCGCGGCGCGCAGCGCCACCACCGGCACTTCGCGACGCGGCTCGACGTAGAGCGACGCGCCGTTCGGAAGCCGGTACGAGATGATCTCGGGAACACCAGATGCGGTCGCCTGCGCGCGCGGCTGCGCGGCGGGAGCCTGCGCATCGCTCGCGGCGGGCAGGCGCAGCGCCGGCATCGCGATCATCGCCACGCGCTCGTGACCACGCGCGAGCGCGTGCGCAACGGCCTTGTCGTCGAGTTCGGGCGACGATGCTTCCGGCAACACCGCGGCGATCGAGAGTCGCTCCGGCAGGAGGTAGCGCTGCGCCACGCGCAGCAGATCGCCCGCGGTCGCGCTGCGGATCGCGTCGAGATAGACGCGCTCCTGGTCGGGATCGCCCGCCAGCACCTGGAAGGAACCGAGCTTGCGCGCCTGGCCGGCGACGCTCTCGCGCTCGAAGTGCTCGCTCGCGAGAAAGTTCGCGCGTGCCTTGTCGAGTTCGTCGTCGGCCACGGCTTCGCGCCGCGCCCAGTCGATTTCGCGCGCGATCGCTTCGAACGCGGCGGGAACGCGCTCGGCGTCGAGGTCGGCCGACACGGAGAAGAGTCCCGCGTCGAGCGGCGTGTAGCAGGAGCAGTCGATGCCATCGACCGCGCCGTCGCGCTCTTTCACGCGGCGCACGAGGCGGCAGCTCTCGCCTTCGCCGAGCACGAACGCGAGCAGATCGAGGTGCGGTGTATCCGGATGCGCGAGGCCGACGGCGGGCCACGCGAGTTCGAGCGTCGCGCGCTCGAACGGCTTTCGGAGCAGCAGCGAGCGCAAGCCCTGCTGCGGCGGTTCGATCAGCCGATCGCGGCGCGCGCCCGCGGGCTCCGCGTCTTCGAATGCGCGCGCAATCTTTGCGGCAAGCGCCGGCGCCTCGAAATCGCCGCACGCGACGATCAGCAGATTGTCGGGCGCGTACCAGCGCCGGAAGAAACGCTGCACCTGCTCGCGATCGAATCGCGCGACACTCGCGGCGGGGCCGAGAATCGGTGCGCGATACGGATGCACCTGGTAGGCGGTCGCGAAGAGCGCCTCCGCGCAAACGCTGTGCGGCGAATCCTCGGCGCGACGGATCTCGTCGAGCACCACTTCGATCTCGCGCGTGATCTCTTCGGGTTCGAAGCGCGAGAAGCGCACCATGTCGACCAGCACGTCGATCGCTTCGTCGAGGCCTGCGATCGGCACCGTCGCGTGATAGACGGTGGTGTCGTAGCTGGTGTAGGCGTTGATGCGGCCACCGATGCCTTCGATCGCGCCCGCGACTTCGCCGACGCCGCGCTTCTCGGTGCCCTTGAAGAGCATGTGCTCGTGGAAGTGCGCGAGCCCTTCTTCGCCCGCACGCTCGTCGGCCGAGCCGACCTTCGCCCAGATCTGGAACTCCGCGACCGCCGCCAGATGCGACTCGCGCAGCAACAAACCGAGCCCATTCGAAAGCACATCGCGGTAGAGCGGCAAAGAACCCAAGGTCGCCCAGCATAGCCGTGGCACATGACCTCGCTCGCAGCCGGATGGCCGCTCGCCGAACACGGGTAAGGGTGCTCTTGTGGTTCGCGGGTTGCCTCTCATGATCTCGGTGGAGGCCGTCGGGCCGCGGAGCAGGATCATGAACTTGGAGCGGAATCATGAGTTGGGCGTGTACGTCCACGTCCCCTTCTGCGAGCGCATCTGTCCTTACTGCGACTTCGCGGTGGTGCGCGCGCCTTCGCTCGCGCGCGATCGCGAGGATGCGTTCGTCGCCGCGCTGCTCGCCGAGTTCACGCGTCGGCTCCCGATCTTTGCTGCCACGCGCCTCGCGACGCTCTACTTCGGCGGCGGCACACCGTCGCGATTGCGCGCCGAATCGATCGCGCGTGTGATCGATGCGGTGCGGACGGCGCTGCCCGCAGCCGATGCGGTGCTCGAGATCACGCTCGAAGTGAATCCGAGCACGACCGAACGCGCGCGCCTCGCGGCGTTCCGTGCGGTCGGCGTCAATCGCCTGTCGATCGGAATCCAATCCTTCGACGATGCGACACTGAAGCGGCTCGGTCGCGCGCACCGCGCCGAAGAGGGCAGGGCGACCTTCGCCGCGGCGCGCGACGCCGGCTTCGAGAACGTCTCGCTCGATCTCCTGTTCGCGGCGCCGAAGCAGACGCAGGCGGAACTCGAAGCGGATCTCGACGCTTTTCTCGGTTGTGCGCCCGAGCATGTCTCCGGCTACGCGCTGACACTCGAAGAGGGAACGCCCTTCGCGCTTGCGGCAAACAGCGGAAAACTCGCAGTTCCGGACGACGACGACGTCGCGTCGATGCTCGAGCGCATCGCGCTGCGCTTCGCTGCCGCAGGGCTCGCGCGCTACGAGGTTTCGAGTTTTGCGCGCGCGGGCTTCGAGTCGCGCCACAACCAGCGCTATTGGCAGCGGCGACCGGTGCTCGCGATCGGGCCGGGCGCGTGGTCAAGCGAAGCGCCGCGCGACGATGCTCCGTTCGGTGCGCGGCGCGCGAACGTGCGCGATCTCGCCGCCTGGCTCGCGCGCATCGAAGCTGGTGAACCGGGCGCGCAGGATCCTCCCGAATCCATCGATGCGCATACCGCGCGGGGCGAAGCCGCGTTCCTCGCATTGCGCACCGCGGCGGGGCTCGACGCCGCGTCGTTCGCGGCCGAGTTCGGCGCGCCGCCGCGCACGTTCTGGCGCGAAGCGATCGACGAACTGATCGCGGCGGATCTGCTCGTCGAAGGCAGCGAAGCCGCCGCTGACCTGCGTCTCACCGCGCGTGGCTTTCTGCTCTCCGACTCCGTGTTCCTGCGCTTCGTGTGACTCGCGTGAACTGGCACGCGCCAGCCTCGTCGGCTAACTCCAGCTTTAGATCGGGGGCTTGCGTGTCTGCGACGATCGCATCGGCAACAGGCGAAACGGTTCCGGATCTGAGCGAGCGCCAGGTGCTCGTGCTGCGCGCGATCGTCGCGAGCTACGTCGGCGAAGCTGCGCCGGTCGGTTCGCGCTCCGTGTCGCATGTGCTGCCCGTTTCGCTGTCGGCCGCGTCGATCCGCAACACGATGGCGGAGCTCGCGGAACTCGGCCTCGTCGAGAAGCCGCACGCTTCGGCGGGACGCGTGCCGACCGCCAGCGGCTTGCGCTGCTTCCTCGAACATCTCGTTCCGCGCGATCTCGATGAATACGAACGGCGTGACCTCGCGGGCAGCGTTGCCGCGGTCGGCCCGGACGCCGTGATCCAGAACACCTCGATGCTGCTTTCAGAGCGCACGCGACAACTCGGCTTCGTCGTCGCGCCGCGCGAGACGGGACTCGTGCTGCGTCACATCGCATTGGTGCGACTCTCGACGTCGCGTGTGATGGCCGTACTGGTCTCGCAGACCGGAACGGCACTGCGACGCGTGCTCGAAGATCAGGACAGCGGCGATCAGCCGGAGCTCGATCGGTTGGCCGTCGCGCTGAACGAACACATCGTCGGCAAGACGCTCGCGCAGGTGCGCGACGCGCTGGCGCGCGAAGTCGGTGCGCTGCGATCGCGCGCGCACACCGTGCTGGAGCGCGCGCTCTGGCTCGGCTGGCGCGCACTCGAAGCGCAAGATGAGAGCGAGCCCGGCGATCTCGTGATCGCGACGCGACTCGCGCTGCTCGATCAGCCCGAGTTTCAAGATCCGACGCGCGTGAAGCAGCTCTTCGGCGCAATCGAGGCAAAGGAATCGCTGCTGCGCATCCTGCACAAGATGATTTCTGCGCAGACCGTGACGGTGGCATTCGGGGAAGAGTTGGACGAACCCGCGTGGAGCAGCCTCGCGCTGGTGGCGGCGCCGTATGGCAGTCGCAGTGCGCCGCTCGGCGTGCTCGGCGTGATCGGGCCGCGGCGCATGGACTACCCGCGCGTCGTCGCGCTGGTCCGCTATCTCGGAACCGTCGTGACGGAGCGACTTCTCCCGTGAGTGAACGCACCAAGGGTCCCGGAAGCGAGGGTTGGGAAGCCTTCGCGGAAGAAGCCGCCGAGGGCAACCTCGCGACGAGCAGCGAGCTCGAGGAAGCGATGCGCGAGGCGGCTGCGTCGCACGACGAGCGCGCGGCCGGACGCAGCGCGCAGCAATCGGTTTCGAGCGGAGCGGGCAACGAAGAGCTCGAGGCCGCGCTCGCAGACGCGCAGCGCAAACTCCAGGAGTTGCAGGATCGCCATCTGCGGCTCGCCGCCGACTTCGAGAATGCGCGTCGTCGCAGCTTGCGCGAACGCGAAGAAGCGTCGCTCTTCGGGCACCAGAATGTCGTCAAGGAGCTGCTGCCCTCGGTCGATAACCTCGAACGCGCAATCGACCACGCAAGACAAGGCGGGGAAGGAAGCCAGGAGGGATTGCTCGAAGGAGTCGAACTCGTGCTGCGTGAGGTCTTTGCCGTTCTCACGCGACACGGCGTCGTTTCCATCGAGGCTCTGGGCCAGCCCTTCGATCCCGCATTGCACGAGGCGATGGCGCAACTGCCGGACGGAACGGTTCCTGCGAATACGATCGTGCAGGTATTTCAGCCCGGCTATCAGTTGCGAGGACGATTGTTGCGCCCGGCGCGCGTAGTGGTTTCGAAAGCGCCCGTGGATGCCGAGAAGAAGGCGGACGAGTCCAGCTGAGCCCGGGGTCGAAGCAATCGCACCCCGGCGATTCAGCGCCTAGGGGAGCGAGCGTCGAATGGGCAAGGTCATCGGGATCGATCTCGGGACCACCAACTCGTGCGTGGCCCTGATGGAGGGCGGCACGCCCCAGATCATCGCGAACGCCGAAGGCGCGCGAACCACGCCGTCGATGGTGGCCTTCACCGACACCGGCGAGAAGCTGGTCGGCCAGATCGCGAAGCGGCAGGCCGTCACGAATCCCGAACGCACGGTGTTCGCCGCGAAGCGGCTGATCGGGCGCAAGCTGGAATCGTCCGAGGTCGAGCGCTTCTGCGCGGTCGCCAGCTTCGGCGTCGAAGCGGCACCGAACGGTGACGCCTGGGTGCGCGTCGGTGACAAGCTCTCGCCGCCGCAGGAAATCTCCGCGCTGGTGCTCGCGAAGATGCGCGAGACCGCGTCCGACTATCTCGGCGAACCGGTGACCGACGCGGTCATCACCGTGCCCGCGTACTTCAACGACGCACAGCGACAAGCCACCAAGGAAGCGGGTCGCATCGCGGGCCTCAACGTCTTGCGCATCATCAACGAGCCGACCGCCGCCGCGCTCGCCTACGGACTCGACAAGGGCGAGAGCGAACGCATCGCCGTATTCGACCTCGGCGGCGGCACCTTCGACGTTTCGATCCTCGAACTCGGCGACGGCGTCTTCGAGGTGCGCAGCACCAACGGTGACACCTATCTCGGCGGCGAGGATTTCGACGAGCGCATCGTCGGCTTCCTGATCAAATCCTTCGAGGAGCAGACCGGCATCGATCTGCGCACCGACAAGATGGCGCTACAGCGACTCAAGGAGGCGTCGGAGCGCGCCAAGCACGAGCTGTCCTCGACGCCGACGACCGAGATCAATCTTCCGTTCATCGGCGCGGATGCGAGCGGTCCGAAGCACCTGAACGTCACCTTCACGCGCGAACGCCTCGAAGCGCTCGTCGCCGATCTGATCGAGCGACTCGTCGATCCGTGTGAACAGGCGCTGCGCGACGCCGGCCTTTCGCGCGACGAGATCGATCACGTCGTGCTGGTGGGCGGCATGACGCGGATGCCGCGCGTGCAGGAGAAAGTGCAGGAGATCTTCGGCAAGCCGCCGCACAAAGGCGTCAACCCGGATGAAGTGGTCGCCGCGGGCGCTGCGATCCAGGGCGGCGTGCTGAAGGGCGAAGTCGCCGATGTGCTGCTGCTCGACGTGACGCCGCTGTCGCTCGGCGTCGAGACACAGGGCGGCGTCTTCACGCGGATGATCGAGCGCAACACCACGATCCCGACGCGAAAGGGCCAGGTCTTCTCGACCACCGAAGACAATCAGAACGTCGTGCGCGTGCATGTGCTGCAGGGCGAGCGCGACATGGCGACGGACAACCAGACGCTCGGCCGCTTCGAGCTGGTCGGCATCCCGCCGGCACCGCGTGGTGTGCCGCAGATCGAAGTCACCTTCGACATCGACAGCGATGGCGTCGTGAACGTCTCCGCGAAAGATCTCGGCACCGGGAAGACGCAACAGATCCGCGTGACCGCGGGCAGCGGTCTCTCCGAAGACCAGATCCGCAAACTCTGCGACGACGCCGAATCGAACAAGGAGATCGACCGCAAGCGCCGCGAACTCGCCGAACTCCGCAATCGCGGCGACGGCCTGGTCTACTCCACCGAATCCACGCTCGCGGACTACGCCGAGCACGTGGTCGGCGATGCGCGGACGGCGATCGAAGCCGCCCTCGCGCGTGCAAAGGTCGCGCTGCTCACGGAAGACGCCGGCGAGATCGCGGTGGCCGTCGATGACCTGACCGCGCTCTCGTACAAGATGACCGAGTCGTTGTACTCGACGCTCGGCGGCAGCGACGGTACGTAGGCCGCTCGCGCGCCGATCCCCGCCCGCCTTGCTTCTCCCCTGACGCCGCCTAGGTTTCCCGCCCGTGGCGAAGCGCGATTACTACGAAGTCCTGGGCGTCGATCGTTCGGCGGACGCCGACGCGCTGAAAAAGGCGTACCGCGCGCTCGCGCTGAAGTACCACCCCGATCGCAATCCCGACGATCCGGCCGCCGAAGACAAGTTCAAGGAAGCGTCGGAGGCATACGCCGTATTGTCGGATGCCGACAAGCGGCGCGCGTATGAACGCTTCGGCTTCGAGGGAGTCGGTGCGGGAGCCGGCCAGCCCGGCTTCGACTTCGCCGACATGGGCGGCTTCAGCGACGTGCTGAATGATCTCTTCGGCGATCTTTTCGGCACGCGTGGCGGTGGCGGAAGGCAGCGTCGCGGACGCGGTCGGCGCGGTGCGGATCTCCGCTACACGATGGAAGTCGAGCTGAAGGAATTGCTGGACGTCAAGGAGACGACGATCCAGATCCCGAAGATGCGCCCCTGCGAAACCTGCAGCGGTTCGGGTGCGCGCGTCGGCACGCGGCCCGAGTCCTGTACACGCTGTCGTGGCGCCGGGCAGTTGATGTTTCAGCAGGGCTTCTTCCGCATCAGCCGTCCCTGCGATGCGTGCGGCGGCGCCGGCGAAGTGGTGAAGGATCGCTGCACCGATTGTCGCGGTGCGGGTCGCATCGAGGGTGAGCAGACGCTGCACGTGAAGATTCCCGCCGGCGTCGAGCACGGCACGCGGCTGCGTCTCTCCGGCGAAGGCGAGGCGGGGCTCGAAGGTGGTCCGCCGGGTGATCTCTACGTCGATGTCGCAGTGCGCCCGCATTCGCTTTTCGAGCGCGATGGCGGCGATCTGCACTGCCAGGTTCCGATCCCTTTCGTGCAGGCCGCGCTCGGGAGCGAGATCGAGGTGCCCACGCTCGATGGCAAGGAAATGCTGCGGGTTCCCGAAGGCACGCAGTCTGGCAAGACGTTTCGGCTGCCCGGCAAGGGACTGCCGTCGCTCGGCTCGCGTACACGCGGCGACCAGATCGTGCAGATCTTCGTCGAGGTGCCGAGCAAGCTCACCGATCGTCAGCGCGATCTGCTCGAGCAGTTCGCGCGCGACAGTGGCACCGAAGTGTCGCCGGTGACCAAGGGCTTCCTCGACAAGCTGCGCGACTTCCTCGGCTGACGCATGAAGCGGATTGCCGTCGTTTGCGCGCTGACGTTCTCGATCCTCGCGTGCTCTTCGCTCACGCGTCCGCGGCTGCTCGGGCCGAGCGACGCTGAACAACGCGAGTACGACGCCGCGATCGCCACGGCCCGCAAGGATCCGACGCAGGGTCGCGCGCGACTCGCGTCGTTCCTCGATCGCCATCCCGACAGCACGCTGGCAGACGACGCCGTGGTGCCGCTCGCGCGACTCGAAGCGAAGAGTGGCGCCACCGCGAAATCGGAGCAGCGTCTGCGCGACGTGCTGCGCACGCACCCGAAGGAGAATCGCGCGGACGCGGCGCGACTCGAGCTCGCGAAGCTGCTCGCCGCACGCGGTGACACCGAGGCGGCGTGGAAGGTCGCGGAGCGGATTCAGCCGTCGCTGCTGGGAGACGGCGAGCGTCGCGACGCGTATCAGTTGCTCGCCACTCTGGCGCGCGGGCGCGGCGACACCACGGCGCAACTCGAGTGGCTCGGCCGCTTGCGCACCGTCGTCGGCGACGACGCGGTGGCCAACGTCGATCGCGAAATCGATGCGGTGATTGCGAAGCTGTCGGCCGAGGAACTGGTGCGCGCGGCGGAGCGGCTCGGCCGTCGCGTACCGGCGACCGAGTTGTGGCTGCGCGCCGGCGAGCTTTCGCTGCGCGCCGGCGACAAGAGCGGCGCTTCGCAAGCGCTCGCCGAGGCCGAGCGCTTGCCGTTGCAGCCGGACGAAGCGCAGCAGCTGGTGCGCTTGCAGGCGCTCTTGCAATCAGGGCGCGGTGGACCGGTCGATCGCTCTTCGCCGCCGCCGCCGCCGCTCTCGCAGGTAGAGGGAACCGAGAACGCGAATCCGGCGGCGCACGCGAGTGGCAGCATCGGCGTCGTGTTGCCACTGAGCGGTTCGCTCGCTGCGGTGGCGGAAGATGTGCTGCGCGGCGTGCTGCTCGCCGCCGACACCTTCGCTGGTGATCCGAACGCACCGGGTTTGCGCGTCGTCGTGCGCGACAGCGCGGGGCGCCCGGAACAAGCTGCGAACGCAGTGCGCGAACTCGGTCTGCGCGGCGACGTCGGCGCGGTCGTCGGTCCGCTCACCAAGGAAGAGGTGGAGGCAGCCGGCGCCGCGGCGCAGGAAGTCGCGCTTCCGCTGCTGACGCTGACGCGTCACGAAGGCGTGGCGCGCGATCGCGCCGAGGTCGTGCGCTTCGGACTGACCCGCCGGATGGAAGCAGAGGTTCTCGCCGATCACGCGGTGCTTTCGCTCGGCATCGGGCGCATGGCGATCCTGTATCCGAAGGACGAGTACGGCCGCGAGTTCGAGGCGTTGTTGTGGCAGGCGATCGAGGCGCGCGGTGCGCGCGTGGTGTCGGTGGCCGGCTATGCGCCGACCGCGACCGACTTCGCCGCGCCGATTCGCCGCCTGCTCGGTCCGCAATCCGCCGCGCCGCCCGCCGCCACCGAGCCGCTCGAAGATCCGAACGCGCCGGTTTCGCCGGGCCCGCCGCCGATGCTCGACTTCGACGCGATCTTCATCCCTGACGCACACGACAAGGTGGCGCTGATCGCGTTGCAACTCGCCGCGAGCCAGGTGCATGGCGTGAAGCTGCTCGGCCCGAGCGGCTGGCACAACGCAGATCTGTTGCGCGTCGCGGGTCCGACGGTGGACGGCGCCTTCTTTTCGTCGGGCTTCGATCCGAGTCATCCGTCGCCGCTGGTCCAGGATTTCGCCGCGCGCTATCGCGCGGCCTACGGTCGCGAGCCCACGACCTTCGCAGCGCAGGGCTTCGATGCGGCGAATCTCGTCGGCTTGCAGTTGCTGAATGGCGCGAAGTCGCCGGCCGAAGTGCGCAATGGCCTCGTCGCGACCGAGCGCTATCCCGGCGTGTCGGGCGTCACCTCGATCGGCGCCGACGGCGACGCGCGGAAGCGCCCGTTCCTGCTCGAGATCCACGAGGGCCGCATGAGTTCGCTCGAGTAGCCGGCGCGTGATCGATCCCCTCGACGACCTGCTCGATCTGCTCGACCTCGAGAACATCGATCTCGACATCTTCCGCGGTCGTAACGAATGCACGCGACCGGGCCGCATCTTCGGAGGGCAGGTGGCGGCGCAGTCGCTGGTCGCCGCCGCGCGCACCGTCGAGACGTTGAGCGCGCACTCGCTGCACGGCTACTTCCTGCGACCCGGTGATCCCGCCGTGCCGGTGGTGTTCACCGTCGATCGCATTCGCGACGGTCGCTCGTTCACCACCCGCCACGTCGTCGCGCGCCAGAAGGGTCGCGCGATCTTCAACATGTCGGTGTCGTTCCAGCAGCACGAGGCTGGCTACGAACATCAGATGCCGATGCCCGACGCGCCCGACCCGGAGTCGCTGCTGCCGCGCGAAGAACTGGTGAAACAGCACATGAAGCGGATCCCGGAAGCGGATCGCCCCTGGGTTACGCAGCGGCGTCCGGTGGACGTGCGCCACGTCGATCTGCCGACCTTCTTTGGTGGCGGCCCGCGCCAGGGTCAGAGCCTCGTCTGGATGCGTGTGCCGCGCGCGCTCGGCGATGATCCGGCCCTACACCAGCGGCTGCTCGCGTATAT
Organism: Deltaproteobacteria bacterium; assembly: GCA_031396445.1. Lineage (GTDB taxonomy): Bacteria > Myxococcota_A > UBA9160 > UBA9160 > PR03 > PR03. The sequence continues at coordinate 21,369 of JANNKU010000107.1, read as the reverse complement.
GTCCGATCTCACGCTGCTCGATAACATCGTGTTGCCGCACGGTCGCAACGGAAGCCTCGGTCCGGTGATGATGGCGAGCATCGATCACGCGCTGTGGTTCCACCGTGCGCTGCGCGTAGACCAGTGGTTGCTCTACGTGCAGGACAGCCCCGCCGCAGCCGGCGCTCGCGGTTTCGCGCGCGGAACGCTCTTTGCGCAGGACGGCACGCTGGTCGCGTCGGTCGCGCAAGAGGGGCTGCTGCGTCCGGTTCGCACCGCCGAGGATCGCTCGGAGTGAGTATGAGCGCCTGCGCACGCAGAGCGTTGCTACATAGTGCGCAGTCGAGAAGCAGGGTCCGCATTGCCCGCGTATCGCGTCGCAACCTTGGTGATGGTGTTCGCGCTCTCATGCGCGGGCGTGGCGCTGGCCGATCCCGCGCCGATCGAGATCCAGCTGCCGGGCGTATGGCAGGGCGAGGTGCCGGTGACAAGGCCGGCGAGAAACTCCGCCTCATTCTCAAGGTTGCCAACGAGAATGGAATCCTCGTTGCGCGGATTCTCAGCCCCGATCAGGGCGACCGCGAGCACGTCGCGCAGTCGATTCGAATGAAGGACCGCAGCGTCGAGTTCTATCTCGTGTTCATCTCCGCCGCCTATGACGGCATCATGAACGACGATGGCGACGAGATTGACGGGACTTGGAAGCAACACGAAATCGAGGCGCCGCTGGTGTTCCGGCGCGTCGTCACGCAGTGATGCGTAGGCGAGGGCTCGCGGCGCCCCACTACCAGGGCCGCGTCACCCAATAGACGTTGATCGAGTGGCCGATCACGGCCACGGGCTCTTGCTCGCGAAGCCCGCGATAGATCTCCCGCTCGACGGGGTCGCGGTACACACCCGCCAGCAGCGTGGCAGAGACCGCGACGTAGCCTGGGAGCTTCGGCCTTTCGATCGCGTCGGTCGGAAGGAACAACTCCGATCCCTCGAGGTAGGTGGCATCGATCCCGTAGTAGCGCGGGTCGGCCGTCCCGAAGTACGCGAGATTCACATGCTGGATGTCGTGCTCCTCGAGCCAGCGCGCGAGCCCTTTCAGATCCTGTCCCCAGTCGAGGTTCGAGTCCACGAGCCAGTCGGCACCGCGCTCCGGTCCGCCGGCCAACGTGTTGAAGAACGCGAGATTGTGTGGCTGCGCGGTTCTGAACTCGTAGATCCAGAACGCCAATAGCGCGGCCGCCACCGCTGAGCCGACGATGCGCTGGCGCGCGATCCCTTTCGCTGCGGCCAACGCTCCGCCGAGAACCAGGAACGGATAGATCGGCAGGATATGGCGATGGCCGATGTTGAGCGTGGTGCTCATCGCGGCCGCGAACAGGAAGACCACCGGGACGACACCGAAGAGTTCCTCGCCAAACCCGCGACGCAGCCAGCGGCGCAGCACGAGCGCAAACGCACCCGCCGCAAGCAGCATCAGGCTGACGGGTGTCTTCACGAGAAACGCGACGGGGAAGTAGTGCCACCAGCCCGTCGAGCTGCGTTCGCCCGCGAGGAACGCGCCCCGCGACATGGACTTCGCCTGCGAGAGCAGAAACTCCTGCGTGTAGGCGTTGGGCAGCAGCCGGAGATCGTCCACCGCCGACACGGTCGAGGCCAGGCGCGGAACCCGCTCGCCGACCACGGGATCGTATTGAAAGCGGAAGAACCGAGATTGGGAGTCGTAGGGTGTGTAACGGAAATCGGAGGCGGCCCAGATGCCGACCCAGGTCGTCGCGGCGAGCAGGGCGAGGAGTGCGCACGCAATTCCCGGCCGCAGCGTTCGCAAGCGGAACACCGACACAGCGAGCAACACGGCGACGACGGGGATCAGCAGCAGCGCTGAGTATTTCGAGATCATCGCGAGTACGAAGAAGAGGGTGAGCCCGGCGACGTTCCACGCGCTGCGCTGGCGGCATGTCCGCAACAGGAAGTAGATCGTTCCGAAGTAGAAACAGGTGAGCGCCATGTCGGTCGTGACGAGCGATGCGTGCGCCATCAGGTTCGGCTCGAGGAGGCAACCGACGAGCGCGAACACCGCCGCCGGTAGCCCCGCCAATTCGTACGCCCACGCGAACACCAGTCCCGCGAGCAGCAGGCCCAGCGCCAAGATCATGGCGCGCGCGGCGTAGAGCAATCGATCCGCGTCGTTCTCGACGTAGAGGAAGCGATGCGCGAACGAGAATTGTTCGTCCCACGCCCAGGGGCGCGGCGGGATCGCGTCCACGCCATCCGTACGCACCTCGAGTCCCGGCACGAAGAGCAGTGGCAGCGCCGCCCACGCGCGTGCGAAGGGTGGGTGCTCCGGGTCGAAACGATGATCGCCCTTCGACACCGCCGCGTAGCCAGTCGTCAGGTGGATCGGCTCGTCCCAGATCGCCGACATCTCGCGATAGCTCCGGTACGCCAGCGCCTCACTGCTCAACTGCGGGCCAGGACCCGCGGTGTCTCAGTGGAGCAAGCCTATGCCGAGAGGGCGGCGTCGATCGCGGCCGGCCCGGCTCGGCACGCGAACCCGATGGCGTGCAGAAGGACTTTACCTATCGGTAGAAAACGGCTTCACACCGAACTGCCTCGGTTTCGTCACGAACTCACATCGAGTCAGGTAGTCCGATGCGGATTCAGTGACTTCCGCGGCACGGCCGGAACCGCCAGCGTGGCATTGGCTTTGCACATGATCTCCCTTGCGTCGATCGAACCTCCCTGGGAAGGGGTCCCCTCGACCGCACTCATCGCCCATTACTCCCTCCCGACAGAAGTAGCCGGGGGGGGATTGGCAAGATCGGCGGGGGATTTGACATGCGAACGATGCGGGGATTCGTGCTGTTGGCATGCGCCGCGGCCGTGGGGATTGCCACGCAAGCGAGCGCGCTGCCGGTGACGGTCAGCTTTCGCGATGGCGTCGGCGGCTATGCCGGCACCAAGGACACCTACGTTCACGAGGACGCCACGGGCACCAACCAAGGCGCCAACGTCAAGGTCTACTCGGACGGCGACGACGACCTCGGCACCGCAGAGACCAACGCGCAGGTCGTCACGGGTCTGATCCGCTTCGACAACCTCTTCAACTGCCCCGCGGGCCCGTCGCGCTGCGGTGGTGTGATCCCGGACGTCGGCCCCGGCAACATCATCATCTTGAGCGCGACGCTCACGGTGAGGACCGGGAGCGCAGCGGGCGACATCAGCAACGCAACGCGCTTCGACCTGCATCGCATGATCGCGACGTGGGACGAGACTTCGACCTGGACCAGCCTCACGTCGGGCATCTCGTACAACAACACCGAGGCGGCCACGACTGCGACGGCAGCCGTCCTCAGCCCCGGCGCCAACACGGCCGGCGCGCTCGTCAACTTCGACGTCACGACCTCCCTGCAGATCTGGGCGGACAATGTCGCACTCAGCACCCGCGGCTGGGCGGTGAAGCCCTGCTCGAACTCCGGCGCGGCCCCCGTCACCGGCTGCACAGACGGCTGGCTCTTCGATTCGAGCGAGACGGCCACGATCGCGAACCGGCCGATCCTCACGGTCACCTACGAGGTGATTCCCGAGCCGACCACGATGCTGCTGCTCGGCGGCGGCGTGGCGCTGCTCGGCGCGCGGCGCCCGGCCCGGCGCTCGTAGCGCAATCGAGATCGAGTAGGGTTCCGGGGCAGGTGCCTTGCGCGCCGCCCCGGAATTCTGCCTGATCGGGATGCGAGTCGAGTCCACCATGCTGCAACACCGGATCTACCGTGGACTCGCGCTGATCCTGATCTGCGTAGCGCTCGGGTCGGTCCCGGTGCATGCACACGAGGATCGCGACGCGACGCTCATGCGGCTCGACGAAGCGATCGCCGCAACCCCGAGTGACCCCGAGCTGTGGCGCAGCCGCGCCGTGCTCGAGCGGCGTCGCGGAGGCTTCTTGCAGGCGCACGCGGATCTCACCCAGGCCGTCGATCTGGGTCTCGATCGCGGACTCGCGCAGCGTGATCGCGGTCTGATCTGGCTCGAGGAACGCCGCTTCCGCGACGCCGAGGCGTCGCTCCGCTCTGCCCGCGCGCAGTCGCCGCAGGATGCGCCGACGATTCTCGCGCACGCGCGTGCGCTTGCCGGTCTCGAACGCTGGCGCGAAGCGGCCGACTCGTACGCAGCTCTCGTTGCGATCGCTCCCGCTTCGAGTCCAGACGTGCAGCTCGAGCGGATCCACGCGACGGAGATGGCCGGCGGCCCCGATGGGATGGCCGACGCATTGCGCGTGACCGAGACGGCCATCGCAACGCTCGGCTCGGTTCCCGCGCTCGAACAAGCGGCGCTCGATCTCGAGGTGCGCGCCGGGCAGGGCGATGCCGCGATTGCGCGTCTCGATCGCCTTGCTGGGGGCGGGGTCCTCGCGCGCGACACACTTCTGCTCCGTCGCGCGGCAATCCTCGAGCGCGCCGGCCGCCCGCAAGCGGCGCGCGACGCCTACGCGGAAGCGCTCGCGGCGCTCGATGCACGAACCCAGGCGCGGCGGGCAACGCCCGCCGCGAAACAGCTCGAATCACAGGCGCGCGAAGGCATTGCGCGCCTCGCAAAGGGAGACGATCAGTGAAGGCCCGAAACCGCAAAGCCGTCCGCGCGGTACGACTCGCGCTGGTGTTCATGATCGGAACGCTCGCCGCACCGGCCGCGTTCGCCGAGAGCCCGGGCGACTTCCTGGTGTCGATCGGCGCGACCTGGCGCTACCTCGACAACGGCAGCGATCAGGGCACCGCGTGGCGCGCGACCGCCTTCGCCGATGGAACCTGGGCGCAGGGTCCCGCCGAACTCGGCTACGGCGATGGCGGCGAAGCCACCGTGGTGAACTGCGGCCCGAATGCGCCGGGCTGCGCGTCTGCCAACTACATCACCACCTACTTCCGCAAGAGCTTCACGGTGAGCGACGTCAGCTCGATCTCCGCGCTCGAGCTGAAGCTCCAGCGCGACGACGGCGCGATCGTCTATCTGAACGGCACCCAGATCGCCAGCTCGAACATGCCCGTCCCGCCCATCACGTACATCTCGCCAGCATCCACCGCGGTCGGGGGCTCCAGCGAGACGTTCCTCATCACCTTCGCGCTCTCTCCGACCGGTCTCGTGAACGGCACCAACGTGCTCGCGGTCGAGATCCACCAGAACCTCGCCACCAGCAGCGACATCAGCTTCAACGCGTCGCTGCAAGTGACCAGCGGCGTGACGCTCTCACTCGCCCGCGCGCCCTACATCCAGAACGTGACGCCGACGAGTGCCGTACTCCGCTGGCGCACCACCACGGCGAGCACGACGCGCGTCCGTTGGGGTCTCTCCGCTGGCTCGCTCACCAACACCGTCGACGTCGCAGGCACGCGCACCGAGCACGTCGTGCCGATCACCGGCCTGCCGACCGAGACGAAGATCTTCTACTCCGTCGGGTCCACCACGCAGACACTCGCCGGTGGCGATGCGAATCACTACCTCGAGGTGCCGCCGCTCGCCGGCCAGCGCCGTCCGATCCGCATCTGGGTGACGGGCGACCACGGGGTGTGCGCCGCCTCGGCGCAGGGCTGCATCGACGCCCCGGCCGTCCGCAACGGCTACACGACCTACGCAGGAGGTCAGCTCGCCGACCTGTGGCTGATGCTCGGCGACAACGCCTACAACAGCGGCACCGACACCGAGTTCACGAACGGGCAGTTCAACATCTATCCGACGATCATGCGAAACACGCCGTTCTGGTCGGCGCCCGGCAATCACGAGTTCGGCACCGGCGGCGCCGACTCGCCGACGCAGACGGGTCCGTACTACGACTCGCACACCTTCCCGACGGCCGGCGAAGCCGGCGGCGTCGCGAGCGGCACCGAGGCGTACTACTCGTTCGACTACGGCAACGTGCACGTCGTCACGCTCGACTCGCACGACACCAGTCGCACGGCGCCCGCGAATCCCACCACCAACATCTGTCCGATCGGCGGCGGTGGCGCCGGCGCGATGTATCAGTGGGCGTGCGCCGATCTCGCGGCGACGGACAAGGACTTCGTGGTCGCGATCTGGCACCACCCGCCGTACACGAAGGGCTCGCACGATTCGGACAGCGAGTCGCAGCTGATCGAGATGCGCCAGCGCTTCCAGCCGGTGATGGAGGCGTACGGCGTCGACCTGGTTCTCACGGGTCACAGCCACAGCTACGAACGCTCGGTACTGCTCGACGGACACTACGGTCTGTCGGGAACCTACAGCCCAGGACTCCACGCGGTGGACGCGGGCGACGGCGATCCCGCCGGCAATGGCGCCTACGTGAAGAGCAACCTCGGCACCGATCCCAACACCGGAACGGTCTCGGCCGTACCCGGCAGCGCATCGCAGATATCGGGCGGCTCGCTGAATCATCCGGTGATGGAGACGAGCCTCAACATCCTCGGCTCGATGGTGATCGACGTGGTCGGTCGCCAGCTCGACGCGCGCATGATCGGCGTCTCGGGCAACGTGCTCGATCACTTCCAGATCGTGAAGGGCGGCGTGCTGCCGGTCTGCTCGGACGGCATCGACCAGGATGGCGACGGCAGATTCGACCATCCGAGCGATCCGGGCTGCGCGAGCGTCGCAGGCACGATCGAGAATCCGGAATGCAACGACGGCCTCGACAACGACGCCGACCTGCTGATCGATCTCGCCGACGGCGACTGCTCGAGTGCCTCGGACAACCTCGAAGCGCCGCCGCCGCCCGCGTGTGGCGACGGCCTCGACAACGATGGCGACACGCTGATCGACTTCCCTGCCGATCCGGGCTGCGCGAGCGCGGGAAGCACGACCGAGAGCCCGCAGTGCAACGACGGCACCGACAACGATTCGGACACGCTCATCGATCTCTCCGACCCGGGCTGCCTGGGCGCGTCGGACGACGACGAGTTCGCGATCTTCCCGTCCTGCAGCGACGCGCTCGACAACGACGGCGACACGCTGATCGACTTCCCGGCCGATCCGGGCTGCGTGGACGCAATGTCGAACGTCGAGAATCCGCAATGCGACGACGGCACGGACAACGACGGCGACACGCTCGTCGATCTCGCCGATCCGGACTGCGCGGATGGCGCTGACCCGATCGAAGCACCGGCCTGCGCCGACGGCCTCGACAACGACGGCGATACGCTCGCCGACTTCCCGACCGATCCTGGCTGCGCGACTGCGAACAGCAACGATGAGAGTCCCGAGTGCAACGACGGCTCGGACAACGACGGCGACACGCTCGTTGATCTCGCCGACCCGGGCTGCGCGAGCGCTTCGGACGACATCGAGCTGGCCGTCTTCCCTGCCTGTAGCGATGGCCTCGACAACGACGGCGACACAGTCGTCGATTTCCCGGCCGACCCGGGTTGTGCGAGCGCCGCTGCGACGCTCGAGAATCCGCAGTGCAACGACGGTGCCGACAACGACGGTGACACGCTCGTCGACCTCGCCGATCCGCAGTGTGTGAGCGCATCGCACAATCTCGAGAGCATGCCGCTGCCCGCGTGTGGCAACGGCGTCGATGACGATGGCGACACCCTCATCGACTACCCCGCGGATCCGGGTTGCCTCAACGCGGCCAGCGTCCTCGAGAATCCCGCGTGTGACGACGACCTCGACAACGACGGCGATACCGCGATCGATTGGGATGGCGGATCGGGAATGGCGACGCCCGACCCGCAGTGCGCGGTGGCGTTCCGGAATCTCGAGACGCCGAACCCGCCGTCGGGTTGCGGACTCGGCGCCGAGCTCGTGATCGCTCTCCCGCTGCTCGCTGCACTGAGCCGTCGCGCGCGCAGGCGCTGATCGATCGAGATCTCGTCCGGCGCTGCATCGCGGCGTCGGACGGGATCTCGCATCTGCTCAGTAGCTCGGTCCTTCGTATGCGCGCAGCACTGCGCGCGCCTCGGCGCGACCCAGATCGCGCACGACCGCGATGCCGCGGCGTTCGAGTGCATCGACCCAGCGCGCGGGCTTCGGGCCTTCATCGAAGCCGATCGCTTCGGCATCGCTCGCGCGCGCGCCGCAGACGAGTTGTCGCACGCCCGACCAGGGAATTGCGCCGAAGCACATCGCACACGGCTCGCTGCTGGTCACGAGCTCGTGCGCGATCGACCCGCGAGCGCCGAGATCGACGCGACCGCTTGCGCGCTGTGCGAACGAGAGCGCCAGCATCTCCGCATGCGCGAGCGACAAGCCGCTCGCCACCACGACGTTCACGCCGACGGCGACGAGGCGTCCCGTGTCGCGCTCGAAAACCGCAGCGCCGAAGGGGCCGCCGCTGCCGCGACGAACGTTCTCCCGCGCGAGCGCGATCGCGAGATCCATGCGCAATTCCGGCACGCGCAACCGGCGACCGCCGACTCGGGCCGCGACGAATCCCGCGACCCAACGCGGCAGACGAAACGAAGGCCCAACGATCGGAACGCGTGTTGATCTCGCCATGCGCAATCGGATACTCGAAATCGCGGTGCACTGCATTTCTCAAGTCGCCGACGGCAGGCGTCGAAACGCACGCCATGACCGAACCCAACAAGAGCGTCGAGATCCCGGCTGAGCTGCCCGTCGTTCCGCTGCGCCAGTTCGTGGTGTTTCCCTACATGGCGATCCCGCTTTTCTTGACGCGCGAACGCACGATCCAGGCGGTCGAGGACGCGCTCGCCGGCGATCGCTGCGTCCTGTTGACCGCGCAGGTGGACCCCGAGATCGACGACCCCGAAGCGACCGGGCTCTATCGCCACGGCACGGTCGCGATGGTGATGCGCTCGATGCGGCTTCCGGACGGTCGCGTGAAGGTGCTGGTGCAGGGCATCGCGCGCGCCGAGATCGAGGACTTCGTCGATCACGAGTCGTCGCTGTGGGCCTGCGTGCGACCGCTGCCCGCGGATCGCGAGCCGGCGTGGTCGGTCGAGATCGAAGCGGTGATGCGCGCGGTGCGTTCGCGTGTCGAGGAGCTGCTGTCGCTGAAGAACCTGCCGCCCGAGGTGCTCTCGGTGATCTCGAACGTGCAGGAACCGGGGCGCCTTGCGGACCTCGTCGCATCGAACCTGAAGCTGCGGCTCGAGGACGCGCAGGAGATCCTCGAGATCCAGGACCCGCTCGCGCGATTGCGCCGCGTCGACGCGCTGCTGCGTCGCGAGCTCGAAGTCACGGCGATGCAGGCGGAGATCCAGTCGCAGGCGAAGGAAGAGATCTCGCGCGGACATCGCGAGCAGTACCTGCGCGAACAGCTGCGCGCGATCCAGGCGGAACTCGGCGAAGTAGATCCGCGCTTCGAAGAGTTGGAGGAGTACCGCGCGAAACTGCGCCATGTCGGCCTGTCGCCGGAAGCGGAGACCGAAGCGATGCGCCAGTTGCAGCGCCTCGAGCGCATGCATCCGGACGGTCCCGAGGCGCAGGTGGTGCGCGGCTATCTCGAGTGGATGGCGGAACTGCCCTGGTCCGTGTCGTCGCCCGAGCGACTCGATCTCGTCAACGCGCGCGCGATTCTCGACACCGATCACGCGCACCTCGACGGCATCAAGGACCGCATCCTCGAAGCGCTTGCCGTGCGCAAGCTGCGCTCCGACTCGAAGGGGCCGATTCTGTGCTTCGTCGGCCCGCCCGGCGTCGGCAAGACGTCGCTCGGCCGCTCGATCGCGCGCGCGATGGGACGCGAGTTCGTGCGCATGTCGCTCGGCGGTGTGCGCGACGAGGCGGAGATTCGCGGCCACCGCCGCACCTACGTCGGCGCGCTGCCCGGTCGCATCATCCAGGGCCTGCGCCAGGCCGGCACCAACAATCCGGTGTTCATGCTCGACGAGATCGACAAGCTCGGCAGCGACTTCCGCGGCGATCCGTCGTCGGCGCTGCTCGAAGTGCTCGACCCCGAGCAGAACGGCAAGTTCAGCGATCACTACCTGAACGTGTCCTTCGATCTCTCGAAGGTGTTCTGGATCACCACGGCGAACCTGCTCGATCCGATTCCGGGCCCGCTGCGCGACCGCATGGAAGTGATCCGGCTGCCCGGCTACACGCCGGAGGAGAAGGTCGAGATCGCGCGCTCGTTCCTGGTGCCGCGACAAATGGACGAGCACGGGCTCACCGCCGACGCCATCGAGTGGTCGCGCGAGGCCGTCGAGCGCGTCGTGACGAACTACACCCACGAAGCCGGCGTGCGCAATCTCGAGCGACAGGTCGCCAAGGTGTGTCGCAAGGTCGCGCGCAAGACCGCCGAGGGCGACGGCGCCCACGTGCGCGTGACGGCGCGAACCCTGTCGCGCTTTCTCGGTCCGCCGCGTCATCTCGATTCCGAGCTGAACACGGTCGGCGAGGTGGGCGTTGCGAACGGTCTCGCGTGGACCGAGGCAGGTGGCGAAGTGCTGACGATCGAAGTCGTCACGACGGCGGGGCAGGGCCTCGTGCTCACCGGTCAACTCGGCGACGTCATGAAGGAATCGGGGCAGGCCGCTCTGACGTGGGCGCGCGCGCATCTAGCGCGCTGCGGAATCGACGACGAGCCGATCGCGCGCCGACAGGTACACGTGCATGTGCCGGCGGGCGCGATTCCGAAGGACGGGCCGTCAGCCGGCGTGACGCTCGCCACGGCGCTCGTATCGCTCGCAACCGGTCGCGCAGTACGCGCCGACGTCGCAATGACCGGGGAAGTCACGCTGCGCGGTCGCGTACTGCCGGTCGGTGGCGTGCGCGAGAAAGCGCTCGCCGCGCTGCGCGCCGGCATCACGCACGTGATCGTGCCGGAGCGCAACGTCCCCGATCTCGAAGAAATCCCGCGCGAAGCCAAGCGCCGGCTGCGCTTCATCCCGGTCTCGACGATGGAGCAGGTGCTCGCCGCCGCACTCGAAGCCGAATCGCCCGCGCCGCGCCGCCGCAGCGCGAGTCGCACCAGCGGCCGTGCCTCGAACGCCCCCGCCACCGCCGCCTCGAAGGACTGAAGGGCTGAGGACCCCGCGTCGCTTGTTTGAGGTCAGGTCGTTGCGACTGCGAAGTGGCGCGGCCCATAACCTGACAGCGCAATAACCTGACGCCCGGCCCCGGTTTGCCCGGTTTGCCGGGTTGCTAGGGTCGTCGCGTGAACGTGCGCGACATCGGTGAGTTTGCGCTGATCGGTCGGATCGAGCGCGCGGCGTCGCGCGCGGGGCCGCTGCGCGGCGTCGTGCTCGGCATTGGCGACGACGCGGCGCTGCTGCGATTGCGCGCCGGCGAAGACCTTGCTGCTTCGACCGACGCGTTCGTCGAGGGCGTGCACTTCCGCTTCGTGAGCGAGACGCCGCGCGCGATCGGGAGTCGCGCGCTCGCGGCGGCGCTCTCGGATCTCGCCGCGATGGGCGCGCGACCGATCGGGGTCCTCGCTGCACTGGCGGCGCCACCGACGCTCTCCGTCGCATGCGCCGAAGGCATTACTCGCGGATTGCTCGATGGCGCTGCGCGCTGGCAAGCGCCGCTCGTCGGCGGGAACGTCGCGCGCGCCCGGCAGACTTCGCTCACGCTGACGGTGCTGGGTGCCGTTCGGCGCGGTCGCGCATTGACGCGCGCAAACGCTAAGCCGGGCGATCGAATCTTCGTGACCGGCACGTTCGGCGGCGCAGCGCTCGCAGTCGAATGCGCGGCCCGCGGTGGCCGCGTACGGTTTGCTCCCGAGCCGCGCCTCGCTGCGGGGCAGGCGCTCGTACGGCTGCGCGGAGTCGGCGCGTGTATCGACGTCTCAGACGGCCTCGTCGCAGATCTCGGCCACCTGCTGCGTTCCTCGCGTGTCGGTGCGGAGATCGATCCGACGCGAATTCCGCGGCCGCTGCGCTTCGCCGCCGCCTGCGCGCGCCTCGGCGTCGATCCGCTGCAACTCGCGCTCGCAGGCGGCGAGGACTACGAGCTGCTCTTCACGCTGCGGCCTGGCGCGGCAACCGCGTCCTCCCTTCGCCAACGGCTTGGCGTTGCCGTCACCGAGATCGGCACAATCACGAAGGAGCCCGGCCTGCGCGGCGTTCCTCGACACCTGCGCCAAGGCTTCGCGCACTTCTGATCCCGCGTAGCGAGCCATCGGCGAGCGGCGCCGTTCATCAGGTCGACAATCCCGCGTAGCGAGCCACCGGCGAGCGGCGCCGTTCATCAGGCCGAGTCCCGAATCCGGGACCCCTGCCACCGAGTTGCTTCAAGGCCGCGACCGCCGGGACCGATACGGGGTCCGTGCGCCTAGCGCTCTCGCACAAATTCGTGCTCCGTTCGCTGCTGGTCGCGGCCGCGGCCGTTGCGTTTCCCCACGTCGTGGCGGCGTCGGGGTTGGTCGTCGCTCCGTGGGCGACGGCTTTCGTTGCGCTCGGTGTCGGCGGCGTGCTCGGCTTCTTCTTGTCGCGCGAGTTGGGACGACAGTTCGAGCGGCTCCGCGGTGTCACCGATCGGATTCGCGCGGGCGATTTGCGCACCGATGTCGAGGCGCGGCGCGGGCACTTCCCGGACGAAACCGACGAACTCGCCGCGAGCATTGCGGGCATGCTCGACAGTCTGCGACTGCTGGTCGAGCACGTGCAGCACGGCTCCGACCGGCTCTCGTCCGCGGCGACGGAGCTTTCGCAATCGACGCAGCAGAGCCGGCTCGGCACCGAGGAGATCTCGGCGACCGTCGAAGGTGTCGCGAAGGGCGTCGAGCATCAGCAGGAATTGCTCGAAGGCGCGCGGCGCTTGATCCACGACATCGCGCAGGCGATCGAATTGAACGCGGGCCGCGCACGCGAAGCGTTTGGTTTCTCCGCCGAGGCGAACCAGAAGGCGCACGCGGGCGTCGATGTGTCGCGACTCGCGCTCGAGAAGATGAAGACGGTGTTCCAACGCGTCGAGGACGCCGGCGGCCTGGTGTTCCGACTCGAAGCGAAGACGCGACACGTCCACCAGATCACCGAGATGATTCACAGCGTGGCCGGGCGCACGAACCTGCTCTCGCTGAACGCGTCGATCGAAGCGGCGCGTGCGGGGGAGGCTGGACGTGGCTTCTCGGTGGTCGCGGACGAGATCCGCAAGCTCGCCGAGAGTGCGAGCCGCAGCGCCGAGGAGATCTCGAAGCTCGTCAATGAGATCCAGGCCGAGACGGCGCAGGTGGCCGACGAGATGCGCCAGTCGAGTCAGGTGATCGCCGAGGGCCGCGACGATGTGAACACGATCGCGCACTCGCTCGAGCAGATTCAGTCCGCGGTGTCGGAAGCCGCATCGCGTGCGGAAGAGATCTTCCAGGAAGCCGATGCGCAGGCGCGTGACACAGAACGGATGGTGACCTCCGTCGAGGAGATCGCGCGTGTCGCGGTGACCAACGCCGACGCCGTGCGCGAAGTCGCGGGCGCCGCGGCAGGTCAGTTCGAGACGATGGCGGAGACCGTCGCATCCGCGCAGTCGATGAGCGCACTCGCCGACGAGATGCGCGGTGCGCTGCAGCGTTTCCAGATCGATCGCAACGGGCGGCCGCTCGCGTGACCGGCCCGGACGAGCGCCGGCTCGTGCTCTTCGAAGTTGGCGGCGGCGCCTACGCATTGCCGATCGCAGACGTGCTCGAGGTGACCGAATGGTCGCAGCTCGCGGCGATCCCGACGCTGCCCGTTGGTGTCGCTGGCGTGATCAATCACCACGGCGACGCGCTGCCGATCGTCGCGCGTGACGCGTTGCTCGACGAGCCGGCGACGGCAACGCGGCCGGAACACGTTTTGGTGCTGGGTGCGCCCGGCGGTCAGTCGGGGCGCCTCGGCGTTCCGGTCGATCGTGTGCTCGGGCTCGTGGACGTACCCGCTGGCCCGCCGACGAGCGATGGGCTCGTGGTGGAACGAAGACCTTTGCGCGGCCGCATCGTGGCCGTGCTCGACGCTGCGCGCCTGCTCGAACGAGCCGAGCGCGTGATCGAACAACAGGGAGGAAGAGCATGACGGTTCGAGTGCTGGTCGCGGACGACGCGCGATTCATGCGACAGCTGATTCGCGACATCATCGAGCCCGAAGGGTTCGAAGTGGTCGGCGAGGCCGCCGATGGCCGCGCCGCCGTCGAAGAGTTCTCACGCTTGCAACCCGACATCGTCACGATGGACATCGTGATGCCGAAGCGCTCCGGCATCGACGCGGTGAAGGAAATCATCGCGCTCGATCCGACCGCCAAGGTCGCGATGGTGAGCGCCCTCGGCCAGGAAGCGCTGGTGACCGAAGCGCTGCAGGCAGGCGCCTCGGACTACATCGTGAAGCCCTTCAAGCCCGATGCAGTGATCGAGACGCTGCGAAAGCTCGCCGAGAAGGCGCCGTAGTGGATCTCGCCAAGTATCGGAACCTCTTCCTCGAAGAGGCGACCGAACATCTGGCCGAGATCGGGCAGGCGCTGCTGACGCTCGAAAAAGATTCGCGCGCCAGCGCGGAGATCGACACCGTGTTCCGGATGATGCACTCGATGAAGGGCATGGGTGCGTCACTCGGCTACGACGCGGTGAGCGAACTCGCGCACCGTCTCGAGGATCGACTCGGCGCATGGCGCAAGCGCGGCCGGATCGACGACGAGCAAGGTGTCGCCGTACTGTTTCGCGGTCTCGAAAGCCTCGAGCGCATGGTCGCCGTCGTGCGCGACACCGGTGAAGCGCCGCCGCCCGATGCGGAGCTGCTTGCGGCGCTCGACGATCCCGAGTCGCCAAAAAAAGCGCGGCGCCTGTCGTAGTCGAAACTGCGACGGGCGCGTCGCCCGCTCGCGCGAAGGTCGAGCCGGTGCGCGCAATCGTCCCGCGACCGCCGCCTTCGGTGCGCGTTCCCAACGAGACGCTCGATCGCTTCCTCAGCACGGTGGGCGAGGTGATCCTCACCACCAGCCAGTTGCGCACCGCCGCCGAGACCAATGGGATCGGTCAAGACGCGCGCCTGTCCGGTGGTTTCGATCAGATGGATCGTGTCGTCGGTGAGCTGAAGCGGCGCGCGCTCGCGCTGCGTACCACGCCGCTGCTGCGCGTCATGGAGAATCTCCCGCGCGTCGCGCGCGAGGTAGCGACGCGCACCGGCAAACGCGTCGATGTGACGCTCTCTGGCGCCGAACTCGAACTCGATCGCTCGATCCTCGATCGGCTCTACGACCCGCTCGTTCATCTGGTGCGCAATGCGGTCGATCACGGCCTCGAGTCGCCCGAGCTGCGCAAGCAGGCCGGCAAGCCCGAGACGGGCGCGCTGCACATCGAGGCGACACGCGAAAAGGACGCGATCCGCATCGCCGTCAGCGACGACGGCGCGGGCATGGATCTCGATGCACTGCGCGAACGCTCGGTCGCGGCGGGTCTCGTCCACGCAACGCTCGCCGATGATCTCCCGCCCGAGGAACTCGTCGAACTCGCCTTTCATCCGGGGCTTTCCACCAAGGCGAGCGTCTCGGACATTTCGGGGCGTGGTGTCGGCATGGATGCGGTGCGCTCGACACTCGAGTCGCTCGGCGGCGCGGTGTGGCTCGAGACGCGTCCGGGCGCCGGCACCACGGCGTTGTTGCGCGTTCCGATCGCGGCCGCAGTGCAGCGCGTGCTGCTCGTCGTTCTCGGCGGCGAGACGGTGGCGGTTCCGATCTCGAAAGTGGAGCGTGTCGTCGAACTCGAGCCCGGCGCGATCGAGGGGAGCGCGGGCGAGTGCTTCGCGTTGATCGATGAGGAGCCGGTGCTCGTGCTCGATCTCGCGGAGCGACTCGGCTGGCCCGCGACGACGAACGCCGCGGCGCCGCTCGTGATCGCAGATCTGCGTGGCGAGCGTGTTGCGCTGCGCGTCGAGAAGCTCGCCGGTCAGCAGGACATCTACGTGAAGCCGTTGCCAGCTTTGCTCGCCTCGTTGCGCCCACTCGCGGGGATGACGGTGCTCGGCGATGGCCGGCCCGTCTTCCTGCTCGACCTGAACCAGTTGCGCTAGGAGCCTGCTCGCATGCAGAACGTTGCATTCCACGATGTCGGAGAAGAGCTGGACCGGCTTTGCGAACTGGCCAACGTGGGTGCGGGCCACGCTGCGACGGCGCTCGCGCGGCTGATCCGCCGTCCGATTCGCATGTCGGTTCCGCGCGTGCGCATGGGAACCTCCGCGGCCAGCGCAACGCCGCTCGCCGACGACGATGCCTGGATCTTCTTCGAAGTGCAGGGCGCGATGGGCGGCGCGCTCGTGTTGCGCCTGCCGGGCGCCGCGCGCCGCTCGCTCGTCGAAGAACTGGTCGGCGTCGAGGCCGCTGCATCGCACGTCGAATCGGCGCTGCGCGAGGTGGGCAACATCCTCGCGTCGCACGCGCTCTCTGCGGTCGCTGATCTCGTTGGCTCGCGCGTTCTTCCGTCGCTGCCGAGTCTGGTCTTCGATGCGACCGGTCCCGCGCTCGCCGCGTGGCGTACACGCGCGGTTGGCCGCGTCTGCATCGAAACGCATCTCGTCGATGACGCAGGTCGTTCGCAAGTCGAACTCGTTTGGATTCCGACGGAGGTTCCCGGCGAAGCAGCGCGCGGACCCTTCTGATACTGTGCGCCGCCGTGGACCGAGATCGACTCCGAGCGTTGCTCGAGGGCGTGCAGCGCGGCGAGGTGAACCCCTCGGAAGCGCTCGACCGCCTCGCCCATCTCCCGTTCGTCGATACGCCGCACGCGCGTGTCGATACGCATCGCGCACTCCGATCTGGGCTACCGGAGGTCGTGTATGGGCCGGGCAAGACGGCTGAGCAGATCGCCGAGATCGTGCGCGCACAACGCGCCGCCGGACTCTCCGTGCTCGTCACACGCGTCGATCCCGCAACCGCCGACGCCGTAGTGCGCGCCGTGCCTGGCGGCTCGCACGACGCGCCAGCCCGGCTGCTCTGCTATGCGGATGGCGAGCCGCCGATCCGTGGCAACGGCACCATTCTCGTCGTTTCCGCCGGAACTTCGGATCTGCCCGTGGCGGCGGAGGCCGCCGGTGTCGCGCGGCACTATGGGAATCCGGTCGAGACGCTGCACGATGTCGGAGTCGCCGGGATCCACCGTCTGCTCGCGTCGTCGGAGCAGCTCCGGAAGGCGCGCGTGTTGATCGTCATCGCCGGGATGGAAGGCGCGCTGCCTTCGGTGGTGGGCGGCATGGTCGACAAGCCGGTGATCGCGGTGCCGACCAGCGTCGGCTATGGCGCGTCGTTCGGTGGTGTCGCTGCGCTGCTCGGCATGCTGACGAGCTGTGCATCGAACGTGTGTGTAGTCAACATCGACAACGGATTCGGGGCCGCCCATGTCGCAACGCTCATCAACCGCCTCTAGCGGACCTGGCAAGCGACAGAGCGCAAAGCGCGTCGCAGCGCGCGGCGCTTCGAAGGCGAAGCACGCTGCGGCTCCGCACGCGGCGACGGGTCCGCGCATTCTGCACCTCGACGCGTTCTCGGGCATTGCGGGCAACATGTTGCTCGGTGCGCTGCTCGATCTCGGACTCCCGAAGCGGGTGCTCGAGGCCGATCTCGCCAGTCTCGATGTTCCGTTCAAGCTCGAGGTGGATCGCGTCACGCGCGGTCCACTCGAAGCCAACTACGTCGAAGTGCGGGTTCCGCAGCCGCGTCCCGGGCGCGCCCGCATGCATCGCCATGGCCGACTCGTCCACGCGCACGAGCACGGCGACGAGGAGCATCGGCATGCCCGCAGCGAACACGCGCACGATCACGGCCGTTCGTATCGCGAGATTCGCCGACTGATTGCTCGCGCGAAGCTGGTGCCCAGCGTGCGCGATCGCGCGCTCGCGATTTTCGAGGCGCTTGCGACTGCTGAAGCGCGCGTACACGGCACGGCGGTCGACGACGTTCACTTCCACGAAGTGGGTGCGGTGGACGCGATCGTCGATGTCACCGGTGTGGCCGTCGGCCTGCATCGACTGGGCATCGAACGCATCACCTGTTCGCCGCTGCCGCTCGGGCATGGCTCGATCAACTCCGATCACGGCATGCTGCCGCTACCGGCGCCGGCGACCCTCGAATTGCTGCGCGGCATCCCGATCGTTCCCGCCGGCATCGAATGGGAGACCGTGACACCGACCGGTGCAGCCATCGTGCGCACGATCGTCGACGAGTTCTGCGCGCTGCCTGCGATGCACGTCGAAGCGGTCGGCATCGGAGCAGGCAACGAGCGTTCGGCAGGGCTGCCCAACGTATTGCGCGCCGTGCTGGGTCGCGGCGCCGGTTTCGGCGGGGATCGTGTCGTGGTGTTGGAAACGCACGTCGATGACCTCAATCCCGAGCACTTCGAGTATCTGATGGAGCGCCTCTTCGAAGTCGGCGCTCTCGACGTGGCGTTGATGCACCTGCAGATGAAGAAGAACCGACCGGGTTTTGCGATTCGCGTGATCGCGCGCCCGGCCGAACGCGAGGTGCTGGCGCGCGTGCTCTTCGCCGAATCCACCACGCTCGGCGTGCGCGTCGCCGAAATGGAGCGCGTCGTGCTCACGCGCGAGGAACGCAAGGTTGCGACGGCCTTCGGTTCGATTCGCGTCAAGATCGCGCGCGATGCGAGCGGTCGCGGCACGCCGTCGGCGGAGTACGAGGACTGCAAGGTTGCCGCGAGGCGCGCCGGTGTTCCGCTGCGCGAGGTGGTGCGCGCTGCCGAGGACGCGGCGCGAAACGGCGCCGGGCCGGCCAATGCGAGCAAGGCGACTCCGCGGCCGAGACCGGTGAAGCGCCGTACGCGTTGACAAGCCCGTTCCGAGCCTCCTAGGATGGCCGCTCACTTCAAATGGCTGGAGGGTCTTTCGATGGGGGAGCTTCCCAACGCGGTGGTCAAGCGGCTACTCGCCCAACACGGGGGCGGTCTTCGCGTTTCTGGTTCGGCCATCGACGAGGCCGTCAAGGCGACCGAGGAATATCTCGCGCGGCTCGCGCGCGAGTCGCAGGCGCTCGCCGTCGCCGACAAGCGCAAGACCGTGATGGACCACGACATCACCAAGGCCCGCGCCAAGATCGAGTCCGGCGGCCTCTGATCGGGGCTGAGAGAGCGCGCAAGGAGGCCGACTTTCGAGTCGGCCTCCGCGCAGCGAGCTGGAGGCGAGCGCAGCTCGTTGAGTGAGGCCGACTTTCGAGTCGGCCTCCGCGCAGCGAGCTGGAGGCGAGCGGGCAGCGAGAGGCGCTCGTCGGATCAGGTATCAGCGCGCGCGCGTAGCTCGAGCGTTGCCAAGTACTCGATCCACGAAGCTTCGTCGCCGTCGTCGAAGCCGCAGAAGCGAAGGCCATCACCCGCGCTCGGACCGGACCTCAATTCGTCGAGCCGGTACATGACGTCGGCCTCGACGTGCAGTGTCTTGCCGGTTTCCGGCAGGTGGAGTGCAAAGCGGCCACGCGCCGGCGCCTGGCTCGCCCCGCGCACGAGGCACCCGCCGCGCCCGATCTCCGTGGTGACGGCCGGCGATTCGCACTCGGGCCAGGAGACCGAGACAGCGCGCTCGAATCGCGCGAAGCGACGTCGACGGCGCTCGCTCGCGAGGTGAGCGAGCGCGGAAGCCAGGCGCGCGGCGTCGATCGGTCCTGACAGATAGCCGCTCGCGCCAGCGGCTTTGGCAGCGCTGCGGCGGTGCTCGCTCGGCCGCTCGTCGAAGAGCACGACAGGGAGATCGAGCACGCCCGGCTGCGCACGCAGCGCAGGCACCAATTCGATCCCATCGCCCCGATCGAGCCTCGTTTCAGCCAGCACCAGCTCGAACGATTGCGAGCGAAACAATCCGATCGCAGCTGAGGCCGACGTGGTGCAGCGCACCTCGAAGCCGCGAAGCCGGAGCGATTCCTGGAGTCCGTTTGCGGCAGCAAGTTGGGAGCCGACGAGCAGTAGCGGCATGCCGCGCGGTGTTCGCGGCGCGGGCAGATCGCAGTTTTCGTCATGGGTGCGGCGCGCGCCTCCCTCTCGTTTGCGGCGCGCGAGCGATTCGAGTCGCACCGACACGGCGATCTCGAGATCCGTGCTGGTGCGACACTTGGCGTCGAGCGCCATGACCCGTTCGCCAGGGTCGGGTAGGGCAAGGCCGGAGAGCGGACCGCGGGAAGGCAGAATCACGCGACCGGGCTCGACTACGGCGCCGCGTGCCCGCGGATCGTCGAGGCCGAGCGAGAAACACCATTGCGGCGCGCCCTGGGAGGCGTCGATCTGCACGCCGAGGCGATCGAGCCAGCGCCGCGCGTCGCGCAGAACCGCGAGTCGCTGCGTCCAGGTCTCACGGATGCGCGCTTCGAGATCCTCGGCCTTCTCACAGTCGAGTACGCGGATCGGGGGCAGATGGAAGAGCGCGCGAGGCGCCATGCACTTGATGCGATCGTGCCCGAGCGTGTAGAAGCGCACCGCCCGGAGGACGCGCGGCCCTTCGGGAGTCTCGAACGGCATCGGGCCGAGCAGCAGCGTCGCGACGACGGCGCGACCGCCGGGCAGCACGCCCGCTTCGAGACCCATCGATCGGAAGCGGCGTTCGATCACGCGCTGCCGACGCAGCTCCTCGGCCTCAGACACGCGGGTGAACCCCCTCGCCCGTTTCGACCGGCGCAGCCGCGCGCTTGAGGTAGGACTGCGACCCTCGCCGGCAAGCAAAAGGCCCCTGGGACCGGGTGGGTTCCAGGGGCCTCGCTTCGTATCGCGAGCAGCGATCGGGCTACATGCCCGGCATGCCACCCATCCCGCCCATGCCGCCGGGAGGGCCGCCGTGGTCGTGCTTCTCGCTGGGCTTCTCCGCGACCATCGCCTCTGTGGTGAGCAGCAGCGACGCGACCGACGCCGCGTTCTGCAGCGCCGAGCGCACGACCTTGGTCGGGTCGATCACGCCGGCCTTCACCATGTCTTCGTACACTTCCGTTGCGGCGTTGAAGCCGAACGAGCCTTTGCCGCTCTTCACCTTCTCGATCACGATCGAGCCGTCGATGCCGGCGTTCTGGGCGATCATTCGAAGCGGCTCTTCGACCGCGCGGCGAATGATGTTCACGCCCGCCTTCTGCTCGGCGTCGAGTTTGCTCTCGACGTCACCCAGTACGGACTGCGCGCGCAGCAGCGCCACGCCGCCGCCGGGCACGATGCCCTCCTCGACGGCCGCGCGCGTCGCATGGAGCGCGTCCTCGACGCGCGCCTTCTTCTCCTTCATCTCGGACTCGGTCGCAGCGCCGACCTTGATCACCGCAACGCCTCCCACGAGCTTCGCGAGTCGCTCCTGGAGCTTCTCGCGATCGTAGTCGGAGCTCGTCTCCTCGGTCTGCTTGCGGAGCTCGTTGCAGCGCGCCTCGATGTCCTTCCGCGCGCCCGCACCGTCGATGATCGTGGTGTTGTCCTTGTCGATCACCACCTTCTTCGCGCGGCCGAGATCCTTCAGCGTCACGTTCTCGAGCTTGAGCCCGAGCTCCTCGCTGATGACCTGTCCGCCGGTGAGCACCGCCATGTCCTGCAGCATCGCCTTGCGG